>NZ_JACSMI010000003.1:0-263927 GCF_018618605.1 Exiguobacterium sp. s125
GACTTGCATGTATTAGGCACGCCGCCAGCGTTCGTCCTGAGCCAGGATCAAACTCTCCATAAAGTGTTTGACTTGCTCGTTTTTGTGACCAAAAGTCACGTTGACGAAGCTTGCGCTTCATTCATTGTTTGTATCCGAAGATACGTTTTTGCCTCATCGTTCAGTTTTCAAAGTTCGTCATTGTTTGTTTTGAAAAATGGTGGGCCTAAGTGGACTCGAACCACCGACCTCACGCTTATCAGGCGTGCGCTCTAACCAGCTGAGCTATAGGCCCGTCAAAAGCAAACAAAATATGGTGCACCCTGAGAGATTCGAACTCCCGACCCCTTGATTCGTAGTCAAGTACTCTATCCAGCTGAGCTAAGGGTGCGATATGGTGCGGTCGAGAGGACTTGAACCTCCACAGTGTTGCCACCACTAGGCCCTCAACCTAGCGCGTCTACCATTCCGCCACGACCGCAATATTAAAATTTAAAATGGTGTGTCATGCAGGATTCGAACCTGCGACCCTCTGATTAAAAGTCAGATGCTCTACCAACTGAGCTAATGACACGAGAAAACTGGGCTGGAAGGGATCGAACCTTCGCATGCTGGAATCAAAATCCAGTGCCTTACCACTTGGCCACAGCCCAAAAATGGCGGTCCTGACGGGATTCGAACCCGCGATCTCCTGCGTGACAGGCAGGCATGTTAACCGCTACACCACAGGACCACATTTTTGTTACGTTAAGTATGAAATTGAAAATGGTGGAGGATGACGGGATCGAACCGCCGACCCTCTGCTTGTAAGGCAGATGCTCTCCCAGCTGAGCTAATCCTCCATTATGGTGACCCGTACGGGAATCGAACCCGTGATACCGCCGTGAAAGGGCGGTGTCTTAACCGCTTGACCAACGGGCCATAAAATATGCAATAATTATTCTCAAGTAACATTTTCACATAAGAGGTCTGGCGGAGATGGAGGGATTCGAACCCTCGCACCAGTTTCCCGGCCTACACCCTTAGCAGGGGCGCCCCTTATAGCCACTTGGGTACATCTCCAAAAGATAATGGCTCCGCAAGTAGGATTTGAACCTACGACCTACCGGTTAACAGCCGGTTGCTCTACCACTGAGCTATTGCGGAATGTTGTGTTCGTTTCGGAGCACTTTTATATAGTAGCAACTTTCTTTCTTGCCGTCAATGCTTTTTTAAAAAAGTTTTTAGTGACGATAAGTTGTTTAGTTGCTGTCGTTTTGACGACTTCTATAATTTATCACGCTCCGAAATGAACGTCAACTACTTTTGTAAAAAATCTTTCCACGACACTTCCCACAGCGGTACTTCTCCGGATTCATCTTTCTTTTCCTTCTATATAATGTACCGCATTTATGACATTCGTATTGATGCGATTTTTTTTCGTCTCCGTCTAATCGCGGACTGTACCGTAAGCCACCATACTTCATCAACCAGTCTTTAAAGTCTTGGTCTTGATGACGATGTCCCCGTCCTGCGAGGTGAAGATGATAGTGACAAAGTTCATGAACTACGATGCCACGAAAGGTTTTGGCGTCCGTTACATAGCGTCGATTAAAGTCAAGATGATGATCCGTCAAAAAATAACGGCCACCTGTCGTGCGTAGTCTTTCATTAAAAACGGCCTTGTGTCTAAACGGTAAAGCAAACACGTCGAGCGAAAGCTGCTCGACGTATTGCTGTAATTGTTCGTTCGTCATGATGGACTGACCATCGTTAAACCGATTCTGCCACGTTCCGGTTCGACACTCGTCACCCAGACCGTCACGATTTCTCCGACGGCGATTACGTCGAGCGGGTGTTTGACGCGTCGGTTACTTAACTTCGAGATGTGGACGAGTCCACTTTCCTTTACACCGATGTCGACGAATGCTCCAAAGTCGAGCACGTTCCGGACGGTCCCTTGGAACTCCATTCCGACTTGAATCATGTCCAGTGATAACACATCTTGTCGTAAAATCGGTTTATCCAGTGCCTCCCGCGGATCACGCTCCGGACGCTGCAAGGCTTCAATGATATCCCGGAGCGTCGGTTCACCAATCTCGAGTTGTTCTGCCGTATCCTTCACTGGAAGTTCCGCTAACTTCGTGCGGAGTTCTTCCGTCCCGACGGTCGTCAGCGCTAACTGAAGCTGCTTAAACAGTTGTTCGACAGTTTTATACTGTTCCGGGTGAATCGGTGTCCGGTCCAGCGGATGCGTCCCTTCAGGAATACGAAGGAAACCGGCTGCCTGCTCGTATGCTTTCGCTCCGAGACGCGGCACTTTTAACAGTTCTTTCCGTGAAGCAAATGCCCCGAGTTCGGAACGGCGTTCGACGATTTTTTTCGCTGTCGCCTTCGTGATTCCCGCTACATACCCGAGCAGGGACTCAGACGCCGTATTCACATCGACACCGACTTGGTTAACGACGGTCTCAACGACAAAGTCGAGTGTCTCCTTTAATTTCACTTGTGTCACGTCATGCTGGTACTGACCGACCCCGACTGATTGAGGATCGACTTTAACAAGTTCAGCTAACGGATCTTGAAGACGACGGGCAATCGAGATCGCTGAACGTTGCTCGACTTGGAGGTCCGGGAACTCCGTCCGTGCGATTTCTGAAGCCGAGTAAATACTTGCACCCGCTTCGTCGACGATCGTAAAAGCGACTTCCGTATGCCCTTTAATCCAGTCCGCTACAAAGGATTCGGTTTCACGGGATGCCGTCCCGTTGCCAATCGCTATCAGCTCGACACCATATTTCTTCACCAGTTCTGATAATTTAGTACGGGCTTCCTTCGCTTTTTGTTCAGACATCGTGACGTAAATAACGCCGACTTCTTTTAATTCACCCGTCGGATCAATGACTGCCCACTTACATCCCGTCCGGTAAGCCGGGTCGAGTCCTAACATGACTTTCCCTTTCATCGGTGGTTGCATATAGAGTTGGCGCAAGTTTTTACCAAAGACTTCAATCGCTTGGTTCTCCGCCTTCTCCGTCAATTCATTTCGGATTTCACGCTCAATTGCCGGGAAAACAGATTTTTTATATCCTGTTTTGACTGCTTCTTCAACAAGCTGGCGCTTTTGTTCGGGCAACCGATTAAAAGGACGAAGTAAGTATGGCAATACTTGCTGCTCGTCTAACATGACTTTCACGGACACGATTTTTAAGGCTTCCGCCCGGTTGATTGCTAAAATCCGGTGCGGCACGATTTGACGGACCCGCTCGTTGTACTCATAGTACTGGGCAAAGACCTTTTTCTCATCGACGGCATCCTTTTTTTGTTTCGTCACGATTTCTGCAGCACGGTGTGTCACTTGACGAATGTAATCGCGGACAGTTGCTTGTTCGCCCCACTCTTCCGCGATGATTGCTTCTGCACCAGCGACTGCCTCTGCTTCTTCAAGCCCTGCGAACAATTTTTTGAAGCCCGCTTCTTCATAGGGTTTCGGCGAACGGAGCCACTCTGCGAGTGGCGCGAGCCCTGCCTCTCGTGCAATTTCCGCTTTCGTCCGTCGTTTCGGACGGAACGGTAAGTATAGGTCTTCAATCTGTTGTAACGTCGTCGCTTCACGCAACGCTTGATTCAATGCCTCGGTCATCACACCCTGCTCTTCGATTTTCCGAAGGACATCGTCACGTTTAGTTTCGAGTTGCGTGATGCTTTTATGTCGATCGAGGATCGCCTTGATTTCGACTTCGTCGAGCTCACCAGTTTGCTCTTTACGATAACGTGCGATGAATGGAATTGTTCCTCCATCTTCCGTCAACTGTAAGACGGCTTTCACTTGCTGGGGTCGTAAATTCAATTCTGTTGCGATTCTCTTCTCCATTTTTCCTCACCTCCCCCTCATTATACCGAAGAATCGACAGAAAAAAAGACTGACGCCATGGCATCAGTCTTTCGAGAATACTTCATTCGGTTCTACTTTGATCGCTTCTCGTAATTTCTGCAACGCCCGGCGTTGTAAACGCGAAACGTGCATTTGCGAAATACCGAGAAGTTCTCCCGTTTCTTTTTGGCTCATGTTGCGGTAATACGCACATTCAAGAATCGAACGCTCACGGTCTGTCAGTACAGCAAATGCTTTTTCAAGAATCAGCTTTTGGTCGACCGAGTCATAACCATTTTCCTGGTTACCGACTAAATCAAGTAAAGTGACCGTGCTGCCCTCTTGATCCGCTTCAATCGAGCTATCAACGGATAACGCTTGATAGCTTTTACCCATTTCGAGTGTTTCGAGCACTTCCTCCTCTGACACTTCAAGACGCGCAGCGATTTCGTCGATTCGCGGTGAACGTTGTAGTTCAGTCGTCAATTCTTCGACAGCCTTCTTAATCTTCGGACCTAGCTCTTTAATTCGACGCGGAACATGGACGCTCCATGTTTTATCGCGAATGAATCGCTTGATTTCCCCGATGATTGTTGGGACAGCGAACGATTCGAAACTTCGCCCAAACTCTTTATCGAAACGACGAAGCGCGGCAAGCAATCCAATCATCCCGACTTGAACGAGATCATCATGAATCGGACGGCCACGTGAGAATTTACGGGCGAGTGCCTCGACGAGATCCGAGTAACGGGCGAGTAGCGCGGCATGGACTTCTTCATCTTGGTCATCTTGTTGATACAGATCAATCAGTCGAAGGACTTCGTCATCACTGTGATGGCGTTGTTGAGACTTTGCTGGCACTTTGACCCACCTCATCTCTATTCATATATTTTGTCATATGGACAGTGACGCCGTTTGCTTTTTCGATCGTGACTTGATCCATCAATGCCTCAATCATCAAGATCCCTAGTCCCCCCTCATGCAGTGAGTCTAGATCGTGCGAATCCGTAATTGGTTCACTTTGGCGTTTGACGCTATCTTTATCAAATGTCACACCGTTGTCTTTGACGATGATTTCAAGACGATCGTCCGGGTAAACGTTACATGTTAAGCCCATTGATCCGTCTTGCTGGTCTTCATAAGCATGTTGAACAGCATTCGCACATGCTTCAGAAACAGCAATTTTGATGTCTTCGATATCATCATACGTATAGCCCATGCGGTTTGCGACACCTGAAACCGTCAAACGCGCGATTGCCACGTATTCAGGTTTTGCAGGTAGTGTCATTTCAAGTTGTTCGTTTTTCATTGCGTACCACCTCGTACACCACTGTCGATTGTAATGATGCTTGAAAGACCTGTAATTTCAAAAAGACGACGAATACGTTCTGAAACACCAACAAGCGTAAACGATGTACCGTTTTTCTTCGATGCTTTAAGCGCTCCGACGAATACACCGAGACCTGTCGAATCCATGTAATGAATTTCATCCAAGTGAACGACGACATCATTTGCTTCTACAGCGGGAACGAGTTCTTGACGAAGTTTTGGTGCCGTATACGTATCAATCTCTCCTACGATATAGAGATGCGTCTGACCATCTAGTTGCTCTGTTCTAATTGTTAAATCCATCTTCAAGTTCCTCCTCAAGGAAATATGCTATATGATTTCTCTCTGTTTCATCAGTTGATTGTAAATAAAGTGGCTCCTTAAAAAAAGTCACTTAAGTATATTTCCCGCATTAAAACACTTCTAAACCTATTTTTAAAAATTTAGTCAAAAAAAGTCGCATACAAATGTATCGACTCTTCTCGTGCTTCTATGTAGGTGCCTAAAAATCAATCAAGCCTAAGCTGATTGCAACGGCACTATTCACTTTCATCATCGTCTCAGGATCCAGGTGTGTCACCTTATCCGTCAGACGGCGCTTATCGATTGTACGGACCTGCTCAAGTAGGATGACCGAATCACGTTCTAATCCGTGTCGCTCTCGATATACTTCCACATGGGTCGGTAGTTTGGCTTTGTCGATCTGTGCCGTGATCGCAGCCACGATAACAGTAGGGCTGAATCGGTTACCAATATCATTTTGTAGGACAAGGACAGGACGTACTCCTCCTTGTTCCGATCCGACCACAGGTGACAAATTTGCATAAAACACGTCGCCACGTTTGACTATCAAAGCTTACACCCCGCTTACTTGACGTAGGAGCGAGAACTCCGCCTCCGTTTCAATCTGGAACATTTCACCAACGATTGATAAATTGATTGCTGCCATTTCTTCGTAACCACGCTTCAATTCCTCACGTAGCTGACGCTTGCGTTCTTCGGTCGTATGGTTCGACTTCATCCCAATCGTCTCCTTCGCTACATTTCGCTCAACAAACTGCTTTTCCCGTTGTTGGACCAAGATAATGGCACCTCCAGATTCACTGAAACCTTAACGAACGACTCACTTTCTACTTCAATATATCAGTCGAATTCAGAAAATACAATCAAAATTCAAAGAAATAACATTTTTTTGCCATCATATTGATGGTTTTTTAAATTTATTTTCGCGGCACACGTTTTGAAAATTGACAAAGGACTTCATAGTTAATCGTCCCTAACCAGTGGGCTGCTTCATCAATCGGCGCGCCCGTTCCAATTAACGTCACTTCTGTGCCGACAGGGTATTCCTGCGGTAAACGAATCATTAACCGGTCCATACAGACACGACCGACGATTTCACACGGTTGACCATCTACGATGAGTGAGTACCCTTGAAAACGTCGCGACCACCCATCGGCGTAGCCGATCGGGACGGTCCCGATCCATTCGTCCGTCGGTGCCGTGTACGTCGCCCCATAACTGATCGTCTGTCCGGGTTCGACGCACTTGACTTGCATCAGCTGACTCTTCAACGAAAATGCCGGCTGAAGGAAATCATAATATGGAATCATCTCGTCAGACGGCATCGCGCCGTAAAGGGCAATCCCGATGCGGACGATATTAAACGGGTCATCCTGACCTGCGAGTCGAATCGCAGCAGCAGAATTCGCAGCATGGATATATCGCACGTGCGGTACGCGTTCGACGAAGCCGAGAAACGTCGTCCGTTGCTGTTCGAACAGACGGCTCGACAGTTCGTCCGCTGTCGCGAAATGTGTATAAATTCCTTCGAGCTCAAGCAAATCAGAATCGAGCTCCATTAAAAGTTCATCCAGTTCTTGCATCGTTTGCAGACCGAGCCGTCCCATCCCACTATCGACCTTAATATGAATCCGAAGCGAATCGATTTCCGTCAGATGTTGTTTTGCTTGCCGTAACCACTCGGCTGAAAATACAGGAACCGCCACATCATAATTCGAAGCGACGGAGACATGCTCCGGCAATAACGTCTCGAGCATGAGAATCGGTGCTTGGATACCTGCTTCGCGCAGCTCGATTGCTTCTTCAAGAAGAGCGACGCCAAGTAAGTCAGCCCCGTTTTCCAATGCAATTTCTGCCACAGTGATCGCACCGTGCCCGTAGCCATCCGCTTTGACGACGGCCATCATCGATTGGTCGCCGATTCTTGCCTTTATCTCGCGTACATTGTGTGCAATCGCAGCACGATCAATTTCAATCCACGTCGGTCGGTACATCGCCATCCCTCTTTTCTAATAAGACTTGTGCTGCCGCATAATGATCCGAATGCGTAATCGATACATGAATCATACCGTCAAACGGCCCCGTCATGATAGGGCGACCTGATGTTTCATTTAGTACTTCAAGATCGCGCCAAGACACTTCTCGCCCAATCCCCGTGCCGAGTGCTTTGACAAACGCTTCTTTTGCAGCGAACCGTCCCGCGAGATATTCAAGTCGGCGTCCGTTCGCCAATGTTTCATACCGCGCTTGTTCACGATCCGTCAAAATACGTGTCAGCATCCGGGGTTGACGTTCGAGTGTCAGACGAACGCGTTCTAATTCAATCAAGTCAAGACCGATACCATAAATCATTCCCTACGCCTCCACAGTTCTATTCTTCGTCCACTTCATATAGAATGAAAGTGAAGCGAGGTGTTGTCATGTTTAGTCGAACGGAAAATCTACAAACGTTCACACGTTCTTATCCGGTCGTTTCGTTGTTCATTTTAATCCAAGTCGCTCTGTTTGTCATCGAGCAGTTGAATCAGTTACTCGGCTTTGGTTTCTCTCCACTCAGTTATGGTTCAGCGATTAATTTATTCATCGCGAATGGCGAATGGTGGCGTGTCGTCACGGCGACATTTTTACACTACGATTTTTGGCACATTGCCTTTAATACGTTTGCGTTGATTATTTTCGCTCCTGCGCTCGAGCGGATGATCGGGCATGTGAAATTTGCCATCTTTTACTTGCTTGTAGGAACGCTCGCTAACGTGTTGACGTATGTCACGTTGAGCGATAACTTATTTTATGGACAGGCGGGAGCATCTGGAGCCATCTTAGGTTTGCTTGGCTTTTACGTTTATCTCGGTCGTTTTCGTCGGACGATCATTTCTGTCGAAGATGCACGACTCGTCTACATCTTTAGTGCCATCACGGCCGTCTTTACACTGATCGGCTCGAACGTTTCCGTCTTCGGTCACTTGTATGGTTTCCTCCTCGGATTCCTAGCTGGATTCATCTTCGGAAAAAGCGCTGTTCCGTTCACACGTCCGTTTAATACGGGTCAACGGGCGACGTTCGGTGGTCATGTCGTTCACTCGACAGGATCCGGTCAAACGGGACGCATCGTGTTTTATGTCATCGTTGCCTTTGCCGTTTTCGGTCTACTCGCGCGATTCATCTAATCTACAAAAAAGCGCCTTGTCTGATTCCGTACTACGGAAAACAGACTCGGCGCTTTTTTCTTATTCTTACTTCCGGAAAGATTCCGCAAGATCCTTCACATCGTCAATCAGATTATGGATGGTTTCTTGATTATCTGTGTAGAGGGCACGAATTTCTTCAAAACGTCCTTTTGGATCTTGTTTGACTGCCGAAAGTTGTGTGCCGGCTCCGCCAAACGCACGCTTCGTCGCTTCGATTTGTGCTTGGCGCGTATCTTTATGAAGTAATGAGAGTGTTGCTCCGATTAGTGCGCCACCTACTGTTGCGAGTACAAAATAATTCTTTTTCATCTGGTTCTTCCCCCTGTGTCATTTTAATGTAATGGTGGTACAAGTTGATAACGTTTCATAATTGGAGAAGGCGCAAACGACTTCCCTGCCTCTTCAGCATACTGATCAACCGTCAAGCGTTCAACTGATTTTGCGTAACGTGACGCATCTCCTTCGTCCTTGAATTGAATCAATAACACGAGATCCGTCGCCCGTTCGACGCGGGCAATCCGTAAGGCTTGAAAACTGCCATATTCTGCCCCGAGTACTTTCGGGTCCGACATGACCTGATGGATGAAAAGATCGCCGCTATTTTGATCTGCCGGAATCGACCAGTAAAAAATCGTCCCCTTCTCATCAAAATTACCACGCGTTTCGAGGAGTGTATAGCTGTTCCCGCTTTGAAACGGTGACTTTCCGTCCGTTTCAATCCAGAGTAATGCTTCTCCGCTTCCACCCGCTGCCCGAATTTGAGCATCACGCGAGCGAATTTGGTCGACAAAGTTACCGCTACCGAATGTAATGAATAGTTTAGATGGCATCACAGGCCTCCGCGAGTTCGAAGTCTTTCCCAGTCAACCCGCCGGCATCATGTGTCGTCACGGCGAGCGTCACCTGTTTATAATCAATCATGATCCGCGGGTGATGATTCAAGTGTTCTGCTAAAGAACCGACCTCTTGAACAAAATCAAGTGCCGCCGGAAAAGAATCCAATGTGTAGATGCGTACGATTTCGTCATCGACGACGCTCCAGTCATTCAGACCTTCTAAACGTTCTTCTACCTCATACTCATTCAACCGTTCCATTCCATTCTCCTCCTCTACTATCGTTTTCGTCCTATACCTTATACCCTACTTTCCTTACTTCTTATACCTCTACTCGTTCGATTTCTTCCTTTTGCCTTCGAAGTGAGATAGAGTACAATGTGAAAGAGAACACTATATCCCATTCAGGAAAGGGGCTATCGCTCATGCGCGCTCTTATCGTTATTGATTATACGTTTGATTTCGTCGCCGATGAAGGTAAGCTGACTTGCGGTAAACCGGGTCAACTCATCGAAGGACGCATCGCATCGCTCATGGATGAATTTTCGACGAACGATTATGTCGTCATTGCAAACGACCTTCATGAAGAAGGCGACACATTCCATCCGGAAACCGTCCTCTTCCCGCCTCATAATATTCGGGGAACACACGGACGGGACTTATTCGGACAGGTCGCAGAGATGGCACGTGTTGCGGATCATGTCATCGACAAGACGCGCTATAGCGCCTTTGCTGGGACGGACCTAGATTTACGTCTTCGTGAACGGCATATCACAGAAGTTCACCTCGTCGGCGTTTGTACAGATATCTGCATCTTGCACACTGCTGTCGACGCGTACAATCTCGGCTATAAAATCGTCGTCCATGCTGACGCCGTCGCCAGCTTCAATGCGGCCGGCCACGACTGGGCACTCACACACTTTAAACAATCGATCGGCGCAGAAGTCGTCGGCGAATAAGAAGGGATCTGTCTTCATGTTACAACGTAATCTTGCACTTCATACTGACCTCTATCTTCCGAGATGGATGTATATCTACTGGAAGGAAGGGCGCCATAATGAACGTGCTGTTTTTGACGTCTATTACCGCAGCAATCCATTCGAAGGTGGTTATGTCGTCTTCGCCGGTCTTGAAAATATCATCGAATATATCCAGACACTCCACTTCACAGAAGAAGACATTACGTATCTTCAAACGATGATCGGGTTCCCGGATGAATTCAAGGATGAGTTACGTAACTTTAAATTCAATGGCTCCCTCTCGAGTGTCAAAGAAGGCGAAATCGTCTTCCCGAACGAACCATTAGTCCGGATTGAAGCACGGATTTTTGAGGCGAAGTTACTGCAAACGGCCATCTTGAACATCGCCAATCACGAATCGTTGATTGCGACAAAATACGCACGGATTCGGCAGTCGGCACCAGGCGCGAAATTCCTCGAAGCCGGTTCACGCCGCGCCCAAGGAATCGATGCTGCTTACTTCGGAACACGTGCCTCTTATTTAGCCGGGTTCGACGTGACAAGCCTCGCGTCGGCCGGCCGCGACTTTGGTATCCCATGTGGTGGAACGATGGAGCATGCAGATATCCAGTTTCATGATGATGAGTTGACGGCTTTCCGGACGTTCGCATCGCATTATCCGGATCAGGCGACACTGCTCGTCGATACGTACGATACGCTTAAAAGCGGACTCCCGAACGCGATCACGGTCGCAAAAGAACTCGCAGCAGACGGACATAAGTTACGCGGGATTCGAATCGATTCCGGCGACTTATCCTACCTATCAAAACGCGCCCGGAAGATGCTTGATGAAGCCGGCTTACTCGACGTCGAAATTGTCCTGTCTGGTGATTTAGACGAATATGTCATTCAAGACCTTCGCATCCAAGGGGCACAGGCAAACACCTTCCTCGTCGGAACACGCGGCATCACGGCGTACGAACAACCGGCGCTCGGCATGGTCTATAAACTCGTCGCCCGCGAAATTGACGGCGAACTTGCACCCGTCATCAAAGTTTCGTCTTCAAAAGCGAAGACGACGACACCGCATATCAAGGAGGCGTACCGCATCGTCGACCCGGAAACGAACAAGTTCAAAGGCGACTACATCACGTTACTCGATGAAGATCCGAGTCAACTCGACTTCGTCGATTTGATTGACGTCCGTGACCCGTCGTTCCGGAACCGGATTGAAAACTTTAAGGTTGAACGGTTACTTGCACCGATCTTTAAGGACGGTGAACTCGTGTATACCGTTCCGACGATTGAAGAAAGTCGTCAGTTCCACGAACAGCAAATCGGACGCCTGTGGGAAGAGTACAAACGTCTACGTCTACCTGAAATCTATGCCGTCACGTTCAGCGACCGTCTCTGGAAACTGAAACTCGACATGATTCGGAAAACACGCCTCGCAAGTGGTGTAAAATAACAAAATCAAGCAGCCTCAAGAATCAAGCTTCTTGACGGACGTCTTGAAAGGCTACCTTTTCATCTCCCTCTCATTTTTCTATACGCTAAAAACAGCCCCTTCAACTGAAGTGGGCTGTTTCGTTTGGGTGAGCAGTCATTTTGGCTGTCGCTTGTTCCATTTGTTGACGAAAGTACCACGCAAAACCAAGCGCACCTCCGATGAAGACGATATAGGTAATCCGTTGACCGAACTCAGCAAGAGAATCGGCGTAAAAGATACTAATTAAATGATCACTTCCACTGATAAGAAGCAAACAGGCGATCAGGAGCGCTATGCGGTACGCAAGCGTCGGGCGATCTTTTGGCTCAGCATGCCAATACATGATGATGTGATGGGCAAGTAAGATAATCCCCACGATTCCTAATATTCCTATAAGTGCTTGCGGCATAATAAACGGTCCTCCTGTTTCTGATTTCTAGTTCCATTTAAACATAGTTCGACTCGAAGACGTTACGAAAAGTTTCGCGCAGGCGACAGACTCACGTTATACTGAAGAAAATCACGTACGAACAACAAAAGGAGGAGTTCTTTTTGAAAACCTTTAAATTGTGTACATTACGTATTCTCATGGATGAATCAGGGCGAGATACGACAATCCCCGTTCAGATTAAAGATGGGCTGACGGTGAGTACCGACCAAACCGCCCAGTGGGTCGCTGAAATCGTCGTCACCGACACCGATCAACCGATTTTGAAAGAACTGTTCGAGAAAAAGCTGCGCGCTTTGATTGAAATCACGATTTCACGGCCGGACAATGACCCCGCCGCCATGATCGTCACGCCTTATGAAAGTACGCAATTGAGCGAAGGCGTCTCTTATCTCTTTACCGGTAAGATGGTCATGATGAAAAATGATTTATCCGAATCGATTTTGCGTGAAGTCGTCGAAGACAACTTTACTGGCGAAGAGCTGATTCAAGAATATAAAGACCGACGCTCTAAACGTGGTACTCATATCACGAGCATCGCGAAAGAAACGTTTAAACAGTACTTACAAGAACATCCGGCAACCGTCGAAGGTTGATGTTCAAATTGTGATATGGTCCGCTACATTAATCCGTTCAATCTCATAACGGTCGGAAAAACGAATGTAATTCGCACATGCATTTTTTAACGGCGTCCGGTAACTGAATGTCTCATCAATCGAGGAGAGTGCCGCTTTAATCGTATGCGAATGGCAGACGACTAAGAGGCGTTTTCCTCGATATTTTTCTGTCAGTTCTTCAACCGCACTGAAGACACGCTGTTGAATTTCCGCTTCCGTTTCAAGCCCCGGGACGCGCTCTGCATCATTTGCCTGCACTGCTTCGTAAATTCCGGCGACCGGTTCACCGGAAGCCGTTCCAAATTCGCGCTCGACAAGCCGTTCATCCGTTTCCGTCAAGCTTAGACCGATCGATCGACCAATGATTTCAGCAGTTTCGACAGCTCGCGATAGCGGACTTGAAATCAAGACGTCCCACTGTTCTTCTGCCAGGTAGGCAGCACTGAGAGCCGCCTGTTTTCTACCGGTCTCGTTAAGCGGTATATCTTCACGTCCTTGAATCCGCTCGTTTAAGTTCCAGTCCGTTTGACCGTGTCGTACTAAACAAATTTCCGTCATATTGCAGTCTCCTTCTAAAGAAATATGACTGATTGTATCATGTTTCCTAATGAAGCGCCTCTCGTTTCGGTAAGACAAGCACTTGACAACTGAAGGCTTCGATTCGTTCGAGCAAACGTTCAATTTTGAGTGGATTTTCAGTTTGGGCAAAGCTCGCCAGCGAATGTGTACCATTCGGGAAAGAGAATAATCGAACATCCGCCCCGACATCCGCCCCCTTCTCAACAAAGTGGAGTGCTTGAGCAAACGGGACAATCGGATCCTTTTTTCCGTGCAGCAACATGATCGGCGGCGAGTCGGAACTTAAATGTGTCGCCGGGGAGACACGCATCATCAACTGTCGCCATTCTTCCCGTCCACCCCCATAAAACTTGATATGGGCAATCCAGGTTTGAATGAATTTAAACAACAGAAAATTCGTCGGCGGATACAAGGCGATGACTCCATTGATTAAAGGAAGATGCGCCTCCGCCTGTTCGCCGATAAATTCAGTCGGAGCAAGCGCCGTCGTCAACATTAGGGCTCCACCTGCTGAATCACCCCATAAAAGCATCCGACCGCGCGCGATGCGTAATTCATCCGCTTGTTGATTTAAAAAACATAAGGCATCTCGAACATCTTCCAGGTTGTCCGGAAAGTAGCTGCCATCCTCAAATAAACGATAGTCGATGCTGCAAACGGCAATCCCGAGTTCTAAAAACCGGTCGATGATTGGAGCAAAACTAAACACATCATCACGGTTTCCACGAACGAATGCGCCGCCATGAGCATAAATCGCGACCGGAAACGGCCCTTCTCCCGGCGGATAATAAATATCTAACGTCAAGTCCTGCTGATTGACCGTCTTGTATAAAAGATTTCGTGGTGCTAATTGCTTTTCGGTAAGCGGCAAGACCGGCTCCGTCCATCTGAGTAAGGCTCCATAATTATTCCAAATACTCGCACCAGCAGCAGCCGTCGTCAAAATAGCGGCGCCACCCATCAACCATGCTGTTTCACGTTTCACCTCATCACCTCCAAGGCTCATTCCGATTTCACTTCTACTCTTCTCTTACCCGATTTATTTTGAACTAGAACTTCACAACATTCCGACTTGACGCTTTAATTTCCGTCGGATATAGTTAGAAAGTCCAAATCGGAACAATTACGTTTTAATTATCTTGGAGGGTTCATATATGAAAAAAATCATTCCAGCGTTAACCATCGCGACAGTAACTGCCAGTCTGCTCGCCGCATGCGGCTCATCGACTTCAAATTCAGACGAAGACGGTAAATTGCAAATTTATACGTCGACGTTCGCCACGGCAGCCATCGCCAAAGAAATCGGCGGAAAGGACGTCCAGGTCGAATTAATCGTTCCCCCTGGCGCCGACCCGCATTCGTATGAGCCGACTCCGAAGCAACTGACGACGATTGCGAAAGGCGATCTATTTTTACTTACCGGCACAACCCTTGAGCCGTACTCTGAAAAGATTAAGGAAAGTTTAGCCGGTAATTCCATTCGTTTTGTCGAGACAAGTAAAAATATCGACTTACTCGAAGCTTCCGCTTCGCTTCATACGCACGAAGAAGACGCACACGATGACCATGATGATCACGAGGCTGAAGAAGAGTCGCACGATCATGGACAATACGATCCGCATGTTTGGCTCGACCCGAACAACGCCAAGAAAATGGCTGACTCGATTACGACCGCATTAGCAAAGGAAGCACCTGACCGGAAGGAAACGTTTGATAAAAACCTCGCACTCTTTAACAAACAAGCAGATGAACTCGACCAAAATTTACAAAAAGCTGTTGACTCCGGTTCGAAAAAGGAGCTTCTCGTCACGCATGCCGCATACGGGTACTTGGCGGAACGTTACGGTTTCACGCAACTGCCGATTGCCGGTATTTCACCGTCTGACGAACCGTCCCAAAAACAGCTGGCTGCCATCGTCAAGGAAGCAGAGATGCATGACTTAAACTATATCGCCTTCGAAGAGACGGTGTCGCCAAAGGTCGCCCGTGTCATCCAAAAAGAAATCGGTGCCGAATCGATTACGATTCATAACCTCGAGTCCGTCGCAAAAGATCAACAAGATCAATCGTACTTTGATTTGATGAACGAAAACGTGACGACGCTCAAACAAGCACTGCAGTAAGGTACAGTTGACAAGCATTAAAAGATACGTTAGGGTAATAAACGTGTTTTAAACAACGACTAAACAACTAAATGACTTCTTTTTATCGCGAGAAACGGAGGGACTGGCCCAATGATGTTTCGGCAGCGGACGATTGATTCGTACTGTGCCAAATCCAGCAAGCTATGGCTTGAGAGATAAGAAGAGCGTCTTTTTCAGTAAAGACCTCCTTCTTTCTTGCGAAGGGGTCTTTTTTTGTATGCTGAAGAAATGGAGTGATTCACATGAACGAAACGGTTACGCCGAACAAATGGGCGTTGTTCCCCTTGTTCGTTTTCCTTGTATTATTCATCGGTGCAGGAATCTTCTATAACGACTTTTACAAATTCCCCATCTTGATTGCAGCTTTAATCGCCTTGATTTTTGCTGCTGCGACATCTAAGGGAGACATCAACCAGACCGTCGAGCGGATTGCCCGCGGTGCCGGAAATCCGGACATCATGATCATGGTCTTCATCTTTTTACTCGCCGGCACATTTTCTGGAACAGCGAATGCAATCGGAGCCATTGATGCGACCGTCAACGCTGCACTCAGTTTCCTACCCCAGTCTCTTTTAATGAGTGGATTGTTCATCATTGCCGCTTTCATCTCGATGGCGATGGGAACTTCGACCGGCACAATCGCTGCCCTTGCACCGATCGCACTCGGGATTCATGACGCGACGGGTGTCAATGTCGCACTCGCCGCTGCTGCCGTCGTCGGTGGAGCAATGTTCGGTGATAACTTATCGTTTATCTCAGATACGACAATCGCCGCTGTCCGGACACAAAAAACGAACATGCGTGATAAATTCAGAACGAACTTTTTAATCGTCTTGCCTGCTGCCGTCATCACTGTCATCTTACTCGCTTTCGTGTCAGGTTCCGGAGATGTCGTCGAAGCGAAAGCATTTGAATTTTATAAGCTGATTCCGTATCTTTCCGTCATCGTGTTCGCACTCTTTGGTGTCAACGTCATTCTCGTCTTACTCGGCGGGACGTTATTGACAGGCATCATCGGAATGATCGACGGTAGTTTCGGAGTAAGTGGATTTGTCCTCGCGATGTCTGACGGATTGATGGGGATGGCAGAAATCTCAATCTTGACGTTGCTGATGGGTGGACTCGTCAGCCTGATCACCTATAACGGTGGAATTGCTTATCTCAAAGAAACGCTGACACGAAAGATTTCGAAACGCCGGGGAGCTGAGTTCAGTATGGCTGCCCTCGTCAGTGCAACGAATCTCGCAACAGCAAATAATACGATTTCGATTCTTGTCGCCGGTCCGCTCGCTGCTGAAATCGCGGATACGTATGACATCGACCGGAAGAAGTCAGCCAGTATCCTCGACCTCTTTTCCTGTGGTGTTCAAGGAATCATCCCGTACGGAGCGCAACTTTTGATTGCCGCTGAATTGACGAAAACGGCGTCACCCGAACTGATTCCTTATTTGTTCTATCCATTTTTACTGTTCGTTTGTGGATCACTGGCAATCTTCTTCGGCTTCCCACGCCGGAAGAGTGATGCCGCACAGAAAAACAACATGTCGTAAAACAAACACCCCCCGTCGCTTCGTCTGCGACGGGGGGTTCACTTTATTTCTGTTTTTCTTGACGATTCAAAATGAAATAGGCAATCGCCGGAAGCGGAAATTGAACAAGTCCTGCTCCCCCCCATACCCATGGGTTGCGTCCTGTCTTGCGGGCACCAAGAAAGAGGAACGTGGCTTGAGCACCTAATAGTGCTGCGATGCTTGTCCAGACTCCTTTTGGTACTTTTTTAATCGATTTCACCATGATATTACACCTCTCTTCGTTTATGCATCAGTAGACTTTCTTCTCTTTCCCATTCTATATTCCCTGCTTATGAGCATCAAAACAGATGTTCCGCTAAGTTCATGCTAAACTGAACAGGCAAATCCATATTCTAGTTTCATTGAAGGAGGAGTATATACATGCAATACGCAAAACTTTCAAATGGTATCACGATTCCACAGATCGGGTTCGGTGTCTGGCAAGTCGATGAAGAGACGGAAGCACCGGCTGCCGTCGCAGAAGCACTTCGCGTCGGTTACCGTCATATCGATACGGCTGCCGTCTACAAAAACGAACGTGGTGTCGCAAAAGGAATCAAAGAAAGCGGCGTGAAACGTGAAGAACTCTTCTTGACGTCTAAAGTTTGGAACGATGACATTCGTGCCGGACGGACGAAAGAGGCTTTCGCTGAGTCACTTGAGCGACTAGAAACCGATTATCTCGATCTTTATCTCATTCACTGGCCGGTCGAAGGTTATGTCGAAGCATGGAAAGCCATGGTCGAACTTTACGAAGCAGGTAAAATCAAGGCGATTGGTGTATCGAACTTTAAAGAACATCATCTCGATACACTTGCTGAAGAAGGACTCATGACGCCGATGATCAACCAAGTCGAGCTTCATCCACAACTTCCACAGCATGAATTGCATGAGTACTTGCAAGATCACAGCATTCAAGTCGAAGCATGGAGCCCACTCATGCAAGGTAAGTTCCTTGAAATCAATGATTTCAAAGAGATTGCTGAAAAACATGGTAAGAGCCCATCACAAGTCGTTCTACGTTGGCACCTCGATAACGGAATCGTTGCGCTTCCGAAATCAGTCACACCAGAACGGATTGCTGAAAACTTCGATGTGTTTGATTTCCAACTCGATGCAGACGACCTCGAACAAATCGATCGTCTCGCGACAGAAGTCCGCCTCGGACCGGACCCTGACGAAATTGACTTTTAATCCACTGACCGATACACGAAAGACTGCTGACGGGACCTATCCCGTAGCAGTCTTTTTTTAAGCGTAATAAATAAGAATCGTCTCTTCTGTCGTTTCAGCCTTGCTGAAGTATGCGCGTAAATCAGCAAACTGTTCCCACACGTCGTCGAATTCTCCATGTTGCCCCGCTTCATCATAAATCGTCTCAAGTGACCGACGATCAAAATTTCGCATGACTTCTGCTGAGATGATGATTAACGGAAGAGGGAGAATCCCGACAATTGCTGCTTGTGTTTCGTTGACAATCAACTCTTCACCGACAATCGCTCGACCTAAGTTGTAATGGGTCTCTTGATCGATATAGATATCGATTTGATTCATCAAGTGATAGAGGGCTGCCGTGTCTTCCAGAGCAAATAGCTGTTCATAATCCGGCTGCGTCTCATGGATAAAAAGAATCCAGTCCATGATGATATGCGGGTCGTCACCAAACGAATCCCAAACGGCATCCGCGACACGAACGTAATGTACGTTTTCCATCCTCCCTCTCCTTTCTTCGTTTCTTTAATAGCTATTCCCATTTTTTCGATGCTTTAGTAATTTTTTTAGAATCTGCGTACTAAAAAGCAACGAAAAAAAACGCTCTCACCTTCTGATAGCACGTTGTCTACATGCAAAAAGAACCAGCAAAATGCCGGTTCTTTTTGATTAAATCGCTTTTTCTTTTGATTCGTCCGTTTCCCACGCCTCAAGAGATTCTTTACCTGGTAAGTTCGGAATCGAATTCGCATAAAAACGCGGATCTTTTCCGGATTTTCGTTGTTCGAGGTAATCATCAAGTGCGAGTTTCGCGATTTTAGATAAGCGGAAAATCGCATACAAGTTGACGACTGCCATCAAGCCCATGAAAATATCAGCAAGCGCCCAGACAAGACCTGCCGTCTGTACGACTGAACCGAAGACAATCATCCCGAGTACGATGACACGGTAAGCCATCATCAGTGTTTTATTGTCATTAATGAAGCTGATGTTCGATTCACCGTAATAATAGTTTCCGATGATTGAACTAAATGCGAACAAGAAGATCGCAAGTGCCATGAACGTCGTCGCAAACACTCCGACCTGAGTCGAGAGTGCGTTTTGCGCGAGTTCGATCCCGGCAACTGCTTTTCCGTTCGCGTCTTTCGTCGCGACATCACTGACGAGGATGATCATCGCTGTTGACGAACAAATGAGTAACGTATCAACAAATACACCGAATGATTGAATCAAACCTTGCTTGACGGGGTGTGACACTTCAGCCGTCGCAGCAGCATTCGGAGCAGAACCCATACCGGCTTCATTCGAGAACAGACCACGACGAATTCCGTTAAGAACTGCAGCACCAATTGCTCCGCCAGCAAGCGTCTTGAACTCTAAAAGTCCCTCTTGGAAAATCAAGCCGAAGACGTTCGGCAACAATTCAAGATTCGTAATCATAATGAAGAGGGCGATTAAAATGTATCCGCCCGCCATGATCGGAACAAGGAATGCAGAGACCGTTGCAATACTACGTACTCCACCGAAAATCACGAGTGATGTTAATAAAACGAGTGCAATCGTGATCCACATCTTATCGATGCCATACTGACTTTGAAGTGACAATGAAATCGTATTCGATTGAACCGAGTTAAAGACAAACCCGAACGAGATTGTAATCAAGATACTGAAGACGATTCCGAGCCACCGTTGGCCAAGCGCTTTTTCCATGTAGTAGGCAGGGCCCCCACGCCATGCCTTCTCATCACGGACTTTATAAATTTGAGCAAGTGTACTTTCGACGAATGCTGACGCTGAACCGATCAAGGCAATCAGCCACATCCAAAAGACGGCACCGGGTCCACCTAGTGCGATGGCTGTCGCAACACCGGCAATGTTCCCGGTCCCGACACGTGCAGCCGTACTGATCGCGAACGCTTGGAATGGTGAGACGCCATCCTTTCCTTTATCTGTTCCCTGGAACAGTAACCGTAACATTTCAGGTAACATCCGGAATTGGACGAATCCCATGCGAATCGTAAAATAAATGCCTAAGCCAACAAGTAAGATGATCAGGACGCTCGACCATAATACATCACTAATATTCGTTACGATATCCATCAGTTGTTTCTCCATACAGGCTCCCCCACTTCTCTCTTATGTAACATTTCTTCACATGTGTTCTATAATACGAAAGTTTTTTTGAAAAATCAAATACAGTTGTATCAGTCAACTTCTGATTACGAGGCATTTCCATCCATTTCCTCACATTAGATGTGAGGTTTTTCGTTTGTGAACAAAAAAGAACGGCCTCACTCAAAAGGAGGGACGGCTACCAATTAAACGGAATCAGGACTTTTTCATGCGTGTCCCAAATACACACTAAGCCATCGTGAAAAAGAAGCATTTACATCGAAATGGCCGATGATTCCGTGGAAGTGGAATCATCGGCCATTCGATTAACGGAGGACGGAAACGTTTATCCTCAACTCCTATGGGAAAAGGAAACGTGATTCGCGTTTCCGTCAGGAAGAGGTAAGACCCGGCATGACCGCATGAAATGCGGGCTGCCGCGGCTTACCTTCCGCCCAAGGAAAGTGAGGATGGCGGAAACGTCCGTCACAAGGATGGATGTTCATCTGAATTAGTCACCCCCTCCATCTTTAGACAAACACTTAGAGCCCCTCCACTTTTCGCGGAAGGGCTCTTTTCGATTCTTTAGATGAATAGATTTAAGTTGGCATCGTCTGTCGCACCAAGATAACTTGCGACCCCACCATAATCGATATCATCTAACAATTCTTCTTTTTTAATCCCCATGATGTCCATCGACATCGTACACGCAATCATCCGGACGCCTGCTGCTTGCGCTTTTGCCATCATCGTCTCTAGCGCATCGACTTGTTTGTCCTTCATGACTTTTTTCATCATTTTTTGACCGGCGCCTGCCATGTTCATGTTGGATAATGGAAGATCACCGGCATGTTTCGGCATCATCATCCCCATCATGCGTTCCATCGGTGCTTTGTCGACGGCTGGTGCATCCGGCTTACGAATGACATTCAGTCCCCAGAACGTGAAGAACATCGTGACTTGTTTGCCCATCGCTTGTGCACCTTGTGCGATGACGAATGACGCAAGTGCTTTATCAAGATCACCACTGAAGACGACCATCGTCGCGTCATCTGCTTTTGCGACAGGTGCCGTTGTCACGTGTTGCTCCGTTTGTCCTTGCCCTTTTTCAAGTAAAACTTCGACAATTCCCTGATTCATTTCTGCCGTATGGACGGTATGTCCGAGCTTTGTTGCCCATGCCTGGACGTCCGGTAAGAAACCAGGATCCGATGCTTTAATGAAGACTTGGTCTCCGTCCTGCAGTTGATCAATCTTTGTTTTTAATTCAACGATTGGTCCCGGGCACTGTAATCCACATGTATCGAGCAGCGTGATTTGCTCTGCTTTCACGGCTTGTTTCGGCTCACTTTTAATCGTCGTCACTGCTGTTTCCTCCCGTGCTTGGTTTCGCGCTTCTTGATCGCGATTGACCGTCGCCCATGTTTTATATCCGCCGCTCAAGTTCTTCACCTCAAAGCCGTTTTGTTTAAGGAGCTGACTCGCGACATATCCCCGTAATCCGACTTGGCATGTCACGTAGATCGGCTGATCCTTCGGTAGCTCGTCGAGTGACGTGCGAAGCGTCGGTAATGAGATATTGACCGAGCCCGGAATCGAACCGAGTTCATTTTCAGACGGTTCACGGACATCGAGTAACAATCCGCCGGCTGCGACGATTTGATCAATTTCATGCCAATGGACGTTTTCGCTGTCCCCTAACACGATATTCGAAGCGATGTATCCTGCCATGTTGACGGGATCTTTCGCCGAGCTATACGGTGGTGCGTATGATAATTCAAGGTCTGGCAAGTCGAGGACCGTTAATCCACCTTTGATTGCCGTCGCTAAGACATCAATCCGTTTTTCGACACCCGTCATCCCAATCGCTTGCGCGCCGTAAATCGTTCCGTCAATCGGATCAAACAAGAGTTTCATTGAGATTGGACTGGCACCCGGATAATAACCGGCGTGCGAACCCGGATGGAGATGAACCGCTTCATAGCGGCGACCAGACTGTTTCAACCGTTTTTCGTTATTTCCGGTCGAAGCGACCGTCATATCGAATACTTTTGCGACGGCTGTACCGAGCGCACCTGTATATTTGACGTCGCGTCCGGCGATGATGTCTGCAACGAGACGCCCTTGACGATTCGCCGGCCACGCGAGTGGAACATGCATCGCCTCTCCTGTCACGTAATCTTTCACTTCGATGGCGTCACCAATCGCAAAGATCGATGGATCAGATGTCCGTAACGTGTCATCGACTTTGATTGTATTCTTGATTCCCAACTCAAGTTTTGCTTCCGCCACAAGGTTACTTTCCGGCATGACACCAATCGACAAGATGTTCATTTCCGTTTCAATCGTCTTGCCGCTCGTCAAGACAACACGTCTCCCTGCCTCTTCAAAGCGGGCGACACCATCCGATAAAATCAACTCGACCCCTTTTGCGCGTAGATGTTCATGGACGATGGCTGCCATTTCCGGATCGACCGGTGCCATGACTTGATCCATCATTTCAACCAATGTGACTTTCGCACCACGTTCGACCAAGTTTTCTGCCATTTCGAGTCCAATGAACCCCCCACCGATGACGACGGCACGTGCGGGACGGTTCTCATCGACATATTGACGCATCCGGTCCGTATCCGGAATGTTACGTAACGTAAAGATGTTCGTCGCTTCTTCGATACCAGGAATTGATGGACGCATCGGTTTTGCTCCTGGTGAAAGAATTAAGTTGTCATATGACTCCTCATATTCTTCACCTGTATCGACTTTACGGATTGTGACCGTTTTTTGTTCACGATTGATTTGAATCGCTTCCGACAGATTCCGAACATCCAAGTTAAACCGGGCATGCATCCCCTCAGGTGTTTGGACGAGTAGCTTGTTCCGGTCTTTGATGACATCCCCGATATAGTACGGTAATCCACAGTTCGCGAACGAAATCTCTTTTCCACGTTCTAACAAAATGATTTCCGCCGTTTCATCCAACCGGCGTAATCGTGCTGCAGCGGTCGCTCCACCTGCTACTCCACCAACAATGATTGTTTTCATGTCTGTTTTCCTCCTAAATCGAATCGTACTCTCTATGCTTTACAATATACCCATTAAGGTATGTGGTTTCAAGTAGTTTGCTCTACATTTCACATACTTGTCTTATTTTCAAACTGTTTCTTCTTTAAATGATAACGGACATTAGTTGCAATTCCTCTTAAAATGCTTGAAACTGAGATTACAGTATCTATAAGGGGGATTTAAAATGGACCAGGACCGTAACTCGAACGAAACGAATGAGGACAACAAGGTCACACCGCTTCACCCAGAACGTAATCAAGAAGGAACAAACGAAAACGGGGTAACGGAAGTTCAACAACAACACTTGGAAGCATTCCAAGCGTTCTTAGTCGAAAAAGGCATTCCAATGGAAGCACGTGAAAATGAAACACACGTCTTCTTTATGACACAAGAAAAAACACCAGCTGGCGCTGAGCCGATGATGATGATCGTCTTCAGTAAAACGACGACGGACGTTGAGTTATTCGCTCGTACCGTTACGCACGTTCCAGACGGTGTCGAAGATCTTCCTATCTTAAACGCAATCAATGACTTCAACCAAGAGTTCAAGTACTTCCGCGTCGTCCTCGATAGCGATCGCGACGTAACGATTGCTTCAACAATCGACTTAGATCACGGCTTCAACCCGGCTGCCATCTTCGGCCACTCGGTCATGATGTTCCAAGCCTCTGACGAAGTGTACGCGTATTTAACGAAATTGTATGACCAAATTCAATAATTTATATTTAAAAAAAATGGCTCCGGAGATTTCTCTGGAGCCATTTTTTTGTTTTAAGTTCAATTGACAATGAGAATTATTCTCGTTATAGTGAGAATTGTGAAAACGACATCATTTTGTAGATAATTTTATTTTTCCTGGGGGAATGAGACAGATGAAAAAACGATTTAAAGTAGCGTCACTCTTTATGGTAGCCGGATTACTCGCAGCTTGCGGAACGGATGAAAAAGAAACAACGACAGCTCCAAAAGAAGACAAAACGGAGCAAACGTCTGATAAAAACACGAATGCCGGAATCGCCGCAACGACATTAACGGACGAATTGACACTCTTCAGCTCAATCAAGACAGAACTCGATAAAGCGAAAGAAGGACAAGCCATCGATTGGAAGATGGTCCAGACGAGTTATGAATCGAAGTTAAAAGGTGGCGTCGCAACTGCCGCTCCTGAAATCGAACAAGTCGTCACTTCTGCCCTCGCAGGCGTCGAATCAAAGGATTTGGATGAGAACATTGCCCGTCAGCTTGTCGATAAAGGACTTCAGTCTTACTTCTATAAACTCCAAAAATCAATGCAAGCAACAGCAGAAGAAGCAGTCGCGGCCGGAAAAACGGATGACGCCATGGCGACGTTAGGAAATATCAAAAACATGGCGGAAACTGTCTTCATCCCGACAGCCGAAAAGCGCGATGCGAGTTATGACTTCAAAAACGAAGAAGCCATCGCACAAGCGATCACGTCCGGTCTCGCAGCACAAGAAGACGCCATCTCGGCTGAAAACGTCGCTGACTTTAAAGTCGCAAAACAGTTGACGGATAAGTCGATTTACCGTTCATTCTATCTCGCAGCACTCGGTTATGCACAAAAAATCGAGGATGGCGCTAAATCCGGTGCCGACGAACAAGAGTTACAAATGGAACAAGCAGAAGGCTACGGATTCTTACTCGCAATCGAAGAGTCACTTGCCGGTGGCGATGAAGCCGCCGTTGCAAAACTAAAAGAACAATACGACTTCTCAAAAACAAAACCAGCAGACGTCTCTTATGAAGAGATCGAAGGACTCTTCGCCAAAGCATTGACGAAGAAAGTCGTCGGTTATCATGAAGAAGCAATGGAAGCACTCGAAGCGAAAGATGTCGATACAGCACGTGTCGAAGCGATGGAAGCAAACATGTTCGTCATCGCGATGAAGCCGACCCTCGAAAATCGTCTCGGTAAAGAAGAGGCAGACGCTGTTCTTGCTGACGCTAACACATGGTACGATCTCATCGAAAAAAATGACGCAGAAGCGGAAACGGTGAGCAAAAAAATCGTCGATGCGCTCGATACGTTCAACTAAGCAAGACGATTGGAGGAACTTCCTTTGAACATCGGAATTACGGGTGGCGCTGGCTTCATCGGTGCTGCACTTGCAACTCGTTTGCGTACTAGTGGTCATACCGTATCGATCATCGATGCCTTCACCGATTATTATGCAAGCGACTTGAAACGCGAACGGGCAGCGGAGCTGACACGACTTGGCGTAAACATCTGTGAAGCAGATGTCCACGTCGGACTCGATGCCTGGTGTTCATCCGGTCAATTCGATGCCCTGTTCCATCTTGCTGCTTTACCTGGCGTTCCCGGATCTTTACGTGAGCCGCATCGCTACATCAAAGAAGATATCGATATGACGGTGACCGTCCTTGAAGCGGCAAAACAACATCAGATTCAGCAAGTCTTGTTTGCCTCTTCTTCTTCGGTTTACGGGGAGCAGACAGGTGCGTTGAGCGAACAGCAGGCGACCGGTCAAGTCGTCAGTCCATACGCCGCGGCAAAGTATAGTGCCGAGACGTTCTGTAATGCCTATCAAAACCTATATGGATTACAGGTTACGATCTTCCGCTTCTTTACGGTCTACGGACCATCCGGGCGCCCGGATATGGCTCTTTACCGCTTCATCGAACAAGCGCTTCGTGGTCAAGAACTTGTCGTGTTCGGTGACCCGGTACGCGACTTCACGTACATCGATGACATTACACGCGGGATGGAACAAGCACTTCAAGCGCGCGCAATCGGGACTTATAATTTAGGGGCGAATCGACCGGAGTCGGTCCGAACGATTGCCAGGTCCCTCAGTGAGCGATACGGTGTTCCGGTAACGTTCACCGAGCAAAGAGAAGGAGATGTCTCGATGACATGGAGTAATACGGAAGCTGCACGACAAGCATTCGACTACACGCCCTCCGTTACCTTGAATGAAGGACTCGAGCGGATGATTACATGGCATCTCGGGCGCATGTAATCCGTACAACCGCAAGCGTCCTCTTGACGCTTGCGGTTGTTTTTTTATTAATTCGGTTCGTGCTCGAGTTACCTGTCCTCTATGATTACTTGCGCACCCTTTCACGCTCTTACTGGACGCTACTCGCAAGCTTGTTGTATGCAGGTGCTTTTTATGTCCGCGCTGTCGCCTGGCGCGTGGCTGATCAGCGGCAGGCACCCTTGCCAATCTATTTGACGAGCCTCTATCTCGGCCTTGCCGTCAATCACTTGTCACCCGTCAAACTCGGCGAAGGTGTTCGCCTGCTGACGGCACGTGCCATCGCTAGTCCCTTAAAACGGACAACGGCAATCCTTGTCGCACAGCGCGGCATTGATTTGGTCGTCCTCGGATTCTTCGTCTCGCTCGGCTTGCTCGCGACGAAAACAGCTCTTCCTGCAGGTATCGCGATTGTGCTCGGTGTACTCGCCTTAGTCGTCGTCCGCCCTTTTTTACGGACGATGTACGCATTAATCGGGTATGGCACACTCGCTTGGTGTTTGGAAGCGGGCGCCGTTTACTGCTTATTCTTAGGCGTGAACGCTGTCCTTCCCTTCCCCCTCGTCTTAATCGCGATGAGTGCCGGTGTCTTGTCCGGAATTGCTCAATTCACCCCCGGTGGTCTCGGCACGTATGAGCTCGCCATGGGAACGGTTCTACAGACGGCAGGCGTCGACCATCCTTATGAACTTGCCTTGATGACGCACACGTTCAAATATGCGTTCGCCTTCATCGCACCTTTGTATTTTTTGGTCAGACATCACCGTAGTGTCACATTACTGTTTCGCCAATTCAAGAATCAACAGAAAGGAGGATCTTCATGAAAAGTGCTTCACGTTTTGAAAAAGTCGCAGCCCGTATGTGGAATCTGTTGAATGAAGGAAAACCATTCACCCCGATTTTTACAATCGGTGTCTTCCTCAGCTACTGCCTTTTGTTCCAACAGACACTGAGCGGTGCCGGCTTCGGATTTTTAGTGACGTTGCCTTTATTCGTACTGTACTGGAAATTTGATTTCCCGCTGTTCCTTCGTAATTATTTATGGATGCCCGTCATCGTCTGGTTATTCCTTGAAGGAACGGATACACGGCTCCTGCCCCTATTCGCTTACGGAGCAGGTCTTTATTTCTTCTTCACGATTTTCTTCTGGGGAACGATTTATTACCATTTACGGATTGGAACGGACTGGCTCAACTTCACGCGTTTTTGGAAACTCGTCCTCAAGAACAGTGACTCGACGAGTGGTAACGCGCAAGAACAACTACCGAAAGTCGCACTCTTACTTGCCTACTGGCAAACAGCGTCAATCAATCCGACCTTTGACTGGTCGTACGTCTTGTTCCCTGCCGGATTGTTACTATTTGCTTGGATTCTCCACCATTATCTCTTCGACTGGAAACCGAAACTTCCGACTGAGCCGACAAAAGACGTCAGCTTGCCGACTTCAGACAAAGTCTACGTCTTGATTGTCGACGGGATGCGAAAAGACCGATACATGGCTGCGAACACTCCGTTTCTCGAGCGATTGCGTCAAGAAGGAACGGAATATACGAATATGGAAACCGTCTACCCGGCCCGGACAGTCGTCTGCTTCAGCTCGATGTTCACGGGAGCACGTCCGGAAGATCACGGAATTCATTCCAACATGGTCTGGAATACGACCGGTGTCAAAACGGATACCGTCTTCGACCGGTTGCGTGCCGTCAATAAATCCGGCAAGATTCTCGGGATTGCCCACCTCGTCGATGCGTTCGGTTCGACCGACGTCAGTACCGTGACAGCCGTCATGCATAATGATGTCGCCGACCGCAACATCATCGAACGGGCCAAGCAAATCGTTCACGAAGAAGATCCGGATTTGCTTGCAATCCAATTAATCGGAACGGATCAAACCGGTCATAGTCGCGGGACGCTCTACTCGGAATATATTCAAAAAATCGAGGAAGCCGATGCGCTACTCGCAGAGTTTTGTGAAGAACTCGATCGTCTCGGTAAGTTAGACGATGCGACACTGATCGTCATGGCCGATCATGGTCAAGCCGACGGGATCGGCGGGCATGGTCACCTCGACGAAGGAGAACGTTTCGTCCCATTTTGGATGTATGGCAAACACATTCATGCTGGTCGCAAGGTCGATACACACCGGCATATCCTGTCGCTTGGACCAACGATTACGAAGTTGCTTGGTGCCGATATCCCGCACGACAGTCGTGGCGTATTGTTGACGGAAGCTTTTAAGGAGGAACGCTCATGAAGAAAATCGTCGTCTTCCTTCCGGCTCACAATGAAGAAACCTCTCTCCCACTCGTCTTAAAACGAATCCCGGATGAGATTGACGGAATCCCCGTCGAAACGATTGTCATCGATGATGGATCGACCGATGCTACATCGACCGTCGCAACCCTGAACGGTGCTCAAGTCTACCGGTTCGAACAAAATCGTGGTCTTGGCGCTGCGGTCCGCGAAGGATTGTATCGCGCTTATGACCATGATGCGACCGTCGCCGTGATGATTGATGCGGACAACGAGTACCCGGCCGATCAAATTCCGGACGTCGTTCGACCGATCTTAGCGAACGATGCGGATTATGTCTTCGGATCACGATTCCTCGGGACGATTGACGGAATGCGCCTCTATCGCTATATTGGGAATCACGTCTTTACGTGGCTTCAATGTGTTTTACTGAAACGAAAAATTCATGACGGACAAAGCGGGATGCGTGCTTTCTCACGCGCTGCTTGCAAACACGCGGAAATCATCCACGATTACAACTACGCGCAAGTCTTGACGTTGAATCTCGTCCGTAAAGGATTCCGTCTGAAAGAAGTACCGATTCGTTACCGGGTACGTGAATCAGGAAAATCTTTTATCCGCTTGAACTATATTCAACGTGTGGTCCCTGCCATTTACAAAGAGTGGCGTCGACCAATCGTTGCACTACCGATTGAAGAACGTTTTGAACGAAAGGAGCATCTCGGATGATAAAACGTTTAGTCCTTCCGGTCGTTGTTTTCTTCTGTCTCCTCGCGACTCCTTTATCGGCGTTTGCTTACAGCTATGGTGACCCGGGCAAAGAAGCTTTTGCGGAAGCTTACAAACAATTTGAGGAACAGCTCGATCAAAAAGATTATGCACTTGCGAAGGAAACGATTGACGCGTATGATAAAGAATTTAAACTTTACTTCCCTGAAGCGAAGGAAAAAATTGATGCTGCGTTAGCGGAAGAAGACGCAGAGAATGCCAAACAGGCGTATCGCGTTGCCTTACGTCAAAACATCGAACGTCGTCTTCATTTTGCGGATGAGCAGTTCGAAGACTTCGGACAGGCGAAGCTGTTACTTGCGAAAGCACGCGGCACATATGATGTACTTGCTCCTTATGTCAAAGAAAGCACAGATGCAAAAACGTCCGATGCATTGTATACTGCGTTTGACGATGCACTTACTGCGCTCGGGAACCCCGGACTGTTCGGAGTCGGGAAAAAAACGAGTGATAAAGAAACATTTGATCAAAACATTGCATTAATCGAAGATACAATTACACCACTATTCGTTTTACCCGGAGAAGAAAAAACCGGTTTATTTGAAGAAGAGGATTCGATTTTCGGACAATCCTTCGGAACAGATGAGATTTGGAAAACGATTGCGATTGGTCTTGTCATCGTTCTAATCGTCATCGTCATCATCGGTCAACGAAAAAAGAAACGTCAACATCACTGATTAGGGAGGAAGGACGATGGATTTTCAAGCGTTTTTAATTACGCTTCGTGAATGTCTCGAAGCTGTCTTGATCGTCGGTTTGATTCTCGGCTATCTCGATCGACTCAACGCACCGCAATATAAAAAATGGGTCTATGCCGGAGTCGGACTTGCGCTGCTCGCGAGCCTCGGTGTCGCCTTTTTATTCCAAGTCGTCTTTACGAGTTTCGCAAGCTTCGGTAGCGACACGTACTTGCGTCTTGGTATCATGATGATCTCCGTCATCTTACTGACACACATGGTGCTCTGGATGGGGAAAGAGGCGAAAGAAAACCAACAGGCCTCGCAGGCAAAAGTCGCGGCGGCGGTCTCGACAGGCAGTGCCATCACGATGATCATTCATTCGTTCCTCGTCATCGTCCGAGAAGGCATCGAGACGGTTTTCTTCTTCGCTGCCATTTCCGGCGGTGAAATCGAGAAAGTCTTGACGAGTTATGGTGCCGTGTCCGGTCTCTTGCTCGCCTTAATCTTCGGTTACCTGTTCGTTTCCGGAACGATGAAGATTCCAGTCAAACGTTTCTTCCAAGTGACAGGCATCCTGATTCTGTTTATTGCTGCCGGCATGCTCGTCCAAACGATTGGACGTTTCCAAGACCTTGGACTGCTCGGAAGCCTGTTGACGAATGCCGATGGAACACCGGCAGCCTTGTATAACATCGTCGGGTTTATGCCGGAACACTACATCGACCAAATTCAATATTTGCGCGATACAGGCAATCCGACATTAATCAGCGGACAAATCGGTACGTTTATGGGTGCGATGTTCGGCTACAGCCATAATCCATCACTTGAGCAAGTGATCGCCTGGTGGGGCTACTTCGCGTTTGCCGGTTTCATGCTGATGCGTCAAAATCGAACACCAAAAGCAGCCAAAAAACTTCAGGAGGTTTCTTGACCGTTCGGAGCGATCGTCTACTTGGACGATCGCTTTTTTTCACGCTCTGTTTCGCCATCTCACTATTGCTGGGTGTTCATCTTTATCTGGTCAGCCCGTTTGTCGCAAGCTACGACATCGCCAACTTTACGTTAGCGGTTGGACAGTATGATTTGGCGAATTTGCAGCCACATTTTCCGGGGTACCCGTTTTTCATCTTACTCGCGACAGGTCTCACACGACTCGGGCTTGAACCCGTCCGTGCGCTTGGCATCGTCTCGACGCTTGGCTTCACGAGCGGACTGATTCCGTTATATTTGCTGTTGAAACGTCAGTCGTTTGATACGGCACGTTTACTAGCTGCTTTCACTGTCATCTCGGTTGCTTCACTCGTCGTCATCTCTGCGACCGGGATGTCGGATGGTCTTGCACTTGGTGTCCTCTGTTGTTTCATGTGGAGTGTCGAACGTGCTCGGCACGGTCATTTCCGTCTTTTGCCGTACCTCTTATTCGGACTGTTGATGGCAACACGATTATCCTATGCGCCGTTCGGAATCGTGTTACTCTTTTTACTTTGGCAAACCCGAAAAGACTACTGGCAACTCCTGTCCGAACTGGCGACGTTACTCCTGGCACAACTTGCCTGGCTGTTACCGGTCGCCTTCTCGGTCGGGGGACCCGCGTCCTTCGCTCAATTGTCACTCAGTTTCGTGACGGGTCACTTTTCGGACTGGGGCGGTACGGCACAAACGGACGAAGCCTCGTTGATTGAACGACTTGGATTGACACTCAAACAAATCGTTTGGCATGGTTTAGGATTTACAAGTTGGCTCGGTCTTGCTTCAGGGCTATTCTTATTCTGCCAACGAATCCGTCCGCTTCCTCTTTGGTGGAGCGTCACCGGTACTGGTTATTTCCTTTGGGTCTGGTTGGCCCAAAACATTGATAAACCACGCCATGTTTTACCTCTCGTCTTACTGCTCGTCTTCCTGCTTGTTCGCCATCTGTCAGTGCGTTGGCTCGTCCCATTTTTATGTATTCAATTGGTGATGGGAAGTATCGCCTTGTACCGCCAAGCGACAATTGAACCGGCAACTATCCAGTTGGCGGATGCCATTACCGGTTTACCGGCGTCAGCGACCATCTTTACGGATGAAGAAGACCGCCAGTTTTTGATGGCACGTCCTGACGCTACGATCGTTCCGATTGGATCTGTCAGCAAATGGCGGGCGGAGCCTAAATCAGCGGAAGTTTACCTGACCGGACGATTACTCAAACAGTTGCGGGTGGCAGATGTATCGATTGAAGTGACGGAGGTTTTCTGCTTCACGAGTGACCCCCGGTTTGAACCGGAGGATGCGGAGGCGCGGTTGTACCGGTTAAACTTGAATGAAGAAGCTCCGAGATAAAAATTCTTTTTTCATTATTTTTTTCAGATGATTAGAAAATGATTGCTTCTTAACCTATTAGTTGAAGTAAACGTAAAAAATCACTCTTTTCCACGCGCTTTCCTCAGGCGAGACACAAGCCAGTTTTCCTGCCTCCATGAGGCAGAAAATCGGGTCTTGTTTGTCTCTGACAGCGCAAGTCGTCTTGCGCTTTTTCCTGTAGGAGTCGCGTGAAGCGAGTGATTTTTTGATTTCAGATTCTTGATGGATGGATTTTAACAGCTTAACAAAACGTCGTTGAGAAGCAGACAAGACGAAGACTCCTGCGGGAAAAGCGGAACAGGTGAGACCCCGTAAGTCGCGCAGGCGACGCGGAGGCTCACGTTTCGCCCGCGGAAAGCGAAGTCTTGTCTGCGTATCAACGAATCTTGAAATGAATTCAAAGTACTTCACTCATCATTCAAGTTGCATACGGTCGCTCCATGTAATCAAATTGTCCGCCACTGATTTCAATCGTCTTGACCGGGACGAATCCAAGACGTCGATAGAGACGTTGCGCCCCAGCATTCGTCTGATCGGCATTTAACGTAAACGCGCGTAATCCACGCTTCTCCCCTTCGTCCGCTGCTGCCTGCAACAGCTCAGACCCGATTCCTCTTCCGCCATATGCCGGATCGACCGACAATGTATCGAGATAAAAGACGTTTCCTTCCGTCTCTTGATCAATTTGTATCTCTTGACCTGTCCACGCGAGGAGCTGACGTTTAATCGGTTCATCCAACTGCGCTGCATCCACTCCCGCATATGCGATGACGATGCCGACGACGCGCCCATCGAGCTCCTTGACGAGAATGTTCTCGTGACTTAACCGGTTTCCCGTTTGCGTCACAAACAGCGCAAGCCGTTCCAAAATCAATTCCTTCTCCTGCGTTCCGGTCAGTGTCTCGGCAATTTCATGAATCGCCTGTTCAATCAATGGTGCGATTTGATCGGCGTCTTCCGCAGTCGCTTGTCTAATCATTGGGTAGCCCCCTTCTCGTTATCTCTTTTTATCCTAAAACAAAATCCCTCCTGATGTCAGGAAGGATTTTATTTATTTCAGTTGTGGCGCTGGTCTAACTACTGGTACAGTAACCGGTTCGCGTGTCATGACTGAGACGACGCGTCCCGCGATGGCAACTGCAAGTAACGTATAAAGCGTCAAACTGACTGGCAAGTAGACGAGTGAAATGACAAGAACAATTGCATCGAGACTAAATAAAATCGTCCCGATCGATAAACCTGTCACTTTGCTAAGGCCCATTGATAAAAGGTCGTCACCACCGGTCGCAGCACCACTCTTCAACACAAGACCAAGTCCGTATCCCGTGATGATCCCACTCGCAATGGCGGCGATTAACGTTGCCGGCCAGGCCTGTTCCGGGAAATGGAACAAATCGAGCTGATGCCACATCTCATAAAAGAGCGATAGTGCACCTGCTGAGACAAGTGCCTCACTGACAAAGCGTTTTCCTTTAAAATAAAGTGCTCCAATAAAAAATGGAATGTCGAGCACGATCATCGAAATCGATGGATTGATATCAAAGAAATACCGTCCTAATAAAGATAACCCGATAAATCCGCCTTCTGCTAATCCAAACTGTTCATTCAAAGTATAGTAGCCGAACGCCATAAGTAACGTTCCTGCTAAGATGGTTGCGATTCGTTTCATGTTTTATTGTCCTCTCCCGTATCTTCCATGGGAGAGGTTTTATTGTTGCCGTTTGGGTATTCATCTATTTTCGCTCTCCCTGATTTTTTTAACCATTACTGTCTTGTTTACGTAAGACCAGCGATGCTAAAAATCAGGTAAGCTAAATAGATGATCGGTCCTCTCGGTATCCATCGGTTTCCACCCTTTCATTTAGTTCTCCATCTTATTATAACCCGAACTTCAGAAACTAAAACATTTTTACGGACTTTTAACAAAAACGTTATAAGTCATTACCTCTTTGTTCACAAATTCACAATTCAGACAAAACTATGCTCAATTATGAACAAACTACTTGAAACCGACATTGTGAAGTATTACACTAAGGTTATCAAATCGAATGTGATTAATATCACAATTAAACAAAAAGGGGACTTTACTCATGAAAGTAGCAGTCATCGGTTGTACACATGCAGGAACAGCAGCAGTCAAAGAGCTTACGGCAACGAACGAAAACCTTGAAATCACAGTCTATGAACGAAACGATAACGTTTCATTTCTCTCTTGCGGGATTGCCCTTCACGTCGGTGGTGTCGTTGAGCATGCCGAGTCACTCTTCTACTCTTCACCTGACGAGCTGGCTGACCTCGGAGCAACGATGCGCTTGAAACATGATGTCCTTGAAATCGATAGTACGAACCAAACGATTCTTGCGAAAAATCTTCTGACGGGTGAAACCGTTCACGATACGTACGACAAATTAATCATGACAACAGGTTCATGGCCAATCATTCCGATGTTACCGGGCATTGAACTGAATCAAATCGAACTTTGTAAAAACTACCACCATGCTCAAACCATCATCAAAAAAGCAACGGATGCCGAGCGGATTACAGTTGTCGGTGCCGGCTACATCGGTGCTGAACTCGTTGAAGCGTTTGAAGCATACGGCAAAGAAGTGACGTTCATCGACAGTGCCGACCGGATTTTAAATAAATACCTCGATCGTTCATTCACGGATATCATTGAAAGTGAATTGACAGATCGCGGCATTCAGCTCGAGTTGAACCAGACTGTTCAAAGCTTTACCGGCGTAGACGGAAACGTCACACAAGTCGTCACGGACAAAGGAACGTTCGAGACCGATCTCGTCATTCTTTGTGTCGGTTTCCGTCCGAGTACGGAGCTTTTAAAAGGACAAATCGATATGTTACCGAACGGTGCCATCATCGTCGACGACTATATGCGGACGAGTAATCCGAATATCTTTGCTGCCGGTGACAGCTGTGCCGTCTACTACAATCCGGCCCGGACACATGCCTATATTCCACTCGCGACGAACGCCGTCCGTATGGGAACGCTCGTCGGGAAAAACTTACTTGCCCCGACGATTCGTTACCAAGGGACGCAAGGGACGTCCGGTCTCCGGTTATATGACTTAAATATCGCGTCGACCGGCGTCACGGAAGATGCTGCTCCATTCTTTGGACTAGAAGTCATGAGTACAACCGTCACAGATGCGTATCGACCTGAATTTATGCCGACTGCAGAAGACGTCCAACTCAAACTTGTTTTTGAACAAAACTCTCATCGCGTCGTCGGTGCCCAAATTATTTCGAAGGTCGATTTGACGCAAGCGATGAATACGTTATCGGTCGCGATTCAAAATGAAATGACGCTTGAAGAACTGGCCTTCGTCGACTTCTTCTTCCAACCGCACTACAACAAACCGTGGAACTTACTGAATCAAGCAGCTCTACAAGGGATGAAAGAGCTGACAGCAGAACGCGTCTGATCGCTCATCCACCTTATCTTTAGTAAAAATCGGAGTTCACACCTGTGGACTCCGATTTTTTTATTCGCCCTTCGTTCGCATTCAGTTATTTGTTGCTATAGCCTTATCGAGCAGCCTTTTCGCTCTAATAAAAACTTCACTTGGTTAATAAGTTGACGTTTAAACGTGAAATGACAGGGAACATACTTCTTATGCAAATCAAACCACTACCTAGGAGGAACCAGTTCATGTCACAGTCTAAAAATCCACTTACACAACACTTCAACGATGATTTCCCAAAACAGTATCAGGAGCCACCGGCTGTCCAGGCAAAAATGGAACCCCTTCCGGATTGTGGAGAAGAAAGCTACAAAGGTTCAGGTAAACTAAAAGGTAAGAAAGCGTTGATTACAGGCGGTGATTCAGGAATCGGACGTGCTGCTGCGATTGCTTATGCCCGTGAAGGAGCAGATGTCTTCCTGAACTATCTCCCGGAAGAACAACAAGATGCAGAAGAAGTAAAAGCACTTGTCGAAGCAGCTGGTCAAAAAGCGTACTTACTCGCAGGTGATTTAAGTGACGAATCGTTCTGTCAGCAACTTGTCAAAGAGGCACATGATTCACTTGGCGGACTCGACATCCTTGCACTCGTCGCCGGAAAACAACAAGCTGTCGAGGACATCATGGATCTGTCAACAGAACAACTTCGGAAAACATATGAAATTAATGTCTTCTCGCTGTTTTGGGTCGTTAAAGCCGCTCTCCCACTTCTAAAAGAAGGCGCTTCAATCATCACGACAACTTCTGTTCAAGGATACAATCCGAGTGAGAACTTACTTGATTACGCCTCAACGAAATTTGCCATCAATGGATTCACACGCGGCCTCGCGAAACAAATTGCGCCAAAAGGCATCCGCGTTAATTCGGTCGCACCGGGTCCAATTTGGACACCACTTCAAATCTCAGGTGGTCAACCGAGCGAAAACATTCCGGAATTCGGACAAGAAACACCACTCAAACGAAGTGGTCAACCGGTCGAACTTTCGAGCGTCTATGTCTTCCTCGCGTCTGACGATGCCAGTTATGTCACGGCACAAATTTATGGTGTGACAGGCGGAATTGAACTTGCTTAATTGAATCCCAGAGTAAAAAGCGGTTTTGATGGCGACATCAAAACCGCTTTTTTTGGTATCAGTTGCTTCTCCCCGTCCGATTTAGTCTAATGAAGATATACATACCGTTAGGAGATGATTCATGTGACAGAAAAAGAAAAGATGATTCAAGGTCAGTTGTACTTAGCCGGGGATGCGGAGCTCGTGGCGGACCGGAAACGGGCGCAGATGCTTTGTCATCGATTCAACCAACTGAGCATCGAAGAGCTGCCCGACCGAAAATCTCTCCTGCAACAACTTTTCCGGACGGAACAAACGGATTTTTACATCGAACCGTCTTTTAAATGTGATTATGGCTACAACATCACGCTTGGTGCCCGGTTTTATGCCAATTACGATTGTGTGCTGCTCGACATTTGCCCGATTACGATCGGTGACAACTGTATGCTTGCTCCGGGCGTCCACATTTATACAGCGACGCATCCGTTAGATCCTGTCGAACGAAATAGTGGGTATGAATTCGGCAAACCCGTCGTCATCGGGGATAACGTCTGGATCGGCGGACGAGCTGTCATTAATCCCGGTGTGACGATTGGCGATAATGCGGTCATCGCTTCCGGGAGCGTCGTCGTTAAAGATGTCCCTGCGAATACGGTCGTGGGTGGAAACCCTGCTAAGATCCTCAAAACGATTTGATATGGGAAACAGACTGAACCGGCGGCAAATGAAACTTTTTTTCTTAATTTGGCGTACACTAGAGACAGAACGTCATATTTATGGAAGAAGGAATTCATGATGGATAAAAAACGTTGGGGAGGCCTTGCCGTCGCCGGAGCATTTTTGCTCTCGAAAGGAAAGGTCGTCCTTGCACTCTTAAAATTTTCGAAGTTCGGAGGAACGCTGATTTCGTTCGGTATTTCGCTTCTCTTTTATGCCCAAATTTTTGGTGTTTGGTTTGGTGTTGGTTTGCTTTACCTATTGTTCATTCATGAGATGGGACATTTAGCTGCTGCAAAACGCCTGGGTTTTAAGACGGGACCAGCGATTTTCGTTCCGTTCATGGGGGCCGTCATCGGGATCAAAGATACATTCCGAACGCCGAAACAAGAAGCAATCTTAGCCTACGGGGGTCCGCTCGCCGGACTGCTCTCCCTTATCCCGCTTTTGATTGGATATGCCGTGACAGGAAATGATTTTTGGCTCGTTATCTTCCACTTAGGTGCCCTGCTCAATCTATTCAATTTACTCCCGGTCAGTCCGCTCGATGGCGGACGGATTTTAGCTGGTCTGCCGATCGTCGTCTGGATTGCAGGACTCGCTGCCCTGATTGCCTACGGTCTCACCCATTTCAGCATCATCTTATTGTTGATCGCTTTCCTCGGCGGCAGTGCCGTCTGGAAACGGTACCGTTTTGCGAAACAATACGAAGACAATCAATCCGTCCTGATGTTGTACCGGGCAGCCCGCAACCGTGTTTTACAAGCAAAAGCGGAACAGGAACAACAGCCAATCGCTGAACCGGCTGAGAGCGATCAACTCGACTCAGGTGAGACTACAGTCTCCGCTACATCGAGCTATGATCCGATTGCATGGACTTTACGCCATGACTTGCAAAGTCTGCGGAGTGCAAGTCCGGAAGAAGCAAAACCAGCTGCTGACGAACTCTTACGCTATCAATATGATTCGGCGAATGATTACGATGCCTTGCTGCGTCGACTCGACCAACGCATCGAACCGTTGCTTGAAGCGGAAAAATCGGTTGAGTACCACCAGATGCCGAAAAAACAACAAGCGATTACGTTAGTTGCCTATTTGGCACTCGGAGCGATTCTCTTCCTCGCTTTCGAATACTCAAAAGGCTATTTACCGTTACCCTCTTAACGCGCAAACACTCCGTCACTGTACTTTTGCCGGAGTGTTTTTGTTTTCATACCGATTCGTCACAAGGATAGAACAGTTCCTCTTTGCACATTGCCTGGAGTGATTTCTTGCATCTGCCGACCCAAGCGACTAGTCTGAGTAAAAGTCAACGTACTTACCTTAAAGGAGGCTCTCCTACTGATGAATAAGAATACTGCCCAATTGGGAGATGCACCCATTAATAAATTATTGATTGGATTATCGCTCCCGGCGATGATTGGTATGCTCGTCACTGCGCTCTATAACATCGTCGATACGATTTTTGTCGCCCAAGGAATTGGGACGATTGCTGTCGCTGCCGTCGGAATCGCGTTTCCCGTCCAACTCGTTTTGATGGCGATTGCTAATTCACTTGGAATCGGCGGTGCCGCGATTGCCTCCCAACGACTCGGTCAAAAAAATTTAATCGGAGCCAGTCGCGCATATGCGAATGTCTTGATGGTCGTGTTCGTCGTCAGTATGCTCGCCATCGTCTCCGCCTTCATCTTCGTCGAGCCATTGTTGCGTGTCTTCGGGGCAACCGATGAAATCATGCCATACAGCATCGATTTCTTGCGTGTTTTGCTGTTCGGTTCCCCATTCTTCATGTTGACGATGGCATCAAGTGCGATGTTACGGGCAGAAGGACGCGCCAACTATCAAATGCGTGTCATGTTGACAACTGTCGCGATTAATACGATTTTGACCCCTTTGTTCATCTTCGGATTCGATTGGGGCATTAAAGGAGCGGCACTCGGGACCGTCGTCGCTCAAATCGTCGGTTCCATCTTGATTTTCCGATTCTTCTTTACGAAACAGAAAAAGACAAGTCTCCTATTAGACCGTGAAGCCTTCCGTTTTGAACCAAAGCTCGTTGTCCGGATGTCGCAAATCGGTTCGTCGTCCTTCATCATGCAAGTTTCCCAATCGATTTTGTTCATCACCGTCAACCATATGCTCGTCCGATACGGGGGGACGACGGAACTTGCGACCTTCGCCGTCATCAACAAATTCATGGCGCTCGTCGGGATGCCGATCATGGGAATCGTCCAAGGGATGCAACCAATCGTCGGCTACAACTTTGGTTCGAAACAATTCGACCGCATGTCGCTCGCCATCAAACTTGCGATGCGGTACGGTCTGTCATTATCGATTACACTTTGGTTATTGATTCAACTCTTCCCACGCTTCTGGGTCGGAATGTTCACGAATGATACCGCACTGCTCGATGATGGTTCGACCGCGATGCGGATTCTTTTCGCCGTCTCGTTTGTCTATGGGATTCAGATGATCATTAACGGCATGTATCAATCACTCGCGAAAGCCCGTGTCGCGCTTTTCCTTTCTTTATCACGTCAAACACTTTACACGATTCCACTCGTGTTGATTTTACCGATGTTCTTCGGCGTCAGCGGTGTCTGGTTCGCCTTTCCGATTGCTGACTTGATGGCAGTCCTGACTGCGAGTGTCTTTGCTTATCGCGACCGGGTCATGCTCTTTAAGCCCCAAGAATATACAGACCCAGCACCTGAAGCCGTTCAAGCTAAATAATTATCATCGCCGTCCCGTTCACATGTCATGTGAGCGGGTTTCTTGAGAAAAAAAGATGCTTGGGCCGAAATACGAACATGCATTCTAAGTCTGAATACGGTATGCTCTAAGAAAAGGAGTGATGATTATGGTACAACCCTATACATTAGCCATCGACTTTGAAACAGCGAATCGAAACAGTCGCAGTATTTGTGCATTCGGTTGGTCTGTCCTCGCGAACGGTCAGGTCGTTACGAGTAATCAAGTCTTGATCAATCCAGAAGAAGAATTCGATGCCGGAAATATTCGGGTCCATGGCATCCGTCCGAGTGACGTTTGGAACGAACCTGCTTTACCGGAAGCGATGGAACAACACGGCTTATATGATTTGATTGCCGGTGCCGAACTGATTGTTGCACACAATGCAGCATTTGACATGGGTGCTCTGCAAAAAGCAATTCAAAAGTATGACTTGTATCAAATCCCCGCATTTCGATATGGCTGCACCGTCAAGCTATCCCGTAAACTTTATCCGTGGCTGCCGAATCATAAATTGAACACGATGGCCGAGTTTTTAGGTGTATCGTTTAAACACCACGATGCAAAGGAAGATGCCTACATTTGCGCATTGTTGCTAAACGATATGCTCGACCGGACAAATCTTGACCATCCCGTCACCCTCCACGAATTTTGTGGTGTACGAATGGGACAAGTCGCTTATTAATTCTTATTTCATAGGCGATTTGTTCGGATACAATAAGATGACGCTCATGGTTGCTTTTCGCTTTGGAAGCGATCCACGACGGAACGCGATTTAAAACGTCTGCATGCTAAAAGGAGGACTCGACTACATCGTCGAAGCCTCCTTTTTTTAAGCGCGTTGTTTAGTTTGTTGTTTGTTTAATCGGGAACCAGCCCGGACGGCTAATAATTCCTTGCCACAGTGCATCCGGCATCACGAGTTCTGCTTGTGTTGTTGGATCAAGTTCTGTCCGAATCGACGCGACGTCTCCTGCTTCGACTTTTTCGACCCAGTTCGGTTCCATGATTAATTCACGACCGAGTGCGACGAGCGGCACTTCTGTCAAGGCACGTTCGACTTCTTCTGGTGTGTGGAGTGATCCGACACCGATGACTGGAACTTGTTGTCCCACACGCTCTTGAACGAGTGTGATTGGTGAACGTGTTTCGTTTTGATCACGAATCGAACCAGCAAAGAAGTCCATGACGGAGACGTGCAGGTAGTCTAAGTCTTTTTTAGCGAGCACATCAACGAGCTGCATTGTGTCTTCTAGTGTAATCCCCGGGTTTTCGATTTCTTCTGGTGAGAAGCGATATCCGACGATGAACGATGGGTCTTGTTTTGCGACCGCTTCGACTGCATCGACGACAGCAAGTGGGAATGCCAAACGTTTTTCAAGGCTGCCCCCCCATTTGTCATCACGACGGTTTGAGTGTGGTGAGACGAATTGTTGAATCAGGTACGTATTTGCACCATGAATTTCAACACCATCAAATCCAGCTTCCATCGCACGACGCGTCGCTTGACCGAATGCTTCGATGATGGCTTCGACTTCTTCTGCTTCGAGTGCACGTGGTGTCATGGCACCTTCACGTTCTGGCGCTACAGCACTCGCGCTGACCGTCTGTCCGCCGACGAGTTCTGGTGGTGCCATCCGGCCTGCGTGGAAAATTTGAAGAATGGCTTTTGCGCCTTTGTCTTGGATCGTTGTTGCAAGACGTTTTAAGCTTGGAATGAGTTCATCACGCTCTGCGCCGAATTCATTCGGGAAACCTTGTCCATCCGCTGTGACGTTGGCACAAGCTGTGATGACTGCACCGACGCCACCTGAACGTGCTGCATAATAAGCGAGTTCCGCTTCCGAAACTTCACCATTCTCTTCTGCCGCATAGTTTGTCATCGGCGCCATCATGACGCGGTTTTTCAGTGTCACTCCGTTTGGAAGTGTAAACGTATCAAACATCTTTTCATTAGCCATTGAAACATATCCTCCTCTGAAATCTTAACTTGAATATCGTCAGTATACGCTCGGACTTTTCAAAATGCCTAATGATGTGCCTAGCCAATCTGCTCGCTTGTTTAGTGGAGCTTCGTTTGACGTTTCCGTCGACCGCCCGGCCACCACCAGTTCCAGTGTCCGAATAACTTCATCAAGGCTGGAACTAACAGCATCCGAACGATCGTCGCATCGATGAAAATCGCGAGCGCAATCCCGACACCGAGTTGCTTAATCGGGCTGACACCCGTGAAGGCAAACGCTCCCGTGACGACAATCATGATCAAGGCAGCCGATGTGATGATTTTACTTGTCTTCGCAAGCCCCATTTCCGTCGCGACGTCATTGTCACCCGTCTCGTCATAATATTCTTCCATCCGTGAAACTAAGAATACTTCATAGTCCATCGATAGACCGAATACGAGCGAGAAGATAAAGATCGGCGTCAAAATGCCAATCGTTTCTGCCGGAAAAACGAGTCCTGATTCAAATAAAATGACGAGCAATCCGAAGGTCGCACCGAGACTGAGTAAGTTCATCAAAATCGCTTTAATCGGAATTAAGATCGAGCGAAACGCAATCAATAAAATCAAGAACGTCGCGAGTAACACGACACTGAGCGCAAGCGGCATCTTGTCATAAATCTCATCGTAGATTTCTTGATTGAAAGCGGCAGGACCACCAATCGTAAAGCCCATTTCCCGGACTTTCCTGACCCAGTCCTGCGAGGCTTGATCACCGGGGGCACCGGCTAAATTGACGTTCACCCGGGCGACGTCCGCGTCAAACGCAATCCAAGGGGTCAACTGTTGTTTCGCCTGCTCGATTTGAACGGCTTGCTGCAAATCGAGTCCGTTCTGCTCGGCTAAGGTCGCGCCGGAAATTACTTCTTTCACACCGCTATCTGCTTGAAACTGTCGTGTCGCGTCCTCGAGACGACTGAGTCCTGCTTCAGACGAAAAGTCCCCCTCGACTAAGACGACTGCGTCGGTCCCGTCATCCCCAAACGTTTTTTCCCATGACTCAAAAGCAAGCCTTGATGCATAATCTTCCGGCAGGGCACTCGCTTGCGGAATGTTCAACTCCAAGTCACGCAATGGAATCAAGCACGGGACGAGTAATATCAATGAAAATACCGTAATCGCCACAGGACGCTTCATGACGAAGCGCGCCAGATTCCGCCAGCGTCGTTCACCACGATCCGAGCCGGACTTAAAGATCCGTCCTTTTTCTAATCCTGCACCGAACAGTGCGAGTAAAGCAGGGAGTAACGTGATGGCACTAATGACGGCACCCAGTACCGAGACGAGCGTCCCGATTGCGACCGCTTGAAAGACGTCGACATCGATGACTAACAGACCAGCGAGCCCGACAAAGACGCAAATCCCAGAAAATAAAATCGAACGACCGGCTGTCGCGACAGAGACTTCTGCTGCCCGCGCAATCGAATACCCCTTGCCCTGTTCCTCTCGAAAACGATTGACGTAAAGCAGTGAAAAATCGATTCCGAGCGCGAGTGAGATCATCGCGACGGCGTTTAGAACGAAAATCGATAACTCTTGTTGTCCCGCGACAAAATAGAGAATCCCGGCACCGAAGATGAACGTAACGAGTCCCATGATGAGCGGTAAGACAGCTGCCAAAGGGGTCCCGAAGACGATAAGTAAGACAAGTAAAGCCGCTGGAACACCAATCAATTCAGCACGAACCAAGTCGTTTTTCGAGGCCGTATTCAAGTCGTCGACGATCAGTGGTTCTCCAGTTAGACGGACAGTTACATCACTCGGAACATCCAGCTTGTTTTCGATGGCTTTTGCCCATGTCCGTTCGATGTCCGGTGTCCCGACCGTAAGATATCCTTTGCCGTCCCGAATCGCTTGTGGATTTTCGGTTGGTCCAACGACCTGTCCGACTCCTTTGATGTCACGAAACAACGTGACATGCCGCGTCATTTCTTTGCGAATCGTTTGTTCATCCCCTTCAAACAAGACGATGATTTGATGGGGGTCTTGCTTAAATTCTTGTTCTAACACCTGCTCCACTTGTTGAAATTCCCCATCACGGGTGAAGCCGTTCCCTTTCAATTGATCGGGTAACTGAAGGGCGAAATACCCAAGGACAATCAGTGCAATCAACCAGACGAGACTGATGCTTTTTCGAAAACGAACAATCTTCTGACCAAGACGTTCCATCTGTCGACTCCTCCTTTTTTCTACTTAGACAGCAAAAACATCCTTCGTACGACCGACAAAGGATGTGTTTACGTCTTGTGAAAAATTTGAACCCACGTGTTTCCGAAATTCGGTGACGTCGAAACGATTGCTAGTCGTCTTGCCTGTTCGTCAAGCAACAGACTTTTTAACAATACGGACGACTGACACCCTTCAAATTTAAACTTTAATTGTTTATCCTCATAGAGGTAAAATCGTGTCGCATCTGTGACAGAAAACAATTGTTTCTGACTATCGACGAGTGAATATTCTTCATAGTCCGAGAACGGGATGACTTGTTCTTCTTGCTTGACCGCATCCCAAATGACGTATCGCGTCTGATCGGGATCGTACGAGATGATCGTCGCCGGCGCAATAAATCGTTCGAACGTCAATTGTTCATTGTATCCACGCTCGACGATGCGCCCTAATAAAGGGGCTTCTTCATAGTCTGAAAAAGTTCCTGCTTCCGTCATCAAATCAAAGCGGACGATATCCGTTTCCGCTGCGTATAAGAACAGTTGATTGCCACTCCACTCATACAGGTTACTAAACCAAGCATCCGCCCAGATATCCGGGCGATTCATATATGTTATCTGACCATTCTTTAAATCAAGTAATCCGAAGACAATCGTTTCTTCGAAGACGATGAACGCACGACTTCCATTCGGTTCGAGGTACCACGTGAATGGAACATAAGCACAGGCTGTTTCCCAAACTATTTTTAAATCCGCATCGCATTTCGTAAATCCTCCTTGCTCTCGAAACAAGACGAATTCCTCTCCTACTCGTTCAAATAACGATACCGATTCATGGAGCAACAGCTCAGCCGCTGGTTTATACATATACATCACTTCCTACCTCCTACGGTATCAACCTTCTTGATTTCTAGCTACTGTCGATGCGCTCGCGTTGTATGTCTTGTATACTAGAACCAATCATCAAAAGGAGGATCTTTCATGAAACCATTACAACTTTCTGCTGATACGGCAGTCGAGCTCGCGAAGCGTCTGAATGTACCACTCGAACAATTGATGCATATGCCGCGTCACATCTTAATCCAAAAGTTAGTCGAACTCGAGAGCGAACAAGCGGATGCTGCAACTGAATCAAGTGATGAGGAGACAAACTGAGCTCCACTTCTGACAAGCAGCACTCCAATCCCTACGAAAAAAAGAGGCGCTAGGCCTCTTTTTTTACGCTTGCGGATTATACTCCGACTTGCCGTACCGAAAGACATTGACAATTGCTTTCCCATCACTCGGATATCCATTCGGATGATCAATCGGAAAGAGTGAAAAGAAAACAAAGTAGAAGGAGAAATAAGCGAACTGATACGTAAAGATCGATGCTTCGAACACTCCGGCATAAATCAATCCGTTGACGATTAAAATACCTGCAACGTTCGCTAACGAACCACCCAAGTACACCATGATGTTCGTAAATTTATTTTCATGCCGGAGTGCCTCATACTGGCACCAGCCATCCCAAAAGTAAATTCGATTCAAACGAATCGGTCCGACACGTACCAATGACTTGCCTGACCCAATATTGATTTCCATATTTCCTCCGAACAATCGTGCGAAGAAATAATGCCCCATTTCATGAATTAATGTCACAATCGGTAATAACAGAAAAAACGATAAGAAAAATTTCCAGATATCATCAAATCCAAACATGCTGACGCTCCCTTTCAGAAAACTAATCCTCTAAATACTACTTAATCTATTTTCCCGCATCAGATGAATTAAAACTGGATTATCTAAAAAGAATTAATACGAAAAGATGACAGCCGCAACGCGACTGCCATACTAGGTTACTCTTTTTTTCGACGTTTGTTTGCTGCATATAAGAGACCGATGATCGTCAATGCCGCGCCACCCGCGACCGCATACTTTTTATAGTCTGCTTTTCGCTCGGCCACTACGGTCGTTGTCAGTGCCGGAATCAATAATTCCCGTTCCTCGTGCAGACGAGGCGCATGAATTTTGACTGCCCCGTTTTCGACAAGCACTTCGAACTCACCACTTGGCAATTCAATCGTTACGTCTTCATCTGTCGCATTATGATAGACGCGTTGCCGCTCGACGTAACCTTCATACGTCCGCTTCAGCTCATATGCAATGATGCCTTCCCCTTCTTCTAGGAAGCGGAGATGTTTGCGAATCATCGCTGTATTTTCAAGGCGGAACATCGGATATTGACGACGCATCGCTATCAACCCTTTGACATATTCAACGGAAGAACTGAATGTCTCTGCCCGTTCATAATCAAGCCGATTCACGACTTCTCCCGCATTGAAACTATCACGAATCCCATCCTTCGTCCGGAAGAACTCTTGACCCGCGTGGAGGAACGGAATCCCTTGTCCCGTCAAAATGATCGCATTGGCAAGCATTTGACGCTTACGTCGTACTTCATCCGTATCCTCCGGGCGTGAGACAGAGAGCTTGTCCCAAACTGTTAAGTCGTCATGCGCTTCGACATAGGAGACGACTTGGTTCGGCTCATCCGCAAAGCCTTGCGATGAAACGTTCCCGGCAATCCCGCGCTTGACTTCATTCGTCCGATCGAACGCCCCACTGATAAAGCCGCGGTTCTCCGGTGTTTGGACATCTCCTTTTAACCCGTCACGCAAGCCGTTATTAAAGTGTGCAATCCCCGGCATCTGCGGGGCATTGAAATAGTTCGCTTTTTGGTCGAGCGGTAACGGTGTATCAAGATCCCAGCCTTCACCGATGATTAAAATCGACGGGTCGATTCGATCGAGTGCATGACGAACTTGGTTCATCGTTTCGATATCGTGGAGTCCCATCAAGTCGAACCGGAATCCGTCGAGATGATACTCTTTTGCCCAGTACGTCACGCAATCGATGATGAATTTCCGCATCATGAAACGCTCAGAAGCTGTGTCATTGCCACAGAAACTACCATTCGAAAGCGTTCCGTCTGCCGCTTGACGGTAAAAGTAACCCGGAACGAACTGACCAAGCGGAACCTTTTCTGCTTCATAGGTATGGTTGAAGACGACATCCATGATGACTCGGATTCCACGGTCATGCAGTGCCTGGACCAATTCTTTGAGCTCACGGATGCGTGCTTTCGGATCATCTGCGTTTGATGAATAGGAACCTTCCGGTGCAAAGAAATTGACCGGATCGTATCCCCAATTGTAATTATCCGGATCGTTTGGTGCTGCTTCGTTGACCGAACCGAAATCATAGATAGGAAGTAATTGGACGTGCGTCACACCTAAATCAGCTAAGTAGTCGAGTCCCGTCAATCCACCATTTTTCGTCCGCGTACCTGCTTCCGTCAATCCGCGGAACGTACCTCGTTCGACCACACCACTCGCCGGATGACTTGTCGCGTCGCGAACGTGCAACTCATAAATGACAGCATCTTGTGACGAATGGAACATCGGTCGCTCCTCAATCCAACGGTCCGGTTGTACGTTGGACGGATCGATTAATGCACCACGCTTTCCGTTCGTTCCGACTGCTTTTGCATAAGGGTCGACCGCTTCGACTTTCTGACCGTCGACGATGGCTTGAAATGTATAAAAATAACCTTCATACACAGCACGATCGAGTTCTGCGACGAATGTCCCCCGTTCAGCGGCTGACAGTTCGACTTCCTCTACTTTTCTTGCACGCAGCGTCCGGTACAGACGGATGACCACACGTTCCGCCGTCGGTGCCCACAATCGAACACGAATCGTCGTCTCTTCAAAAGTCGCACCCAAGTCCATTCCTCTATAGGCATAACGCTCATCCATCTCCTTTGGCGTGAGCGTCAACATATCTGCTGTTTGTTTCAAAGCCATGCACCCCTTTCATTTCATGGTATTCATTATAACAAAATTTCAAAGTGGTGGACGCTTCCGCTGTTCCTCTCTAAAATAGAGAATAGAACGAAAGGGGAGATGCCATATGGCAGCAAAAGATAATTCATTTGATATCGTGTCACAAATCAACATCGAGGAAGTCAAAAACGCGATGCAAGTCGCACTGAAGGAAATTACGAACCGCTTTGATTTTAAAGGTTCGAAGAGTGACATGAAACTTGAGAAAGAGGATTTAATCCTCATCTCGGATGACGACTTTAAACTCGATCAAGTCAAAGACGTCTTGACGACGAAGTTGATTAAACGCGAAGTCCCGACAAAGAACTTACAGTATGAAAAAGTCGAACAGGCAGCCGGGAACACAGTCCGTCAACGTGTCATCCTAAAGAGCGGAATCGACCGTGATGATGCGAAAAAAATCAACAATGCCGTCAAAGAATCCAAATTAAAAGTCAAAACGCAAATTCAAGATGACCAAATCCGTGTCACGGCTAAATCGCGTGATGACTTGCAACAAGTCATGCAGATCGTCCGTGAGTTACCATTATCTGTCGACGTCCAGTTCATCAATTTCCGTTAAGCAGCAAAAATCCCTTTCTCCAAGTCGGAGGAAGGGATTTACTTATGCTCATTGCGCTGTATATCCACCATCAAGGACGACGGCTTGACCTGTTACGCCAGCTGCTTTATCACTTGATAAGAAAATTGCATAATCTGCGATTTCTTTCACTTGCAACAAACGCTGTTGTGGGACGAGCGGGTAGATGACTTCTTCTAAGACAGACTCAAGTGGTACGTTCCGCGTTTCAGCGAGTGAAGACAATTGTTTTTGGACGAGTGGTGTATCGACGTAACCCGGGCAAATCGCATTGACCGTAATACCGGATGTCGCACCTTCAAGTGCTGCTACTTTCGTTAAGCCAATCACGCCATGTTTCGCACTGTTGTATGCAGCTTTCCCGGCGAAGCCAATCAAACCATTAATGGATGACATGTTAAGAATCCGTCCGAATTCTTGTTTTTTCATAATCGGGAACACGTATTTCGTATAGAGAAATGGTGCCCGTAACATGATACTTTGCATCAAATCAAACGTCTCTGTCGAGAAGTCTTCGATGGGTGAGACGTGTTGCATGCCGGCGTTATTGATGACGATATCAATTTTTCCGTAATGCGCCATCGTCTGTTCGATACTCGATTTAATCGCCGCTTCACTCGTTACGTCACCCGCGACCGCAAAAGCGTCAAAACCTTTATCCGTCAGTGCTTCTGCTGCACTTTTTGCTGCCTGCTCCTGCAAGTCGACAATCACGACCTTAGCGCCTTCTTGCGCAAATTCTTCAGCGATTTCAAGACCGATTCCACTTGCTGCTCCAGTAATTAACGCTACTTTTCCTTCAAGTTGTTTCATTGTTATCTACTCCTTCTTTACGGTTTCACTTCTTTTACTGTACGCTTGCAAAAACAATAATAAAAATGAATCCTTATTATGCTATATATAACCATTAGGAATAGGAGGAAATACGATGGATTTTCGACAACTCGAATATTTTACTGAAGTCGCCCGGTTTAAAAGTTTCACGCGTGCTGCCGATTATCTTCATGTCACGCAACCGACTTTAAGTAAGATGGTCCGCAGCCTTGAAGAAGAACTCGATATTGCACTATTTGATCGCAGTAAACGACAAATCGTGTTGACAGACGCTGGTGAAACACTCCTTCTTGAAGGTGAAAAAATCTTACGTCAACTTTCTGATCTCCCCTCTCATCTCTATGACGTAATGCACTTAACAAAAGGAACCATCCGGATTGGCCTTCCTCCGTTAATCGGTTCACTCTTTTTCCCCCGTCTGTTGCATCAATTTTCAGAACAGTACCCGATGGTAACAATCGACATCGTCGAGGCCGGCGGTCACGCCTTAGAGAAAGCCATCGTCGCGGGTGACGTCGATTTAATTGCGACCGTCTTTCCTGCAGATGAAAACTTAACCGTTTACCCCTTTATGGAAGAAGAGCTGCACCTTTTTTTACCGGAACACCATCCGCTCGCTTCACGCGCTTCCATCGCGTTAGAAGAAGTTTCACAGATGCCGTTCGTTTTGTTTAATGAAACCTTCTCTCTCCATAACGTCGTTTTAAACGCCTGCCGAACGGCTGGTTTTGAACCGACTGTTACACATGTCAGTTCGCAGTGGGATTTCCTTTGTCTGCTCGTCGCAGAAGAAAATGCCGTGACACTTCTCCCCCGTTCGCTCGCAAACCGGATTCAAGTCAACGGGGTCAAAACAGTTCCGTTAGAAACTCGCGTACCCTGGCAATTAGGTGTCGCTGTCCCGACCGGACGTTATCAGTCGTATGTCACACGGGAGTGGATTCGTTTCGTCCAAGATTCTTATTCACAAAAAGAATGATATGTATAAAAACCATGTATTTGTAGCATGATTTTTCTTTCGTTATGATGGGATGTATCGTTACTTCAGAAAGGAAGTTATTTACTATGTCAACGCATGAAACACGTCACGAAGTCGGTCTCAAAAAATTAAGTGAGTTCACAGATGCGAATTCAGCTCAATCCACACATGATAAAATCTCAGAGTCATTAAAAGACATCGCACCTGCCGTCGGCGAATGGATTACAGATTTTGCTTACGGTGAAGTGTATAGTCGCACTGGACTCGGGAACCGTGACCGTGCACTCGTCACAATCTCGACGCTCGTCACACAAGGAACAGAACCGCAACTTGCCTTACACATCAACACGGGGTTAACAGCCGGTCTCTCAGGAAATGAAATCGTCGAAGCCATCATGCACCTCGTGCCCTATACAGGTTTTCCGCGTGTCTTAAATGCCCTTGAAGTCGCAAAAACTGTTTTCGCAGAACGTGGTATCACTGTCGAAACGGACTAAGCGAACGGAGGATGGACAATGCATCTGGCAGGGTATAATCCTATTACAAGGGAGAGATGCTAGATGCAATATGCACTGATTGCCGATTTGCATAGTTCATTTTCAGATACGCGCGCCGTGCTACAGGATATCCGTAAACGTGCTCCACAAGCGACGATTTTTTCGCTCGGCGACGTCCATGAGTGCCATATCGGCAAAAAGAGAGCGCGTCGTCATACTTTTGAGTCCATCTCTGATGTCGTGACGCTTGATTTCGACTATGTTGCGCTACTTGATTTCGAAACATTACTCGGGAACCAAGAAGAACGGATTTTTTCAATCGTCCCAACCGGCGTATCCGGACTGCTTGACCGACTCCGGTCGGTCCCCCGGACAAAGCAAGTGGGTGACGATGTCCTGTTTTTACACGGTGATCAGTTCGAGTGGAGTTATACGTTAATACCGAACACCTCCCAATTCGAACAACGACTATTGTTTTTCGGTCATAGTCATCAACGTGGTTTGTTTCGCGACGGACGCCGGTTGTCGACGCAACTGGACGTTCCGATTTCCATCAAACAAGAACGATATGCTGTCAATGTCGGTCCTGTTCTCGTCGAGCGAGAATGGTTGCTCTACGACACACAGGAAGAATCCATCGTCTACCGCCAAGCATGATAAAAAGACCCTCGGGTTAAAAGCTAGAGTCATCTCCATGCTTTCATCCGAGGGTCTTTTCTGATTACAGGTAACGGACGAGTGAAGCTTTCACTAAATCGACCTGCGTTAATTCATGTTTCTCGACGAATTTATCGACGACACGACGTACTTCTCCTTGACGACGGACGAAGCTTGTCGGGACCGGTGTTTTGCCGACAAGTTGTTCGTATAACGTCGTCAATTGATGATCATCGATGACGGTTGTCATCGAATCGAGGAACAATAAGACGTGGAGACGGTTGAGATAGTCCCATGGCTTGTCTTCCGACCGGAATTCATTCCGGGCCAACCATTTTTTAAGACCAATCGCATCGATTTCACTGAGTGTTTCCTTCGAACGTGGTGCTTTCCAAAGCGCTAAAAGTTCACCTAATTTTTTACGCGTTTGTTTTTTACCCATGAAAAATTCGAAGTTCACTTTCGTTTCGAGTGCATCTCCACTAACAGGTGCGATTAAATCGGCACCTGGTGCTGTCACGACATCAAAGATGAAGTCGACAGACTCTCCAGGCAACCACGTTGCCACTCTCCCGTGAAAATCAGCGATGAACGCAATCGCTTCTTTCATGTCTTCGTTCTTGATTCGTTCTGCTGCCTGCTGCAACCGTTCGTTTGTTTCTTTATTCATATGCTAACCCCATCTTTAATTTAATTTTATTACATTTCTTCTGGAGCGCCGACACCGAGGAGGCGTAGACCTTCCGTCAATACAATCGTAACCGATTTCACGAGTGCAAGGCGAGATTGTTTTGCCGCATCCTCTTCAAGGACACGTACTTGACCATAATATTTGTTAAAGCTTTGTGCGAGATCAAGGACATAACGGCTGATGATGGATGGTTCACGACGCACGAACGCCCGGTCAATGACTGCCGAGAATTGGTTAAGCATCGAGACGACCCCCCAGGCATAATCGTCAGCACTTCCGTCGAAGGCTGCACCATCATAGCCGCCTTTACGGAGTAACGAGTTGGCACGGGCATTTGTGTACTGAACGTATGGACCCGTCTCCCCTTCGAATTTCAACATCTGCTCGAGATCGAACTCGATATTGTTCATGCGTTCGTTTTTAAGGTCATGGAAGATGACTGCGCCGACGCCGACTTGTTGTGCTGTTTGGTCGGCATTCGCAAGGTTCGGATTTTTCTCGGCGATATTTTGTTTTGCGACGTTGATTGCATCTTGAAGGACTTCCTCAAGCAAGACGATCCGCCCTTTACGCGTCGACATCTTTTTGCCATCTTTCATGATCAGACCGAATGGTACATGGTGCATGCCGTCAACATTATCAAAACCAAGCTTTTTCAAAACCGCAAACAACTGTTTGAAATGGAGCGCTTGTTCTCCGCCGACAACATAAAATGCTTGTTCGAAACGGTACGTCTCGAGACGATAGACCGCAGCTGCCAAGTCGCGTGTCGCGTAAAGCGTCGCGCCATCTTTTTTCTTGATTAGCGCAGGTGGCATACCTTCTGCTTCAAGATCAACGACCATCGCGCCTTCAGACTCGACGAGCAGTTCTTTTTCTTCTAATAAGTCAATGACATGCTGCATTTTGTCATTATAGAAGGCTTCTCCGTTCAGGCTGTCGAACTGTACACCAAGCATGTCGTAAACACGGCTGAATTCGACGAGTGAAACTTCACGGAACCATTTCCAAAGAACGGTTGCCTGTTCGTCACCTTGCTCGAGTTTTTTGAACCAGGCCCGACCTTCATCTTCAAGTTCCGGCTTACTTTCTGCTTCTTCATGGAACCGGACATAGAGTTTCAATAGTTCTTTGATTGGCTCAGCCCGGACATCTTCTTCTTTACCCCACATGTTGTAAGCCACCATCAATTTACCAAACTGCGTGCCCCAGTCGCCTAAGTGGTTGATCCCAACGACCTCATATCCTTTTTTACGTGAAATTTGGTTTAATGCATTTCCAATGACCGTCGAACGCAAATGTCCCATCGAGAACGGCTTCGCGATGTTTGGTGAAGAGAAGTCAGTGACAATCGTCTTCCCATTTGACTCACTTGATCCGTAGTCCGCTTTTTCGTTTAAGACACGATTGACGATTTCTTGCGAGACGACCTCACGGTTCAAGAAGACGTTGACATATGGTCCGACTGGTTGAACGTTCGCAAAGAGTGGATTATCGATTTTTTCAGCGACATCTACTGCAATCATGTTGGGTGCTTTGCGGAATGCTTTCGCCAACAAGAAGCAAGGGAATGCGAGATCTCCGTGGTCTTCATGTTTCGGTTGTTCAATCAGTTGCTCAATTTGTTCAAGTGTCAATGCGTCTCCGATGACTCCTTGTAAAACTTCAGCATATTGTTGTTTGTAGCTCATTGTATTACCTCCAACAGTTTATTTTTTCCAATAAAAAACGCCCTTTGCGCAACTCGCAAAGAGACGGAATGACCGCGGTACCACTCTTCTTGGTGTCGTTTTCGACACCCACCTTAATTGGGGATAACGGGGTTCCCCCGGCTACGCCTGATCGTTACGATTCGGATAGCGTCTCTGAAGTGCGTTTCACGATTTCTTTGTCCATTCAGGCTTCCACCGTTTCCTGATTCGCTGGCTGACAAGATAAAACCGTTACTTTCTTCGTCATCGACGATTTGATATCTTTCACATTATACGCAATGACTCGATTTCTCTCAACCTTATTTTTTTGTAAATCACTTATCATAATTTCCACAAATCGGGTATAGATACAGAAGGATCGCCACAGAGAGGGGTCTATTCCGCTATGGTTTACTATCGAAAAGTAGCACGTATGAGCTGGATCACTTTAGCACTTACTGTTGTTTTGCTGTTTCTTGCATCGCTTGCCTTTCCCGTCCATATGAACCCAGCGATATCGCTTGGAAATGCAAGTTATCTTCTCATTTTAGTCCTCCTCTTCCAATTCGATAACATCCGCCGTGGTGGGATTTATTATACATTTCAAGAAGGTATTATTTTATTCATTTTTCTTAATTACGGTTTATTGATTGCCGTCATTTTGAGTCAACTCGGCGTCCTGATTTTCCAATTATTTTCGCATAAAAAAGAAATTCGGATAAAACGATTCATCTACCTGTACCCCGTCAACGTCTTATTCGACATCGTCTATATCTCAGTTCCCGCCTCCGCTTACTTGCTACTTGGAGGTCCGACCGGCCCGGGCTTTACTTATACCGAATCACTTATCCCGTTTGTCGGTTATCTGGTGGGTGTCTTTCTTATTTCCTATCTTCAATGCCGATTCGTCAATCGTTTCTTAAACTTAAAGTATGACTGGACCCGCCTCATCCGACTTCAGACACTCGTTTACGGAATCAGTATTTTAAGCGCGCTTCTCGGGATTTGGTTTTATGATGAAAACCCGTTAGTTGCTGCGACTGTCTCGACTTTAATTTTATTCTTATTCAAGCAACTCCTACAACAGCGTGGCGCATCCTTACAAGCTACACACAACGCTAAACGGTTCGACGATGCGAAGGAACGGTTGCTCGTTTCACGCTTTGAACGGGAAGCGATTGAATCCTTACTGATTGATTTACCTCATCTAATTGATTTCTCCGACGGCTGGCTTTCTATTCAGCAGCAACGAAAACAAATCATCTATGACATTCGGACAAAAAAGACAGTTGATGTCTTACCTTTATTTCATACGTTATCAGCGAATGATCTGCGGACTCCGATTCTCTATGGCCTTCGGTTCGACTGGGGAAATGATGTCCAACTCTCGCTTCCCGTCGATCGGCATTCGATGCTCGCGATTCCTTCCATCACAAGTGGAGAAGTCGATGTCTCAATCGTTTTATTTCATCAAATCGCTGATGCTTATGATGAAGCAAAAGCGGATGAAATTTATCGCCTGCTTCGGACATTTTGCCGCGTACTCGAGCGTTCCCAAGAAAACTTTCAATTGTATGCCGAAAGCCGGACGGATGCCTTGACCGATCTCCCGAACAGCCGTGCTTTTTATGAAGAGGGGGCACGCCAGTTTGCTTCCGAACACTTTCCGCTGTCGATCATCCTATTTGATATCGACCACTTTAAATACGTCAATGATACGTACGGACATAAAGTCGGAGATCTCGTCTTACGTGAGCTCGGAAGACGGATTAAATACGTCATCCACCGCAACGATTCCGTCTTCGCGGCACGTTATGGGGGGGAGGAATTCGTTGTTTTGATTGCGGATTGCTTACAAGACCAAGCAATCTCCATTGCTGAAGAAATTCGTCACACCGTTCTCGATCGCCCCTTCATTGTCGACGATCACCCTCTCTCTATTACCGTCAGTCTTGGCGTCGATACAGTAGAACATCCTTACCAACGCACATTTGAAGAATCATTACGTCAGGCAGATCACGCACTGTATGTCGGCGGAAAACACAATGGTCGAAATTGTACAGCCCACTACGCTAATCTTTGAAAGGTTGTGTTTTACATGTCTATTACTGAAATTGAGTTATCGCTTCCGATGAATCAACAACGGCGGACATTGCGGATTTATCGTCCCCCTGAGGTCGCGACGGATGTTGCATTACCCGTCATCTATATGCATGACGGACAAAATGTCTTCAGTGGTGCGAGTGCTTCCTTCGGTAAAGGATGGGATGTTCATCTCGCCCTCCACGAAGTCGGTCTACAGGCAATGATCGTCGCCATCGATAGCCCGGATGACCCGATGGACCGGTACGATGAATATGCGCCTTGGACGGATGACGCGTTATTGATGCGAACCGCATATCCGTCACACCGGACGACGATCGGTGGAAACGGGAAAGCTTATATGGAATGGATTATCTATGACTTGAAACCGTACATCGATTCGCACTATGCGACGATTCCGACTGATACAACGATGATTGGCAGCTCGATGGGCGGCGTGATTTCCTTATATGGCCTATTTGCTTATCCGGAAGTCATCACGCGTGCCGCCGCCTTATCGACAGCCGGATGGGCGAACTTCTCTTCTTTACTTGAGTTCATCGAGCGAAGTCTCCCACTGTCTGACGCGCACCGTTGCTACATGGATATCGGGACAAAAGAAGTCAGCGGTCCGATGACGGAAGAAGATTATTTGCACACGAATGATGTCATCTCGGCGGCAGTACGTCAAAAAGTCGAGCAGATGCAATACACCGTCATCGCAGACGGTATTCACCATGAGACAGCGTGGGCGAAACGTATGCCGGACGTGCTCCGATTTCTCTTTTCATAAGAATTAAGTGTTAACGCATTTGAATCATCTGCGTGACACGTCTTTTTCAGTGGTACAACCTAAAAAGGATGATGTACGCTCTAACGAGCACACATCATCCTTTTTCATCTTATTTCACGAGCTCTTCAGTCAGTTCTTTTTCATAACGATTCCGCGGATGTTCCCGGCATTCGTCGGAACATGAACGCATTACTTTCGGTTCACATTCTTCACAGCAGAAATGCTGACGATTACATTCCGGGTTCGCACAATTAACATAACGTGTTTCTGCCTTACCACAGTAGTAACACTCGGATACGACAGTCGGATTGACTTCATTGACAGGTACTTGAACGCGTTCATCGAACACGTACAGCTCCCCTTCCCAGTCTTCTCCACGCGTGACTTCATCTTTTCCGTACATGACGACGCCACCTTTCAGATGGAAGATGTCGTCGCTGTTTTGACGTTTACGGAAATAAGCCGTGAACTTCTCACAACGTACGCCACCCGTACAATACGTCAAGACTTTTTTCCCTTCGAACAAATGCTCATTTTCATCGAGCCACTGTGGAAACTCACGTGACGCCGCAACGTCGACCTTGACGGCATTTTTGAAATGACCGAGATCGTATTCGTAGTTGTTTCGGACGTCTAAGATGACGACGTCTTCATTTTGCATCATCTCTTTCCACTCAGCAGGCTCAAGATAGGCTGCATTTTCTTTCGGGACATTAAACTCATCTTCAAAACGCCATGTGACGAGCTCTTTTTTGTAACGCACGAAGATTTTTTTGAAGGTATGCTCTTCGACTTCATCGATTTTAAATTCGATGTCGCTAAAGCGCGGATCCGCTAGTAAATCTTGCATGTACTGTTCTGTTTGTTCGACCGTTCCAGAAAGTGTTCCGTTGATACCTTCTGGTGCAATCAAGATTCTTCCTTTGATTCCGAGTTCCTTGCAGTATGCCAGGTGCTCTTTTGTTACTTGTTCCGCATTTTCAATCGGAACATACTTATAAAATAATAGTACGCGATAAGGTTTCATAATCCTCATTGGCCCCCATGTCAGTTTTTTGCAGTAAAACGAACGTTGGCGAACGAAGCGTCATAGCTAATAGCTAGCTGGGAACGCCTGCAAAACGCACCCATTTAAGTATAATACCAACTCCGATTCAATTGTACAATCGACAAATCCATGACACTTACATCGTAATTCAATTCCCTTTCTGATGCGGAAAGAGGTAAAATAGAAATCAGCAGTTTATTTTGTAAGGAGGATTCCGAATGCTCCAAACTATCCGTCAATGGATCGAGCACATGATTATATTTCTACAAGATCTTCCGGGTGGAGCTTCGACTGGATTGATTGCACCCTTCTTAGAATCACTATTCCCATTCCTCCCACTCGTCCTGATCATCTCCGCGAACGCGGCGACCTATGGTTTTTGGATGGGAGTGCTCGTATCTTGGGTCGGCAGCATGTTAGGTTCACTCGTCGTGTTTGCTTGTATCCGCTATTTATTTCGCCGTCCAGTCACTCGGTGGCTTGAAAATCATAAGGCAGCACAACACTGGATTGAACGCGTTCGTCACATGAGTCCGATTTCGCTCGGCTTTTTCTTTTCGCTCCCGTTCATGCCGGCCTTTATCATTACATCCATCTCGGCGATGATTCAGTTATCACTCCGTACGTATTTAATTGCAGCTGGCGCCGGCCGCCTGATTGTCGTCATTTTGTTTTCTTTGATCGGCAAAGAGTGGTCCAGTTTTTTAGAAAGACCTGTTCGTCTACTGTTCCTTTTCCTGATCCTACTTGCGATTTGGGGAATCAGTCGCGGTATGGAAGAATGGATTAAACGCCGGGCACTCGCACGTCGTACGAAAAACTTACGTGAACTAGAAAATGTAATTGAAGGTAAGAACAAATAAACAATTTTCTCAAAAACACATGACTTTCCCAAGTGTTTATTTTATTTCACTATCCGGATGGAAGATCGCTTACATGTGATGTTCCATCTTTTTTTGGTTATGCCACCCTTCTTTATGAATCAGATGTTATTTTAGTTCATGATAGAACAATACCTGAACTACGCCTAAATCGACTTACGATTAAGGCTAGGTCTTTTGAATCATTTTCATTCGCTATAATTATATAAAAATACTGTTCACACATTAGACATTATTGATAACGCTTACATTTAATTGGTAAGACCAATATTAGAATAATGTTCACGTTTCGACTCAATAAAATAGGATGGATTTTCCAACTTCTTCATTCCTATAATGAATCTATATTTACGATTCATCGACTCCTTAAGACGGGTATTCCTCTCGTCAGCAAGTCCAAGCATCGTCTCTCTTGCACCCTCGTTCAATGTCACCGGTATCATTGAGCGTACGTAATTTTTGTACCGGAATCGATGGAGCGGCATCTGTCACTCCATCAACAGAATAATCCCCTTAACGGCTCCTTCAACCCCCTTGAAGGAGCCGTTCCCTTTTACTTTCCGCTCCGCCCTTGCGATACTTAACGTACTATGGATTGTGAAGGGATGGACCTGCATGGAATTTTATTATTTTTTACCGCTTGGATTTTTTATTGGCATTATCTCTGGCTTCTTCGGAATCGGGGGCGGAATCATTTTGACGCCGCTCTTGTTGATTCTTGGATTTACCCCGAGTATCGCCATCGCGACAAGCCTCATGTTGACACTTGGTTCAACCGTTTCCGGAACACTCTCTCATCTTCGTCTAAAAAACGTTGTTTGGCGTGATAGTCTCGTCATCGGTGGTGTCGGGATTATCGGTTCGACGATTGCAACGCCCCTCGTCCTTCGACTCGAAGAAGTCAACGGGGCACACCTCGTCATCTCGATTGTTTACATTGCTTTATTACTCTATTTCGCGAATAAGTTCCTTCGTCCAAAGTCGACGAACGGTTCGCAAGACGGATGGCGTAATCGTTACGTCGCTCTCGCCTTTACCGGTCTGTTCGCTGGTTTCGTATCGTCGCTACTCGGTGTCAGCGGAGGCTTCATCATCACGCCACTACTCGTCGGAATCGTCGGTTATGAACTGAAACGAGCGGTCGGGACAAGTATCGCCTCTGCCTTATTGATTGTCCTATCTGGACTCGTCAATTATACAGTGGCGAGTACGGATGTCGATTTGCTCGTCGGTGTCATGTTAATTATCGGCGCCTTACTCGGTGCACCGATCGGCGCCAAACAATTGGGACACTTTGAAAGTCCGTTCGTCAAAAAGTATTTAGGGATCTTTTACTTAACGGTCGCGACAAGCGTGCTGCTTGAAGTGTTAGGCTTTAATACAGCTTCGTTAATCGTCTTAGTGACCCTTAGCGTCGTCTTCTTAGTGACGTTACTTGTATACAGCCGTAAACGTTCAACATCCTCTTAACTGTTTCTCATACTAATAGCCGTCTCCCGTTAAAAAGGGGACGGCTATTTTTCTCTATTTCTTGTTAAGCAACTTTTCGAATCGTACCGGCTTCGTACTCTTTTGTATGATCAATGACGATTTTCGATAATAATAACATCCCGATTAAATTCGGAATCATCATCAGACCGTTCGCAATATCAGCGACCAGCCACAACAATTCTAAATTTGCGATTGCTCCATAACAGGCTGCTAATGCAAAGATGACTTGGTAGAGGCGATTGAATTTCGTCGCACCACTTAAATATTCAAGACATTTCTCACCATAGACATACCACCCGATAATCGTCGAATACCCAAAGAAGAAGACCGAGAAGGCAACCGTCCATTGACCCAGTGGTCCAAGTACACTGGCAAATGCGGCCGATGTAAGTGCCGCTCCTGTCAATGAGCCGTCATGTGTGACACCTGATAACGTCCCTCCCGTCGGATCCCAAAATCCAGTCGTCATTAAAACGAGTGCCGTCATCGTACAAACGATCAACGTCACGATAAACGTACTCGTCATCGAAATCAATCCTTGTTCTGCAGGTCGTTCACTTTTAGCAGACCCGGCAATTAAAGCAGCTGTTCCCAGTCCGGCTTCGTTCGTAAAAATACCACGTGCGACACCAACCTGCATGGCAACCATGATGGACACACCCGCAAATGCGCCGACTGGTGCCAGCGGCTGAAACGCATATTGTACAATCAGCCCTAACGCGGGAATGATTTGGTTCGCTTGAAGAACTAAAATAATGAGTGCCGCCACGATGTAGAGCAAACTCATCACCGGTACAAAAATCGTCGAGATTGAACTCACACGCTCAAGCCCACCACGAATCGAGAAATAGACCGCGACGGCTAGTACAACTCCAAAAGCAAGTAACGGGATGTGGAACGTCTGCTTCAATACCGTCGACATCGCATTCGCCTGGACCGTATTTCCGACGCCAAAAGAAGCAATCAGACCAAACAAGGCAAACGCAACCGCTAACGGCTTAAAACTTTTTCCAAGACCTTTCTCGATGTAGTACATCGGTCCACTGACAATTTCACCACGATCGTTTCGCTGACGAAATAAAATCGCTAACAGACTCTCGGCATACTTCGTCGCCATCCCGACGAGACCAATCACCCACATCCAAAAGATTGCACCTGGCCCCCCCATCGTCAAAGCGACGGCAATTCCGGCGATGTTCCCATTCCCGATTGTCGCAGCCAGTGACGTCATCAGCATTTGAAAGCTACTGATTTCCCCTTCACCATGCCCCGTTTTCGTCAATGCGAGTTGAAACGCTTGTTTTAACCGGCGAAACTGTAATCCTCGAAGACGAACCGTAAAATATAAGCCCGTCCCGACCAATAACACCATGCTCGGGATTCCCCAAATCCATGATGAAATCATGTGTAACACTTCCATCGCACTCCAAATCCTCTCTATCTCTATCTCAGTTGACTCTGCCGCTCACCTTAGCATATTTTTGTTTATTCCTACAATATAAATCGATTGTTTTTGTGGTTATACACAAACGGTTGTATACTAAACATAAGGAATACGATAGAGAAAGAAGGAACTTCATTTATGTTAGAAGCAACGTACCATTCCCTCGATGATTTAGCAGAAGCGATCGGCCTCGCACTCAATGCACCGATAACGATTGAAGACCGCAATCATCGTCTGCTCGCCTACAGTACGCATACGACTGATACAGACCCTGCCCGTGTCGCTACCATCATCGGCCGCCGTGTCCCTGAATCCGTCATCGATCAACTTTGGAAAGATGAGGTCATCCAAAGCTTAGCGGCTCAAGATGATCCACTCGTCATCACTGCCCGGACGAGCGTTGGTTTGAACGACCGCGTCGCCATTGCCATTAAACAAGATATGGAGATTCTCGGTTACATTTGGTCAATCGCTCGCAACACTCCCTTCACGGCTTCAGAGCTAGGCGATTTAAAGAAAGGTGCCATGCTTGCACAACGACAGTTGCTTGCAATCGACATGCAAAAAAAACGGCAAGAAGAACAGACGGAGCAATTCTTTTTTGAGTTACTCCATGAAGAGTTACCCGAAAGTGAAATCCTAAAGACGTTCTCAAAACTTCATCTCGCTCCGCCGGGAATCAGTCGCTTAATGGTCATCCGTTTCCCGGAAGCCATTACGCCGCGTCTAGCCGATCGCCTCCGTTATTTATTGACGATTCAACAGACGGTACGTCCCCTGCTGTATGCATACGACACGACAGATTTTATTTTGTGGATCAGCACAAACGATCGTGACATTCAGCATGAACGCATTCAGTTCGATGCTTTCATCCAGTCATTCCGCCAACTACTCGCCGAACGGTTTTCTTATACAGAATTTGTTGTATCGAGCAGTGAAGTTTTCACCGGCGTGCAGTCGATTCCAGAACGTTACGAAGAAGCAGGTATCGTCTTACGTCTCAAAGACGCCTATCCTTTCGAACTTCAAAATGTGACGCGATACGAGCGACTCGGACTATTCCAGTTATTACCTATCTTTTCAGAACGCCTACGGAGACGGACGGTTCGACTGGAAGAAATCGAACGTCTTCGCGCTTACGACTTGAAACACACAGCTTCTTTATGCGAAACGCTCGAGTGGTTTTTGCATTACGATGGAAACGTCAAACAAGTTGCCGCCCACCTTCACGTCCATCCGAATACGATCTTATACCGCATGCGGCGCATCGAAGAAGAAGCCGGCATTCGGATGGAATCATTACCTGAACGTTCGTTACTTTATCTTTACTTGAAAGCCGACCGTTACCTTTTGTGATTTCTCACAAACAATCCTCTTATTTTTTGAAAACACCGATAAAGTCGTACGCTTTCATTTCTCGTATACTGAGGGAGAAGTAAGTAGTTAAAGGGTTATTGGTTGTTCATTTGCGAAAGGGGATCGCTCTTATGATCATTGGAGTATTAAAAGAAATTAAAAACAACGAAAACCGTGTTGCGTTAACACCTGCCGGGGTAGCAGCGTTAACGATTCATGGACATCAAGTCATCGTCGAAACATCTGCTGGTATGGGGAGCGGCTTTACAAACGAAGAGTATATCGAAGTTGGTGCACAAATCATCGAAACAGCGGCAGAAGTTTGGGCGACTGCTGAGCTTGCATTGAAGGTCAAAGAACCCATCGCTTCAGAATATCAATACTTCCGTCCCGACTTAACCTTGTTCACTTATCTACACCTTGCAGCGGAGCCAGAACTCACACGGGCACTTGTTGACTCGAAGATTACGGCAATCGCTTATGAAACGGTCGAAAAAAATCGGACATTGCCACTTCTGACACCAATGAGTGAAGTCGCTGGTCGGATGGCTTCACAAATCGGTGCACAGTTCCTTGAAAAACCGCATGGTGGAATGGGGATTCTACTTGCAGGCGTCCCTGGTGTGCGCCGCGGAAAAGTTACTGTCATCGGTGGTGGTGTCGTTGGGACGAACGCAGCAAAACTCGCAGTCGGTCTTGGTGCTGACGTGACGATCATCGACGTCAGTCCTGAGCGCCTTCGTCAACTTGATGATATTTTCGGTAACTCAATCAACACGTTGATTTCGAATCCGTATACGATTGCAGAAGCCGTCGCTGAAAGTGACCTCGTTATTGGTGCCGTCTTGATTCCAGGAGCGAAAGCACCGAAGCTCGTGACAGCAGAGATGGTTGAACGAATGAAACCAGGTGCTGTCATCGTCGATGTCGCGATTGACCAAGGCGGAATTTTCGAAACCGTTGACCGTATTTCGACACATGATGATCCAACGTATGAAAAATTCGGTGTTGTTCACTATGCCGTCGCGAATATGCCGGGTGCTGTTCCACGGACGTCGACACTCGCGCTTACGAACGCAACACTTCCTTACGTTCTCGAACTCGCGAACAAAGGCACACACCGTGCACTTGCTGAAAATACTTCGCTTGAAAAAGGTCTCAACGTCGCGCAAGGATTCGTGACGTACGAAGCAGTCGCGCGCGACCTCGGTTACGCGTATAAATCCGTTGAAGATGTATTGCACCTTCACGCTTAATAGAAAACAGCAAAAAAGCAGCAGGTTTCTTCTTTATAGAAGAAATCCGCTGCTTTTTTGTTTTTACCTGAATCGCGCGACGTCTTACCGGTGAAGCAAGTAGCAACATCTATTAAAGCGCAAACGCAACGAGTGCACCGATTGAAAGCGGGATGAAAACATTATCTAAATCGCGATAGGACACGGCTTCAATCAAAGCAGCAATATTCGCAAGCAAAAAACCGTAACTGATTGCAATCCAAGCCGGTAATGCATATATAAGAAACGTGGAAGTCAGGACGAGGAACGAGAATAAAAACATCGCGATGCTTCCTTCAAACGATCGTTTAATCGCCCCACGTGTATAGAACGTCTTTCCGTAGCGTCGACCTACTAAAGCAGCCATTCCGTCGCCCCACGCGAGCACCATGCTGCCGGCAACAAGTGCCATTGGTTCTCGTTCAAAAAAAAGTCCGACTAGAATCAGTAAAGAAATCGGGTAGTAGACCGTCCCGTAAGATATGCGTTCCACTTGATTCATTTGACCCGTCCCGCGTTTTAAGGTCAGCAGATTAACGACCGTGAAAAATAATAACGGGACGATTGCAATGTACCAATGATCGATCCAGGCAAGCGCCAGAAAGACCCAATGCCCGACTGCGATATGAATCCATTTCCGAACCGTTTCCGGCTCTGCTCCGACGCGTCGACCAATCGCTTCCAACAAGAACAAGATGAGTCCAATGATGACGATTGTTCCAACAGCAGCAACCCATTCCATATGAATCCTCCTTCTTTTGCTCCATTCTATTGTACTTTGTCTGATTGCCGTTTGCTCTTTCGAACCTTCATTTGATAACATAGGGTCAAATGACGTCCTAGAGAGGAAGTATTCTGAATGTATGATGCTCAAGCCGTGCAAACGTTATCTAACTGCCTATCACATTTGAAAGAAGGAAAAGGGATCGGCACACTCGTTTCCGAGGATGAATCGGATCTTCCGAAAGTCATCCATCGCCTCAAACAATTTGATGCGACGAAAAATGGTTTATCGATTAACGAAATCGTCCATCTCGCGAATGCCTTAATTGGAGAACATATGTCTGCGACGACGATTCAAAACTGGACGAAGCGTGAAGTACGGGACATCATCGGTGTTCCGCATCGCGGGAAAAAATACTCGATCAATCAGGCAGCCATCATCTACTTACTTGATGACTTAAAGCATCTCTTTTCTTTAGAAGAAACACGTGAATTATTGACGATCGTTTTTAAGAACCCCAATATCGATGAAGATGATTTAATCAGTCCGCTCGACTTTTATCTCGTCTATACACAGCATGCAGAGACGAGTGGACCAATCGAACTGACGGAGAAGCGTCTGAGACGCTCTTTAGAGCGTATCCATGCCTATCGACCTGAGACGGTCCACGTCTTACAGCTCTGTCTGTACGCCCGTCGTATTTCGCACCTGACGCACGAAGCAAAACAGCGCCTCCAGCAAGTTTTACAATCTTGAAGTAAAAAGATGCCCTCCAGAATAAACTGAAGGACATCTTTTTTTATACAGCTGTAAGTGGTTTATAGTTGACGGAGTTCGTCAAGCTTTTTAAGACGGACAGCAGTTCATACATTGAGAGTTTGTCAGCATCTTTTACGAGACGATATTCATCGCCGTCTTGCAGCAATTCTGCGACGACTTCGCCTGCCGCACTTCGGACTGAGAATTTCCCTTTTGTCAGGTCGAAGGAAATGACATACGTGCCTCGTTCGTACACGTTATATTCACATTTCTTCGAGAAGAGTGAAAACTTCTCACGCATTTGACCTACCTCTTGACCATCATGGTTCATCACGACCCATTTCTTACATGTCGGGATGAACTTTCCAAACGCTACCCCTCTACCTTCACCATTCATTACTTGAACACGACCTGTCTCGTCGTGTTGAACCGCACCAATCATTTGGTGTGCTTCATCATAAATCGCGGCATGACCTTGCGAAAAAACGCAACCCTGCACATAGACAACTTTGCGCAACAGAAATTCTCCTCTCACTGCTAAAAAGTGCTGGTATTTCGTCCCCAGTATATTTAGACATCCTGAATAGTTTAACTTTCTTTATCTCTATGATATTTCGTTAACGAAAATGATTATTGCACCGTTTGAACAAATTGACAACCCCCTTTTGTCGACAATCATTCGACAACATCAGCGAAAGCCAATTTCTCGTGCAAACTCAAGCAATTCTTCTCGATCAATCAAGCGCACCCGATTCGGTTCTGCCAAGCGACATGCGGCGTCCGTATACGTCGAATTCGTCACGACCCATCCTTCATCCATGTCGTAAAAAGGTACTGCCGCGGCGACTTGTTGAACCGCCTCTAATCCAACCGGTCCACCATAACGTTTTGCTTGAATCGCTATTCTATACCCTTGTGCGTCTTCAATCAATAAATCCGCCCCAAAATCTCTTGAGGCCGGCGTCAGTTCAACGCGATAGCCGGCACCTTCAAATAGTTCGACGAGCCACTCTTCAAACTCCCTGCCTTCCATGCGATCAATTCGATTCGCAAGTGAAGGGGTAAAGAAGGAAAGTAATAAAAAAACGATACATCCTACTATACTGATTCCGACAATTAAAAGTTCCCAGGAACTCGAAAAAAAATAAGTTCCGGCGACTCCGAGCACCGCGAACAGTAGTGCGATTATTCTGCGTTTCGTACGTATTTGCATGACTTGATTCTCCTTCACTCTGAGTTGACTCGAATTCAATCGGTTTCTTTAAAATTAATATACTAAATTCTCTTTCGGTTCGCTTCCTCGAAAGGAACGAACAACGCAGATGGAGAATAAGTGTTGAGAGAAGATTACGTTTTTTAATAATCATCATGCACCGGACTTTATTTTTTGAAAGGAGGTCGCTTATGACTGAACACTCATCCACATCCGCAGAAGCACTTATCCGTGCGACCTTACGTGCCGTCTCAGAACCGCTCGCTTTAGTGGATCGGATGGGCCGAATTAACTTTGTGAATGATACCTTTCACGCCCAATTCCCTACCGACTCCAATGACAAGTCACTGTTTTCACTTTTCTCACTCGACGAACAGTCTCTTCCATTATCTGATTCGGTCCACTTCCGGGTAATCCCTTACGAACTCATCGTCTCACCGATTGCGCAGACTTCCCTTTTCGTCGTTTCCGTTAAATCGCTCGCGATCGACCGCTTGCTCGAATCGACATTAGATGCTGCCCTACTCGTCACAGACGCAGACTTCCATATTACCGCGTTTAATGAAACAGCAGGTACCTTGTTCGGTTACGAAGAACACGAGCTGATCGGAAGATGTCCTGATGACTTACACGATCACGCAGAGTTTGATGAGCGGAAGCGACACTTGGAGCAGTTGAATTTAAAAGACTTATCTCCAGCCGATGTCTTATTGTTGCACGGGCGTGATGCGGAAAACGAATGGGTGTATCACCGTAAAGACGGCTCGACCTTCTATGGTCGATTGTATATGACCCGTCTAGCAGACGGACAATTTTTCTTGTTCATCGTTGATATGAGTGCCCAAAAACAAATTGAGTCACACCTGACGAAAAGTGAACGCCGTTTCCGTCTGTTTTCCGAATCAATCGTCGAAGCGGTCATCTTCCACGACCGTGGTACCATTCTCGACGCGAACCGAGCAGCTGAAGTGATTTTCCGTACAAAACTTGAACAAATCAAGGGACGCAATGCCCTGGATTTCATCCATCCTGACTTTCATGAAGAGGTCAGCCGGCGTATCGAACTCCACCGTAATGATCCGTACGAGGTCATCGGACAACGGGCAGACGGGACACCTGTCGAAATTGAAATTTTCCCGCGCGAAATCATGTACGAAAAAACACGGATGCGTGTCGCCGTCATTCGGGATATCAGTGAGCGTAAAAAAATCGAGAGCATGTTGGAACGTGAAAAAAATGCCATCATGCGTCAACGCGATATCACCCAATCGATTCTGCAAGCTTCAAACGAAGGGTTTTTACTGACAGAAGAAGATGGCAGCTTCATCTTCATGAACGTCAAAGCCCGAAAACTGCTCGATGTTCCAGGGATTGCACCAAGCAAGATTCAAGAGCGGATCAGTATGATTCCGAATCTCGATCTCGCGACCCGCTATGAGATGCTACAACAAGTCGAAGAACTCCTTGCCGGCAAGCATTCTGAACTGTCATTTCGGTTTACACTACAACGTCCGAATGAATCCAATCATCTTTACTTCGAGTTTTATGCGACTTCAATTAAGAAGGAACGTAGTCGCATCTCCCGTCATGGTTTTTTGTTCGTCTTCCGCGACCGGACAGAAGAGCAAAAAATGGACCAGGTCAAAGATGAACTCATCAGTACCGTATCGCATGAGCTCCGAACACCCCTCTCATCGATTCTCGGTTATTTGGAGTTGTTGCGCTATCGTAAGCTCACACCTGAAAAAATACAACGCTATGTCGAAATCATGCATGAAGAAGCCAAGCGGTTAACGACGCTCCTCAATGAATTTTTAGATATTCAACGGATGGAAGGCGGCAAACAACCGTACGATTTTAAATCATTCTCTTTACGTCAACTGCTCCTCGATACAACGGACGCTTTTGGTGAAACGGCCGAAACCCATCGCATCGTGCTTGATGTAAAGGAAGATCCTGTCATGATCGTCGCTGATGAAAATAAAATTAAACAAGTCGTTTTGAACTTACTCTCGAATGCAATCAAATATTCACCATCCGCCGACCACGTAACGGTCAGTCTACACACACAAGGCGAGCAAGCCATCATTACTGTGACTGATCACGGTCTCGGAATTCCTCAAAATGCATTCGATAAGCTTTTCACGAAATTTTACCGTGTCGATAATTCAGCCGTCCGTAAGATTGGCGGAACCGGCCTCGGTCTTGCGATTTGTAAAGAAATCATCGAATCACATGGTGGGGCGATTTCCGTCGAGTCGGAGCTCCATCAAGGGTCGACTTTCACGGTTGTACTCGATTTAGATTCAAGAAAGGATTATGCAAAATGAAACGGACTTATTTCATGACAGGATTCCCCGGATTCCTTGCTACCAAATTAATTGAACGTCTCGCTCTTGTGCCGGAACAAATTGACCGGTTTTATTTGCTTCATCTACCGAGCGAACGAACAAGTGCCTTAGCAAAAAAGGAATCGTTACTCGAACACACGCGTCTTGAAGAAGCACAACTCGTTTTATTAGAAGGTGATATCACAACACCCGGATTAGGATTGAACACAGAGACGAAGCAACGACTGTCGACTGAAGTGACGCATCTCTTTCACCTGGCAGCACTGTATGACTTGGCGACGACATTTGATATCGCTTTTCGAATTAACGTCATCGGAACATCGAACGTGACGCAGTTTGCTCATACGTTGCATTATCTTGAACGCTACATCTACTTCAGCACCGCCTATGTCTCCGGGCTCCGGACCGGGACGGTTCTTGAACAAAACCTCAAACATGCCGCATCATTCAAAAATGCGTACGAAGAAACGAAGTACCTGGCAGAAGTTCGCTTTCATGAAGAAGTCGGTTCACTTCCTTACACGATCATTCGTCCAGGTATCGTTGTCGGTCACTCCGAGACAGGGGAGACACCAAAGTGGGATGGGGTTTATTTCGTCTTGAACGCCCTGCGCCTGCTCAAGCAATTCGCCCCCCTTCCTTATGCAGGTAGAGTCAATGCACTCGTCAATCTCGTTCCGTATGATTATGTCATCGCTGCGACGACCTATTTAAGCCATGTACCAAGCGGCGTCCGTCAAACGTATCACCTAACGGATCCATTCCCACACGGCGCACGGACGATTTATGAGCTGTTACATGATACCTACTATGGTGCTTCTCCACGAGGTGTCGTCCCGTTTCGCCTCGTGACGTCCCTGTTGACCCCGCGTATCGCTACGCGCTTACAGATGCAGCGGCAGACGCTTGATTACTTTGTTCACCCTGTTCACTACGATACGACGAACACACTTCGTGATTTAGACGGAACTGGTATTGTGTGTCCTGATCTTGCTGAGTTTCTTCCACGACTTGTCGATTACTATAAAATTCAACATCCCGAAATGGAGAAAACACAATGAATGCTCTTGTTACCGGTATGAATGGTACAGTCGCACCTGTACTTGCAGACGTCTTACGCATGCATCAGTATGAAGTTACAGCTTGGGATCGATCGGTTGTCTCGACGACTGATCCCGCAATCATGGAAGCTTTTATTGATCAGGTCCAACCTGATCTACTCTTACACATCGGAATGGGTTCTGCTGAATTTGCAGAATCATTGGCACGGCTATCTTTTGAGCGTAACATTCCCTTTCTCTTTACGAGCACGGCTTCTGTCTACGCAAATCATCAACAGGGACCGCATGATCCATCTGTACTTCCGGAAGCAGACGATGACTACGGTTTTTATAAACGAACATGCGAACGACTTATCCAAGCAGTCAATCCTGACGCCTACATCGTCCGGATCGGCTGGCAAATCGGTCAGGTTGCCGGATCAAATAATATGATTGATTATTTAGAACGACATGCCTCAACGGGTCCCATTCCGGCAAGTAAAAACTGGTATCCCGCTTGCTCTTTTTTAGAAGATACGGCGCAAACGCTCTATACAATCTTGACGACTCAAACACCTGGCCTTTATCTTGCCAATGGAAATTCGACCCATTCCTTCTTTGAAATCGCTACAGCATTAAATGTATACCACGGTTCGAAATGGAAAATCGAAGAAGATAATACAATCCAGCGTGATGATCGAATGAAGGATACTCGGGTGACCATTGCCCCAATCTCAGATCGATTATCATTTATGTAAGAAAAGTGCCTCGCCATTCGATGCGTTATCGAACGGTGAGGCACTTTTTAGGAGACATCTGCTACTGACAGCCAATCAACCAATCAGCATATTTTCTTTCGGATAACGAATCAAGCGATTGTGTTGCGTCGCGACCGTGAAGAGAATCGTCAAGGAACCGACACGTCCAAGCAACATCATGAACATGATTAGTCCTTTTCCAAAATCATTCAACTCTGATGTCACATTTAACGAAAGTCCGACCGTCCCGAATGCGGAAACCGTTTCGAAGAAGAGCCCTGTAAACGAGATATTCGGTTGCGACAGTGCCAAGAGCGTTGTGATGACACCGATGAATAAAATGCTGAAAATAGCAATCGCATAAGCTTTTGATACGGCCTGCGCCTGGACGGTCCGACGCATCAGGACCGTTTCTCGTTGTCCCCGTAGATACGTCCAGACGTTCTTTAAGATGACGGCTGCTGTCGTGACTTTAATGCCTGATCCCGTCGACGCCGACCCCGCTCCGATATACATCAAAACCATCATCAAACCGATCGAAAGTGGCACCATCGTCGTCAAATCAATCGTCTGGAACCCTGCCGTCCGGGTCGTCACGACTTGGAAGAAAACGATATGTAGTGCTTGAAAGAACGAATAATTTTGAAGGGAACCGAGATGTGAGACCCACTCATACACCATCATCGCGACCGTCCCGATACCGTTGATGACGAGTAATGATAAAATCATTAATTTCGAGTGTAATGAAATTTTCTTGAAGCTGCGGTTAGCCGAAACATCAGCGATGACCGTGAAGCCCAATCCCCCAATCATCAATAGAGCAGAAATCGTAAAAATGAATGTCGTATCTTGTTGGAAGGACGTCAAACTGTCTCCCCATAACGCAAAACCGGCATTATTAAAGGCGGAGACCGCATGAAACAGACCATAATACAGTGATTTTGAGAGCGTATATTTGTATTGAATGAACAGATCGAGAGCAAGTAAGATCATCCCAATCAACTCCAGGATGACGGTCGTCAAGAGAATGTTCCGGACGAGTCGAATCGTTCCTCCCGGACTATCTAAGTTGAACATCTCTTGAATGATGATCCGCTGACGAATCCCGATTTTTCGACCTGTGACACTAAGTAGAACAAGTGCAATCGTCATGAATCCGAGACCACCGATTTGAATTAAAATCATTAAAATCAGTTGCCCCCACAAATTATAGGACTCTGCAATGTTAATCGGCGAAAGCCCCGTCACCGTCGCAGCCGATGTCGCGACGAACAGACAATCAATTAATGCAACGTGGCTATCGCTTTGTTGAAACCAGGGGATCCACAACAATAATCCTCCGAGCAAAATCGTCAATGTGAATCCAGTCGCGATGAAACGGGCTGGTTTATCAAATAATTGATGATACGTTCGTTCTCCAAAATCTCCAAATTTCGCTAAACGTGTATGTCTTTTATGCGAAAACATGCGTTGACTCCTCCTAGATGAGATTACTCAATTGCATTTATCATACTCTCTCGAAAACATTAGTTCTATCGAAATTTGCAATCAACTAAACGTTTTCGTTTTTTTTTGGTAAAATAGATAAAAGCAGACGTGTTAACTTTAAAGGAGGTTGAGGGAAACAGTGGACCCTAGGACGGCTGACCATTCGATTGAGGATGTCTCGCGAAGGCTAGAACGACAATCACAATGGATGCCCGCACAGTTATATTATCAGTTCGAGGAATTATTATCGTTACATCTGGAACAACCGATTCTAAATGAATTGTATAATGTATTAAAAAAATACGACGTATTAACCGATATAGAGCGTGACGAACGAAACGAAAGCATTCAATTGCTAATCGACGAAAACGGCGCTTAATTCTCGGTTTTTGGATTTCCGAGCAGAAGATGCGTCTTCTGCTCTTTTTATTTTTTCGTTCACGACCCTAACAACATGTGGAAAGGTGGCACAATTAACAATGGATATCGTGTCGATAATCGGTATTATTCTTGGACTCATCACGCTCGTCGGAGGAATGATTCTAAAAGGTGCTCCTCCAATCGCCTTACTGAACCCTGCGGCACTCGTCATCATCTTCGCAGGTACAGCAGCAGCCATCATGATTTCCTTCCCGAAGGAACGGCTCAAATTGATTCCAGCCCTGTTCAAAGTCATCTTCTTCGAACAAAATTTAATGACCAAACAAAATCTCATGCTTCAATTTTTGACACTATCGACGCAAGCGCGTAAAGAAGGTCTCTTATCGCTCGAAACAGCGATTGAAGAAGTCGACAACGCGTTCATGAAACGTGGTGTCATGATGGTCATCGATGGTCAACCTTCTGAATATGTGGAAGATGTCATGACACGCGACCTCGAAAACATGACAGAACGCCACCATGCGAACGCGAACATTTTCACACAAGCTGGTACATATGCTCCGACCCTCGGTGTTTTAGGGGCCGTCATCGGTCTAGTCGCCGCCCTATCCGATCTGTCGGATATCGAGAAGCTCGGACACGCAATCTCGGGTGCCTTCATCGCCACATTATTCGGGATTTTCACCGGCTATGTTTTATGGTTTCCATTCGCGACGAAACTCAAACAAAAATCAGCAAATGAAATTCAACTCTATGAAATGATCATTGAAGGAATTCTTTCGATTCAAAACGGGGAATCTCCAAAAAACTTGGAGGATAAGCTACTCGTGTATCTGACGCCGAAGGAGCGTGAAACTTATGAAGCGGAAAAAGAAGCCGCATGATGAACACATCTCGGAAGGTTGGCTGATTCCGTATGCCGATCTTTTGACTCTGTTACTTGCGCTTTTCATCGTCCTTTTTGCTTCGAGTAACGTCGATGCCGTCAAACTAAAAGCGATGTCTCAATCATTCAGTTCCGTCTTCAACGGTGGCTCCGGCATGATTACCAATAGCTCGCTCGCGACTTCACAAGAAGAAGAGGACGAAAAAAAGACGGATGCTCGGACGAAAGCACAAAGTTTTGAAATCTCAGAGCTCGAAAAAATTAAAGCCCAAGCGTCCGACTATATCAAAAAAGAAAAGCTCGAAAAAGATATTAAAGTCGAAATCACGAATGAAGGTCTCGTCTTCACGATTCGAGATCGCGCTCTATTTTCTCCTGCGCAAGCTGAAGTCAAAGGCGAAGCCATCCAAATTGCTCAAGGGATGAGTAACTTACTCGTCAAATCTGGACAACGTCAAATTCAAGTGTCTGGTCATACAGATAACATCCCCATTCGTACGGCACAATACCCGTCGAACTGGGAACTCAGTACGGAACGCGCCATCAGTTTCATGCGTGCGTTGCAAAAAAATCCAAAGTTAGAACCAAAACGGTTCACCGTCACCGGATACGGCGAATACCAACCCATCGCTTCGAATCAAACAGAAAGTGGACGGAGTCAAAATCGGCGCGTCGAAGTCCTCGTCCGTCCGTTACTTGATATCAAAGCAGCGAATTTGCTAGATGAAACAACGGTCAAACCGTAAGAAACAACTAATTTCGAAGATGAAGATACACACGAAGGGATTGCCATCTAACATCGATGCGCAATCCCTTTAGACTGTAAAAACCTTTTTATGAAGCGTGAACATGCTGCAGGGTCGCGACCGATTGCTTTTCGCGGTTCTAAAACGATTCGAGACGGATTACGCTCTAAATCGTCTGCATGCCCGGTTTGCCGTCACGGTATTACCTAAAGAGCGTCACGTTTCGTTGACTCCTACGGGAAAAAGTGCGTTGAAAACGCACTTTCAGAGGCAGGCAAGACCCTACTCGTTGTCCGCTAGGATCAAGGAGCAATGGCTTGCGCCTCGCCCGAGGAAAGCAACGAAAAAAGACGCTTAATGTCACGATAGCACGTTGTCTACAGTCTAAAGGGATTGCCATCTAACATTGATGAGCAATCCCTTTAGACTGTAAAAACCTTTTTATGAAGCGTGAACATGCTGCAGGAATAATGTCAATTTTCTCGCCTTGTCTTCAAAGAAGCAATTCACATTGCACTAAGTGAGGAACAAAAAAAGTGAGTCCCAAACACAGACAAGCTGCGTGAAGACCCACTTAACTCGAACATTCATTTTTAGTAATATGGACGAATCATGATGTAGACGATGACACCCGTCAGACTGACATACAGCCAGAGCGGCATCGTAAAACGTGTCCATTTTTTATGTTTCTCGAAATTTTGATTGAGCGCATGTGCGAGCGACATCAAGACGAGCGGCACGATAACCGCTGCCAAAATGATATGCGAAATCAAAATAAAGAAATAGACCGGGCGAACGAATCCTTCGCCGCCAAACTTCGTCGACTCACTCACGGCGTGATACGTCACGTAAGAAACTAAAAAGAGTGTCGTCGTCGTCATGGCACCACCGATGAAACGACGGTGATTGATCCGGTTTCCACGACGAATCGAAATCCATGCTCCAAGTAGGAGCATGAACGTAAAACTGTTAAAAATCGCATTGAAAAACGGTAACAACGTCCAATCAAAGCCATCACTCACCTGAAGCGGTGGCGCGAAAAAAAGTAAGGCGACAAGTAAGTTGATGACGAGCGTCAAAATAATGACGACCGGCACAAAATTACGCCGTTTAGCAGGTTCTTGCATGAATCATTCTCCTTGTTTCCAGTCAAAGTATCGTTTCAACCATTTCGGCAATGGACCATCAAAGAGACGCTCACGCCAGTAAAGATCAGCCGCACGTTGCACAGCCGCACCACGAATCGGATACGGGTGGACGACACGTGACAATTGACCGACTTTATCTTTACGAGCCATCGCATAAACGACTTCTTGCATCCACTCGCCAGCTTGCTCCCCAATCGCATGAGCACCAATTAGTTTACCACGTTTGTTCGCAATCAATTTGACGCGGCCTTCTGTCCGACCATTGATGACGAAACGATCGACTTCATCGAGGCCTGTTTGATAAACCTTGATTTCGTCATATTTTTCGCGTGCTTCTTCTTCGGTCAATCCAAGATGGAACAGCTCAGGCGTCGTGAATGTGACCCACGGGACGGCACGGTAATCGGGCTTCGTCCGTAAACCGAACAAGGCGTTCGTAACGACCGTCTTACCTTCAAGACCCGCGACGTGTGTGAATGGTAACGATTGAATCGTATCACCGACAGCAAAGATGTGCCGTTGACTCGTCCGAAGTGATGCGTCGACTTGCACGTACCCTTTTTGCACATCAACACCGGCGCGATCGAGGCGTAAGGCTTCAATCCGCGGTTTACGTCCGACAGCGACGAGTACGGCATCCGTTTCGATGACACGTGATTCTCCATCCGTTTCGACCGTGACTTCAATCCCACCTGACGCTTTTCGAACTTGCGTCACCGTCGTGTTCAGATGCAACACAAGCTCTTGCTCAATTTGGCGTTGCAAGACTTCAACCATGTCTTTATCTTCTTTCGGCATCAGTGATTTTGCACCTTCAATGACCGTCACTTCTGTTCCAAGATGCGCGTAGGCTTGCGACAGCTCCATCCCGATTGCGCCGCCCCCGATGACGAGCAGACGTTCTGGACGCTCCGTCTGTTCAAAAATCGTTTCGTTCGTCAAATACGGAACCGTATCAAGACCATCGATTGGCGGAATGATTGGTTGCGAGCCTGTCGAGATTGCAAATTTTTCCCCGACAACAAGTTGTCCTGCTACCTCGACTTCGTTTGCACTGAGGAAACTCGCTTCACCGATATAGACATCTACGCCTAAGTCTTCGAACCGTTTTGTTCCGTCATGTGATTGAATGATGTTTCGTGCCCGGTCGACGCTCGCTTTCGTTTTCGAGTAGACCGCGTCACCATTTAATGTGACATTATATTTTTCAGCAGTCTGCTTCATGACATAGACATCGTGTGCTGCTTCAATCAACGCTTTTGACGGGACACACCCGTAGTGTAAACAATCTCCACCGAGATGCGTATGACGTTCAATCAAAGCGACGTGCGCACCAAGACTTGCAGCACCAGCTGCAATAGTCATGCCTGCTGCTCCACCACCGATAACAACGAGTTGATAACTTTTCATTGTGACTCCTCCTTCTGATAACGGTTAACGATATCTTCCATCCGCTTTCGATTGACGCCCCAGTCGGAGTAACCGACGCGTGAGGCAGACCGGAAATGAACAAGATGAGTCGACTGATCAAAATAAAATTCGACATCATCCTTAAAGTGGAAAAACTTACTCGAGAAGACAGCATGGATATAGTCTGGTGTTTCTTTCACGATTTTAACTCGATCGAGACTTTGCAAAATCCGCATGACTTGGAATTTCGAATCTTTCATCGTACCTTTGAACGGTAATGGGTCCATCTTTAACGCTTGTTGATCCGTTTGTGTCGATACTGCGTTCGGTTTTCCATTTAGCAGACTTAATGCTCCATTTGAGACGCCAAGTGCCATGTCTGATTCCTCCGTTTCATTTCTTGAAAAAATAAATACTATTCCCATTTTACTTTACCAGTTCGATTTCGAAAGCGCTTCTCATTCGACTCCCCTGTTATGCTTTCGTCACCGGAAGCAAGATTGTCGCGATAGCACCACCTTCTGGTTGATTATCGATAAATAGTTTTCCTTCATGTGCTTCAACGAGTTCACGGCAAATCGATAGACCCAGCCCGGTCCCACCTTTTCCTTTTTGGACTTGATAAAATTTCTCCGTGACATGACGTAAATGTTCTTTCGGGATTCCTGGTCCTTCGTCACTAAAGGATAAAAAGAGCACACGTTCTGAACGGACGAGACGGATTGTAATTTCGCCACCTACGGGCGAAAAACGAATCGCATTATCTAAGAGGTTCAAGAAGACTTGTTTCAGTCGATTCTCGTCGTAGAGACCGATGACTTGTGCTGGTAACTTCCGCACGATGGTGACTTCTTTTTCTTCGACCTTTTGACGCAGTTGAGCCGTGACGGCTTCGATGATTTCCGTCAAGTTGACTTCCTGACGGTATAAGACGAGGCGACTCGTCTCAAGCTTCGAAAAGTCGAGTAACTGTTCAACGAGTGAAATCAGTCGTTCCGTCTCCGAGTGGATGATGCCCATACCGAGCGAGGCTTCTTCCGGTAGACGCTCTTTCTCTGCGAGCAATGTTTCACTCCATCCTTTGATTGAAGTCAGCGGTGTCCGTAACTCATGTGATATCCCAGAAATAAATTCATCTTTCAACGTTTCTTGTTGCTTGATCTGTTGTCCCATGTAGTTGATCGTCCGCGCGAGTTCTCCCAGTTCGAACGTATAGGCCTCATTCACTTTAACGTCGTAATGTTGCTTTGCAATTTGATCTGACGCCCCGATGACTTCTTGAATCGGTCGGACGATCGAGGAGACGAGTCGGGAAGAATAAATATAGGCGAGCCCCCAAATGAGGATTCCGAGCAAAAGGATTGCTAAACAAATCTCCATAACCCGTTGATCGATTTGATTGAGTGACGTCGTATAGCGTAACGCCCCTGTCGTCTGTCCGAAAGAGACGACGGGTTCTGTCACTTCAAGCAGATGTTCATCCGTTGCAACATCATCATAACGCTTCGTTATTGTTTCCCCAGCTTGGAGTTGTGTAATCTCTTCGTTCACTAATTTTCGTTTTGAGATGAAGCCAGTCGACGAATAGCGGGGGACGCCCTTCGCATCCAGCACCTCAATCTCAGCATCTTCATACGCATAGGAATCGAGGACGTCATGAATCGTCGCATCTGAATCCATGTAGTCATATGCCAAGCCACTATTTGCGAATAGGACAGCGCTCGCATTCGCATGCCGCTTCAAGACGTCTGTCGCCGTCACATAATAATAGTTATAGGTCACAAACGATAAAATCCCGATGACGAGCAGAACGGTCACCGTAATAATCGTCATGAACCGCATCAATATCTGTCGTTTCATTTTTCGTTACGCCACTTGTAGCCATGCCCCCACAACGTTTCGATAAACTGTGGTTCAGCCGGGTTTTCTTCAATTTTTTGACGAAGACGACGAATGTTGACATCGACGGTTTTTCGATCGCCGAAATAGTTTTCTCCCCAGACGGCATCAAGCAATTCATCCCGTGACATGACTTGATCTTCATTTTTAATGAAATGACAAAGTAAATCGTACTCTGTCGGCGTCACTTCGACATCGACGCCTCCTTTTTGGACACGCTTCGCGCCAAGATCAATCCGGAATGGTCCTGAAATCAGCTCGCGTGGTTGCTTCCGACGACGTAACGTTTCGACGCGTCGTAACAACGATTGAATCCGAGCCAGTAATTCGGCCGGGCTAAACGGCTTCGCGATGTAATCGTCCGCCCCGACACTGAGCCCCATGACTTTGTCTTCCTCACGTGTCCGCGCTGTCAACATGATGATCCCGACGACTTCATCTTGCGCCCGTGCTTGCTCGCATACAGCAAATCCATCGACTTCAGGCATCATGATATCGAGTAACATAATATCGAATGTCTCTTGTTTAAATTGTTCTAACGCTTCTCGTCCATTTTCCGCTTCACTCACTTCATACCCTGCCCGTTTTAAATTAATGACGATGAAACTTCGAATCGCGTGTTCATCCTCAGCCACTAATATTTTTGTCATGTTCGCTTCCTCCTACTTCGACTCTATTCGACGAGCGTTACGTTCGCTGCGTACTCTTCATATGATTTTGTGACATTCACGACATAAACGTAGTCAATGCCTTCTTTGATTTTCTTTTTTTGCGGACTGGCAATGTACTGATTTTTCGGAATCACTTCGATTTCGAAATCGATTCCGTTCGTCTCCTGATTGATGAAGCGGATCCGATTATCTTTTTTATCAATCGTCTCTCGCGTCGCCCAGCGCGCCGGGAAGCGCATGACGAAATTGTATTCTAAATCGATGTATTGTTCTTCTCGGAGTTCAAATCCCGATTCGAGAAAAGGCGACACGTCCAAGCCGTTCCATGTGTAATAGGCCGTGATACGCGGTTTATCCTCACCAATCGGACCACTGCTGTTTTTTGGTGTGTACTGGTGTGCAAACTCTACGATTCCATCTTTATCGACGTCTTTCGGATACGTATACATCGGTTCGATGATTTCTGTTTGATTGCCGAATGTATGCTGCACAAGCCGACCTTCGTCCAGTTGAAACAGCGCCACATGCATCGCGGCATCACGTGTAAAAGAAATGAGCAATCCTCTTTTTTTAGACACATCAATCGAATCAACTTCAAACAAATCATGATCCGCGAACAAGTCACCCTCTTTTGTCGTCAAAGACATCGCCTGGCGATCAGATGGATTTAACACATCCTTGTAGTACATCACTTTTGCCGGTCGCCCTTTTTTCAAAAGAAGCATATCTTGTTGCTGATCTTGATTTAAGTCAGCAATCGTGACTCGATCGTATGTATCTACCTTCGTAATGTCTGCCGTTGGTTGAAGGAGATTTTTTAAGAGATAAACCGTGTTCGTCTCAAGGTTCGATATACCAATCACTAATTGATTAGACGTTTTCATCGGATTCAACACAACATGCAGTTGGTCGATTGTCTTTCCTTCTGCAATCGGTCGTCGTACCTTTAATGACCAACTCTCTTGTTTACGCTCGTGAACCAATAAATGAATTTGGAAGTCTCCGTTCACTTCAGTCCGATAAAAGGTGACCGCTTCTTGATGACCGTCCTGATTCAGGTCGATCAATTCATATAACCGTGATATCGACTGGTTTCGGGGGGCGATGATTTCTGCTCGTTCCGGGAGGTCGTGCTCAATTTTTTCCTTTAATGCAGTCTCCCATTTCGGTAGGGCCGGATGCTGTAGTAAGGTCGCAGGGTGCGGCAGGCTCAGACCACATCCTGCTAAATATAGGGTCGATAAAATAATGGCAACATATCTCATAGTGGTTGAATCCTTTCCATTCGTGCTCTAATCAAACTGTATCATACTCTTCCTAAGGAGAGTATATTGTCGAATAGGAGGCAGCTTGATACGATAGAACAGATAATTGAAAGGGGCTTACACTGAATGGCTTACGAAATGATTGTGCTCGATCTTGATGATACATTGTTGACGAGCGACCATACGATTTCCAAAAAAACGAAACAGGCACTACTCGACGTACAACGTCGTGGAAAAAAAGTCGTCCTCGCGAGCGGACGACCTACTTATGCGATGACTGATTTAGCGAAGGAACTTGAACTCGAACGTTACGGAAGTTTCATCCTTAGTTTCAACGGTGCATCCATCATCAACTGTCAGACAAACGAATCACTGTTTTCGAGTACACTCAGCCCGGAAACGGTTCATGGGCTTTACGATTTAAGTCGTCGTGAAGGCATCTATATCCATACGTACGTCGGTCACGAAATTTTTACGGAGACACCGAACGAGTATACGACGCTTGAAGGTCAATTGACGGGGATGGACGTCATCACGGTACCGGACTTTAAAGCTTCCGTAACAGAGCCAGTCGTCAAATGTCTGATGCTTGCTGAAGAACAACGCTTAGCGGAAGTCGAACAACAACTTCAAGTCGAACTTGCGGGTCAACTCGCAGTCGCACGTTCTAAACCCTTCTTCCTTGAGTTCACAGAAGCTGGTGTGACGAAAGGTACGAGTTTGGAACTTCTCGCTCGTCACCTCGGTATTAAACAAGCAGACGTCATCGCCTGCGGGGACGGCAACAACGACTTATCGATGATTGAATGGGCAGGCCTCGGTGTTGCGATGGCAAATGCTGCCGATACCGTCAAAGAGCGCGCTCAGCATATGACGGCTTCAAACGATGAAGACGGCATCGCACTCGTCATCGAACAATTCATGATGGATTGAGTTTTCAGATGACGATGCGCTAACTACAAAAAGCCGAATGTCTTCCCGCACTTAAAAGGGGGAAATCATTCGGCTTTTTGTAGTGAACCTCCTACCCAAAACAGAATTTCCTGTTCGTTTGTCAACCGTCTAATCCCGTTTAGAATATTCTCTGTTTCATGAGATACACCAATCAATCGGTTGGCGCCCTTGTTCTTCGAGCCACTGATTGACACGCGAGTAAGGCCGACTTCCAAAAAAACCACGGTTCGCCGATAACGGGCTCGGATGGACCGACTCCACTATCAGATGACGCGAGGTATCAATTAATACTTTCTTACTTTTTGCATGATTTCCCCAAAGAATAAACGCAATCGGTTCCTCCTGTGCACTGAGTACTTCGATCACTCGGTCAGTAAAGGCCTCCCAGCCCTTTTTAGCATGGGATCCGGCCTTCCCATCTTCGACCGTCAACGATGTATTCAAGAGGAACACCCCTTGATCCGACCACTTTTCGAGATTTCCAGTCGTTGGTTGCGTGCATCCTAAATCGGTTACAAGTTCTTTATACATGTTTCGTAACGACGGTGGAATCTTGACCCCGTCGTTCACGGAAAAGCTTAATCCGTTCGCTTGATTAGGTCCATGATAAGGATCCTGTCCTAAAATGACGCATCGAACGGCTGACGGTGCGACCGCATCAAACGCATGAAAAATCCGATCCTTCTCCGGATAAACCGTTGTCTCTTGATAGGCCGATTGAACGAACGACCAAAGTTGTTGAAAATATTCTTTTTCTTTTTCTTCTTTTAAAATCGTTTGCCAAGCAGGATGCATACAACTTCACTCCTTTTTCGGTCTTAGGACCCTGTTTGTTTAGATGGGTTCTGCTATGATGGAAAATGAGGTGGATTAACAATGATTCAAACAACAGAACTCTTCGGGTTACCGTTCGTCAATGCCACACCATCGACATGGTATACCCATATTAAAACAGTCTTACACGACAATGAAAAAGCTTTTCTTGTGACGGCAAATCCTGAGCTCGTTCTCCGCTCTTTGCGTGATCCGGAATACAACGCCATCCTGAAGAGGGCGACGTTCATCACACCAGACGGCATTGGTGTGACTGCCGCCAGTAAACGTCTAGGCAACCCATTGCAGGCGACGCTTCCTGGAATTGAAACAGCACGGGAATTGTTGCGAACGGCTGACAATTTACACAAACGTGTCTTCTTACTCGGAGGTCGCCCGGAAGTCATGAAATCGTTGATTAAACAATTATCGATCCGTTTTCCGAATATCCAGTTCGTCGGGACATTTCATGGATTCGGTAAGGATCAGGAAGCTGCCGACGCCATTCGCTCTGCACAGGCTGATTTAATCCTTGTCGCGCTCGGAGCACCCAAGCAGGAGCAATGGATTGCTTCCGTTTATGATCTCGTCGATCGCGGCATCTTCATCGGGGTCGGTGGTGCCTTCGATGTTTGGTCCGGTCATAGCAAACGAGCCCCTAAAGTGTTCCGCAAACTAAAACTAGAATGGCTTTACCGTATTTCGACACACCCTCGCGGTTTCGAGAAACTGAAGGACCTCGTTTTGTTTGCATTGCTTGTTCTACGTAAAAAATCACACATCTAATCAAAAAAATCCCTTCGTCCAGTCATTCGGACGAAGGGATTTTTTTAACTTACGCGTTGACCGTTGAGAACGCACGACCTAGTTCTTTCGCTTTTGCGATTGCTTCTTCTTTGATTTCTTCTGCTTTTTCTGGGTTCATCGCCATACCTTCGATGAAGAGCGCGTCGTATTCAGTCACACCTGTGAATGCGAGTGCTTGACGGAGATAATCGTCACCGAAGTTCAAACCAGAACCTGTGTAAACGCCGCCTGTTGCTTGGATGTGGAGTGCTTTTTTACCTTCCATCAATCCTTTTGGACCTTCAGCTGTGTAGGCAAATGTTTTTCCAGCAAGAAGAACGCTGTCGATGTACATTTTGAGACGTGCCGGGAATGAGAAGTTCCACATTGGTGTAACGAAAACATATTCGTCAGCTGCCATGAACTGCTCGAGGTGTTTCGTCATTGTCCCGACTTTAGCGATTTCGACTTCTGAAAGCTCTTCACCTGTCGCGAATTTGCCCCATGCACTTAATACGTCTGTATCGATTTCTTGGACGTCTTCGCTGTAGAGGTTAAGTACTTCTACTTCTGCATTCGGGTTTGCTGCTTTATAGCTTTCAAGGAACGCTTCACCTGTTTGAAGGCTGAACGAATGTTCCGTAGATTTTGGGTTTACAGTTACATAAAGTAATTTAGTCATTTTTATTTCCCCTTTTTATTTAAAGTAATTTCTGTAACTAAACATACCAACATCATTTTCATTTGTCAATTCGTTTGATTTCAAAGTATTAACTCTATGAAAAGACAAACAAAAAAGATGAAATCTCACCTTTCGGTGACATTCCATCTAGATTGAATGGATCGGCTGGCATTACGCTTTTTCAGAATGCGTATAATTATCTGCCCGGTACCCGACTCGTTTAAGTTGATCAATCAATTGTTCTTTTTCGCTAACCGTCAAGTCGCTGAATAAGTCCATCAAAAATGCTTCATGTTTCGGGAACGTTTCTTCCATCAACGCTTGACCTGCCTCAGTCAACGTACCGAATGTGACGCGACGGTCTGTCGGGCAAGATTTGCGTGCTAGTAGTCCACGATTTTCAAGTTTATCTACTACGTAAGTGACACTTCCACTCGTCAATAAAATCTTGTCGCCGATTTGCTGGAGCGGTGTATCGCCTTTATGATACAACAACTCAAGCACACCAAATTCTGAAGGATTCAATTGATGGGTCTTGATGTCTGCTTTTACTTGTTCCGTCACAGCATGCATCGTTCGCGATAAGACTACGAGCAATTTTAGTGCTAGTTTCGAATCTGTCGCTTCCATTTTACGTTCGCCCCTCTTTATCTTGATTCGCAAATAATCATAGTCCTCTTTTTTACATTGGTCAATTGCGGTCAAAATCCTCATGCCTTCTTCCTCTTGAAATTGTTCTTGCCGTGGAACGCGTTCCATAGTCTATCGTCATGGTATACACTACTAAGGAGGTCTTCTATATGTCGCTTCATACACGACTAAAACGTCTCTACAAATGGAACGTCGCCTTCGAACTTGCGATTGAGCAGCTCGGGACGCCGACCGGTTATTACCTTTGCAAACATACCTTGATTGAACAATATCCCCATTTAACACCGGCTGAAAAAATGAAGCTTCTCGAAAGAATTACGGAGCAAATCGAACGCTCTGATTCGTCGTCCGGACCGATCACGAAGCAACACTGGATTCAACTCGAACAACAACTATCTAGCTAAGGATAGGAGGGATTTTGAATGACGAACATTCGTGACTTGGCTCACGAAGCAAACGTTTCCGTGACGACGGTTTCACGCGTCCTCAACGATCATCCTTATGTCGCTGAAGAAAAACGGCGTGCCGTCAAAGAAGCCATTTTAAAGCTCGGCTACATCAGAAATCAGACAGCTGTCCATCTCTCGACTGGACGGACGAAAACGATTGGCGTCATGTTACCGTTCGTCGACCATCCCTATCATGCCGCGATTCTTCAAGGAATCGCTAAAAGTGCCTTCGAGGACGCCTATCGCTTTTTAACGTGGCAAACGAACTATTTCGAAGAACATGAACGAACTGTTTTACGCGCGCTTGCGCAACGTGAAGTCGATGGCTTAATCATCGTCTCACACAGTCTTGCCGTCTCTGAAATTCTTTCGTACGAACAATACGGTCCAATTGTCTTTTGCGAGTTGCATGAATATGTCTCATCCGTCTATATCAATCATTACACTGCGTTTTGTAAAGGCTTGACGGCACTCCAGCAACTCGGTCACCACCAGATCGGTATTTGCCTTGGACGGGCTGATAGTACGAATAGCCGCGCCCGCAAGCAAGCCTATCACGACCTCGTCGAACCTAATTCGAATGATTGGGTGTATGAGCAAACGTTGACGATTGAAGATGGTACCCGCGTCGCCGAACATTGGCTCAGTCAGAAACAGCGCCCTTCCGCTATCATGACGACGAGTGACCACGTCGCTGCCGGACTGATCATCGCGCTCAGAAAACGAGGGTACCGTATCCCGGAGGACCTATCTGTTATCGGATTCGATGGCAGTGACCTCGCAGAAGTGCTCGATTTGACAACGATTGCGATTCCGTATGCGTTAATTGGTCAACAAGCTTTTTCGCTCGTAACGCGTGATGTCACGAATCAACCGTTACAAATCGAAATCCCGGCAACCCTTCGGATGGGGAATACTGCGGCACAGCTTCCCTTTGCCGATTGAGAATGAGAACTAAAACACCCGCTTCTTGTCTCGCACAAGAGCGGGTGTTTGTCTTGTTCTTATAAAGTTCCTGCCGCGACGTAACGCGATCCCCAATACCCACCGCGGAATGATTCTTTGACGACTTGACCATAATACGAGTTAGCATTGATCATCGTCGAACCATCGACTGCAATACCGACGTGCTGGATGCCACTGCCATGCGTGAAGAACACGAGATCCCCGGCTGCTGGTGCCGTCCGTTTCGTTGCTGCATATTGTGAGGCTGCCGTACGTGGTAAAGATTTACCGAGCGCACGGTAAACGTAACTTGTGAATCCAGAACAATCAAAGCTCGTCGGACCCGTTGCACCAAAGACATATGGACGTCCTTTTAACCCTTCAGCGACAGATACAATCGTCGCACCTGTTTTTGAGAGTCCCGCTGTTGCTTTTTTATTGTAGCTCTTCGTGTACATCGCAACGATGTACGCTGTCTTACCTTGATAACGCAACCGATACCAGTTGTTTGAGGTTTTGCTCGTGACAGTGACTGACTGGCCGAGCTTCAGCTGACCGAGTTTCTTCCCACTGACCGTGGCTTTCGAACGGATATTCAACACATCGACTGAAACGACTACTTTTTTTACCGATGCTGCTTTGGTTGCTTGTGGGACGGAACTCCAACTGCTAACGACTAATGTCACGAGTATAAATAAACGGATCCAGAGCGATACTTTCATCTTTTACTAATCCCCTTTTAAGTAAAGTTGACGGTTATGTAAAACGAATTAAATTGTCAGATAATTTCTGTTTTTATCCTATCATTTTGATTCCATCGCTCGTGTTACAGTTTATTGACAGGAATGCCTTCCTGTAATACTTTTGTAACAAAATAAAAAAAACAGGTTATAGAACGGCTTTATGAAGCCATTCTATAATTCCTGTTTCAGAGAGGTTTTTGTTTGAAATCAATTAATCGATTGACTTCTTTTTCCGAAAACGTGCTAAGAACTCATAGACAATCGGGACGATGAGAAGTGTGAGTAACGTCGAACTCGTTAACCCACCAATGACCGTGACCCCAAGTCCTTTCGAAATCAACGCGCCGCCTTCTAGACCGAGGGCGAGTGGTGATAAGGCACCAATTGTTGCGAGTGCCGTCATCAAGATAGGACGAAGTCGTGTGCCTGCTGCATCGAGCAGGGCCTCACGTGTCGCTAGACCTTCATTTTCCTTATGAATGACACGGTCAATCAAGACGATTGCATTCGTGACAACGATTCCGATCAACATCAAGGCTCCGATTAGTGAGGAAACCGAGATCGTTTCGCCAGTAATCAATAGGGCGAGTAAACCACCGATGATTGCGAACGGAAGTGAGAACAAGATGACGAGCGGCGTCAATGCTCCACCGAAAGTCACGACAAGAACGAGATAGACGATCGCGACTGCTGCTGCCATCGCAAGACCAAGTTGTGTGAACGATTCTTGAATCTGCTCCGTCACCCCACCGACTTTGTAAGAAACACCTGTCGGAAGGTCAATTGTTTTGACAGCATCGTCAATTGCTTGTGATGCTTCCGTCGCTTTATCTGTTTTCAGTTCTGCCGTCACGGTTGCGACGAGTTTCCCGTCTCGTTCATTTAACGAGTCCGGTGTCGTGCCTTTTTTGACAGAGACGAAATCAGATAACTTTTTAACACCGAGCGGCGTCGTGATATCGGCTTCTTCTAAATCATCAATCGAGTCGTACGTCGTTTGTTCGTTTGGTACGATGACGTCCAATTCTTTCCCGTCTACTTTTATAGTAGAAAGTGGTTTTTCGACGCCTTGCACGTTAGCGATTCCTTGCGCGAGTTGGGCTGTCGACACACCGAACTCGGCAGCTTTTTGTTGGTCGACTTCAAACGTGTACTGCGTATATGAATCTTTTAAGTCGGTCGTTACCTTCCGAACGTATTTTGATTCACCTTCGATTGCTTTAACGAACTTCGGTGTGATCGTTTCTAGATCTTCGATTGAATTCGCGAAGACTGAATACGAAACACCAGATGAACCGGCACCACCACTGAAGTCTTGTTCTTTCCATTCTCCAGTCGGGATGGCTTCATTCAAGTCTTTCACTGCCTGTTGTTTCACGTCTGCGAATTCCTCTGTATCTGGATCATACTGGGCGATGAAGACCGCTTGTTTCGTATTTCCCGGATTAAGTGGATTTTCGCCTCCTACCGTGAACTGGAGATTGTCGATATTCTTTTGTTTATCAAAATAAGCTTCAGCTTGATCCGCTGCCTCAAGCGAGTCATCAAGCGTTTGACCTGGTTCCGGATTATACGTCACATAAAACGTTTTTTCACTCTCTTGATTCAAGAAGTTGACCCCAATCGCCGGTACGAGAGCAAAGCTTCCGACAAGCATTAAGACTGCAAGACCGAAGACGATTAATTTATGGTTCAAGGACCAGTTCAACACGCCACGGTACCAGCTCGCTAATTTCCCGCCATCTTCTTTTTCCGGTTTCGGTGCTTTCCCACGTTTGAACAGTGAGTCAGCAAACATCGGTACGACTGTTACGGCAACAATCAGCGATGCGAATAATGCAAAGACAACTGTCAGTGCGAACGGCAGGAACAGTTCACCAACAAATCCTGTTACGAACCCGAGTGGTAAGAAAACAGCAATCGTCACGATTGTTGATGATGCGACCGGAATGAACACTTCACGTGTTGCATCGATGATTAAGGCTTTACCTTTAAGTTTTTCGCCGGGATCCGTTAAGCGACGATAAATATTTTCGATGACGACGATCGAATCATCGACGACACGACCGATTGCGACCGTCATCGCACCAAGTGTCATGATGTTCAACGAGATATCCATCTGTTTCAAGACAAGAATCGCCATCAGTAACGACAACGGAATCGAAATGACTGCAATGATTGTCGATTTAAAGTTGCGTAAAAATAAAAGGATGATGATGATCGCAAATAATGCACCAATCAAGGCTTTACTGATCATCGTTGAGACAGACTCTTCAATCGGTTTTCCTTGGTCGAGTGTGACTGACGTTTTGACCGATCCGTTTTCTTTTTCAAAATCTTGAATCGTTTCTTTGACGGCAGTGACGACATCGACGGTATTCGCATCCTGTGATTTCGTCACTTGAATTCCGATTGAACGTTCACCGTTCGACCGCGAAATCGATTCTTCGATTCCTTTATCTTCTACTTTTGCGAGCTCAGACAATTTAACAGTCGGGACTTGTGTTGGTGTTGGCGCTTGTCCTTCTGTTGGTGCTTGTCCTTCTGTTGGCGCTTGTGGCGTCGTCGGAGCTTGTGAAGGAGCTGCCGGTGTATCGCTTGCTGCCTGTTGCGGCGTATAAGGCAAACGAAGATTTTTTAATTCTGTGACCGTCGTAGCTTTTCCATCAAGCACAACAGCTTGCTCTTTGTCACCAAGCTCGTATAAGCCGAGTGCTAAACGCGAATCATTCGCTTGAATCAGTTGCTTGACGTTATCTTCTGTCAATCCATATTGCTGTAGCTTTTCATCATCGAATCGAATTTCAATCCGACGAATCTCTTGCCCAGCGATTTGAACCGTTTGAGCGCCTTCGATCCCTTCAAGTTTCGGTTGAAGTTCTGTCTCGACGAGCTTCGTCAACTCGGAGAGTGAACGTTTTTCGTCTGATACTGCGAAACCGACAACGGGGAAAGCATCGAATGAAATCCGTGAGACATTTGGTTCTTGCGCGCCTTCTGGTAATTCAACATTCGCTAATGCTTCTTTGACTTGTTGTTCTGCTTCATCCATATCCGTACTGAAGCTGTAGTCGATTTGTAGATTTGAGGCGTTTTGGAAAGATGTCGATCGGACCGTCTCGACGCCTCCTAGATTTTCGACCTTACTTTCGAGTTCTCGACTGACTTCATCAAGGACTTGTTCAGGCGTCGCCCCTGGATAAATCGTCGTTACCGAAACAGTCGGTGTCGTAATGTCTGGTAGCGTTTCGAGTTTCATCGTCGTTCCTGCATAAATCCCAGCGACGGTGATGATGATCGTCAGCAACCAAAGAGCAAATTTATTATTCACTGAAAATTGAATGATACGCTTCATGGTAATTATTCGCCTTCTCTCTGTTTTTTATTTCATATTTACTCTTTATCTGAAGCTTGGTCGATTTCGCGCGCCCGTTTTAATAGACGCTCGACCAATTGTTGACGCTCTGCTTTTGACGGCTGAGCGAACTTAAAGTGCTCCGACATTTTCAACCCATCTAATACGAATCGAATCATCATCGCTTCGACCGGATCAGCGCTCTCCATCAATTGATTAAAGAACTGATTAACTTGCTTTTTTCGTTCTTCGACAAACGCTTCATTTTCTTTCAAGAACGATAACAAAAACAAGACCGTATCGATATCCAAGTGAAACTCTTCCTCGTGATTCGCTTGTAACGTGACAAACGCTTCCATCTGACCTAAACCTTGATCCAGATATTCTTGATACTGCTTAAACTGACGGGATTCTTGTTCTTCAATCACACCCATCAGCAACTCTTCTTTAGAAGCGAAATGATACAATAAGCCACCCTTAGAAACATTCGCTTGTTTCGCGACTTCTTCTAACGTCAATTGCGGAAACCCACGGCTCATCATGACTTGAACAGTCGCGTCAGTGATTCGCCGTCTCGTTTCTAACGCTTTCGCACTAACCATACGTTACCTCCTTTCTTTTACTATACCGTCCAGACGGTTTATTTCTTCACTATACGAATTTTCATTTGATAATGCAACCGTCAATGCATGTTTCACGTGAAACGTTTTCAATTTTTACGAAAAAAGACACATTCTCGTCTGAACCGTGACGGAATATGCCTAAAGTCGTTCGATTTACGCTTCGCGTGCACTCTCACTTAATGCCGCTCGCATTATTTTCTTCAATTCATGCGTACGTAACACTTGAACCCCACGATCAGTTGGTCCACCCTCCGCCGCGACATCATCAATCAATGCCTCAGTCGGTCGATCGTCTTGAAGCAAAAGTTCGGCCGACCCTTTCATTGCTTGGGCGATGATCCGTCGCGCTTGTTGTGCTTCAAATCCGGCTTCCGTCAAAACAGGAGTCATCGCACCTACGATTTCATAGAAGAAAGCCGGACTGCAGCCAGCAGCAGCCATTAAGAACGGCATAGTCGTTTCATCCGTTTCTACCACCTCACCGACGCGTAGAAAAAGTTCCGTCGCCAATTGTTTTTGTTCCATCGCTACTTGATGACCGAACCAAAGCCCTGTCATCCCTGTCCGAAAAGCGACCGGTGTATTCGGCATCGCACAGACTGCACCGCAACCTGATATCTGTTCAATTTCATCCGGTGTGATATGTGCTGCGACAGAAACAAGCAGTTGATTCGTCCACTCATGACGCTCTACGTATTCCAGTACGCCGTCAGGTTGCATGGCTAAGACGACGATATCGAATGACTCGATATTCTCTTCTTCAATGATTTGAACACCATGTTCATTAGCGAGCTCTGATAAACGCTTACGATCTGCACGATTCGTCATCGTAATTGATTCGGGCGCAATTCCTGAATCAATCCATCCTTTGACCAACGATTCACTCATCGATCCTGCACCAACCATTAAAATGTTCATAACGTTCCTCCCACAACAAAAAAGGACCTGTTGTGCCAGGTCCTTTTCGTATTTTCCTTTTTAATTATACACGAAGTTCCAAGTCTTCGACAGCGACGACACGAAGCCCTTTTTCGTTCAATTTCTTCACGATTTTATTTTTTGTTTTCTCATCACAATCAAGCGGAAGGGTAATGAGAACACGACGCATGACACTACTTTTGGCATCAAGTGTCATGAGACTAGCAACCGTCGAGTATTTGTTGACGATTTTTGCGATTTTTTCAAGAGCACCTTTTTGTTCACTCAGTGCGATCGTCAACACGTAACTTCCTGAATCACGATTCCATGCCTCTTCCAACATCCCAAGCATTTTCCCGTGCGGTAAAATACCAAAGAATTGACCGTCATCATTTAGTACGGCGATGTATGGTAATTCTTTGATCGAAAAGAAGACTTCAAAGAAATTGCTTGCTGTATAGATGAATTTTGATGTGTTCTTAATGAGTGTCATGACATTGTCATCTAAACTGCCACCATTCATCCCATGGCGATAAATATGCATTTTATAGATATTTCCTTTAAATTCTTGACCTGACTGGTCGAGTACAGGTACGCAACGATATCCTGTATCTTCTAACGTCTTTAACGCTTCACGAAGCGTTGCCGTCTCTGAAATCTTGATACATTGGTGTTTTGGTATACATAAACTTTGCACGAGCATACAAAACGTCCTCCTCTATTTCACTTTGTGTTGTAACCTACTTCTTTATCCTTTGTACTTATTCGTTCTGTTATACATTTTTCCTGCTTCTCTTCTATTCCCTACTATTACAATAACAAAAACACAGATAAAACCCATTGAATACAAAGAAAATAGTCTTGAAAAATCTTTATCCAGATTATTTATTAATTTATCAACCCTATTAACTTTAAGTTTTATTAAGTTTTCGTAAACGCGGTACATAGTTGTATTCTTTTACAATAACGTCTGATACAATCGAACTCGTGAAGTTACTTCACTATTCTATTCTTGTTCTTAATATGGAGGCAGAAGAAATGTTTAGTAAAAAACAAGATCCATTCGCAGTGAAATTATCCGAGATTGCCGAACACTTGCAACAGACGTCTCAGTTTTTCGTTGATTTTAAAATCAATGGTATTGCGGACGTTAAAGAATTCGCGCATAAAGTCAAAGACTTTGAAACTGCTGGTGACGACTTGATGCACCAATTGATCATCGACTTGAACAATGCATTCATCACACCGATTGATCGCGAAGACTTGCTTGCACTCGCGAACTCACTGGATGATGTACTCGATGGATTTGAAGAATGTTCCGCGATTTTTGAGATTTATAACATCGTCCGTGCCGACGAACATATGATTAAATTCGTCGATGAGATTCATATCGCCGTCAACGAACTCGCTTTAGCGATGGACCTTCTTGTCGCACGTAAGCTTCAACCGATGCGTGAACATGTCATCAAAGTAAAAGAACAAGAAACGATTTGTGACGACTTACGTCGTAAATCAATCAAAGCATTGTTCGCGACTGAAACTGATCCAATTAAAATCATTCAATATAAAGAAATCTATGAATCGCTCGAATCAATCGCCGATTACTGCCAGGACGCAGCAAACGTCATTGAAACGATCATCATGAAAAACGCATAAGTGAGGAGCTAACGAGATGGATAGTCTGTTTATCATCACCGCTATAATCGTGATTCTCGCACTTGGCTTCGATTTCATTAATGGTTTCCACGATACGGCGAACTCGATCGCGACTTCAGTGTCGACTCGTGCATTGAAACCACGTCACGCCATTATCCTTGCTGCGACGATGAACTTTTTAGGGGCAATCACATTTACTGGAGTCGCTAAGACGATTTCCGGGGACATTGTTGACCCGTCAACACTAGAACACGGAAGTTATGTCGTCATCGCTGCTCTCCTCTCTGCGATTGCTTGGAATCTATTGACGTGGTACTTCGGTATTCCGTCCAGTTCTTCGCATACGTTGATTGGTTCGATTGCCGGTGCTGCGGTTGCTTCAGTCGGATTCGGCGGTATTGAAACAAAAGGCTTCTTAAAAATCGTCCAAGCCTTATTGATTTCGCCAATCCTTGCTTTTACACTCGGTTTTCTCGTCTACGGCATTTTTAAAGTAGTTTTCAAAAAAGGGAACTTGGCGAAGACGAATCGTCGCTTCCGTCATATGCAGATTGCGACTGCAGCCCTTCAATCATATACACACGGAACGAATGATGCGCAAAAAGCGATGGGGATCATCACCCTCGCCCTGATTTCTTCTGGTTTTCAGACCGATCATGATGTGGCCCTTTGGGTAAAACTCTCTTGTGCCATCGCGATGGGACTCGGGACGTCTGTCGGTGGATGGCGGATCATCAAAACAGTTGGTGGTCAAATCATGAAAATTCGTCCTGTCAACGGCGTAGCGGCTGACTTGACGTCTGCTGCCATCATCTTTGGTGCGACGGCGATTCACCTTCCTGTATCAACAACGCATGTGATTTCCTCTGCCATCATGGGTGTCGGAACATCGCATCGTAAAAAAGGCGTTAAATGGGGTACGGCTAAACGAATGCTGATCACATGGGTCATCACATTACCGATTTCGATGGCATTCGCCGCTCTGATTTATACGATTCTTGATTTTCTTTTCATTAAATAGTCTCGTCCCCCACTCGTTCATTTGAGGTGGGGGTTTTACTTACACTTCATAAGTTGCCGCAGTTGTCGCTCTGGTCATAATTCGCTATGATGAGAAAAAGAAGTAGCGCTATTTTATTAGGAGGAATTCCAAATGACAAAACGTAAAGCATTAACGATTGCTGGTTCTGACACGAGTGGCGGAGCCGGTATCCAAGCAGACTTAAAAACGTTCCAAGAACTTGAAGTCTACGGCATGAACGCGCTGACAGTCATCGTCGCGCAAGATCCTGATCAGGCTTGGCACCATGCGGTTTATCCAATCGATGCAGAACTCGTCCGGACACAAATCCATACAGTCCTCGGAGGAATCGGTGTCGATGCAATGAAAACGGGGATGCTTCCGACTGTCGAAATCATCGAAGTCATTGCTGAAAAAATTAAAGCATCAGGCGTTAAAAACGTCGTCATCGATCCGGTCATGGTCTGTAAGGGTGAAGATGAAGTACTCAACCCGGATACAGCGAATGCCTTACGTGACATTTTGACACCGCTCGCGACAGTCGTCACACCGAACGTTTTCGAAGCGGGACAATTGTCCGGTCTTGGAAAAACACCTTCGACGATTGACGAGATGAAACTTGCAGCAGCACGGATTCATGAAAAAGGTGCACAATATGTCCTCGTTAAAGGTGGCAGCAAGATTGATCACCCTCGAGCAGTTGACGTGCTTTATGATGGGAAAGAGTTTATCCTAATTGAGGATGAACGCATTGAGACACCATATACGCACGGGGCAGGATGTACGTATTCTGCAGCGATTACAGCAGAACTCGCTAAAGGCGCTTCGGTCGAAGAAGCTGTCCGAACTGCCAAATCGTTTATCACAGCAGCGATTCGTAACTCATTCCGTTTGAATGAATATGTCGGTCCGACTGATCATGCTGCACATCGTACAGTTAAGTCTTAACACGTTCAGGAAGTCCGCGCAGTGATTCGCGGGCTTCTTTCTGTATTCGAAGGGAGAGATACTATTGCAAACACTTGATTTAAAGGTCGTTCAACAGTACATTGACGATCATGCGAACACACCACTTTACGTCCATGTCGAAACAACGAACGGTGCGTATGCGACGCACCAAGACCCGACGTTCCACAGTGCGGGGATGTTTTTCCGCAATGCGGAAATCACATACGAACGCGGCTTGATCACAGGAAACGGTCCATACCGGATTGGTCTTAAACTTGCCCACGGATGGCTATACGGTGAAGGATTAACCGATTATGAATTCGCGGGAGAGCAACTCTTGATCGCAGGACATGATGTCGAAGGCCGCCTCGCGATTGCTTTTGAGCTCAGTCCGACACCATTCGCTCAAGGCGCAGAGGAGGTAGAATGATGGCTTACAATGAACACGATCACCTGCTCGTCATCTTCCCTCACCCGGACGATGAAGCATTCAGCTCGGCCGGGACAATCATCGAGCATGCAACGAACCGCGGACCTGTTACGTACGCCTGTTTGACGCTCGGTGAAATGGGACGCAACATGGGACGTCCCGTCTTTACGAACCGGGAACAACTCGCGACGATCCGCAAACGTGAATTAATCGCAGCAGCTGAAAAAATGCAGATTACCGATCTTCAAATGTGGGGATTACGGGATAAGACGGTCGAATTCGAAGATGAAGCAGCACTCGCTGAACGGATTGGACAGTTGATTCAAAAAACACGTCCGACTCGCGTGATTTCATTTTATCCGGGCTATGCCGTCCATCCGGACCACGAAGCAACAGCACGTGCTGTCGTTCGTGCCCTTCGCGCAATCGACGAAGCCGATCGTCCTGAATTTCTTGCCGTCGCTTTTGCGAACAACACAAAAGACGAACTTGGCGAAGGTACGTTCATTCATGATGTCAGTGCATATACGGATCAAAAAGTTGCTGCACTTGAAGCCCACGCTTCTCAAACAGGTGGACTGATGAAGGTCATTTCGGAAGACTCGAACATCCGGGACCTCCTTGTCAAAGAACGCTATTACCACTATCCATTATAATGAAGAACCTCGAAACGACTCCGACGTCGTTCGAGGTTTTTTTCGTAGAACAAAAGATTCACACGACTCAAGACGCTGACTCTGCGCGCTTTTCCCTGCAGGCGTCACAGGAGGCTGAATCTTTTGAAACCCGCAACGATCAACGCGAGAAAGAGTCGACTTTTCTTTGCTCGTCTGCTAGTGTGAATAGTTGAGACTGTGTCTCCGGAGTTCGTAACCTCCTCCGTCACAAAAACTAGGAATGGAAGTGTAAACTATGAAAAATGAACGTGCTCTTGTCGTCTTCAGTGGCGGCCAAGACTCGACGACTTGTCTGTTTCAGGCACTCGCGAACTATTCCGAAGTCGAAGTCGTTACCTTCAACTACGGACAGCGTCATGCCGAGGAACTCGAAGTCGCGCGAACGATCGCAGCAGAACTTGGTGTCAAACACCATGAGCTCGATCTCTCACTCCTCAGTCAACTCACAAGCAATTCGTTGACCGATCACACTCAAACAATCACGACGAACGAAGATGGACTTCCTTCTACATTCGTAGATGGCCGAAACCATCTATTCTTATCTTTCGCAGCCGTCCTTGCTAAGGGACGTGGCATCCGCCATATCATCACGGGTGTATGCGAAACTGATTTCTCCGGATACCCGGATTGTCGTGACTCCTTCATCAAGTCACTTAACGTGACACTCAACCTCGCGATGGATTATCCATTCGTCATTCACACGCCACTGATGTGGCTCGATAAAAAAGAAACATGGGCGCTAGCCGATTCGCTAGATGCTTTTGATTTCGTCCGTGAACGGACACTGACGTGTTACAACGGTATTATCGGAGATGGTTGCGGCGACTGCCCAGCTTGTGAATTACGGAAAAAAGGCTTAGACGCCTACATCGAGGAGGGAACTACCCATGAAATTCAACTATGAAGCACCCGAAACTGTCGAGCGCCCGACCGGCGACTCGCTCATCTATACAAAATCACGCGTCATGATCGTCAAAAAATTGACGTTTGATGCTGCCCATCACCTGTATGACTACGATGGAAAATGCCGTGCCTTGCATGGTCATACGTATCACGTCGATCTCGGAATCAGTGGATTCCTGGACCACCGCGGGATGACACTTGACTTTGGTGACCTGAAAAAGATCTTCAAAGAACATCTCGAACCATTGCTCGATCACCGTTATTTAAACGAATCGCTTCCCTATATGAATACGACGGCAGAAAACATGTCGGCCTGGATTTTTGAAACGCTCGGACAGCATTTACCGGACGAACGCGGTCTCCGTGTCGAATTCGTCAAGTTATATGAGACACCGACTGCCTTCGCTGAAGTCCGCCGCGAATGGATGAATGAAGCATGAGTCAACTGAAAAAAATACCAAAGATTCCTGTGCTTGAAATTTTTGGTCCAACGTTTCAAGGAGAAGGTCGTTCGATCGGACAAAAAACAATGTTCGTCCGGACAGGCGGATGCGACTATTCATGTGCCTGGTGTGATTCTGCCTTTACCTGGGACGGATCAGAAAAACCGGACCTCCTGACGGCAGAAGATATCCTAACGCGTCTCGATGCGCTCGGTTCGTATGGGCACGTGACGATCTCCGGGGGGAATCCATTGCTCCACGCATCAATCGGTACGCTCGTCGACGCCTTAAAGGCACGTGGCATCACGATGTCTGTCGAAACACAGGGTTCGTATTGGCAAAACTGGTTACTCGATATCGAAGACGTCACCGTCAGCCCGAAGCCGCCGTCAAGTGGCATGACGGTCGATTACGATCGGCTCGACGTCTTCTTCAAACGACTCCCTGAACTGCAACGTGCTGTCAAAATCGTCATCTTCGACGAAGCGGACCTCGACTTCGCAGCAGCGATTTCTGAACGATATGCGTTAAAAACACTGTATCTATCACTCGGTAATCCGGATCCGGCGGAAGAAGGTACGATTGCTCCGCGGATGTTGTCCGACTTAAAAACTTTATGGGAACGCGTTGCGCAAGATGAACGATTTAATCATGCCCGTGTTCTACCACAACTGCACGCCCTCGTTTTCGCGAACGATCGTGGCGTTTAAAAAGGAGTTCTATTCATGCGTCCAGAAGATTTAAACGACTTATCTTTGCTCGGTCAAAAGGCCGTTCCTTATATTTTTGAATATCAACCGGAAGTGCTCGAAGCGTTCCCGAACCGTCACCCAGAGAACGATTACTTCGTTAAGTTCAATGCACCGGAATTCACGAGCCTTTGCCCAATCACGAATCAACCGGACTTTGCGACCATCTATATTTCGTACATTCCTGACGAAAAACTCGTCGAGTCAAAATCATTGAAGCTTTACCTCTTCAGCTATCGTAATCACGGGGATTTCCATGAGAACTGCATCAATGTCATCGGAAAAGACCTCGTCAAATTGATGGAGCCGCGCTACCTTGAAGTCTGGGGGAAATTTACACCACGCGGTGGCATCTCGATTGATCCGTACTATAACTACGGAAAACCCGGTACAAAATACGAAAGAATGGCAGAACACCGTTTGTTCAACCATGATCTTTATCCAGAAACGGTCGATAACCGTTAATCCGAAAACCATCAAAAAAAGCCAAATTCCTGACGTGATCATTTCACGAGAATTTGGCTTTTCTTCTATCTAATCGACTGTGTATGAACGTCAGCTCGATGGTAAATCCACGATTTTTTCTCGTTCTGCCTGAGCATGAATCGCTTCTGCTGACCAAGTATGTCGTAAGAGGTGCTCATAAGGAACGCCCAGCGCCTTCGCTAAGCGATCAATCATCGAAACGGACGGATGCGCGATACTTGACTCAATCCGTTGAATCATCTCAAACGTTGTTTCCGTCATAAGCGCAAGTTTTTCTTGGTCGATGTTCTGTCGCTCACGTAATGTTTGGATACGCTCTCCATAATTCGCAAGTGGATTCATCGCTTGATTCATGAGTTTTCAGTCTCCTTTATCGTCTCCCAGCTACTCCTACCCGATGCTACTTTTAGTTTATTCCCGCTTTTCATTTTCAAAACACATTTTAGTTTAATATTTTTCACTATATGAAATATAATTTCAAATTATTCATTAAAAAAGACTAGCTTTTTAAAAGGTTATCGCTTACAATTTTAAATGCAAACGGTTGCATTAATCGCTTACATATTTGCACAATAAAGAGAAAATAGTCTGTCTGAGGAGTGAGAAAACATGCGTAAAACAATTTCATTCGACTTTTGGCAAAAGCTCGGAAAAGCTTTAATGGTTGTCATTGCAGTTATGCCAGCTGCCGGAATCATGATTTCAATCGGAAAATTAATCGGGATGTACGGTGGCGATATCACCATTGTGCAAACGATTGCAAGAATTGTTGAAGATCTCGGTTGGGCCATCATTACGAATCTCCACGTCCTCTTCGCCGTCGCGATCGGTGGTTCATGGGCTAAAGAACGTGCCGGTGGTGCCTTTGCCGCATTACTCGCGTTCATTTTAGTCAACCGCGTAACGGGTGCAATCTTCGGTGTCAATTCAACGATGCTCGCTGATCCGAAAGCAACGGTTAGTTCGTTACTCGGATCTGACTTGATCGTAAAAGATTATTTCACTTCTGTACTCGGTGCACCCGCTCTTAATATGGGCGTTTTCGTCGGAATCATTTCTGGTTTCCTCGGTGCCGTTCTCTTTAATAAATTCTATAACTTCAGCAAATTACCAGATGCACTCGCCTTTTTCAACGGCAAACGGTTCGTCCCATTCGTCGTCATCGGTGGTTCCGTCGTCGCAGCATTTGTTTTATCGCTCGTCTGGCCGTTCGTCCAAGGCCTCCTAAACGATTTCGGTCGTTGGATTGCAACGTCACGTGATACAGCCCCAATCATCGCCCCATTCGTTTACGGAACGCTCGAACGTCTCCTACTGCCATTCGGTCTTCACCATATGTTGACTGTGCCGATGAATTATACGGAACTCGGCGGAACGTATAAAATTCTGACGGGTGCTGCACAAGGCTCGACAGTAGCCGGGCAAGATCCACTTTGGCTCGCCTGGGTGACCGATCTCGTCAACTTAAAGCAAGCCGGTAACACACAAGGCTATAACGACTTACTCAACAGCGTCGTGCCTGCCCGCTTCAAAGAAGGACAGGTCGTCACGTCACTTGCTTCTTTGATTGGTGTCGCAGTCGCGATGTATATGTCGGTCGACGAAGATAAAAAGAAAGCATACAAACCCGTCTTCCTGTCTGCCGGTCTCGCTGTGTTCTTGACAGGTGTCACGGAGCCAATCGAATTCATGTTCATGTTCATCGCACCTGTCCTGTACGTCGTCTACGCTGTCTTGACGGGTGTCGCGTTCGCACTTGCTGACGTCATGCACCTTCGGATCCATGCATTCGGGGCAATTGAACTCTTGACCCGGATTCCATTGATCGCGAAAGCTGGTCTGATCGGTGATTTGTTACGTTTCATCGGAGTCTGCGTGTTCTTCTTCTTCCTCAACTTCTTTACGTTCCGCTTTGTCATCAAGAAGTTTAACTACGCGACACCAGGTCGTAACGGAAACTACCTCGATGACATCGTCGTCAAAGAGGACGGGACAAGTGAAGTCGCTGCAACTGTCGTCGCTGACGGTTCGCAAGCAGCACGCATCATCGAACTGCTCGGTGGTCAACAAAACATCGAAGACGTCGATGCCTGCATGACACGTTTACGCGTCACGGTCAAAGATCCAAGCCTCGTCGCAAAAGAACAAGACTGGAAAGCGAATGGCGCACTTGGTCTTATCCTAAAAAATAACGGCGTGCAAGCCATCTATGGTCCGAAAGCGGATGTCTTGAAGTCTGATATCCAAGATCGGATCGGCGCATAAACCAGACGAATTAGGGTAAATAAAAAAAGGTGGAGCTCATCCGTGAGTTTCACCTTTCTTTATTCAGAATCAACACTCAGGAGGAACGACAGATGCGCCTACTCACACTCAATTGCCATTCCTGGCAAGAAGAACACCAGCTTGAAAAAATCAATCAAATCGTCGCTCAAATCATCCAACAGGATTATGATGTCGTCGCCTTACAAGAAGTAAGCCAATTAATGGATACACCAATCGTTTATGGTGCAATCCGTGAAGATAATTTCGTCTACATGATTCAACAAGCACTTAAAGAACGTGGGCATGACTATGAATTCGTTTGGGACTTCTCGCACATCGGATACGATGCGTACGAAGAGGGACTCGCCCTCTTGACGAAACATCCGATTTTGAAATCCGATTCGTACTATGTCAGCCGAAGCCAAGATACGATGGACTGGAAGTCACGCAAAATCGTCCGCGCGACGATTGATGTCGATGGAACACAAATTACGTTCAACTCTTGTCATCTCGGTTGGTGGGAAGATGCCGACGAACCGTTCAGCGAGCAGTTCAATCATTTGATTGCTCGGATGGATCCACTCGAATGGACCCTCTTCTTAGGTGACTTCAACAATGATGCCTTCGAACGGGAGACCGGTTACGATTATATGGTTGAACGGGGTCTCCATGACCTGTTCCTTCTAGCGGAAGAGACGGTTGGTGTCGAAACCGTCGAAGGTAAGATTGACGGTTGGGAAGAGAACCAGCATGGCTTACGGATTGATTTAGTGCTCTCGAATCGCAAAATTGATGGCGCGCGTGTCGGTGTGACGTTTGACGGAGTACTGGCGCCAATCGTTTCCGATCACTTTGGTGTCGAAGTCGATATCGCGATTCAAAAAGATCCAATTTGACTGTTGACAACGCTTTCTTTTTTGCTTTATGATAAAGCCAACAAGCAAATAGTGCGGATTGTGACAGTACGGCTGGCAAGACCGATGCAACACCTAGAACGTTTAGGTGTTGTTCGGTCTTGCCTTTTTTTGTGGGCTGACCAGTCGCACACCTTTCCTAAAAGGAGGAATTCAAATGGATTACAAAAAAACAGCTGCGCAGGTCCTTACCCTTGTCGGTGGTCGTGAAAATATCATCACAGCAGCGCATTGTGCGACACGTCTCCGTCTCGTCCTTCATGACGAATCGAAGGTCGATCAAGCGGCACTCGAAGATCTTGACGGCGTCAGTGGTGCTTTCTCGAGTTCAGGTCAATATCAAATCATTTTTGGGACCGGGACCGTCAACAAAGTATTCGCGGAGTTCGCTCCCCTCGCTGGTGTCAACGTCAATGGTGAAGAATCAGTCGACGTGAAGAAAGCAGCTTCCCAAAAATTAAATCCGTTCGCGCGCCTTGCCCGGTCGCTTTCAAATGTCTTCGTACCATTGATTCCGGCAATCGTCGCCGCCGGTCTGTTGATGGGCTTACTCGGAATGATTAAAGCCTTCGGTTGGGTCGACGGGGCTTCACCGATCGTCCAACTGCTTGACATGTTCTCGTCTTCCGCTTTCATCATCTTACCGATTTTGATCGGTTTCTCTGCCGCGCGTGAGTTCGGTGCCAATCCATATCTCGGTGCGGTCATTGGTGGAATCATGACGCACCCTTCTCTGCTCAACCCTTGGACACTCGGAAACAGTGAACCGGAAGTGATGCACTTCCTTGGGATGAACATCGAACTGATTGGTTATCAGGGGACGGTCTTCCCTGTCCTCTTAACGGTTTGGGTCATGGCGAAAATTGAGCAGCAAGTCCGTAAACGGACACCGGAAACACTTGATTTGTTAGTCACACCGTTCGTGACGATTCTCGTCACAGGATTCCTTGCCCTCATCGTCATCGGACCACTTGGTACATTGCTCGGTAAAGGGATTTCATTCGTACTCGTCTTCTTCTATGAACAATTCTCGGTCGTCGCCGGTCTCTTGTTCGGTGGTCTCTACTCAACGATTGTCATCACAGGAATGCACCATAGTTTCCATGCGATTGAAGCGGGACTGCTTGCTGATAAGAGCATCGGGAAAAACTTCCTGTTACCTATCTGGTCGATGGCGAACGTCGCGCAAGGTGGAGCCGGTCTTGCTGTCTACTTCATGACGAAAAACGTTAAATTAAAAACGCTCGCTTTACCCTCTGCCTTCTCAGCATTTCTTGGTATTACGGAACCGATTATCTACGGGGTGAATCTTCGACTCGGTAAACCGTTCATCGGTGGTGCGATTGGTGGCGCAATCGGCGGTGGCTACGTCGTCTTGACGCAAGTCGCTGCAAACGCTTATGGTTTGACGGGCATACCGATGATTGCAATCGTCGCTCCACTTGGTGCTTCGAACTTAATCAACTACCTTGTCGGTTTTGCGATTGCTGTCGCGACAGCGTTCATCGCGACTGTCATCCTCATGCGTCTTGATGCACGAAAACAAAAACAAACCGATTTAGCCGCTTAAGTAAAAAAGACATGCGACCCTCACGAGTATACTCGTCGGGTCGCATTTGTCGGTTTTGTTCTGAGCACTGTTACCCGTATAATAAAGGGAGAAGGGAGGAGTCAGGCTGATTATTCATAAAGTACTCAACAACAATGCCATCGTCACAAAAGAACAAGGACAAGAACGCATCATCATGGGACCGGGGATCGCTTTCGGTAAAAAGAAAAAAGATCCCGTCGATCCCTCGAAAATCGAAAAGATGTTCATTCCCTCGTTCGAAAATGCTGAACTGTTTAAAGAAATCTTAACGACGACCCCATTAGAAATCATTGATTTGTCCGAACAAATCATTTCTTATGCGGAAGGCGAACTTCAGACACCTTTTCATGATTATATCCATGTCAGTCTGACGGATCACCTCGCCCATGCCGTTCGCTTAGCACGTGAAAATCTTGTCGTCCACAATCGGCTCGCGGAAGAAATTCGCTTGTTATATACAGCCGAGTACAAAATCGGAGCATGGGCGGTTGCGCAAATCGAACAGACACTTGCTGTTGTATTACCAAAGGAGGAAGCCGCGAACATCGCACTTCACCTCTTTAACGCCCGCCAACAGCATCCGAATATGGCGACGGCACTACAAACTGCTACTCTGTTGAACGAATTACGTGAACAAATCGAGAGTTTCTTTGGTCAAACGATCGAAACGACTTCCATGACGTATTACCGATTCTTCACACATATGAAACTTGTCCTCGCCCGGATTGAGCAGGGACAGACACTCCACGATATGGATGATGTCATTTTATCTGCTGTCAAAACACGTTACGCGGATGCGTTTCGTTGTGCAGAAAGTATGGCCGCTTGGCTCGAACAGGAATTAAAAACGACCGTCCCCGACTCTGAAGTTGGCTATATGGCACTTCATGTCGAACGGATTCGACCGGATTCAGAAAGGAGCGAACTATGATGAAAATTTTTAGTCTTGGAGAAGCATTAATCGATTTGATTCCACTCGATGACAGCAATACGACGTTCCAAAAAAATCCCGGCGGTGCTCCCGCCAATGTCGCCGTCGGACTTGCCCGCCTTGGCGCCGACAGTTATTTTCTCGGTGCTGTCGGGGATGACTCGATGGGGCATTTCTTGAAAGATACACTCCACCACTATGGGGTCAAGACGGATCACATCGTTCTTGACGCAACGAATAAAACGGGGCTTGTCCTCGTCACAAATGCTAAAAACGGCGAACGGTCCTTTGAATTCATCAACACGTATCGTGCCGATATGAGCTTTCATGAACAAGATGTTCCGGACGCACTGGCGGAAGCCGATTTACTTCACATCGGTTCGATTTCCTTAATCTCCGGTGATGCCGTCGCAGCAACACGTCGTGCCATCGCGCTCGCAAAAGAGCATCAGGTCCCGATTTCTTACGACCCGAACCTCCGCGAATCGTTATGGTCGAATCTCGATGTCGCCCGGATGACGATTCAGTCCGTCCTGCCTGACGCGCAAATCGTTAAGTTAGCAGAAGAGGAATTGACCTTCTTGACCGGCCAAACGAACCTGGATGAAGGGGCAGCCGAACTGCTTGCTGAATATCCGATTCAGTTGCTCGCCGTCACACGGGGCAGCGAGGGATCCTTACTCTATACGAATCGTGCGATGGCAGAGATCAACGCGATTTCGGTGGATGCCGTCGATACGACCGGAGCAGGTGACGCCTTTATGTCTGGTTTGCTACACCAGTGTGCGACGCGGTCCTTTGCATTCGATTGGGATGAAGATGAACTGCAGGACATCGGGCGGTTTGCCGCGATTTCCGGCGGGCTTGCCGCGTCCGTCAAAGGGGCGATGGCTGCTTTACCGACACTCGACGAGGTATCACGTCGTCTCGACTAAAACGTAAAAAACCTTTCCGTCTAGCTTCGTAAAATGGCTAGACGGAAAGGCTTTTTTAATTCGATGAAAGGAATGACTCAATTGCTTCAATCGCCTCATCCTGTTGTACTTTTGGTATTAATGGACTCGTGTTGTCGCCCTTTTGTGCGCCGTACATCCCGAAATTCGCGTGATTGCCCTCTTCGATGAAATGGAATGTCGCGTCCGATCGAAGATTTTTTTTACTTGCTTCGATGTCCGCTACAGGTAAGACGCCATCCCGTCCGCCATAGACCGTCAAGGACGGTGTATCGATGGTATCAATCGGATAGGACGCGAGAAAGATGATTCCTTTAATCTTCGAATTATCCTCAAGTACCGTCGAAGCGGCACTTCCACCTAACGAATGTCCCATCACATACCATCGTTTGATTTTCGGATGTGCATCGATAATCGGTAAGGCCGCGTTTGCGTCGAGTAATGCGATATTAAATGGTAATTTCGGGATGACGACGAAATGTCCGTTCTTCGCTAACTGACTCCCGATATAACTGTAGGCACCCGGATCGACCTTCGCCCCTTGATAAAACACAAATCCGACTTCACTCTCCGGATCACCAAACTGATAATCCTGTCCGATCTGTTGTTCAACATATGTGTTTGCTTCTTTTGACGGATCATAATCAAATTGCGCCCAGACCATGAAGGCTCCGATGACAAGCCCGATGAGTATGATGAAACCGATGCTGATTCGCTTGAGCCACTTTTTCATATTCATTCCTCCCTCTTAACTCCTACCCCATCTCATGTGAAAAATCACATATGAAAATTATTTTCTAAATTTTCAGTCAATGTAAGCGTATCTATCGCTTTTTCAATAATTGGTTTAAGATGAAAAAAGTATCGTTTCTTTTGAAAGGGGAATCATTTGTTTTGCCACGTACCGTAGTCTCCACGATTCAGTGGTTTTTGTTTATTATCTGTACTAACATCGCCCCGCCACTCGCCATTGCCGCATCGTTTGAACTATCGAGCGCGGACACATTGGCTTTCCTATCTCGTTGTCTGTTCGTTTTTGCGATTTTAAGCTTATTCCAAGTGTTCCTCGGTCATCGTCTACCGATCATGGAAGGACCGGCCGGGATTTGGTGGGGTGTCTTCGCCCTCTACTCCTCAATCGGCATTACATTGTACGGGAGTTACTCGAACACACTCCAATCACTTGGTTTTCTCCTCATCTTAAGTGGCATCATCTGTATCATTTTGACAGTAACGGGTATTTTACGACGACTCGTTCCCTTGTTCACGCCACAAGTCATCGGCGTTTATATGCTCCTGTTGTCTGCCCAACTGTCGGGCTCCGTCATGAAAGGGCTACTCAACCTGGAAAACGGTAAGATTCAAGTGTTACCTGCCGTCATTTCCGTATTGACCGTCATCATCTCACTTTATCTCGAACGTAGCGATCGTTTGCGTCAGTATGCCTTACTCATCACGCTGCTCGTCGGTTGGAGCATGTTTGCCTTGATCGGACGCGCCGAGATGCCGAGCTTCGATGGTCCATTCTTTACTCTTCCTGATTTATTCCCGTTCGGCGGAATTCATCTGGACTGGACCCTTCTCCCGACAGCCTTAATCATTTCTTTACTGTTGATGACGAACGTGCTCGCGAACATCAAAGTCATCGAGCGCATCATCAGTGCGAAACGTGGCGAACACGTCAAAGGACAAGTCGGAACAGCCGGTGTCACGGCCGGTGTCGGACAGATTTTTGCCGGGATGTTCGGTACGGTCGGTCCCGTCGCGATTTCCGGAACAGCCGGATTCATCGCTTCGACGGATAACACGGATCGTAAATCGTTTGCGATTGCGAACGTCATTTGCTTATTTTTAAGTATCGTCACGCCATTCGTCGGTTTGATTGCAAAAATTCCTGTTGCCGTCGGTTATGCGATGGTTGCCCCGATTGTTGCCGGGATGGCTATCATCGGCGTCACGGAAGCAGCACGCGACTTAAATCGGCAAACGGCAATGATTACGGTCGGGTTACCGGTCCTCGTCGGAATCGGTGCCTTGCTCTTACCAAAAGGTGCGACAGCCGATCTCCCTCCACTCGTCACGACACTGATGTCGAACGGACTGGTGCTCGGGACGCTTGTTGCCCTGTTCGCAGAATCATTACGCCATATTCGGACAAATGACTAACAAAAAGACAGGTAACTCGGAAAAAGAATCCGAGTTCCTGCCTTTTTTTGTGGATTCGAGCTTAGCGAATACCACGCATATATTTTTGGAGCCTTGGTGCAAAAGCAAACAAGAGAAGTCCGAGTGCAATCGCGACGACACCTGTAATTCCGAAGTACGCGACTTCTGTTTCTTTCCCGTAATATTTAACGATCTGTGCATTGACGGCTTGTCCCGTTGCATTCGTTAAGAACCAAAGACTCATTGTCTGTGCCGAGAAAGCCGCTGGTGCCAGTTTCGTCGTTGCCGATAAACCGACTGGTGATAGTAACAACTCACCAATCACGACGAGGAAGAAACTGAGTGCGAGCCAGAGCGGACTAACGATTGTGTCTGTACCAAACAATAGTCCAGGCAACATCATGACGATGAACGAAAGTCCTGCGAAAATCAGACCGAACGAGAATTTTTGCATCGTCGTCGGCTGACGATCACCGAGTCGGACCCAAAAGCTTGCAAAGACTGGTGCAAGCACGATGATGAACAATGGATTCAATGACTGGAAGAACGCAGGCTGAATCTCAAAGCCTAAGAAAGATAAGTCTGTCCGTTCATCTGCAAAGATTGATAAGACATATGACCCTTGCTCTTGAATCGCCCAGAAAACAGCTGCTGCGATAAAGAGTGGGATGTAGGCGAATAAACGCGAACGCTCATCATCTGTAATTTTCGGACTGCGTAACATGAATGTGAAATACGCAATCGGAATCAAGATTCCGAGGAACGTCACCATCAACGTAAAGCGGTCGATCGTTAGTAAACCTGTCAATGCGGCAATCGTTCCGAGAACTGCTAGCGCAATGACGACAACTGTCGCAATTTTAAAGAAACGTTTCCGTTCCTCGCCTTCTAGCGGATTCAAGACGTATGTTCCGGCTTGACCTAAATTCTTTTTCTTCGTCAATATGAACACAACAAGACCGGCGAACATCCCGACCGCAGCGAGTGCGAAACCAGCATGGTATCCTGCCGTATCTGAAACTTTACCGACGACGAGTGGTGCTAAAAATGCACCGGCATTGATTCCCATATAGAAGATACTGAATCCAGCATCACGGCGGTTATCCGTTTTGCTGTACAAATCTCCGACGATGTTCGATACGTTCGGTTTTAAGAATCCCGTCCCGATGACGATTAAGCCCATCGAGATGAATAATGCCGTGATTCCGGCTGGTAGAGCTAACACGATATGTCCAAGCATGATGAGAATACCACCATAAAAGACGGTCCGTGATGTCCCTAACAGACGGTCGGAGACCCATCCTCCGATGATTCCCGACATATAGACAAGTGAACCATATACGGCCATGATGGAAGCGGCAGTCGTTTTATCAATTCCGAGTCCACCGTTCGCAACAGAGTCGTACATGTAGAATATAAGGATGGCGCGCATCCCGTAGTAGGAGAATCGTTCCCAGAACTCTGTGAAGAAGAGTGTGAACAATCCTTTCGGGTTTCCGAAGAACCCTTTTTGCGGAACAGTCTTGTAGACCTGATCGCGATCAAAATCTGCCATAATGAAGGCTCCTTTCGTCTACCATTGTATTCGTGCATAATCTAAAACCTTTTTTCCCGCTTTCCCCAAATGATAAGCGTCTCGTAATCGATTAAAAGATTTACACGTTTTTAACTGAATTGTCTCACTTCTTTTTATATAGGAGACAGCACCTTATCATTCAACCGTAAATCATTTGACTAGTCAAATATTAATTTTAAGCAAAAAAAAAGAGCGTAACGGAATCCGTTCGCTCATTTTTGCATGTCTTTTGATTCAACGATGGTAATACCCGGGGGCGCATGGAGTGTTTGCTCCATCATCGCTTTCGCTACTTTACTCGCTTCGATTGGGGCATAAGGACTCCGTTTTAATAACGGGCGAAGAACCGTTGAGACACGAGCCGCCGCCTGTTCGCCAAACCGGAACTCTTCTCGCTCCCCTAACAAGAGCGATGGACGGAAAATCAATAAAGCTTCGTAGCCAAGAACCCGTAGTCCGTTCTCTGTGTCTCCTTTGACACGATTGTAGAACGTTTTTGCATTCGGATGTGCGCCGAGCGCTGAAATGAGCGCGAAGCGTGTCGCCCCTAAATCGAGCAATTCACGTCCGACTTCAATCGGATACGTGTAGTCGACCTGACGAAATGCTGCTTGTGACCCCGCTTGTTTAATCGTCGTTCCGAGCGCGCAGTAGACGTGATCCACCGTCGGCAATTCGATTTCCGTCACGCGATCAAAGTCAATCACCCATTCTTCCAGCTTTTGATGAAACCGGTTCATGGGTCGACGAACGAGCACATGAACTTCCTCATACGCATCATTCGCTAATAATTGATCGACTAACTCTTGTCCAACTAAACCGCTTGCTCCTAAAATGGCTGCTTTCATCTTGTCTCCTCCTCTCAATCTTGCAATCGCCCAATCGGTAAAAAGTAAGAACGATTTCCGGTGATTCGTTCGCCTGCTCGGACAGCAATCGCACTTGCCCGACCACCGAGGACGAACACGCCAAACATATAGGCCACTTCCACTCCATTACTAAGTACATGCGTCGGCAATGCTTGATACTGTTGATAAACCGATGCTTGGTCACTAAAGGAACACTGTTCATTCGATAACAGGATACGACCATCTGCTTGATAGATCGTTACCGTATCACCTTCTCTGCCAAAAACCGGTTTCTCGACAAAGGCGTGTCGCTGTTCAAGAAATACATCTGGTTCAAGATACGTTGGTAAAAAATAACGTTCTATGATTTGATGATCACGTCCTGTTAAATAAGCGTGGTCTGCTTCATGCAGTGCCCAAATCACTGCAAGAACGGACTTTGCTTGCATCAGAAACGCCGATGGTGGATTGATGATCTCGAGCAATCCTTGTTCGACGAGTTGTAACAATAAGACACCGAGTTCACGTCCCGTGTCATCGCGATCGAGAAGCGCCATTTCAATCGGAAAGGTCTGACGGTATAAAATATCAATCCGTCGTCCGTCCTGGTCGTACAATCCATCTTCCGGTCGAATTTCAAGGGCGTTAAGCGGGCAATACGCTGCCCCGTCCACGAACCCTTGCAAGTATTCTGTCGTCAGACGATCCTCGATATTGTCCCCATGTGACGTAAAGACGACATGCGGGCGTTGCTGCGTTCGATGTGTCGCTGCTGCGACGGCGCGACGGATGCTTGTCGCTAATTTCGCCGCTTCATCCGGGTTCACTGCCATCATGTGGCGTTTTTGCGCAATCCGGTCATTGACGTCAAACGATTCTTTAATGAACGTCGGCGTATCGGCATTCCACTCCATGACGGAAATCCGATCATCCGTCACGATGAAGTCGAGCCGACTGATGATTGATAAGGGGCGCATCGTCTCTAGACGGAGAAAGGGAAGTGCTTGTTTTGGATACCCGAGCTCGAGTAACGCATCGTCTTCCATCGTTCGTAGAATCGGTGCGACTTTCTCAAAAATCAGATACACGTCTCGGGCAGCTACCCGCAAGCGCTCCAGCGTCCGCGACGAAACCGTTAAAACATCAGTCAACGCATAGATTTCACCATCCAACTCATCCCAAAACGACTCAATGTCACCATATAAATCCTCTCGTTCACTCATCCGCCAAAGAAACCAGACGACGATCCCGTCCCGAATCCTTTTGTCTTCGCATTATAACTTTTGACTGCGTTCGACTTCGGCGTATAGCCTTTCGTCCGCATCGCACTATGCATCAGGGCACGGGATGCAAAATAACTGCCTCCCCAGTAATAAAAACCAGAATGGGTCGATGTTGCATCATCACAATACCAGACGCCTTCTTCATTATCATATTCATAATCGTCACAATCCGGATCATCCGGACGTTCGGCTTGCGCATCGTCTGCACCGCAACCACTGAGTGTCGTTCCAATCAAAAGCGTCGCCGCAAGTGATGCTTGTTTCATCCATCTCACGATTCATACCCCTTTCTTAACAATTTGTTATTCTAAGTATACGCTTTTTCTCTTAAAAAAGTTTCCTTGTCGTACCGGAACTTTTTTCTGATCGTCCGAGTAGAACATATCATGCCGTTACAAGGAGGAATCACGATGTCACTTGCTTATTATGTCGAAGATCAAGATGAATATAAGTCGATTTATCAATACAGTCGTTTCGCAATCGAACCGGATGAAATCATCGCTCATCAATTATGTGAATTTCATATCATCGAAGGCCAACTGTATGAATTACGCTCCAACGAAATGGAGGGCGAGTACGATCAGCTGATCGTCGATCACGTCGAAGCCTCTCCGCTCGATGCAGAGGACCGGATTTATCCGCCTCATCAAATTCACATCGAGTTTCGCCGGTACATGCCAAGCAGTACATCACCACTTATCAAAACGATGACCGTCCCGAACCACGTCCAAGCGATGCGCTATTTAATTAAGGATAAGGTGACCGTGCCAGAGCATGGAACCTTTGAACGTGACAGCTGCGAAATCGACATCGACCGGAATTGTTATGTCATTTATCTCGGTCAGGTTGTCCGTTAAAAGGATGAATTAAGTAGAGTTCGTTTTCAAAAAGCGTTTTTTTTGGCATACTATAAGATAAGAACGAATTAATCGAGGTGAACACACATGAGCGAACAACCAAAAAAATTATCACTTCAAGAAGCGATGATTGAACAATTGAAAGCAAAAAAACAATCACAAACAAAACGTCCGACTGGTCTTCGTGGAACGGAAACGAAACAAATGACGAGCCAGAAGACGAAAAAGACGAACAACCAGAAAAAACGTACAGGTGTCTAATCACAGCGTTGAATTCATGAAATAAGGGAGTAGTTATGAGTATTTTAACGGTATCAAACTTAAGCCATGGCTTTGGTGATCGTGCGATTTTCGAAGATGTCTCGTTCCGCCTGTTAAAGGGTGAACACATCGGCCTCGTCGGAGCAAACGGTGAAGGGAAATCAACCTTCATGAACATCATCACTTCTCAGCTCGAACCGGATGAAGGGAAAGTCGAATGGGCGAAACACGTTCGTGTCGGTTATCTCGATCAGCACGCCATCCTTGCGAAAGGTTTATCGATTCGTGATGCGCTAAAAGGGGCATTCCAATACTTGTTCGATATCGAACAAGAAATCAATGACCTGTATGCGAAGATGGGTGAAGTCGAGCCCGAAGAACTCGAAAAGATGCTTGAGGAAGTCGGTGTCTTACAAGACATTTTAACGAATAATGATTTTTATACGATCGACGCAAAAGTCGAAGAAATCGCCCGCGGACTTGGTCTCGATGAAATCGGCTTAGACCGTGATGTCCATGAATTAAGTGGCGGTCAGCGTACAAAAATCTTACTTGCGAAGCTCTTACTTGAAAAACCAGATATCTTGTTACTGGATGAGCCGACCAACTATCTTGATGTGCAACACATCGAATGGCTGAAACGGTATCTCAACGATTACGAGAATGCATTCATTTTGATTTCGCATGATATTCCATTCTTAAACAGCGTCATCAACTTGATTTACCATATGGAAAATCAAGGCTTGAGCCGTTATGTTGGTGACTATGATAATTTCTTGACGGTCCATGAAGCGAAAAAGAAACAGCTGGAGTCTGCCTTTAAGCGCCAACAGCAAGAAATTTCTGAACTTAAAGATTTCGTCGCCCGTAACAAGGCGCGTGTCTCGACACGAAACATGGCGATGTCCCGTCAGAAAAAACTCGACAAGATGGATGTCATCGAGCTTGCACAAGAACGTCCGCAACCGGAATTCCATTTCCAGACGGCTCGGACACCAAGCAAGCTGATGTTCGAAGCAAAAGGTCTTGTCATCGGCTACGACGAACCCCTCTCGCGTCCGCTCGATTTAACAATCGAACGGGGGCAGAAAATCGCATTGCATGGTGCGAACGGAATCGGGAAGTCGACGTTACTGAAAAGTTTACTCGGTGAAATCCCCGCTGTTTCAGGGATGGTCGATCGCGGTGAAAACTTGCACATCGGCTATTTCGAACAAGAAATCAAAGAGAAGAATTCGAACACGTGTATCGAAGAAATTTGGGGGACGTTCCCATCCTTGACGCAACAACAAGTCCGGGCGATGCTCGCGAAATGTGGTTTGATGACAAAACACATCGAATCTAAAATCGAAGTACTCAGCGGTGGAGAGAAGGCGAAAGTCCGTCTTTGTAAGCTGATGAACACGGAATCAAACATTCTGGTTCTCGATGAGCCGACGAACCACTTGGACGTCGAAGCGAAAGAGGAATTGAAACGGGCCTTGCAAGAATATAAAGGAACGGTCCTCTTGATTTCACACGAACCTGAATTTTATGAAGCAGTCGCAACTGACTTATGGAACTGTGAATCATGGACGACAAAAGTCTTTTGATTGATTCCCTCTTATTCTTTTAAGAACGATGATTTGAGCCGCCCTGTTGATTGGGGCGGCTCTTTTTGTTTTTTATCGAAAAAGAGAATGGCAGTAATGCGGATTTTGTCAGCTCCTTTGGGTGAACGGTAGTGATTCAAAGCTTCTTCCTTTCCGTTGCTTTTCTCAAGCGCATGACTTGTCAGCTCCTTTGGACGAATGGTAGTGATTCAAAGCTTCTTCCTTTCCGTTGCTTTCCTCGGGCGAGGCGCAAGCCGTTGCTTCTTGTCCCGTAAGGACAAGAAGCAGGGTCTCGCCTGCCTCTGACAGCGCGTTAAAACGCGCCTTATCCCGTAGGAGTCAACGGAAAAGCGAAGCTTTTTTAAGATTTCCCTAAGAAGGACGACATGTAACGCGAATATCTTGAAGCGCATTCCGGCTTGGATCGCTTCCGTAGCGAAAAGCGGGCGTCCGCGACCCTGCAACGCAGTGAAGCGGCGTGGACGCTCGCCGCTCGGAGACGAGACAAGGTGGAAACGCGCGGCACACTACGCACCTCTTTATATCAGTATGCTGCAATTCGAAACGGAAGATCTCTGACCTGGAGTCAACAAAAAAAGAAAGCTTTTTTTAGTTCTCCCTAAGAAGCACGACATGTAACGCGAATATCTTGAAGCGCATTCCGGCTTGGATCGCTTCCGTAGCGAAAAGCGGGCGTCCGCGACCCTGCAACGCAGTGAAGCGGCGTGAACGCCCGCCGCTCGGAGACGAGACAAGGCGGAGACGCGCGGCAGACTACAAGCTAGTCGATTTCAAGCACACCCCTATCCCGGCTCTCAAACGGCGGGGCGCAAAACGTTCTTTTCTTACTTTATTTTTTGTTCATAGACTTAACGATTGCTTTGCTTCCTAACTTGTATCACACTATGAAACATACGAAACTTTTTAAAGGAGCGAATGAGATGGAAACAATCACGAACAAAGCTAGTCTTTCTTTAATTGCCATACCGAGCGGAGGGAACGAAGCGCTATTTTGTCGTCTATATTCTCCGGCAAGTACAGGTCCCGCTCCGTTAATCGTCCTCTTCCACGGGTTTCCCGGGAAACAATTGAACATGGACTGGGCGGTCCGTCTCCAAGAAATCGGCTACCATGTCCTCGTGACCTCTTACCGCGGCAGCATCGGCAGCCCGGGTGCGTTCCGTTTTCGTCATGTCCTGGAAGATGCGACAGCGATCATGGAGCACGTCGCTTCTCCGACCTTTATAGAACAGCATGATGTGCTCGGCGACCAAATTACGATTGTCGGTCACAGCATGGGTGGATTTGCTGGTCTACACGCGTTTGCTGCTGTTCCGCACATCAAACACTACATCGGAATTTCTCCGTTCAACTTCGGTCTAATCGGTCAACTGATCCTCGACTACCCGGAACACGAGGACGCCTTACGCGGTGTTCTCAGCCGCGGTGCGTCTTTCCTTACAGCGACTGACGGTGACACGTTACTCGAGGAGTTAAAAGCTAACCATGCGAGTTGGAACCTTCTTGCGCTCAAGGAAGAACTAAAGAACCGCTCGGCATTGCTCGTCACATCTGAACGGGATGAAACATCTGTCAAAGCGCTCCACCACGACCTCCTTCAAAACGCCGGTTATTTCGAAGAACTGGTCGTCGACAGTGATCACAACTACATCGAAAATCGGGAAGACGCTTTTGTCGCGTGGACGAAGTGGCTCGAGCAACAATGAATAAAACCGGAATCCTCTTAAGACGTCGAGGATTCCGGTTTTATTTGAACTTTTGTTTTAGGACGCAGACGCATCCGGTAAAGAATCAGTACGATGAATGTCAGTGTCGAAGTCGCGTACCAGATTGTCGTAAACAACGTTCCCGTATCTGTCCCGATGAAGAGACCATGGAGCGTCATCAACCCCCAAGCCGGTAAGACAAGCCAGTGCGTTAATTTCCATAAGGTTTTTCCGAGCGTCTCTTTTAGGAAGTCCGACGTGATCAGGACAAAACCGAAGAGATAAAGACTGATTGTCCCAAAGGCATTCCACAGTGGTTCGTAAGAAGCGTTGCCCGGTATCAAAATCTCGAGGATGGATAGCGGTGCATACGTATCCACGATAATCAACGTCGCGTGGAGGACAATCGCGAGCAGTCCGGCCCATCCGCCATAGAGATGGATGTTATGAAGTCGTGCTTTTTGTTTTCGGAGATTCGGAAATGAGCCTAGTAATCCAGCTAATACGGATAATGTCATCAAAAAGTGACCCGCTAGCCCACTGAGACGAATCATCGTCCAGGTCGAAAACATCCATTTCAACCAGTCCATAGTGCACACTCCCCTTTCTTCTCGGATATGATTTCACCTGACGCGTCGAGTAACAATAATCGTCCATTCGGAAACCATTTGAATAACTTCTCTTGCCGTTCCTGTTCTGTCATCTGAAAAGCAAGTTTCGTCATTACTTCTGCTTCATACAGCTGTGGAGCAGAAGCCGTCACTTGAATGAGCGGTGTCTCAATCGGTCGCCCCGTTTTACCGTCAAGTAAGTGATGATTTATCCGTTCGCCGACATGCCAGGAGCGATAAATTCGATTCGAGGTTGCGATCGCCCCTTGTCGAAGGCTGATTTCCGCGATTTCTTCGTCTGTATGCGGATGTGTAATGCCAATCTTCCATGGTGTTTCGTCCGACCAGACGACGACATCACCGCCAGCTTCAATCAATCCGCGTCGTCGTTCTTTCCGAAGCCGTTGCGCCACCATCATTGCTGCTGCGCCTTTCCCGATTCCACCTAAGTCAATTGCTCCTCCACCGACACGTGTCACTTCAAGTCCTTCGAGAATGAAGGGTGTAATCTCTGGGGGACCAACCCGCTCCGACTCAGTCGCATAGTGAAACGGAAAGGAATCCCGGTATCCGTTCGCCTGTTGTTGTTCAAGAAGAAACGGAGAAAAATAGTGCTCCGTCTGTTCAAAATAACGAATCGAACGCTTTAGTAACCGAGCGAGTGGTAACGAAATCGATAAGGTTTCACCGATTCGAAGGCGATTCAACCGATTCACTTCACTCGCTTCAGCAAACCGTGACCACTCTCGATCAACGTAGCTGAAAAATCGTTCAATCTCCTGCCATTCTTCTTCAGGAATCTGATTTTCCGTCACGAATCGAATCGTATTATGCATCGAATAGAGTTGTCGTTCCATCACTTGACCTCCTATTTCGAGTGACTCGAGCGTCCGTCGCTATTTCCGCTCGGCTGGCTGAATCCGGAAGAATCCTCTCCTGACCATCCCTCATCATCATCATAATATCCGCCATCATCGTCTGACTCCTCGTCACCATAAGAATCCCCTTGCGTCGGTTGACTCGGGAAATTCGTTTCATTCGAATACGTATCCCCTGTACTGACCGGTGTCGTCGATTGTCCATCTGAGCTGACACTTAATTGACCAATCGCTAGACCGATAAACACCGTACTACTTAAACCGACCATCCATTTTGCAAACGGCTTTGGTTTCATCTTCCTTCATCCTCTCTCGTTTGTTGTTATCTTTACTGTAGCGCTAAAAACTGATAACTAGCTGACGGCAACTATGGGATAATAAGAAAAAATGAACGCGGGGGGAAAATTCATGCGTGTATTGATTGCAGAAGACGATCAGCGGCTCGCAAAAATGCTTCGACTCCATCTCGAACGTGCCGGCTACCAAGTCGATGTCGCACACGATGGTGTCGATGCACTCAATCAATGCCAGACATTTCGTTACGATTTGCTTGTTCTCGATTGGATGATGCCTCATAAAAGTGGGGTTGAGGTCGCAGCTGAACTTAGAAAAAATCGTTTTGAAGGTGGTATTTTAATGTTGACGGCACGTGATACAGAAATCGACCTCGTCCATGGTCTCGATAGTGGTGCCGACGACTATCTCGTCAAACCGTTTCAATCGAATGAATTGCTTGCCCGTCTCCGCGCATTAAGTCGTCGACAAAAAAAGGCCTTCGTCGATACGGTATCTTTTCAAGGACTTGAACTCGATGTTTCATCGCAAATGATTTCCTATAATCATCATCCACTTGAATTGACACGTCGTGAATTTGAATTTCTATCACTCTTATTACGTCGACCGGAACAAGTGATGGGTCGCGAACTGATTATCGAAGTCGTCTGGGGAATTGGTGCCGACATTACGGACAACGCTCTCGATGCCTTGGTCCGTCTCGTCCGTAAAAAATTAGAGGCGGTTGGCGCTCCACCACTCATCAAGACCGTCCGCGGTTTCGGGTATCGTCTTGGTGACCACCATGCTTGAAGTGATCCGAAAACGGCTGACCCTTTTATTCAGTGGGACCTTCTTACTGTTATTAATCCTCATACTCGTTGGCGTCTATTTTACGACGGCACGGTTACTCGACCAGACAGAGCTCAATCAATTAAAAAACATCTCGAACCGTGACGTCTTCGAACGAATCGAACATGGTGAAGATCGCTTGACACCTAATCCGATTTATTTTCAAGTGCTGGACGAAACGGGTGAAGAACAGTATTCGAGTCTTCCGGATGATTTAACGGAAGAGACCGTTCAGCGTTTCGTATCCTCTGCTCAAGAAACTGAAAAAGTGACTGTCGAGGATCACCATTTTTTATTGTACAAACGCGACACGAACGAAGGCTCCATCGTTCTTTTAAAAGAAACGTCCGCTACACGCGATACACTCCAACGTTTAATCGCTGTCTTATCTGGAATCGCCGTCTTATCGACGTTGATTTTGATGGGACTCAGTTATGTTCTCGCCGGTCGAGCCGTCCAGCCCGTCCAACAAGCTTTCGACCGGCAACGTCGCTTCACGTCGGACGCCTCCCATGAACTGCGCACACCGCTGACGATTTTATATAGCGGAATCGAATTGCTTGAAGCTGAACCGCTCAGTCGTGAGGGACAGACGATTCTCGACGATTTGAAAGCCGAGACGACTTCGATGCAATTACTCGTCGCGGACTTGCTGTTGCTTGCCCGCGGGGGTCAATCCATGACCCTGCAATCCGTTGATTTCAGTACGCTCGTCTCAAAGACCGCTGAACGGTTCGCCCATACATTATCCAACCGGACACTGCGAATCGAGATTGAACCGAACCTCTTAATTAAAGGGGACGCTAACCAATTGACGCGCTTATTAATGGTCTTTCTAGAAAATGCTTCCGTCTACAGTGACGGACCAATCAAGGTCCGCTTGTCAAAAGCCCCTGGCGAAGTTCAGCTGACAATCGCTGATGAGGGAATCGGTATCCCGAAAAGTGATCAGGCAAAAATCTTCGAACGCTTCTATCGCGGGGACCACGCTCGCCACGGAACAGGGACCGGTCTCGGCCTCGCAATCGCTAGCTCGATTGCTGATGCCCATAACGCGAGCATCGAGGTCGACTCCAGTCCAAATGAAGGAACACGGTTTACGATTCATTTCCCTCATTAAATAAAGCCGTCAGCTAACTATCAGGTAGCAGGGGTAAAGTAATGAATAGTCATACACTCATTACTTAAGGAGGATTTATCATGCTATTCGGTGTTCCGCTCCACCCCTTACTCGTCCATGCTCCAATCGGTCTGTTACTGTTCGCTACACTACTATTATTCTTTAGTTTAAAATGGGTTCAATTGAAATTGTTTGCTCTGATTACCCTATTCACCGGTCTCCTCGCAGGGGTCGCTGCGTATCTATCCGGAGATGAGACAAAAGACTATGCCCGTTCGACGTTCAATGCGACACGGGCTGCGATTGAAGATCATGAACACTTTGCGCTTTACAGTCTGATTGCTTTCGGTATTTCCTTTGTATTGTTGATTTTCAATTATCGATCAAATAAAAAAATGCTTCTTATCTTCAGTCTAATCGTCGCTGTGATTGGTAGTGGATTACTTGCTTATGCCGGTCATCTCGGCGGACAGATGGTCTATAAATAACACAGACCAGTAAAGCGTCTCTTCAACGATAAAAAATCCCATTTCCGATGAATGGAAACGGGATTTTTCTGTAGATTGATTTGCTTACTTCCGGTGTGTCCGTCCTGGGCGACGATTATTCGACCGGCGTGTATTGCCACGGCCTTCCGTTGTCGGCTTTTTCGTGCCTTTACTCTGGTCATGCTGTGCCCGAATCATTTCATCTGACAATTCGACGACGATTGGTGTAACTTCGACCCCAAGTTCGCGTTCCATGTCACGGAAACTCCGACCGTCTTTCGGTGTGACGATCGAAATCGCGACGCCGTCGTTCCCGGCACGTCCCGTCCGCCCAATCCGGTGGACATAGCTTTCTGCATCGTCCGGCAAGTCATAGTTGAAGACGTGTGTGACACCTGTGACATCCAGTCCGCGTGACGCAACATCGGTCGCAATCAAGAATGGTGTTTTCCCTTGATAGAACTTCGACATCGCCTTTTCACGTTTTCCTTGCGTCAATCCACCGTGTAACTCGTCCGTCGGATACCCTTGCATTTGCAATTCTTCGTTTAATTTCGTTACGCGACGTTGCGTCCGACAGAAAATGATTGCGGCATACGGGCGCATTTCGTCGAGCATCGTCCGAAGTGTCGCTTGCTTACGACGATCCGTCGTTTCGACGACGAATTGTTCAATCGCATCGACCGTTACTTTTTCAGCTTCGACTTGAATTTCAATCGGGTCACGAAGGTACGTTTTCGCGAGTTGCTCGACTTTTGGTGGCATCGTCGCAGATAACATGACGAATTGACGATCGACCGGTGCTGCTGCGATGATATCTTCGATTTCCGGTAAGAAACCAATTTGAAGCATCTGATCGGCTTCATCTAAGACGAGTGTCTTCAGCGCGCTCAAATCGAGTGTTCCCCGTCCGACATGGTCTAAAATTCGTCCAGGTGTCCCGATGATGATTTGCGGCATCCGTCCGAGACGTTGGATTTGTTTAAAGACATCTTGTCCGCCGTATACAGCAAGTGCCCGAATGTCTTCCATATTCCGAATCAACTTATGTGTTTCGTCGGCAATCTGACGCGCAAGTTCACGTGTCGGTGCGACAATCAATGCTTGAACCGTTTTACTCTCTAAATCGATTTGCTCGAGAATCGGTAACAAGAAGGCAAGTGTCTTCCCTGTACCTGTTTGTGCTTTTCCTATTAAATCACGTCCCGCAAGCAAATGCGGAATAGCTTGTTCTTGAATCGGTGTCGGTTGTTTGATGCCTTGCTTTTGTAGTTTTTTTATCCACAATTCTTGAATGTTTAATGTTTCGAATGTTGACATAGTATCCTCCTAAAAATTATCCACAGAAAAAAGCTGTGGATAACCTGCTTCGCATAGACAAAAACAGTTATCCACAGCCGTGCTTTTACTAGTATACACAATTTACGCGTTTGTTGCTTCCTGTTTTAGCTTTCGATCGAGTACAAACGTACCAAACGGAATGAAGGATGCGATAAAGGCGATACCTGCTTTGACAAACGACCAGCGGTATTTAAATTTAACGACGACAAGCCATAACGCATACATGACAAACAACACACCGTGCATGGCTCCAACGACCGAGACCGCCTCAGGAATTCCTGCCATATATTTTAACGGCATCGCAATCAGCAACAATACTAAAAATGAAATTCCCTCTACAATCGCAATTAACCGAAATTGACCTAACGTAGTTCTTAACATCCCGTCACTCCTTTTCGTGATTCTTTCTTTTAGTATACGGGACGTCGACGTCTCTGTGACCCGTGTCACAGGATTGTCAGATTTCGAGTGGACGAAGACGTGCTTCAATCTGCTCACGTTGTGGTTCTAAAAATGGTGGTAGTGCGAGTGTCTCGCCTAACTCCTCAATCGATTCATCTGTCGCAAATCCCGGTGTATCCGTCGAAAGCTCGAATAAAATATGATTCGGTTCCCGGAAGTACAAGGCTTGAAAGTAATGGCAATCAACTTTTCCGGAGTTCGGAAGACGGTAGTGGTTTAAACGCTCGACCCATAGATCATATTCCGCACTGTTCGGTACGCGGAACGCGACATGGTGGACACCGCCGCGACCAAGACGTTCTCGATCGAGATCCGGTCGCGCTTCGAGGTGGACTTCGGCTCCGATTCCTCCTTGACCCGTTGCATACACTTCAATATCCGCAAACTCACCCGCAAGCGACGGATAACTGCCGATTTTTTTAAAACCGAGGACTTCCGTCAAAACGAGCGCTGTTGGTCCCGGGTCGTTAACGGTCAATGTCACGGCACCTAAGCCGACGATTGCATGTTCTGCTGGAATCTCGTCGTGTTTCCAAGGTACGCCACCCGGGACGCCTTGTTCCCCATCTTCTGCGACGAGAATCAAACGTGTCCCTTCTTGGTCACGAAAGGCAAGCGTTTGTCGCCCTGCCCGTTCGATGATTGAATCATGATCAATCTCTTTTTGCTCAAATCGCTGTGCCCAAAACTTGAGTGCTGCCGTTGTCTTAACGCGAAGTGATGTTGAAGAAATACTCGATGCACCAGGTACACCTGTTCCGAGATGCGGAATGTCGAAGAACGTCAGATCAGTCCCCGGATTTCCTTCCGCGTCCCCATAAAATAAATGATACGACGTCGTGTCGTCTTGGTTCACTGTTTTCTTAATTAAGCGCATTCCAAGGACTTGCGTGTAAAATTGATAGTTCCGTTCCGCCATCCCGGTCAAAATTGAAACATGATGAATACCGAGTAATTCCATCTTTGCCACTCCCTTTTGAATTTGATTATATGCAAAGCATAGCGCACAGATATCTTAAATTCAAGATATTAAGACAATAAAAAAACCGCTCTTCCGAAGAAGAGCGATTGAATAGTTGAAATTAAAGTTTTACGACGTTAGCAGCTTGTGCTCCACGTGCGCCTTCAGTGATTTCGAATTCAACTTCTTGACCTTCGTCAAGTGATTTGAAACCTTCACCAGTGATTGCTGAGAAATGTACGAATACGTCTTCTCCGCCTTCAACTTCGATGAAACCGAAACCTTTTTCTGCGTTAAACCATTTTACTTTACCTGTGTTCATGGGAACAACCTCCAAAAATAAATTACTTAATACATATGACGATGCATATGAAAGAAATTCATTATTGTCCCGAAATACATGGAGCGACGAAAAGATTGTTCGTGACGCAATGTGAATCAGTAGTGACAATAACAATATTAAGCTAACGTCAGTATAGTATGGATGCGCTTTAAAAGTCAAGTTGTCTGACCAATATTTTTTCCAATTGATTCCACTTTTCAAAAGAAAAACAGACCTGGTTTCCCAGATCTGTTTTGTTCTTAACGGTGGATCCAGACAGCTCCAGCAGAGTTATCTTTCGCTTCACCGATGACTTGAATTTTAAGACCATTGTTCGGAAGAAGTTTCCCTGCATCCGGGATCAATTGGTTGATATACGATTTAGAATCATCGAATTTCGTTACACCTGAGAGACCTTTGTAGTCGTAAAGACCACGTGTTGGTGAATCGATCAACCAAGAAGGTGCTTTATCGTAGCTGAATGCAGCATCCGCAACTTGGTAACGTGTGCTACCTGATACGACTGGCTTGCCTTTAAGCGTACCGACGATTGCTTCAGGGTGTGAATCGACGACACCGAGGAATCCTTCACCCGGGTGAACACCGACCCAGTTATCTGTGAAGCTAGAATCTGCGTACCAAACGACGAGACCTGTGTTGTATTTCACGCCACGCGCATGCTCAAGTGCTTTATCTGAGCCTGCGTAGTTACGCCATTCGAGGTAGTACGCATTGTCAGCATAGCTGAAGCCGTCAGACGCGATGAACCCGTCGAGTTTAAACTTCGGTGTACCTTCTGCATCATCTTCGAAGACGACTTTACCGTCGACTGTCAATTTCGCGTTATCAAGTGCGAAACCGTCGAGTGCAAGACCAGCATCACCTGTGTAATCAAATTTAAGCGTTACTTTTTTGCCTGCAAATTCGCTGAGGTCGTATGATTTATCGACCCATGCACCTTTTGAAGACTCAGCACGTTGATCACCATCAGTATCTTCGTCACCGATGACGTCGATGACTTTTTCTACTCCACCAGCTGTTGCTGTAACTGTCAAGAAGTCATAATCGAACTCGACATCAAAGTACGCTTTGTAATCAAATTTAGCAGCTTTAGCAGCTGTCAAATCGAATTCTGGTGACGTCATTGACGTATGAAGATCGTTTCCTTTTGTGCTGTAATAGTATTTTTTACCGAACGCCGGTGCAATTCCTTTGACCGGTTTTTTCGGTAAGTCTACTTTGATGATTCCTGGGTTTTTCGATTTTGTAACACTTTGATCGATATAAGAAGCAGTTCCTGCTTTTGATAACGAATCAAAATCGATTGTCTCGATATTCGCCCAGTTTCCACCCATCACGTTTTGGAAGAATTCTTTATTTTGTGGTGAGAAACTTGTTGGTTCTGTTCCGGCAACTTTCCCGTTCCAGCTACCGCCACTCATGATTGACCATGATGCGACCGGCTCGCCTTGACCTGTGTACTGTGTATCGTACTCATCTGGAAGACCTAAGTCATGACCGAATTCGTGTGCGAAAACACCGACCGCGCCGTCTTCAGGTTGAACCGTGTAATCGTAGGCAGCCATTTTACCGCCCCAATAGTTTACTTTCGCTACTGAGTCAGCAACAGGATATACGTTGCCGAGTGTCCAACGGTGTGACCAGATTGCGTCATCTCCGAGCGTTCCGCCCCCAGCTTCTTGTCCTGTTCCTGCATGGATGATCATCAAGTGATCGACGAGGCCGTCCGGCTCGTTCAAGTCGCCGTCTCCATCCATATCGTATTGGTCGAATTGATCGTACTCTGCTAAGTTGATGCCTGATTTTACTGCAGCATTCAACGAATCTTTAACGAGACCACGTGGACCCTTAGCGCCTGGAAGGTTATCGTTTCCGCCCGCTGGATTATCCGAACCGTAGTCTTTGGCTGTACCTGGAACTGTTAACCAGTTCGAGACCTTACCATCAACCGTGTAGCTTCCGCCTGACTGTTCTTCATAATACTGTTTAAACGTCTTGACCTTGTCTCCGTTAAAGAGTTCGAACTCTTTATTACCAAACATTAAATCTTGATAATGCTTTTGGTTGAAGTCATTCGAATACATGTATCCATCTTCTTGCACAACATTGTTATGCTTAAAGTCACTGTACTCAACGAGTAGAACAAGGACTTTATCTGTCCGTGTATCACCGTTGTATTTTGCTTGTTTAGCTTTGTCGACTTTGACAAACCCATCTTTTTTACCTTTTTTATAATTATCGTGCTTCTTGTTCAACTGTTTTGCGAGTTGATCTTTTTGTTTCGTCAAAAAGTCTTTTGTTTTTTGATCGAATTCTTTCGCTTTTTCTGACTCATGTTCAGCTGCTGGTTTACCGTTCGACTTTTTATCCAAATACTTTTGGACAGCCTTTTGTTTCTCAGCTGCAGATGATGCTTTTGAGACGACCCCACGATCCTGCAATACTTTTAAGAGACGTTCCTGATCGACTGTGTTCAAGTCCATCGGCGCTCCTACTGCTGCTTTTTCAGCAGCATCAACAGATTTTACCTTCCCACCAGGTAAAACCGGACTAACTGCGAATGCAGCTGCCGTGATTCCAGATAAAACGGCTAAGCTAAGCTGTTTCTTTTTCCCCACGTGAACTTACCCCCTATGTAGTAGTGAAAAGCACACTTTTAATATACTTTTCTGAATATTCAAATCATATGTTATTTTAGTTCGTTAATCAATTAGTTTTTGTATAATTAGGACTTTATAACTATACCTATTTTTGGAATTTAGTTTAATATTCTTACATCGTGCCGATATTAATAAGATAGACCATTATATAGTACTAGAAAAATTCTTTGCTGCACGCTTTGATTAAGAAGAGGAGGAATTCCATGCAACCTTTAAAACGTTTTGAGCGACAAGTCTTAACGAACTATTTAATCGGCTCATTCGTTGCCGTTTTCGGTGTCGGCAGTTTGTTCATCTTCGAAACACTGACCTTCAGTCCACAAGAGCGGATACTCTTGCTTGGTATCATGGCAGGATCTGTCACCCTGATGTTCAGCTTGGAATATACAATCTATCGCCGACACGTTCGGTCCCTTTATATAGTATTTCAATCAAAACAGCCCACTGCTGACGAATTGACAATTGCTTTTCAGACGACGCATCGCTTCCCGGTTTTGACGATGCAACGTATTCTCGGTCCACACTTTCTCGGATTATCACTTCCTTCTTCTACCTTGACAGCTTTCGCCATATACCGTGGTTGGCTCGACATGCCCTACTATTTGATTGGTCTCGCTTGTTTCGGGGCGATTCTCGTCGCGATTCTTCATGCTCTGATTGAATTTTTCCTCACTTACCGGGTCACGGAACCGATGTTGCTCGAGTTGACGAAACGATCTCAGGCGGCAGGTTACGGCGACATCGTCTTAAAGAAACAACATATGGTCAGCTTGCGCCAAAAAATGTTGATTAGTACACTCGTCATCGGTGTATTTCCAATCTTACTGTTCGTCCTCGCTTCTGCCGTTCAGTTAACGGAAAACGAAAGTCTTCAGTCTTATTGGAGTTGGGCGACGTTAATTTTGATTGTCATCCTCTGCCTTGCGACATTTTGCAGTCTTCTACTATATGAAAACATTAAAAAACCGATTCTTGCTTTGCAAGAAGGAGTTGCTCAAATCGAGTCGGGTCATTTGAATACGATTTCCAATCCCTACTCCGATGAATTCGCACACTTGATTGGCGGATTTAATTTGATGGTTGAAGGAATCGAAGGACGCGATTTAGAAAATGAACGCCTTTTAAATAGTTTATTTACGTTGTTTGCCGCGACTTTAGATGCTCGTGATCCTTATACGGCAGGGCATTCTTTACGTGTAGCGGAATATTCCGTTGAAATCGCCCGTGCCGCTGACTTACCTGATGAACAAATCGAGTTATTACGAAAGTCTGCTCTTCTTCACGATATCGGTAAAATCGGTATCCGAGATGCCGTTCTTTTGAAGGAAGGACGGTTAACGGAAGAAGAATTCGATGAAATCAAACGCCATCCGGTAATCGGTGTCCATATTTTATCGCAAGTTGATTTACCAGAGACGTTACAACCGATTCTTCCCGGGGTAAAGTACCATCACGAGCGTTATGATGGCAAAGGCTATCCGGAAGGCTTGACCGGCGACGCGATTCCGCTTTTCGGACGAATCATGGCAATTGCCGACGCCTATGATGCCATGACTTCCGATCGCCCCTATCGAAAGGGGATGCCCGCTGAACGAGCATTGTCGATTCTTGAAGAAGGAAGCGGCACGCAGTGGGACGCAACTTTTACTAAACTCTTCTTAGACTTAAAACGACGGAACTTGACTACTGCTTCTTGATTTCTGACGAAAGGAGTCTCAAATGCATCCTAAAATTGTTGAACGTCACGAGCTTTATGTAATCGGACTCAGCATGACGTGCGAAGAAAATGAACTCCATACATTGATGCCTGAACTATGGCGTGAATTTTCACGTCGGGCGCATGAAATTCAGGCAGTCGTACCGGACAGTTTTCCATTAGATGTTTCGCTTGCCCATCGCGGAACGACCTATACGCAATGCGTCGGCTTACCTGTCTCTTCACTCGAACGGGTTCCTAAGGGAATGAAAGGATACCATCTCCCTCCCGCTCGCTATGTCTTTTGGAGACATGAAGGACCAGACATCGAGATTTGGAAGTCGTTTGAAAAGATTCAACGTTTTGCACACAAACAAGGGGTTGAACTTGATCCACTTGATTTTAAAATCGATGAGACACGCGAAGGCACGCATCACTTATATCAACGAATTCTCTAAGGACTACTCAAATGAGTAGTCTTTTCCGCGTGTAGACAAACTTTAGCGTGAACTTACGATATCGAGACGGATTGTGCTCTAAACCGTCTGCATGCCCGGCTTTTCCTCCTGGTATTACCTACAAAGCGTCACGTTTCGTTGACTGCTACGGGAAAAGACGCTTTATCTACCGATAGTTCGTTGTCTACAATTTGAGGACTACTCACAGAATTTAAGGCCAGAAAGCCCGTTTCTTCAATGATAGGAGTGCTAGAAGAGTATTTCTTCACTCGATTTGTCTCAATGACTAAATTGTTCAGTACGGGTACTAAATACCTATTTTCAGAAAATTCTATTTAATCCGAATGCCTTATTCTCGTTCTCTATTTTGTTTGGCATAGTTAGACTCAACCCAAACAAGGAGGCGATTTATTTTGAAAAAGTTTCTCGCTACATCGCTTGTCGCAAGTGTACTTGTCGTTCCTACAGTCGTAGGCGCAGAAGGTCTTCAATCTGGCAAGTTGACGAAAGCATCGTCCGATCCAGCTGCATCAATCGTTAAAGAGTATGTCGAAGGTAAAGGTGACTTCTCTGTACAAGATGTTCAAAAAGATGGATCATCTCACATCGTACGTCTCCAACAAGAAGTGGATGGCGTCCCGGTCTTCGGTAGTGTCGTCGTCGGTAACGTTGCGAAAGACGGTACTTTAAAAGCAATCGTCAATGATGCAGTCAAGGTCAAAGGGAAACCAGGTCTCGATAAGAAAATTGCAATCTCTGAAAAGAAAGCTTTAAAGTTGTATAAAAAATCAATCAAAGCAACAGAATTCGAAGTGGCTCCAACGAGTGAACTCGTTGTCTATCCAGTCAAAGACGATGCTGTCTATGCTTATAAAATCACATCGACTGTCTTAGCCGGCGACGAGCCGTCACGCTGGACATACTTCATCGATGCAAACTCTGGTAAGGTCATCAACAAATATGACCAACTGGCACATGCGAAACCAGTTACGACAATCACCGGAACAACGACAGTCGGTTCAGGTACGACGGTTCTTGGAACAAGTGCTACATTCAACACAACGAAGAGTGGTTCTTACTACTACCTTCAAGATTCAACACGCGGTAAAGGCATCTCGACGTACGATGCAAAAAACCGGACATCACTTCCAGGATCACTTTGGGCGGATGCCGACAACGTTCTCAATGCTACTTATGACCGTGCCGCTGTCAGCGCACAAGTCAATGCAGTGAAAACATATGACTTCTACAAAAACACATATGGCCGCAACAGTTACGATAATGCGGGTGCAGCACTCAATTCAACGGTTCACTATTCTTCACGCTACAACAATGCGTTCTGGGATGGATCAAAAATGGTCTACGGTGACGGAGACGGTTCGACATTCACATACCTTTCTGGCGCACTTGATGTAGTCGCTCACGAATTGACGCACGCTGTCACTGAATACACAGCAGGACTCGTTTACCAAAACGAATCTGGTGCGATCAATGAGGCTGTTTCGGATATCATGGGAACAGTTGCAGAGTACTCAGTCGGATCAAACTTCGACTGGCTCGTCGGTGAAGACATCTACACACCAGGTGTAAGTGGCGATGCTCTTCGTTCAATGTCTAACCCTGCCGCTTACGGTGATCCAGACCACTACTCAAAACGTTACACAGGTACGGCTGATAACGGTGGTGTCCACACGAACTCTGGTATCGTCAACAAAGCCGCTTACCTCTTAGGTAACGGTGGTACACATTACGGTGTCACTGTACCAGGCGTCGGCGTACCGAAACTTGGTGCCATCTACTACCGTGCCCTTAACGTCTACTTGACTCCGACTTCGAACTTCAGCTACCTCCGCGCAGCAGTCGTTCAATCGGCAAAAGACCTTTACGGTTCTTCAAGTGCTGAAGCAGCCGCTGCAGCAAAATCATTTGATGCAGTTGGCGTCTACTAAGAAAACCTCCTCCCAAGGATTTTCTCTTTCCTCTCGAGTCGATGACTCGGGAGGTTTTTTATTGTGAATCCAACGCAAAAAAGCACGTTCACTTGACGGAATGAACGTGCTTCAGACTTTAGATAAAATGAAAGACAGGACTGTGCATCTTTGTGAGATGACGATCCTGTCTTTTTTGTCGTTGCGTTCAAATCCAACTCGCTATGTCCGGCTTTTGACTAGAGAAACTGACTAGCTCCAGTCTCAATCGATTCATTTCCCAAGATCACGTGCGAGACGCAAGCGCGTCGAACCGTTATCCGGGAATGCCTTGAGCTGTAATTTCTCGCCCTCGTACCATGTGCCGTAATCCGTCTTGACGACCGGATCACCAAGTGCTGTTAAACCTGACGCTGAGACATTCATCCAGTCAATTGCTTCGACTACTCCATCTGATACGACGAGCAAGTACCCGGCGTTCGAGAAATGGTACGTATTGACGGCATCTTTTTGTGTGTTGCCGAGCTTGCCATACTTCGCCTCAAACGTTTCAAGCGGTTTCCCGAGGTATTGTTCCGGCTTGTCAATCGGCTGATTCGCGACGACTTGTCCGAGTGTCGAAAGGAGTTTCTCATCTTTTAGACCAGATGGAGCCTCCATCTGAACGTCCGCTTCCGGAATGTAGCCTTCGACAGCATCACTTAACTTCAGATGTACCATGCCGTCTTTTGCGTCGAGGACTTCATAGACATCCCCTAAATCCGCCTTATAGATGACACTGGTCCGATTTGCATTTTGATAGACATCCGCAAACGGTCGTTTGATCCATGCTGCTGAACTGATCTCAGGTGCTGCTTCTTTTTTCGATTTCTTCGACTCTTTTTTCTTCTCTTGATCGTCCGAATCTTTTTCTTTATCCTTTGACGTTTCTTTGGCAGAAGCATCTGTTTTCGGTGTTTCGACCGTCGACGTCGCTTGCGAAGGATCGTTATGCGCGACCATATAACCCCATCCGCCGACGATCAAAGCCGTCGCCAATAGACCACCGAACGCAATCCCACGCCGGTTGCGCTTTTGTTTTCGACGCATGTGACGCGATTGCCGTGCCTGATCGTGCTCTTGTTCCTGTTGACTCATATTTGGTTCCTCCTGAATTGACCGAGTGATGTTTTATTCACTATACCATCTAATCCAGAACCAAATTGTTTAAATTTCGATGACAGTTCTGCCTTGATGTGTTCCTTCAAGCAACGACTTGACGACTGCCGGAACATCACTCAACGCTTTCATTCGGACCATCTCGGCAATCGATAAATGCCAGTCGTTCGCGAGATGATTCCATAAACGCTCACGCTCTGTGATTGGTAACTGAACAGCATCGATTCCAATCAAACGAACACCACGTAAGATGAACGGATAGACGGTCATCGTCAGTTCAGCACCACCGACGTTACCGCACGTCGTGACGAGTCCACCGTATTGGACGTAACGGATGACCGAGGCAAGTAGCGGACCACCGACCGTGTCGATAATACCGGCATACAGTCCTTTTTTCAAAGGTCGCGTTGTTTCTTCCAGAAGTGACTGGCGTGAGATGACTTCTGCGACACCTGCTTGCTTCAAGCGGTCATGCTCTGCTTCTTTCCCGGTCACGGCATGAACCGTGAACCCGAGTTTCACGAGGAGTGCGACCGCGACACTGCCGACGCCACCTGTCGCTCCCGTGACGAGGACCGGACCATCTTGCGGTGCTACACGTTGAACGAGTTCATCAATCGACTGGGCAGCTGTCAGACCGGCTGTTCCGTAACTCATCGCTTCAAGCGTCGTGATGCCGTTCGGTAGCGACGTAATCCAGTCCGCCGGCACGCGGATATACTCTTGAAAACCACCTGATGTATTCATTCCGAAATCAAAGCCGTTGACGACGACCGCTTGTCCTTCGCTGAAGCGTTCATCAGATGATGTTACAACATGACCTGCCGCATCGACGCCTGGTGTATGTGGGTAATTTTTCGTCACCCCTCGATTTCCTGTGACCGATAACGCATCTTTGTAGTTGATGCACGAATAGGCGACACGAATCAACACATCACCTTCTGGTAAGTCGTCGACTTGTTTTTGTTCGAGTGCCCCGACGAATTGTCCTTCTTCCTCACGTACGACGAATGCTTTAAACGTTTGTTCCATCTGTCTACCTCCTAGGAATTAAGCTTAATTGACATGCTTTGACTTAGCGATGCCCCCATGATAGCCCAATTACCCGTACAGTGCACAAATCATGTCTCATGTTCATCCGACTTTTTAAAAAACGTCAAGTGATGACACTTGTGGATTCGAGGATAGTACTTGAGGAAGAAGTGGTTCAAGTATTCGGATGAACTTGTTTTAAGTAAGATCTGAAATCGTGTTCGATTTTTTCGACGGTTTCTTTCGCGACTGTTTTGTCTGCTCCTTCGTCATAACGGATAATGCCATACAGCGTCCGTAATTCCTGCGACGGTAAAAATCCGATTCGTCCGAACCACTCGCTGAACGACTCCGTCTCTCGGCGTTTCAGGCGCGCCGGCAACTGACGATTGAACAAAACGACCTGTTGCCGAACTTGTTCGACCGGCAATGGCGGGAACGTTTCCTCTGAATCCACCTTAGTCTGTCGGTATTGCTGCGGTGGCGTCACTTCGTCTTCGAGTGCATCTTTTCGCCGGCCACGGCGTTTTCGGAAGCGACGGATGAGCAGGACAAGCAACAGGACAGCCGCTGCACTAAACCCGATTAAGAAGTAAGGAAAGCCTCCGTCCTCTTCGACTCCCACACCTTTTTCAGCATGTTTAACTCCGAGTGAAATGAATTTAAATTTATCTTTAGGTTCCCCTCCCCGGTCACTCTTCTCATCCGTATCGTAACCATAAATCACACCCTCAGGTTTCGGTTCTTTTTTCCAAAGTAACTTCAGCCACCACCAGTCGAGCGGCTTGCTTTCACAATCTTCTCTGCACTGTTGCGCCGTTGCCGTCGCCGGAAAAACCTCGACATCACGCAGTGCTTGATAACCCGTCTCGACTAACGGTTTCATGATCCCAAGTGCCAGCAAAACTATACCCATCATCAAGAGTAATCGACTTCGAAATCGCATGCTCCCACCTCTTTAATGTCATTTTTATCCATTATATAATGATTCAAGCCTAATTAACGGAATTTTTTGATTTTACTTAAAAAGGGCTTGAACAACAGACGGGATGGGAAAAGGAATGTAGTGATTTTTAGAGAGGAGTTCAACCATGGTCATATTAGAAGCTACACACGATCCCTATCAAAACGGGCCATTGATTGCTGAATATACGGAAAGTAACACGAATCTTGCGGCCATTACCCGTGCGGAACAATTGATGACCGAAAGCCCGTTCGTCGCACCGCGTCGCGCGCCGCATCCGAGCCGCTACTTACGTTCGTTAATCTCGCCACTTTTTTTAACAGACCGCGATAAACATATCTTGCCCCTGACGAAAGCATTCGTCAGTCAACAGGATGAGGTCCGGCCGCGCTGGTTCGGTCGGCTAACTTATGAATTCGAACAACTGGCCTGTCAGGTCGAAAAAGTCGATGTCCGGACGTATGGGGCGATTGGGGACGGAAAGACCGATGACACGCTTGCCTTCAAGGAAGCACTTGCGGACGGACATCGGCAAGTCCACGTCCCTGCCGGCACATACATCGTCCGCGGGATCCGGCTCCCGAACTTTACGATTTTGACGGGTGACGGGAAAGGCCGGACGATTATAAAATTGCATGATGATGCCCCGAAAGGACGCCGGTTAATCACGAACCAAAATTACTTACTCGGTAATCATCATCTGCTCGTCGAAAAAATGACCCTTGACTGGAACATCGAGCGGATCGGTGATGCTAAAAAGAGCAGCACATGGGGCAACCATTCGAGTTGTCTGACTTACGCCCATGTCACGTACGGCTGGGTCTTCGACGTCGAGGCAGTCGATCCCGGGCTCCATTGTTTCGACATTTCGACACCTTACTACAATTACAACGGGGACGGCGCACGGGCGAATTTAAGTAGTTCCTTCATTTGGTTCGACGGCTTGACGGGATCCGGATTCGGCGACGATGGCATCACGACGCATCATAGCGATCACTTATTCATCTCGAACTGCTTCATGCATGACCCGAGCGGGCGAGCCCACGCCGTCGGCTTTTCGAATTCGAACGGAATCGAAATCGATGATGGCTCGCGCGACGTCTGGTTGTTCAACAATGCGACGTCCCGTTGTTTCGGCGGACTCGAAATCAAGGCGCATGCGACATCGTCCGCTGCTTCGACCGTCAAAATCGTCGGGCACCTCTCCATCGATGACCACCGCTCGTTCAACTTCCGCCATATCGGTCACCATCAAGCAACGGACCCGACGTCACAAACTGCCTATAACATCATCGCGACACGGCTCGTCGCGCAGACGCCTCAATACACACCGCTCTATGCAAACTCAAAACCGCGGGCACTCGTCGTCTCGGCATATCGGAACGTCGTCATCCATGACTTCACCGTCCTCGGTGACCCGAACTATGATTACCAGGAACAGCCGGTGATCGGAATCCAGTACAAGGCGAAAAACGTCACCTTGAGCCAAGTCAAGATGACGGGATTCCGTCAGGCTAAAACGGACATTCAAGTCTTTGGTGGTGAAAACGGGGCAGATGACGTCCGGCTCATTGATGTCCGGATTGAAGATTCCGCACGCCACGGGATTACGATCGGCCCCCACATTGAGCGCATCCGTTTGATGAACGTCGCGATCAAAGGGGACGGGACGGTCGGATTGAATGCTAAATCCGAACCGGAGCTTGAACGCTTCATCGCAACCGGTTATCAAGTGCCTGTCCGGACCCATCCGTCCGCATAAAAGAAGCTCTGCCTGACCTCGGTCAGTGCAGAGCTTTTTCTCATTGGGCGCGGAGATAAGCAAGGACACGTGTATCGATCGTACGGTCCTGATGCTCACGCATCTCGAAATTCTCCGTATGCAGGTACGTCCGGAAAGCTTCTTCGAACGATCCCCGGTAACCGAGTTCGAGTAATTTATCCATCACTTCCGATTCAAGCGCATCATCAATCGGCTTGATTTCTTCCGGTTTACTTGGTTGCAGGTAAAGGGTGTGCAGTTGATAAATCCGCTCGAGCTCCTGAATCGGACTCGGGTGATCGTCGACACGCAAATCGATGTAGCGGTCATTGAAACCACCATATCCACCGTTTTCCTTGACGACGAGGAGCGCAGCCGACTGCATTCCGCGTGAGTCACCGCCTGCCGCTTGTCCGGCAGCGAGGGCACGTAACAACCGTTCACCGAGCGGTCCATCCGTCGCCTCGAACACACGGGCCATCTCCTTGACCGTGTTGCCGTCGACTAAGATATTCCCTTGCGCGGCAAAGTGTTTACCGGCAATTCCGCCTGCCCAGTCGTTACAGGCGTCTCCCGTGAAAGTTGCGCTCCGACCAGTTGCGTCAACGATTCCGACTTGCCGCTCTGCCCGTCCTTCGTCCGCGTCCGTCAACAATTTTAAGACTTCTTCCGCCGACTTCCCTTCAGAAATCATCCGTAATCCTTCCGGACCGTATGTCGTATTCGCGAATGATTGGGTCGCGATTGCTCCGACACCTGCTTTTGCAAACGGGACGGCGCTGCCGACCGCAAGAAACTTCGATTGAACAGCGACTCCCCATGCTTGTTCTTTTTCACAATAGCCAACGATTGAATATGTCATGTTGAAATCCCCCTTATGAACTTATAACTAACGTTCGTCTTAGAAGTTCCCGATTCCTGCACGAAAAAAACCTTCCGCACCCATTGCACGGAAGGTCGGTGTTCATTGAATGCCTAAGGTGACGGCGAGGAGCAAGGCGACGCAGGCAAGTGTCACCCAAATCGCAAACAACTTCCAGACGAATCGTAACCATTTTTCATACGGGATGCCGGCAATTGCAAGGAATGCCATCAAATGGGCACTCGTCGGGAAAATCATATTCGTCAACCCATCTCCATACTGGAAGGCGAGGACTGCGACTTGTCGTTCAATCCCTAATAGATCGGCGAGCGGAGCCATGATAGGCATCGTCGTCGCTGCTTGTCCACTCCCGGATGGAATGAAGAAGTTCGTAATCAACTGGACGATGTACATGCCGATGACGGCAAGCGACGTCGGTAAATGTCCGACGGCGTTCGATAAACCGTAGATGACTGTGTCGATGACACGACCGTCTTCCAAGATGACGACGATTGCACGTGCGAAGCCGACGATTAAGGCACCGAACGTCACTGCTTTCGCCCCGTCAATCAAACTTTCGAACGTCCGATTGATACCGAGCGTCGCGATTCCGGCAAGCATACCGATGATGAGGAACGATGCCGTCAACTCCGTTAAGTACCAGCCCCACTCAAAGATTCCAATGACATTAAGTGTGATGCCACCAATCAAAACGATGAGGACGAACGCATGTTTCTTCGAAAACCGTGAAAATGTTGTCGTTACTTCTTCTTTCCGATGTTTCTCTAAGTCATAGACTAAGCTGCGCTCCGGATTTTTTTTAACCTTTTGGGCATAGTTCATGACATATAAAATCGTCACGAATAAAAAAGCCAAGTAGATTGCAGTCCGGTAACCAATCCCACTGAACAATGGAACTTCGGCAATCGACTGTGCAACACCAACCGTAAACGGATTAAGCATTCCGCCGGCAAATCCAACCGCTGCCCCGAGACTGACGATCGCTGCGCCCGTCATCGCATCGTAACCGAGTGCCCGGGCGAGCATGATACCGATCGGGACGAAAATAATCGTCTCTTCTGCCATGCCGATCGTCGCTCCAGCAATCGAAAAGACAAACATCGTCATCGGAATCATGATATGTCCCTTTTGACCAAATCGATTAATCAATTGATTGATTCCGGATTCGATTGCTCCCGTCTCACGGATAATACCGAAGACACCACCGACGAGAAAGATATAGAAGATGATGCCAGCACCCGCTTCCATGCCTTTTGGTATCGCTTCAAACAACCCAAACAAATTAACGGGTGCCGACTCGACCGCCCGGTATGTACCATCGATGACGACCGTTTGTCCATCTTGTTTCTCACGATCAAATTGACCTGCTGGTAACGTATACGTCAAGATAACTGAAATCAGTAAAATCCCCATGATAATGGCATATGTATGAGGCATTTTAAAGAAAGAGCGTGAAGACGAATCTTCCTGGACTTTACGTTCGTTCATTTAGCTGCCTCCTCTCAAGTCTGAATCTAGCTACTCTTAAGATAATGCCCTATTTTTGGAAAAAGTAACAGGCATTCGAGGTGTTTTAATTTTTTTGTAACAAAAAAGAGAACTTTCGTTCGATTTAAACATAAAAAAAAAGCCTGACATTGCCAGACTTTTCTCCTACTTATTATGCAGTGAACATTTGAACATCAAGTGGTTTAGCGAGAACAGTTTGTGCAAATGCAACGAACTGTCCGAAATGTGCACTCGTGTTGTGTGATTCAATTGCTGCTTGATCTTCCCATTTCTCAATCATCATGAAGACATTTTCGTCTTCTGTGCTTTGGAACAGGTCATAGCTGACGTTTCCTGCTTCTAAGCGTGAACCTTCGATCAATGCTTTAGTAGCCTCCAAAAAATCAGTACGTTTTGCTGGTTGAACTTCTAATTTTGCTTCGATTGCGATCATGTAAATTCCTCCTTCAACTTTCGTTAACTTACATAGTTTAGCACCTCGATTATGCAAGTGCTATAAAGATGCTTAGAAGATTAATTTAATTCGATTTCGGGTAAAAAAATGTATCTTTTTTGACACCAGAGAGGAGCACACACGATGAGTATCGAGCTTTTTCGTTTCGAGGACGATGGTGTGATTCCAAATAATCCACGTTACCCGGTTTTGATTTATCGTCATGTCTTCGAAGACCCTTCTGCCATCGAAAAAACCTTCCGTGCGAACAATTGGCAAAACAGCTGGGTCGACGGTATTTTTGATTTCCATCATTACCATAGTGTCGCTCATGAAGTCATCGGTATTCTCGAGGGACACGCCAGCATTCAGATTGGAGGACCGCTCGGGAAAACGTTTACGCTGACTGCTGGGGATGTCATCGTCTTACCTGCCGGAACCGGACATAAAGCGCTTGATACGAGTCGTCGCTTCAAAGTGGTTGGTGCCTATCCAAATGGTCAAGACTACGATACGTTGACAGGTGAATCCTGCGAACGACCGAGTAATCTCGAGCGGATTGAACGCGTCGAGCGTCCATCGACCGACCCCGTTTATGGCCAGTCAGGTCCTTTGTTTGAGCATTGGTAAACAAACGATTGACGTTTTTTTCTTATCCATCCGTGGTAAAGCCTATTATTGTGAATTTTGGAGGAGGAAGCGAGAATGAATGAGACAGAACGGACGATTCTACTTGCCGCGTTAAAACAACAGACGGTAGCATTTCCCGATTCAACACACGTTCGGGCATTCGGTCAAGGAACGTGGCACATGGGTGAAGAACCGACAAAACGACAAGCGGAAATCGAAGCTTTGAACGTCGGACTCGACAGTGGAATGGAATTAATTGATACCGCAGAAATGTACGGTGAAGGGGCATCGGAACAATTAATCGGCGAAGCAATCGAAGGACGACGTGAAGAAGTGTTTCTCGTCTCGAAGGTTTATCCTCATAATGCTAGCGGAGACAAGTTACGCGAAGCATGTGAACGTTCGTTACGTAACCTGAAGACGGATTATCTCGATCTTTACTTACTCCACTGGCGCGGTGACATCCCGCTTCAAGAGACGATCGATGGTCTCGAGCAGTTGAAGGCAGAAGGAAAAATTCGCCGCTGGGGTGTCTCGAACTTCGACGTCGCAGATATGAAAGAGTTACTTGCGTTAGAAAACGGCGATCAATGTGCCGTCAACCAAGTACTTTATCACCTTGGCTCACGCGGGATTGAATACGAATTGATGCCGCTTTTAAAAGAGCACGGCATTCCAGTCATGGCGTACTGCCCATTAGCAGAAGGCGGGAGTCTCCGGGAGAAGCTACTTGATCACCCGACCGTTGAACGCCTTGCTGAAACACATGGTGTCGACCCGGCACAAATCCTACTCGCCTTCGTCGTGCGGAGTGGTGATGTCATCGCCATTCCGAAAGCCGGTCAGGCGAAGCACGTCGAAGAAAATGGTCGTGCCGCACTCTTACAACTAACTGATGAAGAATTCGCAGCACTTGATGAAGCATTCCCTGCTCCAACTAAAAAAGAATCGCTCGATATCGTCTAAGGAGGAATTTGCTTATGGATACGAAAGTCAAACTCGGAAAATCAGATCTCATGGTTCACCCGATCGGTCTCGGAACAAATGCCGTCGGGGGGCATAACCTTTACCCGAATCTCGATGAACAAGCAGGACGCGATTTAGTCCGTGTCGCCTTGATGAACGGCATCAACTTTTTAGATACGGCCTTTATTTACGGACCAGAACGTTCAGAAGAACTTGTTGGTGAAACGTGGAGCGAGACGGTCGAACGCAAAGACGTCATCCTCGCAACGAAAGGCGCGCACAAAATCGTCGACGACGAGGTCGTCATCGATAACTCACCCGAGTTTTTGAAACAGTCGGTCGAAGAGAGCCTGAAGCGTTTAAAAACGGATTACATCGACTTGTTCTACATCCACTTCCCAGATGAAGCGACACCAAAAGATCAAGCAGTCGCTGCACTTGCCGAATTAAAGGAACAAGGAAAAATCCGAGCGATCGGTGTCTCGAACTTCTCACTCGAACAATTAAAAGAAGCCAATAAAGACGGGCACGTCGACGTATATCAAGGCGAGTACAACTTGTTCAAGCGGGATGCAGAAAAAGAAATCCTGCCTTATATCCGCGAACACGGGATTTCATTTGTTCCGTACTTCCCGCTCGCTGCCGGATTACTTGCCGGAAAATATGATGAAAATACGAAGTTCGATGATTTACGTGCGAAGGATCCCCTTTTCCAAGAAGATGTCTTCAAAGACAACTTAGCAAAAGTCGAGCTACTTCGCCCGATTGCAAAAGAAAAAGAGGTTGACGTCGCGCATGTCGTCCTCGCTTGGTACCTTGCGCAAGATGGCATCGATGCCATCATTCCTGGTGCAAAACGTGCCGACCAAGTAACAGATACGCTCCGAACGATTGAAGTCGAGCTGACGGATGCAGACATTAAAAAAATCGATCAAATCTTTAGTTAACGCCATGCAAACCCTCGGTCGCAAGATGACCGGGGGCTTGTTCATGAGCAAATAGCGCGAAAATCAAAAAGACAACACGTATGATAACAACAGAGGAGGCGATTTTGAAATGAAACATCATTTTCACTTAACAGCAGACTGGCCGGGAAACCGAAATGACATCGGCGACATCGAGACCGGTGACTTAAAAACAAAGATTTCGATTCCGGAAGCGATGGACGGTCCTGGCGTCGGGACGAATCCGGACGAAATGTTACTTGGCGCAGCCGCGACCTGCTACATCATCACGCTTGCCGCGATGCTCGAGCGCAGCAACATCAAAAAAGTATCGCTGACGATGGAGTCTGAAGGCATCGTCGATGTGACGAACGGGGTCTTTACGTATGATCAAATCATTCATCGTCCCACGTTGATTTTACCTGCCGATACGACAGAGGCAATGGTCAAGATGGCACGTCGCCTCGCGGAAAAAGCGGAAGGTTCGTGCATGATTACCCGTGCGCTTGCAGGAAATGTAAAAGTCTCGCTTGAAGCGGTGATTGAAGTCGAAGCTTAATCGAATACGAGACCGCACCTTCTACATGAATGCGCGGCCTCGTATTGCTCTTAATAATGAATATTTTTTATCGATATGCTAAATGCCTCGACGTACTTATCAAGCTTCCCCATTGATGACTTGAAGAATATACTCTCGATTCAACCAAAAACATTTTTTCGTCTCTGCTCCTCCGAACGGGGTAGGATATGTATCTGATTTTTTTAAGGCTTTGGGTCTAACATGGCAAACGCTGAACTCTGATTTTTTAGGAAGTTTATCCGCTTGATTGTTCCGAATTCTTCTAACGGTTTCTTCCCAAACAACCTTAACTTCTGAATCCAACGTCTTCAACGGCATATTCCACATCACTACCCGATCGAATACATATTCGTCCGCATTAATCTCTCTGAAAACAACAAATAAATATTTTGTCGTTTCGAACATTTCTCTCAAATCTGACTCTTCCCAGGTCTGATTAACTATCTCTGTGTATTTAAAGTTCGGGAACGACATCTCTTCCTTCAATTTACCTTTCATACCAATGCGCATGGTCTTCAATTTTATTTTTGCTTTTTGGAACTCTTCTGACTTCCCGGCATCGTCAAAAGTATCATTCAACATTCGAGAAGCCAACATGGAAAGCTTAGATTTTGCAGTCGAATCAACCGAGAAACGATGTTCCAACTCCTCTACGGTCATCCCCGTGAAACCGTTCATCCGCTCGACAATCCATTCTTCTAATCTACGGCCACCTAATCCATCGACCATTTTTTTATAAGTAGTGACACCCTTTAGGATATATTCATTTAGAATGACTGTCATGTAAGACCCTTTTAAGGAAAAAGCTCGCTGCATCGCCATACGTTCTGAATAAGGTTGTGACCGAAGACTGTTTTTGTTAGCGCCTTTCGTACAGGCACCTAAATAACTTGTATCCCCTTCAGACAATAGATGCGCTTGTCCTGCTTTTATCTTATCAACAATGAATTCCCAGTCTGCTTTTATGACCTCTAAATCCGATTCAGGGAATTGGAAAAGTTGAGCATGCGTGATTGGATAATCTAACCTCTCTAACTCTTCTTTCCAAAGATAATTAACCATCAACAACAGTTGATTCTTGTGATAAAAACTACTTTTATCAAATTCTTCTTTGATTACATCTTGATAGTTGATGATGTTCAAGACCAAACGTTCCTTGGCCGAGAATTTTTTACCTCTTTTCAATTCTTTATAAGGTGTGACCTTCAGTTCTACACCAGCATCAGCAAAATCTGGTGCCGCCTCGGAATTCGGCTTATACCCGAAGTAGTGTTTCTCAAGAAGTGTACCTAGATTTCCTTTTGAGGAACGATTTTCAGTCGCTTCTGGCATGACTTCTCGAAAACTTTTTCCGATAAGTCCTTTCGCATGTCGTTCTATATCTGCCGGATCTTTCGAATCATAATAGAATTTATCCAATCCAATTCCCTCACTTTCATTTCGAAATTTTAATTTTATCCATTTTACAATATTACCCTATCCAAACAATGTGATAAAATCAAATATCTCGTTAACGAAAGTCGAATTACATTGAATCAAGTTGATTTTCTTGTATCAATCACATGGATTACCAAAATCAATCTCTTCTTCCAAGGGGTCGTTGATGTCACTATCTATCTCTTTATTCGGATGTCTTGCTAATTCTTCATGTTTTTTGATGATTTCAGTGATGACGCGATTGAATTCTGTATTTACTTCATGTTCCCAGAATCTTAAAATCGTCCAGTCTTCACATAGATAATGTTCAGTTTGCTCTTTGTCTCTTTCACGATTTCGTTTGATTTTATTTCTCCAAAACTCGATATTCGATTTCGGCTCTTTATAGTGTTTCGGACATCCGTGCCAAAAACATGAATCCAAAAAAATGACAAGTTTTAGATTCGGGAATGCGATGTCAGGAGTTCCAAGAAGTTTCCGATAGTTCTTGCGATACCGTAGTCCTCGTTTCCATAACTCTTTCCTCACACGAATTTCCATTTTAGTATCTTTTCCATGCACCTTACTTAAATTCTTATTTTTCATCGGTATCCTCCACCTCACCTTCACAAACTCATATGTATGATTACTTTCCCTTGAAGAGGTGACAAGAAAACAAAAAAAGATGCCCCTAATGTATCGTAGGAGCATCTAACGAACTTATTGGTTCAAGAAAAATTTTTCTTGTGAAGGAATTTCATCCATATATTTGTGTTCAAGTTGTTCAATTCGTTTTCCCATTCGTTCAATCAAACCAACCACTAGAGCATTGCCCATGCAGAAATAACGCATCCGGTCGCTCATCGTATTCGTCCAGTTGTCAGGGAATCCGTTTAGTCGTTCGCATTCGAGAGGTGTCAGGAAGCGACGCTTACCGTCCACTTCGACTACATGGGAACTTCGGTTCGTCGTACCTTCACTCGTCAACATCGTGCGCCCTGGCTTATCTAAATCATCTATCGGCGACATTCCACCCTCGGAGTAGATGTATTTGTGCCCATCTGCAGATGTTCGTTCAATCTTCTTAGCACCACGTAAGAAATTAAATTTTTCTATAGCAGCTTCACTCAGATAGAATTTCTCAGGGACAGTTTCTTCAGGTTGTAGGATTTCTTTGAGTAAAACTGGCTTCTCGAAAACCGGTTCAGTATGAATCGAGTAAAAATTACCATCTTCCATATAACCTGAGTTATGGAATAATGCAGAAAATGTATCCGAAATTTCAACGATGTCTTCAGGAAGTTTTCCAATCAGCTTACGATTTTTAATGACTTCGTGTTTGACCGGGAAGGCCGGACTGAAGAATCCTTTTTCAAAAAGAATATCTTCCGCTTCATATGATTCGAGTTCTTTTGAAAAGCCAGAATCGTTTCGTGTCGCAAAGATGAATACACGTCTTCTTCTCTGTGCTTGTCCATACTCAGCCGCATTGATGACGCGCCATTCGACTTTGTAGCACAAGTCACGAAAAGTCGCAAGCATGACTGCGAAATCGCGTCCTCTTTGGCTAGCAGGAGACTTAAGCAAACGATCGACATTTTCTAATAAAACGTATTTAGGCGAAGTCGCTTCAATCACTCGCTTAATTTCCCAAAAAAGTACACCCTTTTTACCTTGAATCCCTTTTTCACCAGATAAACTTCTTGCGACTGAATAGTCTTGACAAGGGAATCCACCAACAACTAATTTCGCATCAAGATTTTTAAAAGATTCGTCACTTACTTTTGTAATATCTTCATTAGAATGAATTCCTTCTGTAAAGTTAGAAGCATAACAATCAAAAGCATCCTGTGCTTTTTTGGAAGGCTCCCATTGATTTCCCCAAACAACTTTAAACATATCGGGATTGGCCTTCTCTAAACCTACTCGAAATCCGCCGACGCCCGCGAATAACTCGATTGTGTTCATTTTATTTTCAGTTCCCATAAATACGAACGTCCTTTCGTACTACTAATTTAATTCATTATAACAAACAAAATATAAGTTGCATAGATCGAAATCATGAATAACTACACAAATTCATTAGCGTAATCCTTTAAAAAGTATCTTTTCTTTCATTAAGAAGATACATTATCCATTACAAGAATTTAATTGTTTAAACGCTCTTATGGTATTTTTAATACCACGCAGACACCACTTCTACATTAAAGATAACCCAATCATGGATGTATATGAATTGAGCCATATACATTTTCAATCGAAAAACGTCTCTTTCACCTGAATCATCTTGAATTATCCACAGAAACCGACGAAGGACATGTTAAATATCTATCGATTTGAATTATCCACATGTGGACAACTTTTCCTATGCTATAATTTGACTACTTATCCACAACTAGAAATGAGGAACTCACGTGCCACGCGAAATCTATCCTGTCGTCGTCAAAGCGACGGCTATCGAACAAATCAAAAATGGTCAGCCTTTACTTTATAAAGAACTGTTCCAAAAAAGTAACCACCTCAAAGAAGCCGGTGCGCTACTTCGACTTACTACAGAAGATAAAGAATACCTTGCGACCGGCTATTTTGGCAAGCAAGAAAAAGGACTCGGCTGGTTGCTCTCGACGGACGAGATTCAAGAAATCGATGACGTCTTCTTTAAAGAAAAAATCGAGGTTGCTCTCGACCGGCGCGATGCTTTTTTTGAGAACGAACTCATCGATACGTTCCGTGTCTTCAATGGTTCAGGTGACGGCATCGGTGGTTTGACAATCGATTGTTTTGATCACCACTACTTGATCACGTTCGAAAATGAAGGCATCTATTCATTTAAGCAGGAAATCGTCTCTGCCCTCGAGTCGTTAATCCACTTTAAGAGCATCTACGAAAAACGTGCCTTCCAAATTGATGGTCAACCCGTCAAAGGCGATGATTTCTTAGCCGGTGAACGGGGAGATTTCCCGGAAGTCCTCGAGGAGAACAGTCTTCCGCTTCTCTATCACCTGGACGCTGGCATGCGGACGGGTCTCGACATTAACCAACGCGACCTTCGTGCCATCGTCAAACAACATGCGACAGGACGAAATGTCTTGAACCTGTTTTCCGATACAGGGACGTTGACAGCCGCTGCGCTGCTTGGTGGAGCGCTTGAGACGACGAGCGTCGATTTCTCGACCCGGAGCCGGAACAAGACGATTGAACAACTTGAACTGCATCAGCTTGATCCAGCGGCGCAAACGATCCTCGTCCAAGATGCGTTTGATTATATCGATCAAGCTGATAAGAAAACACGTTTTGATTTTGTCATCGTCCATCCACCGGCACTCGTCAAAACACAAGTACGCCATTTCCGTGCCGAAGTCGATTTACCCGCTTTAATCCAACAAACGATTCATATGACCCATCGCGGTGGACTGTTGTTGATCACGACGGATTGTCAGCTATTTGATCAACAGCGCTTCATGAAAATGGTCGAACAAGCTTTCAAGAAACTTCGTCAAACGTACGAAATCGTTTGGGAAAGTTCCTCGCTTGAAGACTTTCCGGAGCATCCTTCGATGAAAGAAGCGGAACGTAAAGCCGTTCTTGTCCGCCGTAAATAAGCTCAAAACAAATAATTCTGCTAATCTTCTATCGATTAGCAGAATTATTTTTTGTATTAAAAGGAAAAATAAACCAAACGCCGAATCTTTTAGGTTAGTCGACATTCTGATTACACATCATATACGCTGACCTTTCCGAAATGCGAGTGTTGGTCGAAGGTTTTATACGCTTCGTTTAACGCTTCCACTTGGCGCGGGACACGCGAATCGATTCGAAGTTCAATCGTTCCGTCTGCGACTAAACCGGCGACTTCCGTAAGGTGTTCTTGTTGGCGGCGCATCTCATCTGCTTTTCCTTTTAACAACGGCAATGCGACGAATAAGGCTTCAAGCGTCAATGCCTTACTATGCATTTGCGTCAAATCTTGTGTCGTCCGTGTCGCGATTGAGATGATTTTCCCGCGTTCCTTCGCTAAGACGAACGACTCTTGTAAATGATCACCGCCCACCGTATCGATGACGACGTCGAAACCGTCAGGCGCAACACGTTCGAGTAGCGCTTCACTCGTTTCGTCGCGATACCGATGGACTTGTATCCCATGTCCTTCTAGCCAGTTCGCTTTTTCATCATTCGCGGCACTCGCCGTCACGTCGCATCCATAATGTTTTGCAAGCTGAACGACGAGATGACCAACCCCACCTGTTCCACCGACGACATACAGTCGCATCCCGTGTTGAACCATAGCCCGTTCTTTTAAAGCCTCCATCGCCGTTAAACCAATCACGGGCAGGCATCCGGCAATTTCCGAACGCAGTGCTGCTGGTTTTAAGACGGCCATGCTTTCCGGGACAAGCATCTCTTCCGCGAGTGCACCGGATCGTTCGCCTAATCCGCCTCCGAAGGCGATGACGTGATCGCCGACAGAAAAAGTCGTCACACTCGATCCAATTTCGATGATTTCCCCCGTTACATCGCCCTGGAGAATTCCAGTTGTCGGAGCTGCTGCCACATGACCGAAAAACATCTTCGTATCAAGTGGATTTAAGCTCGTCCCCGTAACACGAACGCGTAAATCGTAATGCCCCGTTTCAGCGAGTGTGACGTCTTTTTCTGTTAACGTAGCGTCTGTCCCATACTGATCGACAACAAATGCTTTCATCTGTACTCCCCCTTTTTTCTTTCCCATTTTAGCATGGTTCAGAATACTCGAATATTATCGCTTCATGATATGATGAACGTAACTCAACTCAGAAAGGACGTTTTTTCATTGAAACAAGATTTGATTCGTCGATTGACTACATATGCAAAAATCGACACACAATCCAGCTATGAAAGCACGACCGTCCCGACGACGGAAGGACAGTGGACACTCGCTCGTCTTCTCGTCGAAGAATTAAAAGAAATCGGCATGACGGATGTCACGGTCGACGCCAATGGTTACGTCATGGCGACACTCCCTGCGAATACAGACGCCGACATTCCGACGATCGGTTTTCTCGCCCATCTCGATACGGCGACGGATTTTACAGGAACGAACGTCAATCCGCAGCTCGTCGATGCATATGATGGAGGACCGATTGTCTTAAATGACGCGATTCCCGTCGTACTGTCACCGAACGATTTCCCATCCTTGACGAACTACGTCGGGCATACCTTGATGACAACGGACGGGACGACATTACTCGGCGCCGACAATAAAGCCGGGATTGCCGAAATCATGACGGCGATGGCTTACTTGATTGCCCATCCGGAAATGAAGCACGGACGGATTCGTATCGCCTTCACGCCTGACGAAGAAATCGGTCGCGGACCGCATCATTTTGATGTCGAAGCATTTGATGCCCAGTTTGCTTATACCGTCGACGGTGGACCACTCGGTGAACTCGAATATGAGAGTTTCAACGCGGCAGGTGCTAAAATCACGTTCCATGGAACGAACGTTCATCCAGGTACAGCAAAAGATAAGATGGTCAATTCACAAAAACACGCGATGGCCTTCCAAAACCGCTTGCCGGGTGATGAAGCGCCCGAGTTCACGGAAGGGTTCGAGGGTTTCTATCATTTAATTTCCTTTGATGGATCCGTCGAAAAGACGATCGTCCACTACATCGTCCGTGACTTCGATCGCCATAACTTCGAGGCACGAAAACACTTCTTAACGGCGCTCGTCGAGGAATGGAACAAAAAGTACGGCGCCGGTAGTGTCGAAATGGAATTAAATGATCAATACTACAACATGCGGGAGAAAATCGAACCGCACATGCACATCATTGACATCGCGCATGCTGCAATGGAGTCGCGTGGTATCACACCAATCATCAAGCCAATCCGTGGCGGAACGGACGGTTCGCAGCTGTCCTACATGGGATTACCGACACCGAACATCTTCACAGGTGGCGAAAATTATCACGGGAAATTCGAATTCATTTCTGTCGACAACATGGTGAAGGCGACAGAAGTCATCGTCGCCATCGCAAACGGGTTCTCCGAAAAAAAATAAGTACCTTCACACGTGCGGCCCTGCTGAATCAGCAGGGCCGCTTGCTTATTATTCGGAAGATGCTTTTCGTTTCAAGTGATAAATGTAACCGAGTAAAAGAACGATGATGGAAAGCGAAACAATCATCAACATTTTCGATGTGTCTCCAAGGAACGAATTCGGATGTTGTTCGACGTCAGGAACCGTTTTTTTCATCTGTTCCACTTGTTTTTCACTAATTGTAAAATCATCCTGCCACGTCCAGTTTTTTTCTTTCCCGATTACTTTAACATCGAGTTGATATGTTCCCGGCTTCAAAATTCCCATTGATGTAAGTGGGAACGTCATGTATGTCGTCGGAGCGAATTGAGCCGTCATTTCTTTACGAACGATGACCTTTCCACCTTTTTTGACGACAGCTTCCACCTGAAATTTTTCACTGATGGCAGGTGCTTGGTTCGCGAGGGTGACGAGGACGCTCGGACGAGACAGATAGGAAGTTGCTTTTACTCCCTCGAACAGCAAATCCGGTTCAATCTCCCGGATTGATGATCGAACCTTTACACCAATGACGTACGCTTGACGACTTTGAACACCGACTTCTGCGGATGCCTCTTCTGGTTTGTCCTGTTTCTTGATTTCAATACCTGCGAGCAGGACCCCTTCAATCGCTCGTTTCGGCAAAGTCAGCTTCAACGAAACGATTTTCGACTCTCCTGCTTTAATTGTAATTGGCTTTTCCGACACGCGAGCTAACTCGGATAGGGACACTTCCGCGAGCGTCAATGGTCCTTTCTCTTCATATACAATCAACCCGTTCCCGTTCGTCGTCGCATTTCGGAGCGAGACAAGATAGGACTGATCGTCTGATCCGTGATTATAAATCCGAATTTTCATATCAGTTCGTTGTTCCGGAGGTATCCTTAAATCGAAATACGTGACACCGGAATCCACTTGAAATTCATTCGGTATCGCTTCAACCGAAAAATTGACGTTACTCTCGGCACTGACGACTACTCCGGTCATGAATAGATAGATGACTCCACTGAATCCAACAAGATACTCTATACCACGTTTAATCAACCCATCCCCTCCTTAATCAAGGAATCGAATCCGTTAATACCCAGTCGATTGTCGCGACGTGCGTTCCTTTGATTTGCTGATTCAATGGAACATTCAATGTAATGTTGTCATTCGACCAAAGTGATCCGTCCGTCTTAGGTGATACATCAGTACCCAACCAAGATAGTAACCAAGAGTAAGGCGATCCAGCTGTCGACGTTAAAATATCTACTGCTTCACCACCCGCAAGCAATTCAATCGCGCTTGTCACGGGTGCCGTCGCCCCGACGTTATAGGTAGGTGTATTCACGATGCCTTCCGCTATCGATAATGATGCTCCAGGCAACGTGTTTTCCCCTCCACTCGTGAACGTATTCAGCTTGGCAGTAACCGTCCATTCAGACAACACGACACGCCGGTCTGTCACTTGTAAAAAGGGTTTTTCGTCAGTCGATTCAAAAATAGCATCACTTCCAAGAATTTCATGTGTCCCAAAGTTAAAATTTGGTGCATAATCTAATGTCAACGGTCCTGTATTACCGGTCGGTGTGTTTTCACCCTTACCTGGGTCAGGTGTGTACGAATCATCGGGATTGGCTGGATCCAGAATGTCAGGTGCTTTATTCGTCTCAAAAGTGATGGTCGCGGTTGAACTTCCTGACGACGTTTCTGCAAATACGAGGGACGGTCCACCTAGTAGTAGTGCACTAGCAAACAATGAAGTAACGGTTGACTGTTTTTTCATTCAAATCTCCCCTTCTCATGGTGCATTAACTAATGTCCATTGAATTTGCGTCTGATACGTAGTAGCTCGTTGTCGTTTCCCTGTCAAATCGAGAATGATTCCTTCACTTGGTCCATACGTCAAAATTGTTGATGTCGCTCCCATTTTCCCGGATGCAATTTCGCTATCAATGGTTTGTAACGTTTGATTTGTCGCACCGACTTTAAAGAGCAGCACGTCATCTAGTACATCACCTCCCTCGCTCGAGAGTGGTGCCGTCAACCTAGCGCGAAGTTTCCAATCATAATTCAAAGCATTTTGATGCGAGATTTCAATCGTCATCGCTGTTTTTCGATTGATTACACCTTCTCGCCCTCTAATTTCCTGTGTTCCAAAATCGAGAACTTCAGGTACTTTAAGGTTAAATACGGGACCGATTGTTAAAGTCGCCATTCCAAAACCACTATTTAAAACATCCAAATCGACTACACTACTCGTCAATGAACTTTCAAATGTATACACTGAATTTGTTCCGACCGGAAGTGGATTGACTTTGAAACTTAACGTAAAGATATCTTTTGATAAAAGTGAGAGTGCAAGCAAAGAACCGACTTCTGCATAAATTTGATTACCGTTTTGTTGAATCGAACTGGCCGGTACATTTGCAACCTTCGCGCCCAGCAATCCTGTATAGGAATAACTCAAACTGATTGTCCCTGCCTGAATCGATTGCATCACTTCCTGTGGGAGTTGAAAAATCACGTATTTGCTTCCTAATCCTAAACTCAAAACGGATTGCATATCCGCAGTCAACGTAATTTTCCTTTGCGCTGCTTCATAGGCGGCGGTCAGGTTGACCGATCCTACCAACGCGACATCGAGTGCTCCTCTTTGTTCTGCTTTTTCCGCTCCTTCGTCGACAGGTATTTCCTTATCCTCTAATGCAGGATTTTGTGACTTTGATGCAGTTGATGATTCATCCTCGGATTCTAGTGATTCTTTCTCTTCAGGTACTTGAGGATCTAGTGTCAGGGGTATGTCAGTCTCGGGTGTTGGGGACTCTTCCTCTTCTGGTGCTTGAGGTTCTGGTGTCGGGGGTATCTCAGTCTCGGGTGTTGGGGACTCTTCCTCTTCTGGTGCTTGAGGTTCTGGTGTCAGGGGTATTTCACTCTCGGGTGTTGAAGATGCTTCCGGTGACGCAGGCTCTGCGTGATCAAGTTCGTCGTTTTCTGGTGGCACGACCGCTTGATCCTCACCTTTTGCCCTATCGTCTTCTTCCTTTTTTGCTTCTTCGTTGGATTCATTTTCTGCTTCATTCAAGGTGTTTTCACAATAATCGACTACATCGATTGCATTTTGGTCAGGTGGCGGTTGTGCTTCGAGAATGCTTACACATTCTTTTAACGTCGGATTACCTTTAATCGTAATCGAAGTTGCATTCGCTAAAGCGTGTGTGCCTGACAAGAAAATAATAAGCACTAATATTGTTGGGATAGATTGGATTGGAGATTTTTTTATCAACCACTACCTCCCCCTCCTAACGACCGATTACGATTAACTCATTCACGACTTACTTCAACAGTTACCTTATAAACACTAAAATAAACCAATTATTTTACAATTTAAAAGATGTATCTTTCTTATTTTTTTCCTGAAATATGTTTATATGCTTGATATAACTCATTTATTCTCTCGTATCACTTTATCAAAATTATAATTTACTGTTTAAAATCTTCAAAAAAATACACCTTCCCATCGGAAGGTGTATTCCATTACTTATTCCTTCTCTGTTTCCTGATCCGGAAGCGGCAACTGCACCATGCTGCCCGACCCGCTCACAAGTGGTGACTTTCCGTCCCACTTCTTGACAGCTTCATATTGAATCATTTCGGCAGTCAACGTTTTTTGAAGTTCCTTCTGTGCTTTCGCCAAACCTTGCGCTTCAATCAAACGCGCATCTGCTTCCCCTTGTGCCTCGACACGAAGTCGTTCTGCTTCAGCTTTGGCAATCGCGAGATCCGTTTTCTTCTTATCTAGCTCTTGTGAGGCTTTAACACGAGAATCGATGGCTTCTTGTGTTTTTTCATCTGGTTTCGGAGCACCGAGTGCAACGTCCTCAATGATGAAACCGATTTTTTTAACGTCTTCTGCAAATTGCGTTTGGATGCTCGTTGAAACATTTCCTGACTCTTCACCGAACAATTCGAGTACCGTTACTTTCGAAATTTGCTCTCGTGACGCATCATATAAACGTTGTTTCAAATAGCCATCTGCGATTTCATCGATATCGATCGGTCCGAACTTATTGAATACTTTCGTGACTTGATCGGGAGAGACTGCAAAACTGTACGTAAAGTCGACAACAATGTTCTTCCCGTCTTTTGTCGCGAGTGTCATATTGTCGAGCGACTTCGTTTGTGTCCGAATCGGATACTCCGTCACACGTGTGATCGGTGAAACGACGTGCCACCCTTGCGAAAGTGTTTCGTCCTGGACACCGCTTGACGGTTTGTAGACGACACCGACTTGCCCCGGTTCAATCTGTTCGACGATGAACGGTGTCATGGCAAGGAGTGCAACGACGATGACACCGGCGATGATCATCGCTGGGTTAATTCTTTTCTTTGGTTTGATTTCTCTCATTATGAGTCCCCTTTGTCAATTTTGTCTTGGATATATTTATACAGTTCGATTCCTAACAAGGCGATGAGTGCGAAAAACAGTAAGGTAAACAATGTTGCCATGATTTCTCATCCCTCCTTCATCCTGTCTCTTTAACTTATACGGTTGATTTCAGAAAATGTTTCATGACCATGGTTGCTTATTTTTAGAATCTGTCTTAACATGTAAAGAACTTTGTCCTTGAAACGAGCCGTATCATTTTGTGGTACACTCGTAACAGCACATCACACACTAGAAACGAGGGTTCATCTCTATATGATTACAGTACAAAACGTCGGCCTCCGCTTTGCGGACCGCAAATTATTCGAAGACGTCAACATCAAGTTCACACCAGGTAACTGTTACGGTCTGATTGGTGCGAACGGCGCCGGTAAATCGACTTTCCTCAAAATTCTTGCAGGAGACATCGAAGCACAACAAGGCGATGTCATCATCACACCGGGTGAGCGTCTTGGCGTACTCCGTCAGAACCATTATGAATATGAAGAGTTCCAAGTCATCGAAACCGTCATGATGGGACACAAACGTCTGTATGAAGTCATGAAAGAAAAAGATGCAATTTATATGAAAGAAAACTTCTCGGATGAAGACGGCATGCGTGCCGCTGAACTCGAAGGAGAATTCGCAGAAATGAATGGTTGGGAAGCTGAGTCTGAAGCTGCGATGCTCCTTCAAGGTCTCGGAATCAAAGAAAGCCTGCACACAAAAACAATGGCTGAATTAACAGGTGGAGAAAAAGTTAAAGTCTTGCTCGCGCAAGCGTTGTTCGGTAAGCCGGATATTCTGTTACTCGATGAGCCGACCAATGGTCTTGATTTGAAAGCCGTCAAATGGCTCGAAGAATTCCTGATCGGGTTTGAGAACACGGTCATCGTTATTTCCCACGACCGTCACTTCCTCAACAACGTCTGTACGCACATGGCCGATCTCGACTACGGGAAAATTCAACTCTATATCGGGAACTATGATTTCTGGTATGAGTCAAGCCAACTCGCTTCACGGATGGCTGGCGACCAAAACAAGAAAAAAGAAGAAAAAATTAAAGAACTTCAAGCCTTCATCGCGCGCTTCAGCTCGAACGCTTCAAAAGCGAAACAAGCGACGTCACGGAAGAAGTTGCTCGATAAAATCACACTTGACGACATCCGTCCGTCATCACGCCGCTATCCGTTCGTCGGTTTCTCACCGGAACGTGAAATCGGAAACGATTTGTTGACGGTTGAAGGTCTCTCGAAGACAATCGATGGCGTCAAAGTCCTCGACAACGTCCGTTTCTCATTAAATAAAACAGACAAAGTGGCATTCATCAGCCAAAGCGATATCGCCATCACAACACTGTTTAAAATTTTAATGGGTGAAATGGAAGCAGACAGCGGGACATTCAAATGGGGTGTTACGACGTCACAATCGTATTTGCCAAAAGACAACTCGGAGTTCTTCGAAGGGTCTGACAAAACGATTCTCGATTGGTTGCGCCAATACTCACCAGCTGATGAAAGTGACACATTCCTCCGTGGTTTCCTCGGTCGGATGCTCTTCTCCGGAGAAGAAGTCATGAAAAAAGCGTCAGTCCTCTCTGGGGGAGAAAAAGTCCGTTGTATGTTATCGAAAGCGATGCTCAGTGGTTCAAACGTCCTCGTCCTTGACGATCCGACGAATCACTTAGACCTCGAATCAATCACAGCACTCAACGATGGCTTGATTGCTTACAAAGGTGCGATGCTCTTCAGCTCGCATGACCATCAGTTCGTCGAAACGATTGCGAACCGGATCATCGAACTCACACCAAACGGAATCGTCGATAAAGAAACGACGTACGATGAGTACCTCAACAACGATTCAATCCAACAACAATTGACTGCGTTATACGCACATTGATTTGTCGACTGTCCTCGTTAATCGGGGGCAGTTTTTTGTAAATACGTTTATATTTTTTTGTTAAGTATCATCTTCCTTACTTAAAAAGGTACGCCTATTCTCGCAGTAATCGAGAGTAAGCGTACCTTTTTATTCTTGGATTTGCTTCACTTCTTTTTCGAGCCGCTCGAGAAATCCTTTGACGATTTTCTCGTTTTCACGTTCTCCGCCTAACGATAAGAGACTGCGACCGACGAAGTTGACGCCTTCATTTTTCCCCGTGTAAATCAAACGGCAGCTCGTCGCATCAATTCGCTTCAGCGCAAACGACATCTCAAGGCGAAACATCTTCGCTAACGTAAAACCAATCGTATTTTGTTTATAGTCCGGTTCATTCGTATAAGCGAGATCGGTCACGATGTAGGTTTCAAGACGATTCCCTTGCATGTAGGTTTGCCGGTACGTCGATCCGACGACGCCCGGCTTACGTTCAATCACCTCATGCTGGACGACACCCGGAATGAGTCGTTGCAGTCGATCGTGATCAAACAGATGCCACGCCTGTTCGATTGGAATCGCAAGTACTTTTTCTTCACGCCACGTCACCATGACACCACCTCCTTTTAGTTTAAAAATACCCTGATGTCCGTCGTTCTAACGCTCGACTCCGGCACAATCAGGGTATTTTTCTTACTTCAAGTGGTTTTTGATGTTCACTTCACGGTTTGACGTTCTAACGCATGACCAAGGAATGTTGCGAGTTCCAGCATCCCGAACTTCCCAGCTGCCGCTTCAGCGTCCGAATTGTAATTCGTATTCGTATTGACGTCGTACGTATAAATCGTCCCGTCTGCATCCTTGATGAACTCAATCCCGGCGACCGCGATTTTATTTTCTTGCAGGAACGCTTCATACTGGGCGATGATCGGGTCATCGAACCCGTCGACAATTTGGAATTTCATCGGTGTCTCTGCCGCCTCTTCTCCGACCGGGCAGAACAAATCATCGATGACACAAGCATCCGCGGGGCAGAGCTCGAATCCTTCCGACGTATCGACACGGACCGCATAGACGAACTTACCACCGACGAATTCACAACGCGTAATGTAGGGTTCAGGTGCTTGAATGTACTCTTGAATCAACGTGATGCCGTCGACCGGCTCATCGAATGTCGGTCCGTCAAGATACGTCTCGAGTGCTTCAATCGAGTGGAACAATTGAACGCCGAGTCCTTTACCGGCACGATTGTGTTTCGTGATGAACGACGATACTCCGATGTTTTGAGCGGCTTGGACGATTTGATCACGTCCGACGGCTGCCGTCGTTTTCGGAACACGGATACCTGCTTTTCGTAAGGCGGTGTATTGGTTGACCTTACTGACCTCGAGTCGTAACGCACGGGTTCCGTTGAAAACGGTCCGGTCATGTTCTTCGAGCCAAGCGAGGACCCCTTCCGTCAATTCTGGTGCATAGCGGTGCCCGCGCGTATGGGACGAGGCACTCATCCGGCTGTAAAAAACGCCTTCCGGTGGTGTTTCATCGAGTGGGACGACCCCTTCGTTGAGGTGCCACTGTTCATACGGTAAGTTGAGTTCCTCGAGTCGCTTGATTAAATGATCCGTCCATTCCTGATTTTCGTGTAAGATATGAATTTTCGTCATTTTAGTTGACCTACCTTTCGTTTCGCTTCGACGCGTGGCATGACCTCGCGGGCAAAGCGTTCCATTTCTTCGAGTTGCGGAGAAAATTGAAGCAAGAGCAATGTCACGCCGACTGCTTCAAATTCAAGAATCCGTTCTGCGATTTGATCCGGCGTCCCAATCAAGTTCGGACGCAGTCCCCGGTTTGAGACCGAATAGTCATTTCGTTTGACCTGTTGTTCGAGTTGCGATTTACTGACGAAGTCGTCATACCCGGCATATCCGGCACCGTCTTCTTTAACGTTCGTAATCCGGTGCCATTCTTCGAGCGCCGCTTCTTCCGTCTCGCGACAGATGATGTAGGCCGCCAGTCCGAAACTCGCAAGCGGCTGCTTCCCGGTCGCCGCGCGGCGGGTTTTCATATCCGTAATTTTCGTCGCGACTTCATCGACCGTTCCTCCATGCATGACATAGGCATCACAGTGATTGACGATCGTCTGTTTCCCCGTCTCACTCTCACCACCAGCGTAGAGCTTGATTCCGGGACGCTGAACGGGTTTCGGGTGAAGCTCTGCCCGTTCCAGCTGATAGTACGCCCCATCAAAACTATAGGGTGATGCGTCCGCCCATAATCCTTTCATGACCGTCACGAATTCTTCCGTCCGGGCATATCGTTCGTCATGGGCTGTAAAAATCCCATTGTATTGACGGGCTTCTTCCTCCCACCAGGCCGAGACGACGTTGAGCGTAAAACGTCCGTTACTCAACTGATCGAGGTTCGCCGCCATTTTTGCTGTCGTCGCCGGATTATGAAAACCGGGCCGGACGGCTGTCATGATTTCCAACCGTTCCGTTGTCGCCGCAATCGCCGCTGCCGTCGTCCACGCCTCAAGACTCGGTTCGGCTATTCCTTTAATGTCGTTTAAGTTCAATTCTGCAATCAATGTCGTAGAAAAGCCAATCCGTTCTGCCGTCTGTGCGACTTGTTTCGCATAATCGAATGTCGCTGGCATTTGTTCATCCTCGACGTTTCGTAACCAACCCCCGAAGATTGGTAACCAAAATCCGTATTCCATCCCCTGTGCCCCCTTTTTGCATAAAAAATCGCTCTTTTCGTTTAGAAAAGAGCGACGAATGTCTACTGTCGGCTCTTATCTTCAAAGGAATAAATTCCTCTTGGAAGTAGCACCTTCCGCTCATGCGGGGTTGCTGAAGTGTCGTCGGGCCAGTCCCTCGACTTCTCGTGATAAGAATAATTGAAATTAGCGTACATCTTTTAGCAGAGTAAAGCAACCTTTAAACCTTCTTTTCCTATCGGAATTAAAAAAACATTTGGAAAATCACTCTGTTTCTTGATACTTCTTTGTCTAGAAGCTAAAAACAGGAATTGCACATCGGTTTAAGATGGCAATCCCTGCTTTGTATGGTGCTGTTCAAAATCAATTCATTCTGGTGATACGAACGGTGAGTCATTGTGATTTGCATCCATCATGGCTGTCCGGTGACCAGTCGTCGAAACTTCTTCCCCACGCACGCGATCGTAGAACTTCGCGATTGTGACGCTGAAGTACGGGCCAATCCAGAGGAAACCGATTCCGATCGTAACAATTCCGAGCAAGAACCAACCGATGAACGAAAGGACGAGGAAAAACGCCTCTTTTTTGTGTCCATCCATCATTTGGCGTGAACGCGTAATGGCATCAAGGATGCCAATCGATGGTTCGTCCCGAATGATGTAATACGTCAACATGTAAGAGAATGACTTAATGATTCCTGGAATGATGAAAAGTAAGAACCATAGCCCTAAGAAAAAGGTTTGGACGATTGACACTCCAATGGCTTTCAAGAACATTTTGTACGGCTCAAACAAATCGGCGACTTTCGTCTGCTCGTCTCGGGCGACAGATAGGGCGAGCCATGACCATCCCATTGCAACCGGTAAGGTCAACACCGTCAAGAGCATACCAATCAAGTCGATAAATTGGAAATCCTCTTCGGGTGAGGACGCAAATCCGTTCGGAACGCCTTGAATGATTAAGAACAACAACATCATTAATGCCATGAAGCCCCATCGTCCCTGCAACGACTCGCGCGCTGCTAATTTTAATTGTTTTGACATCGAAAGATCCTCCTCAAAAATAAGTGCTACCTTTCTTTACGGTTTATTTTTGAGGAGGTTTCACTTTTTAACGCTCGTCTTTTAGTAAACGTTGGACCATTGCTTTTTCAAGTTGTTGCTGGCACGCCGTATACAAAGAGCTTCGTCCATCGAGTCGTTCAATCGCAAACGGAATATCGTGCTTTTTTGCTTGCACGAGGACATGTGCCGCTGCTGCGTGGGAGACGCGACTTTTGATGACGACGATCGCATCTGTCTTTTTCGCGAGACAGGCAATTTTTTTCGCAGCTTGGGCATCACCGCCAAGATGGATTAATTCGACTCCCGTCTCCGCAAAGAAGTCGCGGTAGACGGCGCGCTGTTGCTCATTACCGACGATGACGAGACGCATGCCGTCGTAGGAAGCAAAATCGAGTGCCGTTTTATCGACGAATTCGATTGGTTGACCTGGTAATGTCGTCGTATCGAGACGTTCGAGTTGCTGGACTTTCTTTTCCCGGAGGCGCCGCTCTTTTTTGACTTTCTTCGCCTTCGGTTTCCGTTGCATCATCTTGTCGTAGCGTCCTGTTTTCGCCTGTTTGTTTGCAGGTGACGCAGTGGCGGACTCGGGCGAACCATTCGATACGTCGCGTGCCGGTAATTCCGTCATGGTCGGTACTTCATAATGAAATGCGTGTTTCCAGACAATCGTCAATGTCTCCGGATGACCTTTCCACATGACGAGGTCGACGAGTTGACCTGCTTTCAGTTGGAAGAACCGCATGTCTTCGAGTGGTGTCGTGTAATAGAACGGTTTTCCCGTCTCATCTTGCAGTGGACCGTCAATCGTCGCTTCGATGATGCCATGGTTCTTGACGATACACTTTTCAAAAACGATTCGCTCTGCAAGTGGTTTTACTTGATCCGTCGCGACGACGGCTAAGATTTCAAGCGACGTCCGGCGCTCATCTTGATGTAGGACTTGGACACGGACTTCCATCCCATGCTCCAGGTTCCAGTCACGGATTTCTGTTTCTGAGACATGACTGTTTGGCCATTCCCGTAACGAGCCGCCCTTTAATTGCCGTTCGAACGTATAGGAATACCGTTGTTCGACAGTCCGTTCAACTTCTTCCTTCCGTTCCTGGATCATTTTGATCGGGAGGCTAGATGGTGTTTCCGGACGTTCTACTAGTTTCGTCGTTGTTTGACGTGGCGCGTAGTACTGCGACAGCTGGACCCATTCATCGATTCCGTTGATTTCTTCAAGTAACAAACCCCAGTCGTCTGCTGTCTCGACGATGTTCAGTTTGCTTGTAACTAACTCCTTCGCTCGTTCGATTACGTGATGCATCATGTTAAAAACCCCTTTGCTATTTTTTCCAACTATAGCAAGGTCAAGATGCTTCACCCGTGTAAAAAAACAACCGGGTATTTTTTTATTACGGGTTACGATTTAACTTCGACTGCGGAGTCGCCACTTCGGTATTTTTCGACGACGACAATCAAGACGGTAATGATGACGAGTAAGAACCAAGACGATAATTTGCCAAAATCGACAAGTGCCCAGCCCTCTTGCTGATGCGGATAGACCCAGCCCTTAAAAAAGGTGACGATGTTTTCCGCCAGCCAAATGAACCAGGCAATTAGTAAAAATGATAAGACAAGCGGGAGACGGTAAACCGTATCCTCTAGTCGGAAGTAGACCCACGATTTAAAGAAGACGACGATGACGAGTCCCATCAAGAACCACCGTAAATCGAGCATCCAGTGGTGCGTAAAAAAATTTAAGTAAATCAAACTCCCGACAGCAAGTGCGAGGGTCGGACGTGGAAAGGACGTAAACCGAAGATCAAGTCGCCGAAACGCCTGACAGATGTAACTCGCGACACTGGCATACATGAAACCTGCGTAGAGCGGAACACCAAACACTTTCGAAACAGCGTCTTCCGGATAACTCCACGAGCCGACGTGGACTTTAAACAGCTCAAGTCCTAATCCGATGACGTGAAAAATAAGAATCAGCTTGAACTCTTCTTTCGTTTCATAACGAGTCACGAGTAAGGCGACTTGGACGAACAGACACCACAGTAACAGGATGTCATAACGGGCAATCGGTTCACTCGGCAAATAACGTGATAAGGCGAGTGCAGCAAAGATGGCTACTGGAAAGATACAACAGAGCGCTTCAAGATATGTAAAACGGATGAGATGGCGGATCAATCGCATCGACGTCCCTCCTCTTCTTTCTTTAAGTATACGAGACGTTCGCCGTACCTCCCTCCTTCTCAAGTTGGACATTCGACAATTTGTTGCTTCTGCTTTAGTCCACGAACGTGATACAGTTAACGAATACGTATCTTATTGAATCGAGGTGACACGCAACGATGTTCAAACGTTTCCATACGTCCTGGTTGCTGCGCGCAACGTTGAAGTGGTTCTTATTTTTAAGCGGTCTCTTTTTACTCGCCGTCGGTTCCTCCATCATGATCACCGCTAACCTCGGTGTCTCGACTTGGGATGTCCTGCATCTCGGTCTTCAAAACAAAACACCTTTGTCAGTCGGGACGGTCATTCTTCTCGTCGGTCTGCTGCTCGTCCTCGTCAAATACTTACTCGACCGGATTCGACCGCAAGTCGGGACACTCGTCAATGCAATTTTCGTCGGTGTCTTCATGAACCTCGTACTTGGTTCTCATCTGCTTCCGTCGTTCTCAACTGTCTGGTTGAACGCCTTATGGCTCATCTTCGGTATTTTCATCATCGGCATGGGGGCAGGGCTATACGTCGCCGTCGGATACGGCGCCGGTCCACGTGACGGATTGACCTTGACGTTAGCCGAACGCTTCGGAACCTCAATCCGGATGATGCGGACAATCATGGAGATAACGGCATGTGGTCTTGGTTGGTTACTCGGTGGTCCCGTCTTTTTCGGGACGATTCTATCGATTTTTTTGATTGGACCGTTTCTTCAATTTTGGTTAGTCTATTTCCGCCGGATGATTGCCGCAATCGATGCTGGGGTCGTTCGACCGAACGAACAAAAAATCAGCTGAGCCGCCTGACTCGATATCGTTTCGAAAGAAATGGTATCTTTTTTTTGTGGATGAAGCAGATTAGTTGCACCTGTAAAAAATACACGTTATATTCGTTTACATATCAATCTTTGATACGTCAAAGGTTTCTTGGGACGAAGGGAAGGATGTGATGATTTGAGTATTTCTTGTACGGAAAAAGGACGCCTCATTTATGCGCTCGTCTCGGTCAATAAGACGATTGCGCAAAAATTTGATTTATGTACAGATGGCTTCAGTCAGACTCGGATGGACTTACTAGCCCAACTCGAGGTCGGAAAGACAATTAGTCAAAAAGAATTGCAGCAACGCGTCAATGTCGACAACGCTGCCGTGACGCGACATTTAAAACATCTCGAAACGAACGGAATGATTCAACGTGTCCGTTCTGAGAGCGATAACCGTGTCATCCTCGTCTCATTAACTGCAGAGGGTGCCACGCGTATCACACAATTGCGCCAGCAAAAAGATGACTTCTTGGAAAGTCTGTTAACCGGCTTTACTGAAGAAGAACAAGATCAACTCGCACAAATGATTCAGCGCATTGAAGATAACGCGTTAACATTACCTAAAACTACTGCACGATAAAAAAGGAGAGCTTACTCATGACAACACAAACATCTACTGACTTTATGGAAATCGTAAAAGGCCGTCGTTCAATCCGCAACTACGACACGGACGTAAAAATCTCAAAAGAAGAAATGACACAAATTCTTGAAGAAGCAACACTCGCACCGTCTTCAGTCAACATGCAACCATGGCGTTTCCTCGTCATCGACAGCGAAGAAGGAAAAGCGACGCTCGCTCCACTCGCGAAGTTCAACCAAGTCCAAGTCGAGACATCATCTGCTGTCATCGCTGTCTTCGGTGACATGAACGCCATCGATCAACTCGAAAACATTTACGATACGGCCGTCGCACAAGGACTTATGCCGCAAGAAGTCCGCGATCGTCAAGTTCCGGCAATCAAAGGTATGTATGAAAACGTTCCTGCTAGTGCACTTAAAGACAGCATCTTGATCGACTCAGGTCTTGCTTCCATGCAATTGATGCTCGTCGCTCGCGCACACGGTTACGATACGAACCCGATCGGTGGATACGAAAAAGATCAAATCGCTGAAGCTTTCGGCATGGATAAAGATCGTTATGTACCAGTCATGCTCCTTTCAATCGGGAAAGCTGTTGATGCAGGATACCCATCAGTCCGTCTTCCAATCAACGATATCGCAGACTGGAAATAAGTTCGATTCGCTTCATCAAAAAATAGAGAACACAACAAGGGAGATTGAATACTATGACAACTCAAACAACTACTGACTTTATGGAAATCGTAAAAGGCCGTCGCTCAATCCGCAACTACGACACGGACGTAAAAATCTCAAAAGAAGAAATGACACAAATTCTTGAAGAAGCAACACTCGCACCGTCTTCCGTCAACATGCAACCATGGCGTTTCCTCGTCATCGACAGCGAAGAAGGAAAAGCGACACTCGCTCCACTCGCGAAGTTCAACCAAGTCCAAGTCGAGACATCATCTGCTGTCATCGCTGTGTTCGGCGACATGAATGCGGTTGATAGCATCGATACAATCTACGACATGGCTGTTGAAAAAGGGCTTATGCCGCAAGAAGTCCGCGATCGCCAAGTACCAGCAATCAAAGGATTCTACCGCCCAGAAGATACAGACACACTTCGTGACAGCATCTTGATCGACTCCGGTCTTGTTTCGATGCAATTGATGCTCGTCGCTCGTGCGCACGGTTACGATACAAACCCAATCGGTGGATACGAAAAAGATCAAATCGCTGAAGCTTTCGGCATGGATAAAGATCGTTACCTCCCTGTCATGCTCCTTTCAATCGGGAAAGCCGTTGACGCAGGATATCCATCAGTCCGTCTTCCAATCAACGACATCACAGATTGGAAATAAGCAATCCGCACGACGAAGAGAGCACCTCGTTTTAACGGGGTGCTCCGACTGTAGACAAACTAGATGGAAAGTCACTTAAATGTGATTTTCCATCTTTTTTTGCTCTCTCTTTCCTTCCCAATCGTCTTCCTGTGGCAAACATCGCGCCGCTTCAGCAAAGCTGCAGGGTCGCTCCTGTTTGCTTTCCACTAGGAAGCGATTGGATCGGAAATCGAGGCTTTTTTAGCTTTACTTCCTATTTATAAAATAAAAAAATACACCACAACGGAAGATTGGAGTACGTATCGGATCTAAAAAGCTATATCGAGATGCAATCAGTTTGCGCTTCCCTGTCCCGTCTTCAAAGCGGCTGTACGACTGTGCTCTACCTAAAAAAGCATCGTTTCCGTTGACTCCTACGGAGGAAAGCAACGAAAAAAGACGCTTGATCTCCCGATAACACGTTGTCTACACGCTGAGCACCTCGTTTTAACGGGGTGCTTTTTGCTATATCTCCTGTCCCTCCTCTGCATTTAAATTCAGTTCGGCTCAATCCTTTTGTATACTGAACGAAAAAGGAGCGGATGCAGGTGTATGACGTAACGATCATCGGCGCAGGTGTCGCCGGAATTTTTCTGGCACACGAACTCGTACAGGACGGACAATCCGTCTTAGTGATTGACGCCGGAAAACCGTTAGCCGAAAGAACCGTGACAGACGCTTACCTCGGCTTTGGCGGACTCGGTAAATCAGAAGGAAAATACAATTATTCAACAGAGTTCGGGGGCGAACTCGAACAAAAGTTAGGTCCGGAAACGACACTCCGCTTAATGCAACAAGTCGATGCCGTCCTATGTCAGTACGGAGCACTGGAGGTCCCTTTGTATTCCACTCATAATGCGTCATTTGCGGCGCGTGCTGAAGACGCTGGTTTACATACAATCGAGACGTCCGTCCGTCATCTCGGAACTTCACTTACGAAACAGGTGCTCGCCCGACTGGAGGACATGTTGATGCAGACGGTCACGTTCCGCTTTTCGACTCAAGTCGAACAGATACAGAAGCAAGCGGATACTACATTCACACTCAAAACAGCGTCAGAGACGTTCTCGAGCCGACGAGTCGTGCTTGCGACCGGACGTTCCGGAACGGACTGGATGCGCCAGCAGCTAAAGCAGCTCGGTCTGGTGCAATCGAAAACACGACTCGACCTCGGGATTCGGATTGAAATGGATGAAGCGCCTTTTCGGACTGTATTACAGGACACGTTCGAAACGAAACTGGCATACGCATCTGACGCTGGAACGGCCGTCACCTACTGCATGAATCCGACCGGTCGGATTATCCGCAAATATCAAGAAGGTCTCGTCATGCCGGACGGACAAAATTTCCGCGAACAGACGACGGGGACGGCAAATTTAAACTTCACGTTGTTTTTACCACGCTATTTCGATACGTTGACCGCAGCGAATCAATTTGCGACTTCAGTCATCGGACAAATCAACCAGGGGTCGGACCGGATCGTCGTCCAACGTCTCGGTGACTTGCTTGCCGGTGTAGCTTCTACAGCAACCGGAATCGCTCACAATCAAGTCGTCCCGACGCTCGAAGCAACACCAGGAAACCTGCTCGACGAGGTCCCGGACACCGATCTCGCCGTGTTACTCGGATTTTTCGAGCGGCTCGGACGTTTGCTCGAAACTCCGCTCTCCCCTGATACATTGCTTTACGGAATGGACGGGAAGTTTTACGCTCCGGTCCTCGCGACCTCCCGTGACTTCGAAACAGACATCACGGGACTGTATGCAATCGGGGATTGTTCCGGCGCGACCCATTCGCTTTCGCAAGCAGCGGCGAGCGGTCTCCACCTCGGACAAGTCTTACAGCAAAAAACAGCCGTTTCGGGAGAGTAAAGCTCTCTCAAAACGGCTGTTTTTCATTCAGTTCTTATTTTTTAAACGCTTCATATACTTTCAGTTGTTTCCCTTTGACCTTCGTCGTCTTCATCGCGCGTAAGACGAGTGGCCCTTTACCGTTCAGAATCTCGACATACGTTACCGTATCTTGAATCGTGATGATCCCGATATCCTGAGCAGTCATCCCTTCGATTTTCGCAATCGTTCCGACAAAATCAACGGCCCGAAGTTTCTTTTTCTTCCCGCCATTGAAATAGAGCTTCATGATGTCAGCGTTCAGTTGTTGTGTTTTTGATGTGCGGACATCCGTCGTCGTGATTTTCTCTTCGAACGCATCTGCCGTCCGAATCAATTCACGTTCCGTCGGTGCTTGACGTTTTTCGATTGCTTCGCCACGGTACTGTTCGACTTCACGAAGACGGCGCATATCCGCTTCCGTCACGAGGCTGATTGCTTTCCCCATTGCGCCCGCACGCCCTGTCCGACCCGTCCGGTGCACATAACTTTCTTTTTCGACCGGCATGTCGTACTGGATGACGTGGGTGATGTTTTCGATGTCAATTCCACGTGCTGCGACGTCTGTCGCGACCAAGTAACGGAATTCGCCTGCACGGAATGCCTTCATGACCGCAAGGCGCTCGTCCTGTTCCATCCCGCCGTGAATTTTCTCGACCGGATACTCCATCGCCGTCAGTCCTTGGGCGACAAAATCGACATGTTCTTTCGTCCGGCAGAAAATCATACAACGGTCCGGATTTTCGACGACCGTGACGTCTTTCAGGATTGCAAATTTCGTCTTATCGGTTACAGAAATATAACTGTGATCGATTTGAGCGATTTCGGTTGCATTTGTCGTGATTTCGACCTCTTTCGGCGACTGCATGTAACGTTCGCTCAGCTTGTGAATGTCTTGCGGGAACGTCGCTGAGAACAACATCGTCGTCCGTTGTGTCGGCAGTTGTTTTAAAATCGTATCGACTTGCTCGAGGAAGCCCATGTTCAGCATCTCATCCGCTTCATCCAGGACAAGGTATTTGACCTTTTCAAGCGAAAGTGTCCCTCGCTCGAGGTGATCGAGCACACGACCTGGTGTTCCGACGACGATATGGGTCTTCTGTTTTAATTCCGTGACCTGACCACGGAACGGCTGTTTCCCGAAAACGGCTGTCGCTTTAATCCGCTTGTAACGCCCGATGTTCATCACGTCTTCCGTGACTTGCAGCGCCAGTTCACGCGTCGGTGTCAAAATTAGCGCTTGTGGTTTATTTTCTTCCCACTCGACGAGTTCACAGAGTGGAATGCCGAACGATGCCGTTTTCCCGCTTCCTGTGCGTGATTTGACGATGATATCTTTTTCAGACAAGGCGACCGGAATGACGGCTTGTTGGACATCCGTCGGCGTATGGTAACCAAGTTGTTCAATCGCTTCTAAAATTGGTGAACTGAGTTGAAAATCAGTGAATGGTTTTTTTGGCATGTGAATCCCTCATTTATTATATAGTTTCGAATTGACCGTACATCTCATGACCTCTCATTATGCGCTACTTTCCGCAGGACGTCAAAAGAGCTTCCCGTCAGAGTGACAGGAAGCTCCACTTGCTTATTTTGCTGCGACTTTATCTTTTTTGATTTGTTTACTACGTAACTGTCCACATGCTGCATCGATGTCTGTCCCGTGCTCGAGACGAACACCACAGTTGAGACCGTTCTTTTTCAACGTATCGTAGAATGTCGAGATATCTTCTGACGTACTCCGTTGATATTGACCATGCTCATCAACCGGGTTGTACGGAATCAAGTTGACATACGTCAAGTGACGTTTGTCTTCGAATAATTTCGCAAGTTCGATTGCTTGTGCTTTTTGGTCATTGACTCCACGAAGTAAGATGTACTCAATCGTAATTTTACGATTCGTCGTCTTCACGTAATAATCGATGGCAGGCATCAATTTTTCGAGTGGAATCGCACGGTTGATTTTCATGATTTGTGTGCGCAACTCGTTGTTTGGTGCGTGCAATGAAATCGCCAAGTTCACTTGAAGTTTTAAATCTGCGAATTTGTAGATTTTATCAGCAAGACCACTTGTCGAAACAGTGATGTGACGTGCACCGATCGCAAGACCGTTGTGATCTTTGATGACGTTCAAGAAGTCGACCATGTTGTCGAAGTTATCAAACGGCTCACCGATACCCATGACGACGACGTGGCTGACACGTTCTTCTTTACCGACAGCATCGAGGTGATGTTGGACGTTCATGATTTGTTCGACGATTTCACCAGCTGACAAATCGCGGCTCTTCTTAATCAATCCACTCGCGCAGAAGCTGCAGCCGATGTTACAACCGACTTGTGTCGTCACACAGACAGAGAGTCCGTATTTGTGACGCATGAGGACTGTTTCAATCAAACTGCCGTCATACAACTTGAAGAGGAACTTGATTGTTCCGTCCGCTGATTCCTGTTTAACTGATTCTGTCATCGAGCCAATCGCAAAACTCTGATCTAACAACTCAAGGCAATCCTTGTTGACATTCGTCATTTCAGCGAAAGTAGTGACACGTTTACGATAAAGCCAATCCCAAACCTGCTTCGCACGGAACGGCTTGTGACCTTGATGCGATAACCAGTCTGTCATCTGCTCAATTGTTAATCCATAAATGGATGGTTTATTCATTAGTGAGACCTCATTTCTTTTTCCAGAACTATAACATTCCTTTATCTTAGTAAAAATCGGGCACTTACGCAACGTTCAAATCCTAAATGTTCACTTTCTGTAGATTTCGAAAGGCTGTTTCGCTTTGTTTTGTCAAAAAAATGCCTCAAATCGATAAATTCCGTTTTCGAAAACTGATAAAAGCAAAACTACTGAACATCAGACAGATTAGCACAAGTAGAAGGATGTGCAACAGTAAATGTTCTGTCCCCGCCAGCAATCGTCCCGTATCAAACAAACTGAAGATCGATCCATAACGCATCCAGTCCGTTTTTTCACTTAAGCCCGCTCCAATCGTCAAGACAATCGAGAAGACGAGGACACCGGCAGCGACGGAAAAGGCACGACGCTCATCGTCAAAGAGTGTCGTGATAAACAACGTGAAACCAGCAACCGCATACAGCAAAAACAAAGCATTGACTTGCAGTCGCAATAAAGTCATACCATCAATCGAGATACCAGACATCGTCCAGTCCGCCATCAGTAAAACGAGCCCATTCAATAGAATGAGACAGGTACTCGCAATCAGCATGACGATGAGCGCTGCTGCCGTATATTGAATCCGCGTGATCGGGGATGCTAGATATAAAATCAATTCGCCATTGTCGATCGGACGGGCAAGTAACCGTGCCGCGAGGGACAACATATAAAACGTCGCAATAACTTGAAAAATCAAGCCGTAATAATTGCCGGCTAAGAGATCGAGCAGATTATTGAACGTCACCTTGTCATATTGGAATGCCTGTAACAATTCTTTTGGGAGAGCTTCGAGTTTTGCCTCGAGCAGACCGGTCTTCATCATCGATGGATACAAGGCGGCGAGCAACAATAAGTACAAACTGGTACCAAGTGAATAGGCAACGATCGGTTTGACGTTCTGATTGAGTAAAGACCAGACGACCACGCTCATGATTCGTCACCCTCCCCGTAATAGTGCAAAAAGACATGCTCCAAATCATCAGCCGTCGTCTGAATCGAACGAATATCGTACGCAGTCAGAAGACGGAGAACTTGATTCAGTGTCAATTGGTCACTTGTCAAAAAGGAGACACGTTGTTGTTTTTGCGTCGCCCCGACTTGAATCGCAAATTGTTCCGCCTGTGCAGCAAGACCGAATTCGACCGTATACTGTTTCCGGCTCGACCGGATCAGTTCATGGATATCGGATTCAACGATGATTCGTCCATTTTTTATCAACGCTGCTCGGTCGCACGACTTCTCCATCTCCGGGAAGTGGTGCGAACTCATCAAGATTGCTTTTCCGAGGCGACGTTCTTCCTCTAACCACGTCAGAAATCGTTCCTGCATCAATGGATCGAGTCCACTCGTCGGTTCATCAAGGAGATAGACCGGTGCGTCCTTCATGAAACATCCGACGAGTGCGAGTTTTTGTTTTGTACCTTTAGACATCTTCCGCACCTTCGTTTTCGGATCGAACGGAAAGCGCTCAAGTAAATCCGCTTGACGCTTCCGGTCCCCACCATGCAATTGTTGCATCAACTGTAAGATGTGGTCTCCCGTAAAGTCTCCCGGCAAACTGATTTCTCCCGGCAGATAACCGACGAGTCGTTTCACTTCTTTTGTTTCAACCCAGCAATCAAATCCACCAATCGTCGCATGACCGGAGTCAGCAGCAATCAAGCCCATCAATTGACGAAGTGCCGTTGATTTCCCTGCCCCATTCGGACCAATGAAACCAAAGACCATTCCCGGCTCGACAGAAAAACTGACATCGAATATTCCTTTACCCGACGCGAACGCTTTCGTGACATGTTCGAGATGAATCACTTCAACCGCCTCATTTCTTTTTTAAGAAATGGCTACAGTTAGTTATACCCGTTCTGTCATCGTGTCGGACGTAGCGAATCGATAAATCACAAACCGTTCATCATGATTTTTTTCGAATAAATCGCGTAACCGGACTTCCTCGATTTGTTCGAACGCCGTCTGGTTCTCTAAAAAATACCGGTATTCATCTGCCGGATAATAAAGAATCAAATCGATGGTCCGTGGCGCCTGCTCGACCGACTGTAAGATGTGGTTGACGACCTTGATAAAAATTTGAACGGAAAAAGGGTTAAAAAAATAAAATTTTGTCGCTTCTACCGGAATCGGATAACTTTCTGCATAGACATGTTCAAATTGAAGACTCCCGCGCCGTTTTTTAACTTTTTTTAAGTAATTCATCTGATTCGTCAGTGCATCCTCATAAAACTGACCGTTCATCTCGATTCCGATGACGGAACAGTCAAACCGATCGTGAAGATAAAAGTTCAGTCGTCCCTTCCCGCACCCAAAATCAATCACCGTATCCTCAGGATGAAACGGATAGACCGCGCATAGCTCATCCAGGGCTGCATATGGGGTCGGTTCATAACGGTTATAGTGACTGAAGGCATTGTAGAGGTGCTGGACATCAATCGTTTTAATGTGGAGCCGCGTTTCATATTCTTGTTCATTCATAGTTCAACTTCCTTCTTTCAAGCATTGTTTTCTCCATCGTACTATACTAAAGAGGTACGTAATTCGATAAAAGGGGATGTTTTTATGATCGTCGTAACGAACCGGATTAAAGTCAAAAAAGGGATGGCTGCTGCACTAGCACCTCGCTTCACACGCCCGAGTGGTCTCGACTCGATGGACGGATTCATTCGTGTCGAAGTTCTCTTAACGCAAAATATCGAAGAACATGACGAAATGAACGTCAACATGTACTGGGAAGACATGAAGCACTTCGAAGCATGGCGGAACAGTGATGACTTCAAGGAATCGCATAAGCGTCCTGCGCAGCAAGAAGGCGAGGCACAGGAGTCACCGATGCTCGGCAGTGAAATCATCACCTATGAAGTCGCTTCTGTAAAAGAAAGTACACGTTAATCGACACGACTTAAATCCCCGAATCCTTAAATCGATTCGGGGATTTAATTTTTCAAACGTTATTTTGCAATTAACCTCGCACAATATTTAACAAGGGTTAAATTGTATATCGTTCCATTTATTGTTATTATATGTCCAATACTAGAGAGAGAGGACATATTATGATTGATTCCTTAACGATTTTTGAACAAGTCATTCGAGATTTGCCTGTCGACCGGTCGTTGACACGAGAAGATATTTGTACAGAAGATTTTTTATTGCAAACGGAACATGAGTTATCGGTCTATTATTCCCCAATCGGTGACTACATCAATCCTTTCGCAAAAGTCATTATCGTCGGAATTACGCCAGGACTTGAACAGATGCGAATCGCGTTCGAAGAGATGGCCGATGCCTTACACCATGGTGTTTCGTTAGAGGAAGCGGCAAAAAACGCCAATTATTCAGCTAGCTTTTCCGGTGTGATGCGTCGAAATCTCGTAACGATGCTGGACGAACTTGATTTTGCGACAATGCTGTCGATTCCGACGACCGCTACTTTATTTAATGAACACCAGGAATTACTCCATGCGACCTCCATCTTAAAACATCCTGTTTTCTATCGCGGGAAAAACTACAGTGGTCATCAACCGAAGATAGATCGTATCCCTTTACTCCGACACTATGCGTATGAACACTTCGCAGCAGAATTGAATCAATTAAATGAACCTGCCCTGATTATTCCGCTCGGCCGAATCGTTGAGGCGACGGTCCGGACCTTACTTCATCAAGGACGGATTCGAAAACATTTTCTTTTATCGGGTTTTCCTCACCCCTCTGGTGCCAATGGCCATCGTAAACGTCAATTCGAAGACAACCGTTCCTACCTCAACCAACAATTGATTCACTACTTCACGCGTTCGGATTAAATCAAAAAAAGAGTCCCTGCCGTACCAGCTTCGCGCTGAGACGTCAGGGACTTCTTATCGACCGATATGTACAGATGTGAACACGAATTTGTCATACCGGTGCCGCGAAAATGAATATTCAAATGGTTTTCCGTTCCCTAAAAAAACGACTTGTTCCACTTCGATGACAGGATCGGTTTCGAGATTTCCAAGATATTTTTGATCCCATTCATTCGGTTTATCTGCACGGATCATTTTGTGCGAGCTCGTAATCGTATAACCAAGTTCTTCTTGAATATAGCGGTAAATCGATTGATCGAGAATCGCCTTCGTTAAACCTGTAATCAAGGAGGAAGGCATAAATGTATGCTCAATCACGTAAGCCTCTCCTTCGACGTAGCGGACACGTCTAATTTCATAGACCGGATCCGTTTGCTCAATCATCAAATGTCGTGCGACTTCCTTCTCCGGAAAGCGCACCTCAAATTGAAGTACTTCGCTTTTAACAGCCCGTTCCCCAAGCAATTTGGTCAATCCTTGCGATTCTTTGTTCAGAACGTTAATACGTCCTTGTGAAAAATTCGATGGTAAAATAAACGTCCCTTGTCCCCGTTGTCGGTAAATAATTCCTTCTAAGACGAGAATCTCAAGTGCTCTCTTCATCGTCATCCGGCTGACTTCGAATTCTTCTGCTAAGTTGATTTCGTCCGGCATCGCCTGATCGACATCATATCCCCCATTTAGGATTCGTTTGCGAAGTTCATCAGCAATTTTCTCATATTTCGGTTGTTTCTTTATAGACATGACTTCACCCCATGTATAGACATATAAAAATAATATAACAAAAAAAGATGATCAGGACTAGACATCCTAATCATCTTTTCAATTATTTCGTAAATCCTTGCTCTTCAATCACTTGTTTGAACCAATGGCCGCTTTTCTTGACCGTTCGTTTTTGGGTCGCGAGATCGAGTCCGACAAAACCGTAACGGTTTTTATAGGCATTGCTCCAAGACCAGTTATCCATGAACGTCCATAAGTGATAACCTTTGACGTTTGATCCTTCCTTCAGCGCACGATGCATCCATTGCAAGTGAGAGGCGATGAAATCGATGCGATAATCGTCCTGAACACTGCCGTCCTCGTCCCGGTAACGTTCCTCCCCTTCTACACCCATTCCATTTTCAGAAACAAAACACTTGATGTTCCCGTAATTCTCTCGCAGGTTCGTCAAAATATCGTAAATTCCCTTTTCGTAGATTTCCCAGCCACGATATGGATTCATTTTTCTTCCCGGCATCTCGTAATAATCGAACAGATGCTCCGGCATGAAAGGTGCATCTGGATGCGGAAGGTGCTCTTTTACTTTGATGCGTCGTGGTTGATAGTAATTAATTCCGAGTAAATCAACGGTATTTTTCGCGATGAGTTCCAGGTCACCTTGAACGACCTCGGGCAAAGCACCTTGTTGTTCCAATAAATCGACCAATTCGGCCGGGAACGTTCCGAGTACGGAAGGATCCAAGAAGGAACGATTGAACAATACGTCGGCTACTTGGGCCGCTTTCACATCCCCAGCATTTTGGCTTCGAGGATAAGATGGCGTTAAATTCAAGATGATGCCAATTTCACCCGTCTGCTCTGTTTCTTTATAGGCCTGTATTGCAAGTGCACTCGATAAAATCGAATGATAGGCCACTTGAACGGCACGCTTGAAATCAACAACGTTCGGGTAGTGGAAGTCGTATAAATAGCCACCTTCTACCGGGACGATTGGCTCATTATGCGTAAACCATTTACTGACACGATCTCCGAATAGTGAAAAGCACGTTTTAGCATATTCTGTATAGGCGGTGACGACGGCACGACTTTCCCAGCCACCGATGTTTTGCAGTGCAAGCGGCATATCAAAGTGATATAGATTTACGAACGGTTCGATGTCCGCTGCAATCAATTCGTCAATCACACGATTATAGAAATCAATGGCAATCGGATTCATTTCCCCCTGCCCCTCAGGAAAAAGACGTGACCAGGAAATCGAGATTCGAAACGAGTTGTGTCCGAGTTCTTTCATCAACGCAATATCTTCTTCATAACGATAATAAAAATCAGAGGCTACCGTTGCATTTACACCATCGAAAAAGCGATTCGGTTCTTGTTCGTACCAATGATCCCAAATGTTCGGTCCTTTTCCCCCCTCAAATGCTGCCCCTTCCGTTTGTGTCGCTGAAGCTGCTGTTCCCCACCAAAAATCTGCAGGGAATGTATACTTTTGTTCTTTTGCCGTCGTAACTTCCGTTTGATTCATCTCATCCACGTCCTATCTCTATTTTTGAATTCAACCTACATGTTGATTTTCATCTCCGGCAACATTCGCTTCTTCTCGTTCTTTTTTCATATTCAAGCGGTCAATGAAGACTAGGAATGGGAACCACACTGCCATGATAATGGCGAAGTTGACGAGTTGTAACAATCCGCCCGCCAGTGAATTCGTTGCCATCATGCCACTGATAAACATCGGCACCGTCCAAGGCACAGCAACTCCTGTTGGCGGCGGAACGATTCCTGTCGACATCGCAAAATAAGTAACGGTTACGGTAATCAACGGTGCAAAAATCCAGGGAATCATGATGAGGGGGTTCATGACGATTGGTAACCCGAAAATGATTGGTTCATTGACGTTAAAGATTCCGGGTCCGATCGATAACTTACCGATTTGCTTCAACTGTTTTGAGCGCATGAAAAGGAGGATTGCGACGACGACAGCCAGTGTCGAACCGGAACCACCAATTCCAACTGTATAAATTTCAATGAATTGTTTACTGATGATATTCGGGAGTTCTCCATTCGCCGTATAGGCGTTTAAGTTTTCAAGTGACAAAGTGTTCCAGATCGGATCCATGACCGAATTGACGATAACTTGACCATGCAGGCCGAAAAACCAAAACAATTGAACAAAAAAGATCGCGATTAATGTCGGAACCAAACCGTTCCCAAGATTCACGAGTGGTTTTTGAACTAAATTAAAGATTAAATCGTGGAGATTCGTGTCTAAAAGCGAGGTGATAGCGATGTTAATGCCAAGGAAAATGGAAAGTGTCAAAAGTGCAGGCACAAGAGCTGAAAATGACTTAGCCACAGCAGTCGGCACACCAGCCGGCATTTTAATCGTCCAGTTTTTTTGAACGACAAATCGATAAATTTCTCCTGCTAAGAACCCTGTCATCATTGCAAGGAACATGCCTTTTGCACCGAGACGGTCAAGTGGAATGACATTTCCGACAGGATCAGCAACATTTTCGACTGCTACAAAGAAAGGTGTTAAAAGTAAAAAAGAAACAAGGGCGATTACACCACCAAAAACAGCTTCTACATCATAGCTTTTCGAAAGATAATATCCGATACCGAAGACGACGAATAGTGACATGATTCCCATCGTCGCCGAGGGGGCGTTTCCTAATGAAGTTTTAAAAGCATCCAATACTCCAGGCGACATAAATTTATCTAAGAATGGTAAATTCGCAATAACAACGATTAATGAACCGAACATCGTAATCGGAAAAGCGAGCATGAACGCGTCACGTAACGTCTGAAGATAGCGGCTATTGTTTAAATATGCCGCAATCGGCATCAGAAAACGACTCAACAAATCGAACCACTTACTATTACCAGCCATTTCAATCCCTCCTCTTATTTTTGAGAAAATTTATGTTCCATCATTTCAACTAATCCTGACGTCAAATCAAGCATCGTTTGTGTCGACATCAAATGATCTTCTGCATGCAAAAGCAGTAAAGACAATGTCGTCGGCTCACCGCTCGCTTCTTTTTGGACTTGACCGAAATGAATCTGGTGCGCTTCTTTCAACTGTTCTCGGGCATCTGTTAATAACCGCTCAAATGCCTCAAATGATTCTTCCTTGTACACTTCGATTGCTTCACGAATCGTACTTCGCGCATTTCCACTATGCAAAATCATCATGAATGCTACTTGTTCCATCGTCTGTTCATTTGTTTTCATTTCTTCACCCCATCAACTTAACGGCTTGTTCATAGGCCGCTTTTCCGTCGGCCATTCCGTACGCCATCATATCGATGACTTCTACTGGTTTATCTGTCGCTTGTTGAAATTTTGATAATAAAAAGCGCATTTGTGGACCAATCAATACAACATCTGCTCCATCCATTTCTTTTAAAGCCTGGTCTTGACCGACTGCCCAAATTGTCGCCTCTTCACCAAGTGATTGGGCATGTTCCTGCATCTTAGTGACGAGAATACTCGTCGACATTCCTGAACTACACGCCAACATGATTTTTTTCATTTCAACCATTCCTCCCGCGTTTTGGAATCGCTTACAACTTTGATTATACGGATTTTAACATTCATGTCTATACTTGATTTTTATTTTGTTTATTTTTATTTTTAAAAAGTGTAGTGTTGTAATCGAAAACAACTTGGAGGAGGAACAATCATGGAAGAACTGATTTGTTTTGAGCCGATTTTACAGGAGCGGATATGGGGTGGATGTAAGCTTGGTGCATATGGATTTGATACGTTAGGCAAACAAAACATCGGTGAAGCTTGGACCTTGGCTGATCACCAAAACGGGCAAACCAAGGTGAATGCCGGACGTTTTTCCGGTGATGCACTACGGGATTTATGGTCAAATCACCCTGAAATTTTCGGGATGGACACAACGGAAGCTTTTCCTTTACTCATTAAGTGGATTGACGCTGCGGATGATTTGTCCGTTCAAGTCCATCCTGACAATCATGACGCCTGTCGCCTAGAAGGACAGCCTTACGGGAAAAATGAATGTTGGTATATCGTCGATTGTCCGGCAGACGCCACCATTATTTATGGGCATGACTTCAAAACAAAAGCTGATTTGTTGCGCGCTGTCCGTGAAGACGATTTAACTTCCGGCTTGATTAATTTGCCTGTTTCACCCGGCGATTTTTTTTACGTTCCAGCAGGTACTGTTCATGCTTTAACCGAAGGGTGTCTTGTCATCGAAATCCAGCAGAATTCTGATACCACGTATCGGTTGTACGATTACGATCGAATTGACCATTCGACCAACAAACCGCGTCAACTCCACCTTAAAGAAGCACTCGAAGTCATTCAATTTCCTCATTTCCAGTACGAGGAGCCTTATGTACCGACCTCTTTTTGTTCAAGATTACTGACAACCAACGCCTATTTTTTTGTCGAGGAATGGGCCATCCATGACATGATTACGATTGCACCACGAACTTCCTTCCAAGTCATCACTATCATCAGTGGCACGCTGATCATCAACCAATTGCGTTATACCGCCGGAGACACGGTTCTGATTCCGGCAAAAGTAACTTGTACCGTTTCTGGAAAGGGGAAACTTCTATTGACTGGTCCAAATCCAACACCGAAACAACGACTTCTCATCGGAATTGATCTTGGTGGGACTCACACGCGTGTTGCCGCAATCAATCAGCACCATGTCGTAAAACAATATCGATTTTTGACAGAGGCGGCTGCTGGCCCGGACTATACAATTAAACATTTAAGACAAGCCATCCAAAAGCTACTTGAAGAATTTGAAGTCGAACGAATTGGTATCGCAGCGCCTGGTCCGCTTGATGCAGCAACGGGTCGGCTATTGTCACCTCCGAACCTGCCGGGTTGGGACGATGTAAATTTAGTTCGCCCGTTAGAAGAGTTCTTCAACATCCCGGTTTCCCTTGAAAATGATGCAAATGCCGCCGCGCTCGGCGAAGCATTGTTCGGGGCAGGACAAGACTATACATCCATCTATTACATGACAGTCAGTACAGGAATCGGTGGTGGATATGTCTATCAAAAGACGTTGATTCGAGGCGCACACGGATATGCTGGTGAAATCGGAAATACGATCATCGATGCTTCTGGACCGGAACATCACGTCTTGAACAAAGGCTCACTCGAAGGATTAGCAAGCGGTACGGCTCTTCAGACGCGGGCTGATTCATTAAATGAATCTTCTATTGCACAACTTCTTGGCAATACACAGGAAAGGCTTCGTTTCGTAAATCATTTAGCAACAGGCGTAGCGAACATCATTCACACACTTGATCCGGAAGCCGTCATCATCGGTGGCGGTGTTACGGCTTCCGCCGATTTATTTTGGGAAGAGCTCTTACAAGCCGTCAATGCCCGTCTCTACCCGACGTTACGTCAAAAAACAATCATTCGCTTAGCTGCATTGGAAGGAAATGCCGGTGTCATCGGTGCTGCCCATTTAAATCGGATGAACGCCGAATAACTTCATTGTTCCTTTTGAACAGACTTTACTACTTTTTTTAAAAACAGACTTGAAACTTTTTTCTGAAATATGATAAGGTTTTCTTATTAAAAGAATATGACTATTCTATCGATGAGGTAGAGGCGCGGTCTTAATGAGTATTTGATCTGAGGATGACAACGAGGACGATCAAGGAAAGGTAATGCTGCCGAAGTATCGTCAAGTGTCTGACTTGATGGTACTGGTCGAATTGGGAAATACCCGTTCGATTGCCATACGTGTTTTGTATGGAGCGCTCCAATTCGGCTAAGAAAGACGCATCCAGCAAGGGTGTCGGCTTTGTTGCCGGTGCCCTTGCTTTTTTATATGCAATGGGTCTCATCTTCTAAAAAAAGAGGAGGAACCACACAATGGTCAATTATTCAGATTCAATCGTTGCGCTCATTCCAGCTGTCATTGCAATCGCACTTGCAATCGTGACGCGCAAAGTCGTTATTTCACTTGGTGTCGGTATTTTGATTGGTGCTTTATTGCTGCATAGCCTTAATCCAATCGATACGGTCGTCTATCTCGGCAAAAACATCTTTAGTCTATTTTGGGCGGATGGGGCGTTAAATGAATGGAACGTCTTATTACTCATCTTCTTACTATTACTCGGTGTTCTATCGACGCTTATCCAAACATCGGGCGGTGCACATGCCTTCGGTGAATGGGCAACAACACACGTCAAGACAGCGCGCGGCGCTCGCCTCGCAGCATTTGGTTTAGGTATTTTAATCTTCATCGATGATTACTTCAACAGTCTTGCTGTCGGGAATGTCAGTCGTCCGTTAACGGACCGTCGTGGCGTCTCGCGTGCAAAACTTGCTTATATTATTGACTCGACGGCTGCTCCAGTCTGTGTCATCAGCCCGCTTTCAAGTTGGGGAGCGTTCATCATCTCAATCATCGCGGGTATCTTGACGACACATTCGATTACGGAGTATTCCGCATTCAGTGCTTTCATGATGATCGTGCCACTCAACTTCTATGCGATTTTCGCTCTATTGCTGACGCTTTACATCGCGTACACAGGGATTGCGGTCGGACCGATGCGGACGCATGAACTTCGTGCATTAAAAGGTGAACTTTTCGACGCAAGTAAAGGAACACCGATGGGGATGGCAGAGGAAGTCAAAGAACACGAAGGTGGAAAAGTACGTGACCTCGTCGTTCCGATTATCGTTCTCGTCATTGCAACGGTTTCCGCATTACTCTTTACCGGTGCTCAGGCACTCGCTGCTGACAATCGTGCATTTACGTTGATTGGTGCATTTGAAGCGACAGACGTAACACGTTCACTCGTTGCTGGTGTCGTCATCAGTTTAGTCGTTGCTTTCCTGATGTTGATTGGTCGGAAAATCCCGGCGCGCGAATACGGACACAGCATCTGGGCTGGGATGAAATCCATGTGGCCTGCTGTCGTCATCTTATTATTCGCTTGGACAATCATCGCTGTTATCGGTGACATGAAAACAGGTGAGTACTTAGCAAGCTTCGTCAGTAAGTCGATTTCTGCTTCGTACCTCCCCTTCTTATTGTTCTTGATTGCAAGCTTAATGGCATTCTCGACAGGTACAAGTTGGGGAACATTCGGTATCATGCTGCCGATCGGTGCTGACCTCATCATGGCGGTCGAACCGAATCTCTTACTTCCGACGCTCGCTGCCGTTCTTGCCGGATCCGTCTTCGGAGACCACTGTTCACCAATTTCCGATACGACGATTCTCAGTTCGACAGGTGCCGGTTCGCATCATATCGATCACGTCACGACACAACTTCCGTATGCGTTGGTTGGTGCAGCGACATCGGCAGTCGGCTACCTTGTGCTCGGTTTAACCGATTCATCAATCATCGGCTTCATCGGTGCACTTATCGCCTTCTTACTCGCACTCGTCGTCCTGAATGTCGTCTCGAAACGCGGCAAAGTACCAACTGAACTTCGCGCTGAATAATAAAAAAATAACGCTCAGCTTAGCCGAGACGAGAAAAAAAGAAGGGATTGCCATCTACCGTGATGTGCAATCCCTTTTTTAAGTTGTAGACAACATGGTATGGAGAAATAAAAAGCGTCTTTTTTTCGTTGCTTTCCTCGGGCGAGGCGCAAGCCGTTGCTCCTTGATCCTCACGGACAACGAGCAGGGTCTTGCCTGCCTCTGAAAGTGCGTTAAAAACGCACTTTTCCCCGTAGGAGTCAACGAAACGTGATGCTTTTTAGGTAATACCGTGAGAGAAATACAGGAAAGCACGAACGAATTGCAATTCGATATCGCATGTTCACGCTTCATAAGCGTTTGTCTACACGCTGAAGCGATCATTCTTACACCATCAAGGCACACACTTCATTTGCAAACGCAACTGGATCTTCGATTGGCAAGCCTTCCATGAGCAACGCTTGTTGGTACATTAATTTCGTATAGCGTTCAAATTTCGTACGGTCTTCTTTAAAGGCCGTTTCAATGGCTTGGAAGACGTCATGCGACGTGTTCAACTCTAAAATTTTCACGGCTGAAACATCTTGGTTGTTCGGCATCGATTTAAGAATTTTCTCCATTTCAATCGAAACGGCACCATCCGTCGCGAAGCAGACCGGATGTGATTTTAAGCGTGAAGAAGCTTTGACTTCTTTGACTTGCCCAGCAAGCACTTCTTGCATCGCTGTAAACATCTCGACTTGTGTTTCGGTCGTTTCTGCTTGATCCGCTTGCTCGATGCCAAGATCACTGCTCGTAACCGATTTAAATTCTTTTCCTTCATAGTTGAGCAACATTTGAATCGCGAACTCATCGATTTCTTCCGTAAAGTACAGAATGTCGAACCCTTTGTCTTTGACAAGCTCCGACTGTGGCAACTTATCTAAACGGTCCGTACTTTCCCCTGAAGCATAGTAAATGTATTTTTGATCTTCCGGCATCGCCGCGACGTATTCAGCGAGCGTGACCAGCTTCTTCTCTTTTGCCGAGTGGAACAGGACAAGATCTTTGACCGTCTCTTTATGCATGCCGTAATCATTGTAGATTCCAAACTTCAATTGACGACCAAAGGCTTGATAAAAGGCTTCATACTTCTCGCGATCGTCACGAAGCAGTCCTTCAAGTTGCGTCTTAATCTTACTTTGAATGTTTTTTGCAATCAATTTGAGTTGGCGGTCGTGCTGCAACAACTCACGTGAAATATTGAGTGACAAGTCTTCCGAGTCGACCATCCCTTTGACGAAGCTAAAGTGGTCCGGCAAGAGGTCACTGCATTTTTCCATGATCAAGACGCCGTTCGCATACAGTTCAAGCCCTTTCTCGAACTCTTTCGAATAATAGTCGAAGGACGGTTGCTCCGGAATGAATAAAATCGATTGATAACGGACGGCACCATCTGCACTGATATGGATGTGCTTGACTGGTGTATCAAATCCATATCGTTTTTCTTGATAGAAGTTCGTGTAATCCTCGTCCGTCAACTCCCGTTTATTTTTCCGCCAAATCGGCACCATGCTGTTGATTGTCTTGACGACCTTCACTTCTTCCATCTCGTCCGATCCTTCAATCGGTTGACGTTCCGTCTCTTCCATCTCAATCGGATAGCGGATGAAGTCGGAATACTTTTTGACGATCGTCCGCAAACGATGCGTATCTAAATACTCATCATAATTTTCATCTTCTTCGTTCGCTTTGATGTGCAGCGTGATTTCCGTCCCGACTGTAGCTTTTTCGACTTCTTCAATCGTATAACCGTCGACACCGTGCGACTCCCACTTGTACGCTGTTTCGCTACCGAATGGTTTCGTGATGACCGTGACCACATCCGCGACCATGAATGCCGAATAAAAGCCGACACCGAACTGTCCGATGATGTCGTGTCCGTCTTGCGCGGCATTCTCCGCCTTAAAGGCAAGTGACCCACTCTTCGCGATTGTTCCGAGATTCGCTTCGAGCTCCTCTTTTGTCATCCCGATTCCCGTATCACGAATGACGAGCTGTCGTGTCGTTTGATTCGGTTCAATCGTAATCTTATAGGCATCCTTTTCGAACGTCATCGTCTCGTCCGTCAATGCTTTGTAATAAATCTTGTCTATCGCGTCACTAGCGTTCGAAATCAACTCACGTAAAAAGATTTCCTTATGTGTATAGATGGAATGAATCATCATTTCGAGTAAACGTTTCGACTCTGCCTTGAACTGTTTCGTTTCCATTTCCGATACCCCCTAGTTCTTTTTTAGCACTCTAACAACAAGAGTGCTAATACAAATCTATTATTACGGATTGGAAAAATAGTGTCAATCCCCTTCTTCGAGTCGGCTGCGGATATATTTTCCGATTTTACGTAAGCTTTCCGCCGACCCGTATGTGCCATGACTGACACCATGGCAGTCCGGCCGATTCCCGAGTCCGATGAACTGCTCACTCGGTTTAAAGTGAAGACCGATGATTGGAACGGAAAATTGTTCCGAAGACCCGAGTTCGACGACGGCATCCGGATACCCCGGGACCGGCTCGGGTGCTTGCCATGTAGCCGTCTGATCGATTGTCCGGTAACGTTCCGTATGTTCCCGTCCGAGAAGAATAATTCCGCGTAACGAAAAAAGACGAATCAATTTCAAAAGGAACGTCTGACCAAATACGGTTTCTTCCAGTTCATGTCGCTGAGCAATCGTTCCCATGTAACGTTTCGTCGGAAATGGAAAAAAATCCGCATGGATGACCGGCTCTCCGGTTCCGTAAAAAGAAGCTTCGAATCCATTTAGAAAACCTTCCAATTTTCCTCCCCCCTCCCGTCCGAACCACGATTTATAAATGTCCGGCTGTTTGAAATAACGATTATAGGAATCAATCATTTGATTAAATCGTTGGTCCGTCCGGTACTCCGTAAGCGGCGCATCGACTTCTCTTAGGACGAATGGTCCTGTCGTCTCATAGCGTAACGTGCCATCCCGGTTCAAAAACTGGCCTGCCGACGGATTCGTCGCAATCGTAAGCCAGCTACGCTCGCTTACGTCACCAAACCATAAGACCGGTGTCGTCCGGTCAATCAACTCATCCTTAAATACATCTTTCTCTAACTCGATTTGGTACAGAATCGCTTCATCGAGTAATTTTTTTGCATATTCACGTTGTTCAGATGTCAGCGTTCTCATTCCTTTCCTGTCGGGTTTTCACTTTTCATCTGTTCCCGTTCTCATGGATTGCTAGACAGTTCAGTAGGTTTATCCTCCAAAGTCAAGGGAATGATTCATAAGGTGAACAACATTCGGAGCAAGAGTACTTAGAAGGAGGAAATTACACATGGGTCGATTAGAGAATAAAGTAGCAGTTATTACAGGTTCAGCTACAGGAATTGGTCAAGCAACGGCACTCGTCTTTGCCGAACAAGGGGCGAAAGTCGTCTGTGCTGACGTCAATCTTGAAAAAGCACAGGAGACGGTCGAAAAAATCAAACAGGCTGGTGGACAAGCGGAAGCGATTCACGTCGACGTCACGCAAGTCGATAGTGTCGAACAACTCGCGACTCAGCTGAAAGACACGTACGGGACGGTTGACGTCCTGTTCAACAATGCCGGGATTGATCAGCAAGGCGGAAAAGTCCATGAATATCCGATTGAACTGTTTGACCAAATCATCGCGGTCGACTTACGTGGTACATTCTTGACGAGTAAATTCTTGATTCCTTTAATGCTTGAGAAGGGCGGATCGATCATCAATACGTCATCGATGTCAGGTCGCGCTGCCGACTTAAACCGCTCAGGTTACAACGCAGCAAAAGGTGGAATCACGAACTTTACACGGGCGATGGCAATCGATTATGCGCGTGAGGGCATTCGTGTCAACTCGCTCTCACCAGGTACGATCGAAACACCACTCATCGACACGCTCGTCGGTGGAAAAGACGAAGACCAAGGAAAACAATTCCGTGATGCCAATGCATGGATCACACCAATGGGTCGTCTCGGGAAACCACGTGAGATGGCAACGGTTGCCCTCTTCCTCGCTTCCGACGACAGCTCTTACGTGACAGGTGAAGACATCACAGCAGACGGCGGGATCATGGCCTACACATGGCCTGGCGAGATGTTGATTGATGATAAATGGAAAACGGATGCTGAATAACGATCCATTTGACGCATGAAACATCGCAACATCTAAATAAAGAGGAGGACGATTTCGAATCGTCCTCCTCTTTTTCGTATGTCCTTCGACTTATTAAATCAACAATCTGCGCCTTTTGACCACAGTCCTTTGACGCATCCTCTTAAAAACGGACCATTTGATTCTAAGAAATACCGCGATTTTAAATTTTCTCCTCGCTTGTTTATCTCTCGGATAGCTTTTTTTCGGGGAATACTCTAGTGAATGTAAATCAAGGAGGAATCAGCATGACGCAACAACAACAAATCGAATCACTGCAACACTGCCTGCAAATTCCGAGTGTCAATCCGCTCGACGGGGAACGAGACGTCGCGACTTTTGTCTATGACTACTTGACCACTCACGAAATCGAAACCGAATGGATTGAGGTCGCGCCAAAACGAATCTGTCTCGTCGCGACCCTTCCGGCAAGCGAGGTAGCCACCGAACCAAAAACAATCGGTTTCTCGGGTCATCTTGATACCGTACCTGTCCAAACGACCGGTTGGACAAAACAACCTTTTGGTGGTGAAATCAGCGACGGACGGATTTACGGTCGCGGGGCATCCGATATGAAGTCTGGTGTGATGGCAATGGTCAATGCGATGATTGAGTTAAAGGACTGTGCGGACCGCCCGAATCATCTCAAACTACTTATTACATCTGATGAAGAAAATGGTATGACAGGCGCGAAGTATTTGACGGAACGTGGTGACGCCGACGATTTAGATGCGCTGTTGATCACGGAGCCGACAAGCGGAATGATTGGGTATGCTCAAAAAGGTGTCGTCGGAATCGAAGTGACGTGCGTCGGTAAAGGGGCTCATAGTTCCGCGCCGCAACTCGGAAAAAATGCCATCGATGATCTGTATCGTGTCATTCAGGAAGTGAAGTCGGACCGTTTCACGATCACCGACAATCGCCACCCGCAACTCGGACCTGTCGTCGCCTCGATCACGTCGATCCAAGGCGGAGAAGGTCCGAATGTCATCCCGAGTAACGCTTCCTTTTACATGGACATCCGGACGATTCCCGGATTCGGACGCCTCGAGATTTTAGAAGCTTTTGCGCAGATCGAACAACGGCTGCGTAAGGAAGATCCGACGTTCGCGATGACCCTGCGTGTCATCAAAGAGATTCCTTCATGTGAGACGGATGCGAATGCACCGTTCCTCGAAACGGTTGCACGACACATGGAAACCATCACGGGTCATCCGGCGCGGCGCGTTGCGATTCCGGGTGGGACGGACGGAGCCATGTTCAGCCAAGCTAACCGGACCTTCCCGATTGCCGTCGCTTCGTTCCACGACTTCCGTCTCGCCCATCAAGTCGATGAATCGATTCCCTTGTCGGAGTATTTCCAGACGATTGCGTTATGTAAGCAACTCGCACTTGAACCCCTAGCCTGAACGAAAAAAACCGCTCAAGCCTTCTCTTTCGAAGACTCGAGCGGTTTTTACGTATAGACTCCGATACTCGCAAGCGCTTGTCCGAGATAACTCTGATCACTTTGCAACGCTATTGTCTGTTGACCCTTCCATCCGATTTCAATCGTGACGTGACCGAGACGATGATAGGTCAACGTCATGTGAAAATCTGCTTGCGTATAGGTCGCAGATCCACGAAGTTGCTCATGGACCGTTAAAAAATCATGCGCAAAGGAATCATACTCAGCGAACGACATATTTAATCGATGACTGGTCTGGTTGTCCGATTACGATAGGACGACATCGATTTCCAGTATTTCTTCCAGACGATTGACCCGTAAAATACGCCATTCGACCTTCCCTTCATAACCAATAAAGTAAATACTATGGACCTTCATCACGCTCACCTCGATTCTTATTGAGTGGATCGACATAAAATCGGGAAAAGAAGAACTAAAATCATAAATATCAATAGGTGTTTTCAGAAAGGAGCCGCCATATGACTTACAAACAAAAAACGCAACCCAACACAAACAGTGTGACTGAATTTTTAAATCAAATCGAATCCCCTGCAAGGCGCGCAGATTGTCAGGTATTACTTCAGCTATTTGAAAAAACGACGAACGCTCCACCTGTCATGTGGGGAGAATCAATGATCGGATTTGGTCACTATCATTATAAATACGCCTCCGGACATGAAGGAGATGCCTTTCTCGTCGGTTTTTCACCTCGCAAAGCAAACATTAGTCTTTATTTCGCTCCCGGGGCTGATCGTGAGGCATTGCTCGCCAAGTTAGGTAAACACAAAAGTGGAAAGGCATGCGTCTATATCAATACGGTAGCAGATGTCGATCTGGCTGTCATCGAATCCCTTATCGTCGAGTCTATGACTTTTTTACGTACTACGTATCCTGATTAAGAAAAACAATCCGCTCTTCTTTCTTAAGCAATTGAAAGAAGAGCGGATTGTTTAGTGACCGCTATCGATTGTATCGATGTGACGGATGTGCTTGAGATTGACCCCGATGATGACGACAGAGAGTAAGACAAATCCGCTCCCGACGTAAAACGGCAAGTTTGCGTTAAAGATTTCAGCCAATTTACCGGCCATGAATGGCGCGATGGCTGCCCCGAGGAAACGTAAAAAGCTGTATGCAGCAGATGCAGTCGAACGTTCGACCGGTGCCGCGTCCATGACGGCTGTCGTAATGAGTGTGTTGTTATTACCAAGTACCGCCCCGGCAAGAATCACACAGACGATGACAACAGCTGGTGTTTCCGTAAAGATCCCCATCAATAATAAGAGAACGGCGAACAGTAACAGCATCAACACCATCGCTTTAATCGTCCCGAGCCATTGTTTTAATTTCGGTGCCGTCAAGACAGACGTGATGGCGAGCAACATCCCCCATCCCAGGAAGACGAACCCGAGACCTTGTGCCGGCAGTTTCATGACGAACGGCGCGTAGGCCATGATTGTAAAGAAACCGACGTTATAGAAGGCCGCGACAATCCCGAGTGTCAAGAGCGACCGGTGTTTCATCGCTTGGAAAGGCGCGAGCAAGGAATTTTTTTGCCGTGGTGCCGTCGTTGTTGCGACCGGTTTCGGCATCAAGAACAACAGGACAAGGAAGGCGATGACCATGATTGTCGCGACACCCATGAAAGGTGCGCGCCATGTGATCGAACCGAGTGTCCCTCCGAGAAGCGGCCCAATTGAAATCCCGAGACCGACAGCTGCTTCATATAAGATGATTGCTTTTGCTGTCCCGCCTGACGAAAGGGAGACGATGGCCGCAAGTGCCGTTGCGACGAACAAGGCATTCCCAAGCCCCCAGCCGCCACGTAAGGCGACAAGCGTCCAAATGCTATCGGCTTGCGCTGCAAATCCAGCGACGAGCGCGATGACGGCAATTCCTAACATCAATGTTCCCTTTTGACCGATCCGTGATGAAATCGCACCTGTGATCAGCATCGCGAATGCCATGACGGCATTATAACTTGTAAATAAGAGCGTGACTTCACTTTTTGAGGCTTCTAAATTATCGGCGATCGTCGGTAAAACCGGGTTGACGAGCCCCATCCCCATGAATGCCGTGATACTCGCAAAAAATACTGCCCACACGGCAATCGGTTGGTGGAATAATCCATGCTTGCTTTCTTCTAACACCGTTTCCGGCGCAAGCGTCGTTGTTTTATTGGCAAGTGCCATATTGTCCCTTCTTTCTCTTATAAGAACCGTTTAAAGGAGTGACGGATGACGTCGCCCCGACTGATGATTCCGACAAGCTTTCCTTGTTTTAAAATCGGTAATTTTTTAATCCGTTTCGAACCGAGCGTCGCTGCGATTTCTTCCATCTCCGTTTCAACATCTGCCGTGACGACTTTCCGGCGTGCCATCTCCATGACCGGACGGTTCAGAATGTGACGCACCCGCGCGTCATAATCTTCTTCATCCCCTTTGATGACATCTACATATAAAAACGTATCGACGATGATGTCTTTGTGCTTTCCAATCGCCCGCATGATGTCACCATCACTGATGTACCCAACGACTTCGCTCTCGTCATTGATGACGGGAACACCGCTGATTCCGGATTGGATGAAACGTTCGACGACATGGCGGATGACGTCTGTTTCGTGGACTGTGATCACTTCTTGTTTCATCGATTCATAAGCTTTCATCGGAATTCTCCTTTTGTGTGCGTTCTGAATAAATAAGTTGTATGATGCAATTAAATAACAAAAATGATTGTATAATACAACTAAAGGTCTGTCAAGTTTCCTGAACTCTCATTGACAGGGGCTAAGTCGTTGCGTAATGATGGGAAACATGAAACACTTAGGAAAAGAGGGGATTAACATGTCTGATCAGGCACTCGAAGTGATTGAACTAGAACTTGCGATTCTGATTCGTCGTTTGACGACAGCGACGGCCGATAACCGAAATTTGGATCGCGCGTCGTATTTGTTACTGCGTCAACTGTCCGAGTCTGGTCCAGTCGGGGTGAAGACATTGGCACGCGAATTGCAACTTGACGTCTCTACCGTCAGCCGGCAAGCGGCAGCGCTCGATCAAAAGAAATTGGTCGAAAAAGTACGCGATGAAGCAGATGGCCGTGCCTTCTTCTATCACATCACTTCATTCGGACAGGAAGAATTGACGATTTACCGGACGGCACGCCTCGCGAGCATCGAACGCTTACTGACAGACTGGTCAGGCGATGATACGGAAGCATTTGGACGCCTGCTCCAACAATTTAATCGTGAACTACGGGAACGTTAATTAAAAAGCTTCATCTCTTCTTTTTTAGGAGATGAAGCTTTTTCTATGCAATAAAAAACGTCTCACACCGCATTGGCATGAGACGTCTTATTTTTATTTCTTCGCGAAGAGATCGGCTGTCTTAAGTGCCATCCGAACCGCTTTACGGTTCAATGTACCTTCTTGATGTTTAACCATCTTCGTCTGCTTGTTGAGTTTACCTTGTAATGTTTTAATCTTTTTATCTTTATCTTTATCGCGTTTTTGGATCGCAGCGATTTTTTTCTCTTCTTCCGGGAAGAATGATTCAAAACGAGCGATTGCTTCTTCCATGCTGATTCCTGTGATCGGTTTAACCGCTGGGAGAAGTTCTGTTTTCGCCATTTCACGGTCAAACGGCACGTTCTCTGGGTAGTTCGTGTCTTGGTAGATGTGCTCCAATTCGTTTGTGTTCAAGAAATCGACGAAGTTGTCGAAGTTTTTCGCTTGAATCCGAGCCGGGCTTTGGAAGTCAGCTGTTTCGACGATGTCTGAAAGACGTGTGTCTGCCGTGATATCGTTCGCCCAGATGTGCGTCAATTGGTGGTAATCCGTCAATTCACGCATCCGTGCATCTTTCGGAATCAAAATACTTGGTGTTCCAGCGAGCGTCGCTGTGATGTTTCCGTGGAGACGCGCACCAAAGCTCAAGTCAGCTTCTTTGAGGAAGTCGAACCAAGTTTGAGCGTTCAAGAAGAAACGAACACGGTCGTTCATATATGTCGGGTCAGACATTTTAACCGGGTAGTTCGTGACAGAAAGGTCCGCGATCGGATGCGTTCCTGTGTACGTCAATTTCAATTCTTTCATCCATTGCGGGATGAAGTAGTGATTTGGATACTCTTCCATTCCACGTGTGATGAAATCAAGGACGTTTTTCGGCGAAAGACGTGACGAGTTAACACTGATCATCGAATCTTTCGTGATGTTTGTCTCACGGATGTGAAGATCACGACCAAACGCATACATCGATGGGCAACCGATGACTTTGTGATCGATGCCTTCACGGAAACCGAGGCGTGTCAGGTATTTCGATGTGATTTCACCACGAAGTCCGATGATGCTTGAACGTTCGAGGACTGCGCTGACGAATGCTTTAACATCCTCGTCGAACGGGAATCCGCCTTTTAAGTCCGGCTCGAATGGTGCGCGTAGACCAACACCGATGACGACGACCGGAATTTTCAATTTCTTAATCAAACGTGTGTACTTACGAAGTGATGGTGCGAACTCTTGACGGAATGCATCCGCAAGTGGAATGACGTAAAGATCGAAGTTTTCGTTGATCTCGTCTGCACGCTCTTCATCGTAGTAGTAATAGTCAGGTGTGATCGTCGTTCCTTCTGTCATCAATGTACGGAAGATACTGTACTGATAGATCAAGTTCCCGACGTTCCCTCCGATTGAGTTTTCTTTCATCATGTACTCAGCGTCGAACTGCTCAAACGGTGTCATACCGGCGCGAATGATAATACGTTTCATGTAAATTAAATCCCCTCTCACATCTGTTGTTCAGTTTTATATCCAAATGGTACTACACAATATATTGATGGTTTTTTCAATCTTACTAAGAATAGATGAATTCTAGTAAGGAAGTCAATGCTATGTCCGCGAGATTCAGCTAAAGTTCAGCTAGAACGTTTGTGCTCTCCAGTCTACTCTCTCCGCTTAATTTTACCAGTATAGTAAACAGCGTACTAATTCCTTATTCGGAAACTCCACTCCGCAATCGTTCATATATCTTTAAATTCGTATGAATCATCCGTAACGTCGGGTACACCGCTGGCTCCGCTCCTTCTATTAAACTGCCAAACAGATGGTCTGCTTCGACCATGCCTTGTTTTTCCATGTCCCGTTGCAACGACGACTTCATATCCGGTGCCATTTGGTGAATCCGTTTTTCCTGCTCCTGTTCGATATGTTGCACGAACGTTGCCCCTTGACTTTCCATGGCTTGTTTTGCTTCTTGTAAGACATTCCGGATGACACGATCCCCGGCTGCGTCGTCGCGAATCGGACCGATCGGTGCCCGAAATAGCGAAGTCACTCCGGAAAAAGTCGTAATGAAGAGATACTTTTGCCACATATCTTGCATGATGTGGTCTGATGCTTTAATCGATGCTTTCGTCCCTGCAAGTGCTTCCTTCACCTCAAACAAGCGATCCGTCCAGTCCCCTGTTCTTGGACCAAACACGAGTTGATGGGCAGGACTCGTCTGAATGACGCGTCCATTCGTGTCAAGCGTCGATTCAATGAAGCATAAGCCTCCGAGGACACGCGTCTCGCCAAATTTAGCGACGAGTTGTTCGATATGCCGCATCCCGTTCAAGACAGGTAACACATATGTATCAGGTCCGACGAACCCTTCGAGATCCCCGATGACATGCTCCAGGTGGTACGCTTTCGTCGACACGATGACTAGGTCAAACGTCTCTTTTGTTCCAACTTGGATTAAACGCGGCGTCAACGACACGTCTCCGTGCGGACTGTCAATCTCAAGACCTGTTCGCTCTAACTCCTTTGCCCGACGCTCACGGACAAGAAACGTCACGTCTTCCCCTTTTTCTGCTAGGCGTCCCCCGAAGTACCCTCCGACAGCTCCTGCACCCACGACTAAAATCTTCATCATATATCCTCCTTTGTCTTAAAGATCAACATGTTTTTCTCAGAAAATTGTTTTCTACATCCTATCATACTGAAGGTAATGCGAATGTAAACCAAACGAAATAAAGCGTTTTCATTAAAGCGCTTGCATTTTATATTCAGTCGTTTATACTACTTGTATACAAGTATACTCATAAAACAAAGCAGGTGATTTTTATGTCTGATTTTTTATACCCGATTAAATGGTTATCAAAAGCATCAACTGGAGATCGTGTCGCCCACGAACTCCGGATGCGTATCATTTCCGGAAAGATTGAGCAAGGGACCGTCCTTTCTGAAAATAAATTAGCGACGGATTTTTCCGTCAGTCGCTCGCCCGTTCGCGACGCTCTAAAAGTTCTCGCTGCTGAACGGATCATCCGGCTTGAGCGGATGGGTGCCGTCGTCGTTGGTTTGTCGGAAAAAGACATCCGCGAGATTTATGACGTCCGCCTGTTAATCGAAACGTTCGTCTTCGAACGGATCGTCCGGATGGACCGTCAAGAACTCGTCCGTGAACTGAGCAAGATCCTTGAGATGATGAAAGTCGCGATCAAGTTTAATGATGCCGACGAATTTTCGTATCAAGATGTTTTGTTCCACGAGACGATCATCCGGTCGATTGATCACAGTTATGTCAGCATGATTTGGCAAAACTTAAAACCGGTCATGGAAAGCTTCATCCTCTTATCGATGCGGACTCGCTTCGAAGGACAGATGGAGGATTTCGACCGGATCATCGCCAATCACGCACTTTATATCGAAGCCATCGAAACAGGAGACCGTGAACGGATGGTCACGTCTCTACACCAGAACTTCGACGATGTCCAAGAAGTCGAAGATTTATGGCAATCGCAACAGATGATGACGAAAGGAGTCGAACCACATGACTGAATACATGCTAGGAATCGATATCGGGACGACGAGCACGAAAGCCGTCCTCTTTACGACAAAAGGAGAAGTCGTCGGCCAGACGAACGTCGGTTATCCGCTCCATACACCAAACCGTTCGACTGCTGAACAGGATCCGGAAGAAATTTTCCACGCCGTCCTCGAAACAATCCGGCTGCTGACGAGGCAGTATCCGGACCAAAAACCGAAATTCGTCGCTTTCAGTAGTGCAATGCACAGCTTGATTGCCATCGATGAGGACGACCAGCCTTTGACTGCCTGCATCACCTGGGCGGACAGTCGGAGCGAAGCCTGGTCGAACCGGATTAAGGAAGAGTACGGAAATGATGTCTACCACCGGACCGGTACACCGATTCACCCGATGTCCCCTCTCGCGAAAATCTTTTGGCTCGTCGAAGACCGGCCGGAGATTGCCGAGCGGACGAAAAAATACATCGGAATCAAGGAATTCGTCTTCCAGCGTCTGTTCGGACGTTACGTGATTGATCATTCGCTCGCATCGGCGACAGGATTGTTCAATATCCACGACATGAAGTGGGACTCGAAAGCCTTAGAGATCGCCGGCATCGATGCTTCAAAATTGTCGGAACCTGTCTCGACGACGACACAGTATTCGGACATTAATCCTGAATATGCAAAACAAATCGGACTTGATCCGGCAACACCTTTCATGATCGGTGCCAGTGACGGGGTCCTGTCAAACCTCGGTGTCAACGCCATCCGTAAGGGCGAGATTGCCATCACGATCGGGACGAGCGGTGCGATCCGGACTATCATTGACCGGCCGCAGACGGACGAAAAGGGACGGACATTCTGTTACGCACTGACTGAAAAGCACTGGGTCATCGGTGGTCCGGTCAACAATGGCGGGATGGTCTTACGCTGGATTCGTGATGAGCTCGCATCGGCTGAAGTCGAAACAGCGAAACGACTCGGGATTGATCCGTATGCGGTGTTGACGAAAATCGCTGAACGGGTCCGTCCGGGTTCAGACGGACTGTTGTTCCATCCGTATCTATCGGGCGAACGGGCACCTCTTTGGAATCCGGACGTCAGTGGCTCATTCTTCGGATTGACGTTGTCACATAAAAAAGAACATATGATTCGTGCCGCGTTAGAAGGTGTCATCTACAACCTGTACACTGTCTTCCTGGCATTGATTGAATGTATGGATGGTCCTGTCACACGGATTCAAGCAACCGGGGGGTTCGCGCGATCTGAAGTGTGGCGTCAGATGATGGCCGACATCTTTGAGTCGGAAGTCGTCATTCCAGAAAGTTTTGAAAGTTCATGTCTCGGGGCTTGTATTCTCGGATTGTATGCGACTGGGGAAGTCGATTCATTCGAAGTAGCTGCTGAGATGATTGGGGAAACACATCGTCATGTACCGAATGAAGAAGCGATGCACGAATACCGTCAATTGCTACCGATCTTCATCAGCTTGGCACGGACGCTTTCAGCCGACCATCGGCGGATCGCAGAGTATCAACGTAGCTTGATTCAGCAAGAAAACTAATTTATCTTTTGGGGGAAGTCACATGCCGTTAGTCATCGTTGCCATTGGGATCATCACATTACTCGTTTTAATCATGGGGTTGAAATTAAACACGTTTGTTTCATTAATCATCGTCTCGTTCGTCGTCGCTATACTACTTGGAATGCCGCTCGACCAAATCGTCACGACGATTGAAGCCGGTCTCGGCGGAACACTCGGTCACCTTGCGCTGATCTTCGGACTCGGTGCAATGCTCGGGAAATTAATTGCTGACGCCGGTGGTGCACAGCGGATCGCGATGACACTCGTCGCGAAATTCGGGGAAAAGAACATTCAATGGGCAGTCGTCGTCGCTTCATTCATCATCGGGATCGCGTTATTCTTCGAAGTCGGACTTGTTCTATTAATTCCAATCGTCTTTGCGATTTCACGTCAGCTTCGCGTCTCGATTCTCTATCTCGGGATTCCGATGGTCGCAGCACTTTCTGTTACACACGGCTTTTTACCACCTCACCCCGGTCCAACTGTCATCGCGGGTGAATACGGGGCAGATTTAGGGCAAGTCTTACTTTACGGTTTCTTAGTCGCTGTTCCGACGGTCATCATCGCCGGACCGCTCTTTACGAAAGTCGCAAAACGTCTTGTGCCGGAATCATTCAAAAAAACAGGTAACATCGCCTCACTCGGCGAACAAAAAGAATTTGATTTAAGTGAAACACCTGGATTCGGAATCAGTGTGTTCACAGCAATGCTACCTGTACTCTTAATGTCGATCGCCACGATTTTGACATTGCTACAAAAAACGCTCGGCTGGGACGGCAATGCGGTTCTTTCTGCCATCCAGTTCATCGGGAATGCTTCCACAGCAATGTTGATTTCGTTACTCGTCGCAGTCTATACGATGGGACTTGCACGTAATATCCCAATCAAGACCGTCATGGATTCATGTACGACAGCGATCACACAAATCGGAATGATGTTACTCATCATCGGTGGTGGCGGTGCCTTCAAACAAGTCTTAATCGATGGAGGCGTCGGTAAATATGTCGCTGAACTCTTTGCTGACACAACACTTTCACCGATTTTACTCGCGTGGTTGATTGCCGCGATCTTACGGATTTCACTCGGTTCGGCGACGGTCGCTTCACTGACGACAGCTGGACTCGTCATCCCGCTCCTCGGTCAATCAGACGTCAACCTCGCCCTCGTCGTGCTTGCGACTGGTGCTGGTAGCTTAATCGCTTCGCACGTCAACGATGCCGGGTTCTGGATGTTCAAAGAATACTTTGGTTTAACTATGAAAGAAACTTTCGCGACGTGGACGCTGCTTGAGACAATCATTTCCGTCTTCGGACTTGGATTCGTCCTCCTCCTCAGTCTCGTCGTCTAAAAAAAGGAGTCGTTACACTATGCTAAATTCAATCGGAGTCATCGGCCTTGGTGTCATGGGACGCAACATCGCCATGAACATGGCGAGCCATGATGAAAACGTCGCTATCTATAACTACACGCCAGACTTAACGGAACAACTCGTCGCGAACCGCGAAGGGTTACCGCTTCATCCGTACTATGACGTCGAAGCCTTCGTCCGCTCACTCGAGCGTCCACGCAAGATTTTCGTCATGGTCACGGCGGGAAGTGCCATCGATTCCGTCATCGGTTCGCTTATCCCGCACCTTGAGACGGGCGATATCATCATGGACGGTGGGAACTCCCACTTCCTCGATACGGAACGTCGCTTTGATCAACTAAACGAGCAGGGCATCGAGTACATCGGTGTCGGTGTCTCGGGTGGTGAAGTCGGAGCCCGGACCGGTCCTGCCATCATGCCGGGCGGAACAAAAGAAGCGTACGATCAAGTTGCGCCGATTTTGACAAAAATTGCAGCACAAGTGAACGGCGACCCATGTTGTGTCTACATCGGACCTAAAGGGGCCGGACACTTCGTCAAGATGGTCCATAACGGAATCGAGTACGCTGACATGCAGTTGATTGCAGAAGCTTACAGCTTCCTCCGTGTCCGTCTCGGACTCGATGTCGAAGAAATTGCGGACATCTTCTCCTCATGGAACGACGGCGAGTTAAAAAGTTATCTGATTGAAATCACGGCTGAGATTTTACGGAAAAAAGATGACGAGACGGGTCTTCCCTTGATCGACGTCATTCTCGATCAAGCCGGTCAAAAAGGAACGGGCAAATGGACGAGCTTGCAGTCCATTGATAATGGGATCGCTTCCTCTATCATTACGGAGGCACTCTTCGCCCGTTATCTCTCTGCCGTCAAAGAAGAACGTGTCGCTGCCGCCTCTGTCCTCGGTGGACCGGAAGCCCGTGCAGCGCTCGACAAAGACGTTTGGATCGAACGCATCCGCCAAGCACTCTACATGGGTAAAATCGCGGCTTACGCACAAGGCTTCACCCAGTACCGGACTTCATCCGAACTGTATGACTGGAACTTACGTCTTGAAGAGATTGCCTTGATTTTCCGTGGCGGTTGTATCATCCGCGCTGAGTTCCTCAATGTCATCAGCGAGGCTTTTGCAACGGACGCATCACTCGACAACTTAATGCTCGCACCGTACTTCGCAGACAAGGTACAGGCGTATCAAACGTCGCTCCGCCAAGTCGTCGCAGAAGGTGCGCTCACAGGTCTTGCGTCACCGTGTCTCAGCACGTCACTGACGTATTACGACAGTTACCGGACAGCGAATTCAAATGCCAACATCCTGCAAGCACAACGTGATTATTTCGGAGCTCATACGTATGCCCGGACCGATCGCGAAGGAATGTTCCATACTGAATGGCAATGACTTATACAGCTCCATCTCCCTGTTTCATTCAGGGAGATAGAGCTCTTTTTTTGTTCACAATTCATTTCTTGAAATAAGAATTTACAGGTTAAACCTTGACAAAAGAGACGCTTTATATGAAATTAGTATTAGATTAGAATTATTCTAGTGTGATAAGTACAGTTATTCTTAACGACTAGAACAGATTCTTAAATAGAACCCAACAGGAGGATTTTTATCATGTCTTTAATCGGAAGTGAAGTAAAACCATTTAGTGCATCAGCATTCCACAACGGAGAGTTCGTCGATCTTACAGACGCTAACCTTCGTGGAAAATGGAGTGTCGTTTGTTTCTACCCAGCAGACTTTACATTCGTTTGCCCGACTGAGCTCGAAGATCTTCAAAACCAATACGCAGCACTCAAAGCGCTTGACGTTGAAGTGTACTCCGTTTCAACAGATACGCACTTTACACATAAAGCTTGGCACGAAACTTCAGAAACAATCGGTAAAATCGAGTACGTCATGATTGGTGACCCGTCACACGTCATCTCACGTAACTTCGAAGTCTTAAACGAACAAGATGGACTTGCTGATCGCGGGACGTTCATCATCGATCCGGACGGCGTCATCCAGACTGTTGAAATCAACGCTGGTGGAATCGGCCGTGATGCAAGTACACTCGTCAACAAAATCAAAGCAGCACAATACGTGCGCAACAACCCAGGTGAAGTTTGCCCGGCGAAATGGGAAGAGGGTTCTGCAACACTCACACCTAGCCTTGACCTCGTAGGGAAAATTTAAGGAGCGGATTTGAGATGGCTTTAGCAGCAGATATTAAAGCACAACTCGCTCAATACCTCGATTTGTTAGAAGGAGACATCGTCCTCGCCGTCAGCGCCGGGACGGACTCCGTCTCACTCGAGATGAGCGAACTCGTCGAAGAAATCGCGAGTATGTCACCACGCATCAGCATCGAACAGGCGACGCTCGCCCGGACACCGAGCTTCAGCGTCAACCGCGCTGGTGAAATAAGTGGAATTACGTTCGCCGGGATTCCGCTCGGTCACGAGTTCACGTCACTCGTCTTGGCTTTGCTCCAAGTCAGTGGTCGTGCGCCGAAGATCGATGCGCCTGTCATCGAACAAATTAAAGGCATCAAAGAGACGTATCACTTCGAGTCGTACATCAGCCTCAGCTGTCACAACTGCCCGGATGTCGTCCAAGCCTTGAACGTCATGAGCGTCCTCAACCCGAACATCAGTCACACGATGATTGACGGTGGAGCGTTCAAAGAAGAAGTCGAGCAAAAAGAAATCATGGCTGTCCCGACGGTCTTCGTCAACGGCGAAGCATTCGGGAACGGACGGATGTCACTCGAAGAGATTCTTGCGAAGCTCGGTACGGGTACAGATGCAGCCGATTTCGCTGACAAAGATCCGTACGACGTCCTCGTCGTCGGTGGCGGTCCTGCCGGTTCAAGTGCCGCGATTTACGCAGCACGTAAAGGCATCCGGACCGGGATTGTCGCAGAACGTTTCGGCGGACAAGTCATGGATACGATGAGCATCGAAAACTTCATCAGCATGAAGTACACGGAAGGTCCGAAACTCGTCGCGAGTCTTGAAGAACACGTCAAGGAGTATGGCATCGATGTCATGAACCTGCAACGGGCAACACGTCTCGAGAAAAAAGACCTCGTTGAGCTGGAACTTGAGAATGGTGCGGTCCTCAAAACGAAAACGTTGATTTTGTCGACAGGTGCACGCTGGCGTAACGTCGGTGTCCCAGGCGAACTTGAGTTCAAGAACAAAGGTGTCGCGTACTGCCCACATTGTGATGGTCCACTCTTCGAAGGAAAACGCGTTGCGGTCATCGGCGGCGGTAATTCCGGTGTTGAAGCGGCAATCGACCTCGCAGGTCTCGTCAAACACGTCACGGTCCTTGAGTTCGCACCTGAACTGAAGGCAGATGCAGTTTTACAACAACGTCTCGCAAGTCTTCCGAACGTCACGGTCGTCGCAAACGCCCAGACGAAGGAAATCACGGGGACGGATAAAGTAAACGGCATCACCTATGTCGAGCGTGAAACAGGCGTTGAACAACACGTTGAGCTGGAAGGCGTCTTCGTCCAAATCGGTCTCGTGCCGAACACGGACTGGCTCGGTGATACGGTGGAACGCAACAAATTCGGTGAAATCCTCGTCGACCGTCATGGTGCGACGAATGTCCCTGGTGTGTTCGCAGCAGGTGACTGTACCGACAGTGTGTATAAACAAATCATCATCTCGATGGGCTCAGGCGCGACAGCTGCACTTGGTGCCTTCGATCATATGATTCGCAATTAATCGTTTAAACGTCTTGCTTCGGCAAGGCGTTTTTTTAATTTAAATACTATGTTTTCATCGATGTACGATTCTTATTTCCATTGCTTTCCTCGGGCATTGCTCCTTGCCTAGCGGACAATGAGTAGGGTCTCGCCTGCCTCTGGCAAGTCGCGTTAATAACGCACTTCAGACTGTAGACAAAGTGATATCGGGAGATCAAGCGTCTTTTTTTCATTGCTTTCCTCGGGCGAGGCGCAAGCCGTTGCTCCTTGGTCCTAGCGGACAATGAGCAGGGTCTTGCCTGCCTCTGAAAGTGCGTTAAAAACGCACTTTTCCCCGCAGGAGTCAACGAAACGTGACACTTTTTAGGTAATACCGTGAGGGAAATCCAGGCATGCAGACGGCTTAGAGCGCAATCCGTCTCGAATCGCTTTTAAAGCGAAAAGCAATCGATCGCGACCCTGCAGCTTTGCTGTAGCGGCGTGACCGATTGCCGCTTTGAAGACGAGGCGAGACAGGGGAGCGCGAACAGATTGCCTCTCGTTATCGCATGTTCACGCTTCATAAGCGTTTGTCTACACGCTGAGTGCGTTAATAACGCACTGTTCCCGTAGGAATCAATGGAAAATAAATCTTTTCCGAGACCATTTGGCTGAAGCACTATGTGAAACACAGATCTTTTAACGCGTATCCTGAATGGTATTGCTCCAACGCGAAAAACAAGCAGAAGCGAATTTGAACGAATACATACGCCGTCTTCCCTCTTCAGTATAAAAAGCAACGGTTCAACTGACCCCTATAAATTGTTCGATATTGACACTTTTAGCTAGTCCAGTATTTTGATAGATTTAAGCTATTCAAAATCTATCATAAAGAAGGTCTGACTCATGCAAAACGCAACACCGTATTCAAGCACTCGTACCCGGCAACTCGTCATCACGTCGATGTCGATTGCACTTGTTTTTGTCGCAACATTCTTTATTAATATTAAATTGCCAATCGCAGCGAACGGCGGACTTGTCCATATGGGGACGGCCATGTTGTTCATTATCGCCCTCTTGTTCGGACCGCGAACTGCCATGATCGCCGGAGCAGTCGGAATGGGACTCTTCGATATCGTATCAGGCTGGACACTTTGGGCTCCGTTCTCGTTCGTCGGACGTGGTCTGCAAGGTTTCGTTGTCGGTTATATTGCCTGGACATATGGTCGTAAAGCAACGAATGTCAGCGTCAACGTACTCGCAATGATTGCTTCTGTTCCATTTATGCTTGGCGTTTACTATATCTGTGAAGGGATTCTTTATAGTAACTGGATCGCTCCTGTTGCTTCAATCCCAGGTAACCTCGTTCAAAACGTCGTCGGAATCCTCGTTGCGATTCCGGTCAGCGCAGCTTTAAAGAAAACAGCATTTTTCCGCCAGCGCGGATAATCCATATGAAAAAGCCCTGTCTCCTAACGATTAGGAAACAGGGCTTTTTCATTTTGTCGTTTTTAATGAATCGGTTGTGCGGCTGTTAGTTTAAGTGTTTCGGTTGTTTCCGCATGGATTTCGTCAAACAGATCCGGGTGCGCAACAAGCGATGTTCCGTATGACGGAATCATCTCCTTGATTTTAGCTGTCCAACCGTCGATTTGATCCGAGAAACATTTTTCGAGCACTTCGAGCATGACCGGTACAGCGGTCGAAGCTCCCGGTGACGCACCGAGTAAGGCCGCAACGGACCCATCCGCCGCACTGACGACTTCCGTTCCGAACTGGAGCGTCCCTTTTCCTTGTGGTGTATCTTTGATGACCTGAACGCGTTGTCCCGCGACGACGACATCCCAGTCTTCAGTTTTTGCGTTCGGAATGAATTCACGTAGCTCGTTCATCCGTTGTTCTGTCGAAAGCAGCACTTGTTCAATCAAATATTTCGTTAAGCCCATTTCTTTTGCTCCGGCAGCAAGCATCGTCAAGACATTGTTCGGTTTGACGGACGCGAGCAAATCGAGATTCGAACCGGTCTTAAGGAATTTCGGTGAGAACCCGGCAAACGGTCCGAATAACAGTGATTTCTGCCCGTCGATGTATCGTGTATCCAAATGCGGGACCGACATCGGAGGTGCTCCGACTTTCGCTTTCCCGTACACTTTTGCATGGTGCCGTTCCGCGATGTCCGGATTTTTACAGACGAGGAACAGACCGCTGACCGGGAATCCGCCGATTTGTTTTGATTCGGGAATCCCTGTTTTTTGGAGCAATGGCAGACTGCCGCCACCGCCGCCGATAAAGAGGAACTTCGCCGTATGATGTTCAATCCGGTTGTCCTGTTCGTTTTTGACTTTGACTTCCCAGCCGCCGTCGACTCGTTTCAAGTCTTCGACGCCGTGCCCATAATTGATTTCAACGCCCTGTCCTGCGAGGTGCGTGAATAAAATCCGTGTCAGCGCACCGAAGTTGACGTCTGTCCCCGAATCAATTTTTGTTGCAGCGATCGGTTCCGGTGACGTCCGCCCTTCCATGATGAGCGGAATCCATTGCTTCAGCTGCTCCGGATCATCAGAAAATTCCATCCCTTTAAAGAGTGGATTCGCTGATAGCGCTTCCAATCGTTTTTTCAGAAACTCGACGTTTTCCGCTCCTTCGACCATACTCATATGCGGAATCGGCATAATGAATTCTTCTGGATTCGGTAAGACGTTTTCTTTGACGAGATGCGACCAAAACTGGCGTGACAGTTGGAATTGTTCATTTACTTTCACGGCCTTACTGATATCGATCGTTCCGTCTGCATTCTCTGTCGTATAGTTGAGCTCACATAACGCGGCATGACCCGTGCCCGCATTGTTCCACTCATTCGAACTTTCTTCCCCTGCGTTCGGTAACTTCTCGAACACTTTAATTGTCATGTCAGGCGCGAGCTCTTTTAATAAGACCCCTAGCGTCGCACTCATGACTCCTGCACCAATCAATATTACGTCTGTTTGTTTAGGCATACTGCTCATGATATCCTTCCTATCCCCGTTGATATTATGGACCTGCCATGAAAAATAGAGCGCTCTCATGACGACAACTTACCTTTCCATTATAACCCTATCACAGGTCGTTCATATATTAAAATATTGGGTGTTTCCGACTTAAAATAGATGCACTTTCCCTGAATCGCACGCGCACATCCTGAGACATACTTTCAGAGAAAGCGGATATATACTCTAGTAGAAGAAAAAGGGGGAATGATTCATGGCGACACGCTGGATTTTTGGCAATCAGCTGAACCACACGTTACCGCTTCTGCAGGAAGCGGATCCGAAACACGATGTCATCCTGATGGTCGAAGCAACGTCCCGCTCGACCTGGAAAATGTACCACAAACAAAAACTGGTGCTGATTTTTTCAGCGATGCGTCATTTCGCAGACGAACTCCGGAATAAAGGGTTTACGGTCGATTACCGGGAAGCGGATTCGTTTGACGAAGCATGGAAGCAGCACCAGCAACAATACAAACCGACGCACCTGCTCTATACAGCCATCACAGACGAACCGATGCGCCGTGCCATGAAAAAATTCCAGGAAAGTCTTCCGAAGACAATCACCGTCGATGTCTGTTCCGACGTTCCGCTCTTTTTGCTGACACAGGACGAAGCCGTCGCCATGCTCGGGGACAAACCGTGGAAGATGGACCGGTTCTATCGTCAACTCCGAAAAGACCGCCTCCTGTTAATGAACGGAACCAAACCGCTCGGTGGAAAATGGTCGTTTGACGCCGATAACCGAAAACCGGCGAAGGACGGCGTCGATTTTAAAGCACCGATCCGGTTCCGGCCGGATCAGATTACGCGTGACGTCATCAACAAAGTCGAGACGACGTTTGCCGATCATCCGGGGCAGCTCGATACGTTCCACTGGCCGGTCACACGACAGGAAGCACAGCGGGCACTCGCCCGTTTCATCGACGAACGGCTTGAGACATTCGGAATCTATCAGGACGCGATGCTGACAGGAAAGGATACGTTATCACACTCTCTCCTTTCCTCGTCGATCAATATCGGGTTGCTGTCACCGGACGAAGTCATCAAAGCCGTTGCCGCAGCGCTCGAAGAACAGGAGGCGCCGCTCAATGCCGTTGAAGGGTTCATCCGCCAGATTCTCGGGTGGCGTGAGTACATGCGGGCCGTCTATTTGAGTGAGATGCCCGGTTATGAACAGGTCAATGTCCTCAAACACGATCGTGACTTGCCGGACTTCTTCTGGGACGGTCAGACGACGATGACCTGCGTCGCCGAGTCGCTCCGCCCTGTCATCGAAACGGCGCACAATCACCATATCCAGCGGCTGATGGTGCTCGGAAACTTTGCCAATCTGTTTGAGATTTCGCCGCAACAAACGGCGGACTGGTTTAATGAAATGTACATCGACGCCTATAACTGGGTTGTCCTTCCGAATGTACTCGGCATGGCCTTGCATGCCGACGGTGGTCTCCTCTCGACGAAACCGTACATCGCGTCGGCGAACTACATCCATAAGATGAGCGACTACTGCGGGAACTGTCCCTTTAATCAGAAGGAGGCCCTAAGTGACGAGGCCTGTCCGTTCAATGCCTTGTACTGGGACTTCATCGCGAGGCACGAGGAACGCTTCTCCGGCAATCAACGGATGACGATGATGTACCGGCAGTGGGCCAAGCGGGACAAAGCGGATCAGCAGGCCATCCGTAAAAAAGCGACGGCATTGAAGAAACAGTTGGCGGACGGACAGTTTCATCGCTGAGTCTGCCACTGCGACAGCTCGACAAAGACCCGACTCCCTGTCTTCTTCGGCAGGCAATCGGGTCTTTGTCTTTCAGCTCAGGAGCGCGGGTGAAAAAAAGTGAGCGCGCCTTTGTCAGACGCTGCTCTGTTTTTTTCATCACGCACTGTGCCGTTCTGCTTTTTGATGTTTTTTCGTCCGCAACTGATACAGGACAAACAATCCGATGAACCAGACCGGTGTCAGGAGTAAGGCCGGACGGGTTTCATCCGCGACGAGCATGACGACGAGGATCAGTCCGAACAATCCGAGGACGAGGTAGTTGACGAACGGTGTCCACGGTGCCTTGAACGTTGACACCGCATGCAGTTCCGGTTGTGTTTTCTTATATTTCAAGTGACAGACGAGAATCACACCCCAGACCCAGATAAAACAGATCGCACTGATTGTCGTGACGATGCTGAAGGCTTGTCCCGGGATCAATTTACTGAGTAACGCTCCGCCCGATACGACGAGTGTCGAGACAAACAAAGCGTTCGCCGGAACATGGTTTTTGTTGAGCTTCGAAAAATTAGCCGGTGCCTGTTTTTGATTTCCGAGATTATAGAGAATCCGACTTGTCGAGAACATTCCGCTGTTACAGGCTGAGGCAGCAGACGTCAAGACAACGAAGTTGATGACGCCAGCAGCAAGCGGGATTCCAATCAAGCTGAACGTTTTAACGAACGGACTTTCCGTCGCATTTAGTCCCGTCCACGGATTGATCATCAGGAGAACCAGTAACGCCCCGACGTAAAAGAAGAGAATCCGTAACGGAATCTTATTGATCGCGGACGGAATATTCTTTTTCGGATCGGCCGTTTCCGCTGCTGAGACCCCGATTAATTCAACTCCGACATAGGCGAAGACGACCATCTGGAACGACAACAGGAAGCCGGTCACACCGTTCGGGAACATCCCGCCGTGTTGCCACAAATTACTGACGGTTACAGGACCTGAATCGGTTTGGAAACCGATGATCAGTAAGACGATCCCGACACCAATCAAACCTAAAATCGTAATGACCTTAATCAAAGCGAACCAAAATTCAAGTTCCCCAAACAGTTTGACCGTCAGTAAATTAAAGCCGAGTAAAATCAGGAGCGAGATCACAGCCGGAATCCACTGCGGAATATCGAACCAGTATTTCACGTACACGCCGACGGCAATGACGTCCGCCATCGCCGTCATGATCCAGCAGAACCAATACGTCCAGCCGGTCACGAACGCGGCACGTGGACCGAGATAATCTTCTGCGATGTCCGTTAATGATCCGTATCCGGTTTTCGACAATAACAATTCTCCCAGTGCCCGCATGACGAAGAAAATCGCAATCCCGACGAGTAAATACGCAAAGACGATCGATGGTCCCGCGAGTTGAATCGCTTTCCCAGATCCTAAAAACAATCCTGTCCCAATCGTTCCCCCAATCGCAATCAACTGGACGTGCCGATTCGATAAATCCCTTTTCAATCCTTCTTGTTGTTCCAAACCTGAACTCCTCCTTGAATGCTTTCTCTAGTTCCCCCGGTCGGACTGTTCTGTCAGTCCAACAAAAAAAAGAGACTGGACGGGTGTCCAATCTCAAAAAAATCATCAGAATAGCAAATAATCATCCCTTGACTGGCGACGCCAATTCAAAGAATCAAGATTTAGTACTACTCTTCTGTCCTTTTGCCTGAGATTGTGAACCCTTCGGCGCCGCATCATGCGGTCTCTCCAGAAGCTGCTCCTGCCATAGTGTGACCCATGACAATCATAGCTTTCTCTTTTATTCGGTTGCTGAGGTGACATAATCACCTGAATTGTTTTTAATACTAGTAATCTTATGATTGTTTGTCAACCGTTTTAGTTTATTCTTTCATTTCTTCTTTCATAGACTGAAACAGGAATCGATGTTGATTTTCTAGAAAAAGTAAATCACTACAGTCAATTAGGAGGATTAACATGAAAAAAATTTACTTGATCCGCCACTGCGAAGCATCAGGACAAGAACCGGACGCTCCGTTGACGGAGAACGGCCATAGACAAGCTAAAGAATTGGTTTCTTTTTTTGAATCCCGTCCCGTCGACCGTATCTTATCAAGCCCTTTTCGCCGAGCAATTGAATCAATCGAAGCTGTTGCTTTTCAGACAAATTGTTCCATCGAAATCCAAGATGATTTGCGCGAACGTGTCCTAAGTCGTCAACCACTGACCGATTGGCAGGAGCATCTCCAAAGAACGTTTACTGATTTTGATTATGCGTGTCCGGGCGGAGAAACGAGTGCAGAAGCGACGCGGCGAATCCAAGACGTCCTGAATGACGTTTGGTCACATTCTGCTGAGACAACTCTTCTTGTCACGCATGGCAATCTACTTGCGCTATACCTCCACTCACTCGATGCCTCTTTTGGTTTTGAACAAGGACAACAACTTCGCAATCCCGATGTATTTCTCGTGACAGAAGTTGACGATGCTCTCGTTTTCGACCAGTTAGATCTCTTCTGATTCCACTGATTGGTTGTACCGACCGTAACGTTCGAGTTCAAAAACGGTTTTCTCGAAATCGAGTAAGCCGTTTTCGATACGTATACCGAACTGAACGGCTCACTCGTCAATCTGCTTGTCTCCGGTGCCGGAATCATCGGAACTTTGTTGGTCTGAAAATCGGCAGTCGCGGAACACCGCGAAAACCGATTCTCCTGACCAGCGGACTCATCATGATTGGCAGTTTCATCGTCACGGTTGCGTTCGGCAACATCTCGCCACTCGTTTCGTACATCTTTGCCTTCATTTCCGGTTTTGCGATGTACATCCAGTATCCGATTTTCATGAACTTGGCACATGAGATGAAAGGGATGACACCACAAAAAATCACCGTCCTCTTCGGTCTGTTTTGGGAAATCGCTTATGCGACGCAGACGATTTTCACCATCATTTGGAGCTATGCCCTCGGTCATATGGGCTATACCGTCTCGATGGTCGTCTTTTTCGTCAGCTGTTCGACTTATCTGCTGTTCAGCTTCTTCCTACCTGAAACAAAACCGAAGCAGACGCAACCCGCTTCGAAAAAAACGGCGTAACATCGCAAAAACCCATCGTGTTTCCTGACAAAAATACGATGGGTTTTTAGTTACAATAACGCGTATGATGTGATGTTGCCGCGTTGTTTACGTAACGCGAACAATGTCGAAATTAAACCTTCATGGTACGGAATGAACGTCCCTGCTTGAATCCGGGCGATGATTTCCTCCTCCGTCGCCCAGGCGACAGCTTGCACTTCTTCCTGTTGCAGGACGAGTGATGTTAAATCAACATCCCTTTCGATTAAGTAGATGTCATCAAATCCCTCGTCAAAATGTGACGTCAAATGCGGGCGCATGCCCTCAAAATCATAGCGCAGGCCAATCTCTTCAAACAGCTCCCGTGCCGCCGCCTGCTGGCTCGTGTCTCCCGCGACCGCACTTCCCCCGACGGTCAAGTCCCATAAATTGGACCAGCCTTCTTTGAAAGGTTGCCGTTGCTGAATCAACATTTCGCCGCTTGAGTTAAACAGACAGACGTGCACGACTAGATGATAATCGCCGTCTTGTAACTTCTTTCCCCGTGTCCATGTCCGTCCTGTTTTCTCGCGGTCCGCTGTATAGATATCCCATTGTTCCATTTACTTCTTTCCCCCTGCCCAATTGTCCGCAAACAGCGTCGAGACCGTTTTGTCTGCTTTCGCCCGGTCGAGTCCGAGCACGACACTTAAAAACAGTGTCTCCGCCGTCTCGTCGAACAGTGTCAATTTATACTGTTTGATGAGGCGAACCCACCGTCTTTTGCCTTGCCCGATTTTGTTTCCTTGATACGTGACACTAAACGTCATCGTCGCCCAGTTGATGTCGATCTGCAGGTCCCGGCTGTCAATCCGGTAATCCGCAAACATCAAAAACCCGGTTTTTTGAATGGTCGCAACGACACGCCCGTCCACTTCCACAAGGATATGCGGCAGCATGCTGAACGTCTGTTTCGTCACGCGGCCGACGTCGGCTGCTTCTTGCACAAGCTGCCAGTTTTTCTGCATTTGCAACAACTGCCCGGTCACTTCATGCGTGACGTGTCCGGCTTCATCTTCAATTGTAAAACGACGGTTCAAATCCATCGTCTGGTTCATCAAAAGTGCTTTCATCGGTTCCTCCCTGAGTTCGGTTTATGAACTTGCCTCTTCGTCCTCTTTGACACAGTCAATTGCGACGACCAGCGCAATCAACACCTTCTCGACATCAGGATCAAAGACTTGAATCTCGTAACTGTCACCAAACGTGAACCATTTTTTCTCGACGCTTCCGACGACTTCACCATGACGTTTGATTTGAAAATCCATGTCCCACCAATCGCCGTCGATTTCTAAATCTGCCGCGTCAATCGTGTAACGGTCTTTAAAGAATGTAAATGATTTTTCGATCGTCAGTGTTTCGCCATCGACCTCAACAAAAAACTTCGGCAACAGGCTGAATACTTTCTTCGTGATGGTGGCGACTTCTTCCCCGTCGACGCTCGAAATCGAAAAGGTCTTCGGAATTTGCATGAAGCTCCCTTCGATGAGATAGACATCCTGTTCCTGCTGATCTTGAATCGAAAAACGCCCCCGTAAACTAAATACTTTCTGTTTCATGTAAAGTGTGTGCATGGCTCTTCATCCTTTCGAAATTCAGAAGTTTTATTATTCTACGCACCACACTAGTATTTAGTTTCAACACAATACGAATATTTCACATAGTTAGTTAGGTTTGTTAGCGTCTCGTGAGTGGTATCGGATTAAGACTACAGTTCGCTTAGGAGGTCCACTCATGCCCATCCATACCGTCATCTTGATTACCTTACTTCTGCTCGTTGCGCTCGTCTTCATCGTCCCGCTTATTGTCGTTCTCTACTTATGGGTGACCGATTCACGTCAAAAAGAACATGCCGTCCTCCGAAATTTTCCCGTCCTCGGTAAAATGCGTTATATCTTAGAAAAGATGGGTCCGGAACTTCGGCAATACCTGTTCTTGAACAACAATGAAGGAAAACCATTTTCCCGAAACGATTACAAATCAGCCGTCATCGCCGGTAAATACAATTCACGGATTCTCGGTTTTGGATCAGAACGTGACTTCGATGAAGCCGGTTTTTATATCCAGAATGCCCTCTTTCCGACGAACCGCGATGAACTCCGGGTCGCGAACGATAACAAAGTCCCGACCTACTTATATGAACTCGATCAAGATAATTTATTCACCCGGAAAGAACATCTCGTCGAAAAACAAGTCGCGCCCTTTTTATTACAGGACAACGACGCCCCCATCATCGGTGAAGCGACGTGCCGCCAGCCGTTTCAAGTCCGCGGACTGATTGGGCAATCAGCGATGAGCTTCGGAGCACTTGGAGACCGGGCGATCACTGCGCTGTCGATTGGCCTCGGACGTGCCCAAGGCGCCTGGATGAACACGGGCGAAGGTGGTCTGTCCGACCACCATTTAAAAGGCGACGTCGATATCATCTGCCAAATCGGTCCCGGACTGTTTGGAGTCCGGACGGAAGACGGTGACTTTTCATTCGAAGAATTTGAACAGAAAAGTCGAATTCCTCAAGTCAAAGCATTTGAATTAAAACTTGCCCAAGGTGCAAAAACGCGTGGCGGGCACCTCGAAGGCGAAAAAGTCACACCGGAGATCGCCAAGGTCCGGAAAGTCAAAGCCGGTGTCGGCATCGATAGTCCGAACCGCTTTAATGAGTTCAAGACGAACGCCGAGATGCTGGCATTCGTCGAGAAGTTACGCGACATCGGTGGGAAGCCGGTCGGCCTCAAAATCGTCGTCGGGAAAGTCGATGATATCAAGGACCTCGTCGCCTATATGGCGGACTCCGGCAAACATCCCGATTTCATTACGATTGACGGCGGCGAAGGCGGGACCGGGGCGTCGTTCCAGGAGCTCGCCGACGCGGCAGGTCTTCCGATCAAATCGGCCCTCCCTTATGTCCATCAGCTCCTCGTCGCATACGGGATTCGCGACCGGATCAAACTGTTTGCGTCCGGTAAGTTGATCAGTGCTGATAAGATTGCCGTCGCCTTAGCGCTCGGTGCTGATTTCGTCAACATCGCCCGCGGCCTGATGTTTAACGTCGGTTGCATCCAGGCGCAAGTCTGTCACACAAACCATTGTCCGGTCGGTGTTGCGACGACGGACCCGAAACTGCAAAAGGCCCTCATCGTCGACGAGAAGAGCTTCCGGGTGACGAACTACATCATCTCGCTTCGGGAAGGGCTCTATAATTTGACGGCAGCGGCCGGACTTGAAAGCCCGACGCAGCTGACGGCAGAACACATCATCTACAAGGATCAAAATGGTCATGTCACGAAAGCAACGGCGCTGAACTACAATCCATTGAAATGATTGACGTGTGCAAGCAGCTGACTCCTACGATCTGTGGAGTCAGCTGCTTGCACTTTTTCTGCAATACGCTTAAAGTATATAGTTGATGAAATTTTAATTGAGCAAAACGAATTACCTTAAGGAAAGGGTTTTATATACGATGAAAAACAACTTTTGGCAGGACCTGCCACGACCATTTTTTGTACTTGCACCAATGGAAGATGTCACCGACGTCGTCTTCCGTCACGTCGTCGCGAAAGCAGCGCGGCCGGATGTCTTCTTCACTGAATTTACGAACACCGAGAGTTACTGTCATCCGAAAGGCAAACAGAGTGTCCGCGGACGCCTCGAGTTCACGGAAGACGAACAGCCGATGGTCGCCCACATTTGGGGCGACAAACCGGAATATTTCCGCGAGATGAGTATCGGGATGGCAGAAATGGGCTTTAAGGGCATCGACATCAACATGGGCTGCCCGGTCCAGAACGTCGCCGTCAACGGAAAAGGATCAGGACTGATCAATCGTCCCGACGTTGCGGCTGAATTGATTCAAGCAGCGAAAGCCGGCGGTCTGCCGGTCAGCGTCAAGACGCGTCTCGGCTATTCGAAAATCGAGGAGTGGCATGACTGGTTACGCCACATTCTCGAGCAGGATATTGCCAATCTGTCGATTCACCTGCGGACGCGTAAAGAAATGAGTGCCGTCCCGGCGCACTTCGAACTGATTCCGGAAATCAAGAAACTCCGGGATGAAATCGCGCCGCAAACGCTCCTGACGATCAACGGGGACATCAACGACCGGCAGCACGGTCTGGAACTCGTCGAGCAGTACGGTGTCGACGGTGTCATGATCGGCCGCGGGATTTTCCATAACCCGTTTGCGTTCGAAGTCGAAAAGAAAGAGCACTCGAGCGAAGAGTTACTAGGCTTGTTACGTCTGCAACTCGACCTGCATGATCAGTACTCATCTGAATTCGAACCCCGTCTGTTCAAACCGCTCCGCCGGTTCTTCAAGATTTATGTCCGCGGTTTCCGCGGGGCGAGCGAACTGCGCGCCCGTTTGATGGAGACGAATTCAACGGATGACGTCCGGGCGCTGCTCGACGAATTCGTCGAACAAGAAGGCATTCACGCCGTCAATTCGTTTTCGATTTAATGTAATCATGTGAAAGAGCAAGGCCACGCGCCTTGCTCTTTTTGTCGTCAGTTCGCTACCGCTTCCAGTCGAATCTTTAAACAGGTGAATTCAAATGGTGTGTCGCAGGTCACCCGTTCAAGCCGCCGCTTTCCGACACGCCGGTCGAGCAAGGCAAAGCCGCGGATAAAGGCATGGGGATGCGTCAACGCTTCTTCAATTGATAGTGTCGGGTACAACAGAAAATTCTGTTGGACGGCATAATTGGCATGCCATCCCTCTTGTTCCAACTCCCGTTCGATTTGCTGGTCTAATTCACTTGATGCCTTATACCAGTCTGATTGAAAGATTTCCAACGTAATCTGTTCCGGCTTTTCCGGCAAGCGGTTCTTCACCAACGCATAACGACGATCTGACTCTAATGTAAAACGTAAATCTTCGGCCTTAAAAAAGGGTTTTCCATCCAGTGTCATCCAGACTCGAGCTTCGCCGTCATGAAAATGACGATCGACTGTTGCATAGAGATTTATACGTGTCTGAAGCGATGGTGCGACAAACGACAACATCTGTTTTTTTATTTTTGAGAATTGCACCGGGTCCTCCTTTTACACACATCAAACACCAGGCAGCAACTGACTGCCTGGTGTTTAGTTTACCCGTTCTTCATATCGAACGACTCCGTCAACGTGAAAGTAATTTGCTTCACATCAAGACCCCCGAGCGTAAAGTAGAGCTTGAAGTAATTATGCGGATTAAAGACGAAAACGTCTTTCGTTTGCGTCACCCATTCGCCGTTCGTCCCGTTGAATGTAAAGGTCGCGACCGGCATATTGTTCGCAAACAGCGTCACCGGCATCTGCGCCAGCTCACCGGCAAACGAACGTACTTCTAGCGAAACATGATACATACCTGTCTCTTCTGCAGTCACAGCAAAAACATGACTGTTCCCAGTTGACGTAACAAGTTCATCGAAGACCAGTGGCACACCACTGATGAGTGGTTGATGCGTCATGGCTTGTTCGTTTGTATCCATTGTTTCTTCTGGTAATCCTATCACTTCAACTGTCGCTTCTTGACCAAGCGCCCGTTCCATGACCGGTGAGCGGAGAATGAAGCGGCAAATGTTTGATGCACTCCGGAGTAGCTCCGCCCGTGTCAATGTGCCGTCAGTGATTGATGTTAATGTATCATCCTCAAACGGATTGGCACCCGATTCACCGACGACCATGTATAAATCGTTTTGCGAACGGACCATCGCTGCCGTTTGTTGACGGTTCGCGTCCGTTCCTTCAGCATTGATCTTCGCCCACCAGTCGGTCATGACGACACCTTCAAAGCCCCACTCGTCACGCAGAATCCGGGTGTTCTGATCATAGAGTCCAGCTGTCCAAAGGCCATTGACGGCACCATACGTCGTCATAATCGCATAGGCCTGTCCGCGTTTGACAGCATGCTCAAATCCTTTGAGATAAATCTCCCGTAAGGCCCGTTCCGAGACAATCGAATCGAGATCATGGCGATGGAATTCCTGGTTGTTGGCGCTTAAATGTTTAAGTGTTCCCGTCACGCCGACCCGGTGCATCCCGTCCAGTTCAGCGACCGCCATCATCCCCGTCAGGTGCGGATCTTCCGAGAAGTACTCGAAATTTCGGCCGTTGAGCGGATGACGGTGAATGTTCATGCCCGGTCCGAGCAAGGTATCGACGCCGTTTTTCCGAAGTTCAAGACCTGTCATCTCAAATAAGTCAGCCACGAGCTCGACGTTAAAGGTCGAGGCGACAAGCGTCCCGTTCGGAAGCGAAAAGGCTTTTGTTCCGATATCCATCCGGATGCCGGACGGACCGTCGGCACAGCAGGCTGCCGGGATCCCGAACGCCGTCAGCCGGTCGGTCACGCCGCCAAACGCCGCCGCTGTTCCCGGTGTGACACGCGGTGAATTCATCCCTTCACCGCGGACGATCGCGGCGAGATCCTCATCCGTCAACTGATCGAGGAACACGTCGAGTGATGTGTTGCCTTCGTAAACGTCCTGCAATGTCAGTCCTTGATCGTCCGAGTAGATCCGCTCTACGGGACGTTCCGCTAAGCGACGGGCTTCCGGATCAATCGTCCGCAGCGATGTTGCTTCGTACGACACGTCGTAACCGGTCTCCGTCTGTTGCGGCTTCAAGCGGTCGAATGCCGTGACCGGTGCCATGTTTTCGCTTAACGTCTCGATCACCTGTAACTGCCCGATCGTTTGCGTGGCCACGTGCGCCGCCGTCCGGACATCTGTTCCGACGTACAGATGATATGCTCCCGCTTCGATGACGTAAGACGATTTATGACCGGTCAGACCGGAGTCATCGTAGCTCGCGTATTCTGTCAGTGGAACCGTTAACGTCAGCGTTTCACTTTGACCCGCTTCAAGGAGTTGGGTCTTCGCGAACGTCACAAGTCCACGGGCCGGATTGCCGAGCTTCCCTTGTGGTTTCTCAAGATAGACTTGGACGACTTCTTTTCCGCTGTGCTCTCCTCTATTCGTGACGGTGACGGTTAACGTCACCTGTTGCTCCGTCATATCGATCGTCTCCGTCGCGACGTCAAACGTCGTATAGGATAAGCCGAATCCGAACGGATAGAGAACGTCGTCTTTCGCAAACGTCTCGAAGTAACGGTACCCGACATAGATGTCTTCTTTGTAAATCGCCCGGTCTTCGTGACCGAAGTACGGTGTCGACGGATACGCATCAAGTGAACGGGCAATCGTATCCGGCAGTTTCCCGGATGGTGTGACAGCGCCCGTCAAGAGATCGACCAAAGCATTGCCGCCTTCCATCCCGCCTTGCCATCCGTACAGAATCGCACTCGGATTGAAATCGACTGCCCACTGCATATCGATGACGTTCCCGACGTTCAGTAAAACAACCGTCTTCGGGAAGGTCTGCGAGACTTTTTCGATCAACGTCAACTCGACGTCCGTCAGCAGATAACTGCCCGGGTCCGCCGTGTTATCCCGGTCTTCACCGGCTGTCCGGCCAATCATGACGATGGCGACATCTGACTGTTCCGCTGCGGCTGCGACCAACTCATCGCTAACCGGCATTTCTTCCTGTGACCATGTTTCTGCCGCCCAACCTTCCCCTTTATCAAACGGGTGATCTTCGAGCCATGCTTCATAGACGTCGAGTAACGACTGGTTCAGTGTCAAATCCGGATGACGTTGCAGGGCTTCGAGCGGACTGACTACGTATGAGACGTTGACCATTCCACCTGATCCTGTTCCACTTTTATAATAATTGAACTGATTGCGTCCAAAAACAGAAATCGTTGTCCCGGTAGCAAGTGGTAACGTCTGATTATCATTTTTTAACAGGACCGCGCCTTCTGCGGCCGTCTTTCGTGCAAGTGCTGTATAAGCGTCCCAATCTAGCGTGTATGTCGTCATCTGCTCATCCCCCTATGGTGTTTGTATCAGATTTTATCTCAGCAAACCGTTTCTGAAGACCGTTCGCGATTTCCGTGATGCAGTCTTCCGCTTGCGGGTATTGCCCGAGTTTTTCAATGAAGGCATGATCCATGCCGTTGTACTGAATCCGTTTTGTTTTGACGCCGGCCCGCGCGAGTTTCCGTCCGTACGCTTCGCCTTCAAGACGGAGGTAATCGTACTCTGCCGTGATGATTAACGTTTCCGGTAATTCTGCCAGCTTGTCACTGAAGAGTGGTGAGACGTGCGGATCCTGTACGTCCGTCGTCCCTTGCAGGTACAAGCGGTTTAACAAGCCATCCGTGTCTTCAAGTGCTGTGACGATCCCTTCAAGTAACTCACGATTTTCGTTCATCTCGTACGCGTCAAGACGCCACTCGAAGTCGTCCGTCGGCAAGGCGGCAAGATTGATGACCGGATAGAGCAGGACTTGGTACTGGATCATCTCTGTCTGTTGTTCGCGGTCAAGCAGGGCACAGACGGTCGCCAGGTTGCCGCCGGCACTGTCGCCGGCGACGGCTAGCTGCTCGCTGTTGATGCCGAGCTCATGCGCCTGTTCGTAGACCCATCTGACGGCCGCGAAACAATCGTTCAGACCGCTCGGGAAAGGATGTTCCGGTGCCAGCCGGTAATCGACGGAAATGACGACGACGTGCGCCCTTTCTGCCAGCAACTTACACGGGTGCTCGACCGGTTCAAGCGTCCCGCCGAAAAAGCCGCCGCCGTGAAAGTAGAGAACAGCCGGTAACGGTTCCGTCGACCGGGGACGATAGATTCGTGCCGGAATCGGTTGTTCCCTACTTGGAATCATGATGTCTTCCGTCGTGATGTCTGTCGTCGTCAGGTCGGTATTGACCCAGCCCATCCCGGCCCGTGCCGCTTCGAGTGAAAACGGGATGGGTTCCGGTGAAGGCACTTGCTGCTGCATCACGTCCATGACCCGTGGATCGAGCACACCTTTTTCTTGACGGTCCGGCACCGATTTGATAACGACTTCAACGCCATCTTGCAGTTCCCCGGTCGTTTTTTCCGCTAACCGATCGACCAATTGCTGATAATCCTGTCCCATGCATCTTCCTCCTTTAACTCCATCATTTGCTTGCTTATCAGAGATTATTCATTTGTCAAAATAAGTATCGAAACCGCTTTCGTAAATCTCAAAAAATTTTTAGGATCCCCTTTATCAATAAAAAGAGACCGCTTACAAAACCAATCATACGCATCTTTATCCGATTAATCAATCATTCTGGATGATTCCAAAAAAGCCACTCATCTTTCGCGTGCTTCCCTTGTCGGAATGACGTGAAATGAGTGGCTTTTTGACTTAACTTAAAATATTTTCTTCGGAAACAAGCTTAAAGCCGTCAATGATTGTATCTTCCTCGACTTCGATCAACAGACATTGTTTGCCGTTGTAATTGACTTGCTTAATATACTTCAAGTCTTGCGGACTGACCGTGATGTTTGCGACTTTCGTATTGATTTTAATTGATTTCGCTTCATAGTTCGGGACGATGTTGCTCGCCTTCATTTCGTACGTCGTATCATCGATGACTGTTTTGAAGGCCCGCTCGACCTGTTCCGTGTCGACGTCTTCGATGCCGCTCGCTTTTAGGACCCGTTCGACTTCTTTGACGTCAAGCATCGGTATCTCTTCCGTCTCATCTTCCTTTTCGTCTTCAAGGACAAGCAGGTGATTGACTTCTTCATAGACACCGGCAAGCGTCTTTGAATCGACTTCTTCGCCGATGACGAGCTTGACGATTTCTTCAAAGACCGCTTTATCTTCTTCCGCCGTCACGATTTGGTCCCCGTTCAGGACATTTTCGATGAAGGCAAGGTCCGGTTTATTCGGCTTGCTTGCTGTGTAAAGGACACGGTTAACGTCCGCCGCATTGTCCGTAAAGCACGGGAATAAAAAGCCGCCGATCGGTGACGCGAGTTTAATGACCGGATTGATCAGCAGGTTCGACTTAAATTCGAGATCGACATAGTCAAAGACGAGCGACTGTTTCGGCAGTTCCGTCTGATTAAGACTGCTGAGGATGAATGGCGTCGTATAGACTTCATCGTTTTTATCGACTTCCGTCTCGTCTGCCTGACGTTTCGTCGTCTTGTAATACTGTCCCCGGATGAACGTGACGACGATATCATTGTCGTACTGAACGTCCTGGACCATCTTCAGCGCAATCTGTTGCATCTGTTCCGTCCAGTCTTCCGTCTCTTCCGTGTAGAGCCCTTCGTACAACAGTTGTTGCGTATGTCCGGTCGCACCTTCTTCCGGTTGCTGGAATTTGACTTCAAACAGCTTGATGTCGAGCTTACCGGTTAAAACTTTCTTGAAGTTCGCCAGGAACAGTTCCTGTTGCTCGAGTTCGAGAAAAGCGAACGGTCGGCTTTCTTCATAGAAAATTTCACTCGTTTCCTTGCGGATATATACATTATAAATTTCGTTGATTTTAAGTAGTTCCGAGTCGACCTTAAAATGGCGACGGATATCACTGATGTCTTGTTTGTTCATGATGCGATTTCAGCTCCTTGGCGTTTGAATTCCTCGTGGCTCCTAAAAAAGGAGTGCCTCCTGTCCAAGTCGAACAGAGGTACCCCTTTACTATACAAGATTTGAATCAGATTCGCTGACAGAGTTCAATTCTTTGCCCGGGAACTGAATAAATAATGTCTAATTAGATAACCGACCAGAACAATCAGCAACGCGATGGAAAAGTAGACGATGAAATTCAGCGCGACCGGCAGAAAAATCGAGACGACATAAATGATCATCACCGTAACGGCATAAAACAGTAAAAACTGGCTGATGGCTTTCAATGGATTTCTCCTTTCGACGGAATTCGTATCAATCCTGTTCGAAGGCTCTAAAACTGTAAGAGTTCGTAATTGGTTCATGGATCACCAATTCGTAGCCGAGACCTCGTTCATCCGCTTGCTCGACAATCGACTCAATCTGAACCGTATTAAGGTGGCGTTGGACGAAGACGAGTGAAATGGCTACCGCGAACGCTAAACCAGTTAAAAGAACGATAGATGTAATAGATGAATGTAACCTTTTTTTCATGGTCTCAGCCCCTTTTTCAATTAATACGTTTTATTTCATCGAAAGTTCCTAGTTTTATTATTATGGCAGTTTTATAAATCTACTTTCTTTGTGTCTTCATATTGTCCATGTCAATACCATTTAATTTTTGTAATTTTTACATGATTTCAACCCTTTAAAAAAAATTCAATGGCATACTGAAAAATGTAAGAGGATTCTCTCATCATAACCTACATAAGAGGAGGCAGTTCATGTTCCAGAAACTCAAGTTACTCGCCGTATCCGTTGTCTTGTTCCTCACTGCATTTCAGTTCGACCTTTCACCCGTCTCGGCACTCCCGTCCGGACTTCCGTCAAAAGCAACCGCTCAGTCTGAATTAAATGCATTAACGGTCAAGACCGAGGGCACGATGACCGGTTACTCCCGTGATCTTTTCCCGCATTGGAGCAGCCAAGGTGGTGGATGTGACACACGTCAAGTCGTCTTGAAACGCGATGCGGATTCTTACGTCGGCAATTGTCCGGTCACGTCCGGCTCATGGTACAGTTATTACGATGGACTGACGTTCACGAACCCATCCGACCTCGACATCGACCACGTCGTGCCGCTCGCTGAAGCATGGCGTTCTGGGGCAAGCAGCTGGACGACGACGACCCGTCAAGCATTCGCAAACGACCTCGAAGGTCCGCAACTGATTGCGGTTTCTGCAAGCTCGAACCGTTCAAAAGGAGACCAGGATCCATCAACATGGCAACCGACACGCTCGGGTGCAAGCTGTGGTTACTCGAAGATGTGGATCCATACAAAAAGTCGCTGGGGCTTAAGTCTCCAAGCAGCCGAAAAAACAGCATTACAAACGATGTTAAACACATGTTATTACTAAAAGAAGCACACATTCCCCATAAATCAAGTTATCCGGAAGGACTGATTCGATGGAAACGAAAACCTCTACTTTCACCGCCACGCATGGTGTGATGACAAATGAAGTCGGCGTCATCAGCGGCGAGCTGGAATTACGGACGACATGCCAGGAGGACGGCATGCTGGAGCTTGCGATTTTATATGCCGGGGCAACAGACGTCTATACCTTACCAGGGAAAGATTATCAGTTATATGATGCCCGCGATCATGACGTGGTACACCGGATGTTAGCAACTGTGCTTGAACGTACTTAAGAAGAGAAAAAGCAGCCATGGCGAAGGTTCTCGTCTTGGCTGCTTTTAAATGTTTTATCGTCCGATGCGACGAAAGGCAACAATCACACCGACTGAACTCATTAAGAATGCAAACAGAATATACGCATCGCTTTTCGTATAGTCTCCACTCGTTTCGTCACTGTCTGCATTGTTACTCGCTTCATTATTTAAGGGTTGATTGTTATTTGGATTTTCTCCATCAGCATTTTGAGGCGGTCCTTGTCCTTGTCCTTGTCCGCCCCCCATATTTTCATTGAGGTACGTCTTTTTCTCTTCAATCGTCATCGTCTCAAAATCATCTGGTAAGGCGATTGGCAGATTTCCAGATTGAATCTGTTCGACAAATTGATTAAATTCTTCATCTGTCATCGAGTTAATGTCGGGTCTTGGCCCCATATTCCCTCCTGGTTGTGCTGGTGCACCTTCTTCATTCGTAGTTTGTTTATTATTGTCTGGGGTTTGATTTGCAGCTGAATTGTTTTCAGCTACCTCGTCAGCGTCAACCACGAGTTCACCCGATAATTGAGCTAATATTGATTCACTGCGTTGTTTAGCAAACTCTGGGAGACTGTTTTCACCACTGACACCTTCTAAAAATTCTTCCGTTGTAAAGAATTTAGAAGGATCGCTGTCGACGTAGGGTTCTAATAAGATACCGAGCTTCGACGTAATAGACTCCACGTTTTCTTCAGTTAAAATTTCAGTCGCAATTTCTTCCAGATACTCCTCGTATTGCTTCGATAAGGTTTCGTCACTTAATAGTACGTTCAACAAAGGACGTTCAGATAAAGTTGTACCAGAAACGGGCTGATCTATGCTGAAGTTGATCGTGTCTTCACTTAATAATTCTCCAGCCTGCGTTCCGCCACCTTGATTCCCTCCACCTGCTTGAGGAGTTACCGGTTCTGCATCTGTATCAGACTCCTGCGTGGGCGGAACTTGTTCCGGTCTAGTTTCAGGAGCTGTTACTTCTTCACCTTGTGTGTCTGCACCATTTTGTGTAGCTTCTTCGCCCGGTCCGCCTTGACCACCGGGTCCACCCTGACCGCCACCACCCATGTTAAATCCACCAAACGACATATTATAATCCCAAGGTAAAATCGAAAATTCACCGTCTGCATCTTCGTAGAGATAATAATTATGCTTCAGTTGGCCTTGATAACTATCTAAGCTGACTAAAGACGTGTTCAGGGCAAAATAGCGGAGCATCTCATCCGTATTCAGGTAATCCTCATACCCCTCCCCTTCATTGATGGCTTTCAGCATCGAGATCAGTTCAGATTCGTCTACACTTTCTTCATTCATTTCAACTTCGATACCGTCATAATCTTCAAGTGAATCACTTATATAAACCAAATCACTACCTGTACCGTCCGGCTTATACAAGTACCCTTCCGTCGTATTATAATTTTGGGCGATAAACGTCTCGTCAATTGCTTCTACACCGAGCATCAGTCCATAGTATTCTCCATTCACCATGACCTTCATGTAGGCATGCTCCGGTGTCTCTATTCCCATTTGCTCCATCAATTCATAAGAAACAAACTCTTTCATTTGTGTCGTGTCACTAAAGTTGTTATTTAAATTGAGTTTGGATAGACCATAATAACTTTGATTGGAATCATAATAGTTAAAATCTACTTTTAAGCTATACCGGTCTGAATCTTCATCACGAGCAACTGATGTTAATGAGGAGTTTCCTTTTGTACGGATGGCTACATTCGAAACTTCTTCTCCATTAATCGTGATAGAAGCTTCTTTATACTCCTCCTCAAGCGGATTTTCAATCAAATCCTCCCATTCATCGTCATCCATTGAAATCTCAATAGTAGAAACTTCATCTTTATTAAACATGGTTTCGTCATACGAATACGCAGAATTTACTTTTTGTAGTTGAAATTCTTGAACCGTATAAAGGCTCCCCACTGTAAAGAAAATCGCAACGAGCATTAACGTGATAATCCATCTTTTTTTTATTAACATTTCCACCCCTCCATTACGTAAATCTTAAGTAATCCGTTTAATTGAAACAGCGGTGGCAGCAAGAGTTTTCTTGCTGCCACTTGAGGTTCTCTCTTTTAATTAGGCAGTAAAGTTCCCGTCGTAACTGATCATGACCGCTGATTGGACACCTTTCATATCTGAAAGTGTGTTTAAAAATTCCATATCGTCTTCTTTAACACGAATTTCGTAAGTCACCTCAAACTGATTACCGGGTAACACAGACTTTGATTTGACTGTATGTTTCTTCGCATAATTCTTGACGACATGATCCACTAATTCAATGACTGAATTTTCGTTATATTTGATAACAAGTAAATAAGGATTTTCGATTTTGATTTTATTCACAAACAAAATTAAAACTAGACCAATGGCGATAGAACCTAATACTGCCAGAGGAACGAATCCTGCTCCACATAAAATCCCGACTACGATTGCCCAGAAAAGATAAACAATGTCCATCGGATCTTTAATCGGTGTCCGGAAACGGACGATCGATAGCGCACCAACCATACCAAGAGACAACAAGACATTTGACGAAATCCCCATGATAATGAGTGAAGTCGCCATCGTCATGATAATCAGCGAGATGTTGAACGTATGAGAATAAATCACGCCGGCAAACGTCTTTTTATATACCGTGTAAATCAATAAACCTAAAATAAACGCTGCCACTAAACCGATCAAAGAATCAACAATTGAAAAGCTCGTTGTTTTCTCTAAAATATTGGACTTGAAAATATCATCAAAAGTTACATTTTCCATTTCTATTCCTCCAAATGACTAATCTTTTATACGTTAGTCTTTTTTATTATCCGTACATTCGACTCATTTGATATTTTGAATACGTTCCTTTTCGTCTGTTACCAATCTGAAGAAGTTTTTTTATGACATCCGGTAGAAATTCGTCATACTTAATTTCTAAAATGACGACATCCGGATTCGTTTCAATCATCGGCAAATCAAAATTGAGAACGTCATTATTTCGAAAACTGGTTTTGATATCGCTGTCAAACGTGACCCGGACATTCCCGTAATGATAAATGAACACTTCACGTTCATAATCCACTACGGTCATTGGTTTGATCTGGTACATCTTCATTTCAATATAGAGTTCACGAATCAACATTCGTTCATCATGTTCCATCCAAGAAATCTCGCCATTTCGCATGTCTTCATACTCTTCAATGCGAATACGACATTTTTGCTTGTACGTGAGATTATTACGCTTACTTTTCTTCTCCAAATGGAGAAGACTGATACGATGGTCATACAACCGCACACGAAATTTATCTCGGTCGTAGTATCCTTCTTTTTTTTGCGTTAGCACTTTATTATCGATGTTATCGAAATACACGCTTCGAATATGATATTTGCCTTCCTCGTTTGCATGAGGATCGACCTCCATAATGTGCTTCAATCGATGGCGAAGCAGGTAACAATCCATTTTTGATAGCTCGTGCTTAAGCTCCGTCCGCCCTTGTACACCATTCAACGTCTTTGCCTGCATAGCGTTCAACTCCCTTTTAATAACTTCCTCATGCCTTGATTATTAAAGATGAACCTTAAAAATTGCTTAAAGTTTTACGCGATTTGAACAAAAAAAAAAGGAAATCACAAATGCGTGATTTCCTTTTTAGGCAATTTAATTTGAAAAATACTTCCTTTTGATTCACCAGTATCGACTACTTTAATTGTGCCGCCATGACTAACGACAATCCAGTGGGCGATTGCTAAACCTAGACCGGTCCCACCGGTATCTCGTGTTCTCGCTTTATCTTCTCTAAAGAATCTTTCAAAAATTCGTTTTCTATTTTCTGGACTTATTCCAATGCCTGTATCACTTATTTCTATGATTATCTTATGTCCTTCCAGATATGTTTTCACCCCGATACTTCCATTTTCCGCGGTAAACTTTAATGCATTATCCAACAGGATGACGAACAGTTGATGCATCCTGCTCTTATCTGCTTCAATTTCTATCGGAGTATTTACATGAAGCCACATCGTTTTATCTTGCATTTCAGCAATTTCAAGATAGGGCTGACAGACACGTCGTACAAAATCATCTAAGTGGAACGTTTCTGTACTTAACAGGGTTTCCAATGAATCTGCACGGGCAAGCGTTAGCAAGTCGGTCGTCAGCTTCGACATGCGTCTTGTTTCAGATAAACTGAGTGCAATGCTCTCAAAAGAGTCTACAATTTTTTCATTAGGCTGGACCAATAACAATTCAAGCTTATTTTGAATGATCGTCAACGGGGTTCTTAACTCATGCGAAGCATTTTCCACAAATTCAGCCTGGCGATCCCAGGACTTAATGATTGGTTGCATTGTTTTTTTGGATAGTAAATAACTAATCGTAAGAGAAAGAACAATGCTTACAATTGAACAAATCAGTAAAATCCATCTGAAGTTTTCGGTTAGACTTTCTTCAGCATCTGTATTAATTAACAGTTGGGTGTAGGAAAAATCATCACTCTCATCATTCTCGTAAGACAAAGACCGAAAAGTATATTCATCCTTTAAGCGAACCTTCGTGACTTCATTCAAGGACTCTTCGTTAAAGTTTTGGTCTTCAAAATAATTTTGATAGAACTGCGTACCAATCTGATCTTCATTTACATTTTCGCCCTCACTATTCCACCGTAAGACAATGATTCGTGGATTTAACGGGGGCGCCAGCTGGTCCGGTTGCCCACGGTCAGCCGGCAGATTTTCTTGCTGATCTAAGTCTTCACGTTGTATTTTTTGTTTGAAATTATATAACTCCTCATCCGCTTTTTTATAAAGCGTACTTTGAACGAGTGTAAAAATAATCACGCTGAATATCGCAAAAATCAGCGTAAATGCAATAAAGTTCAACGACATAAACGTAAATTGCTGCTTGCTTATTATCTTGTTTTTATTCATGCGTCCTGACCTTCCTCGGATAACATATAACCTAATCCACGAAATGTCTTAATGTAACGATCGTAATCATATGCCTTTAATATTTTACGAAGATGACTTGTATAGACTTCGACGACTGTATTCGTCGTATCTGATTGAAAGCCCCAAATCCGGTCAAATATTTGTTCTTTCGTCACAATCGTTTCTTTGTTGTTAATGAGATACTCAAGTAGTTCAAATTGCTTTCGATTTAACTTAATCGACTCTCCGTTTAAAGTGGCAGTTTTAGTTTTTACATTCAGAATAAGCTCTTTAAACGAAATATTATTTTCTTTGAAATGCCCAATTGTCCTTCGAACGATTGCCTCTAACCGTAACAATAATTCTTCCCGGTGAAAGGGTTTCACTAAATAATCATCTGCACCTAGACGAAGACCCTGTATTTTATCATCAATCGCATCTTTAGCTGTTAAAATAATTACGGGTGTCGTGATGTCCTTTGACCGTAATGCCTGTAATACTTCGTATCCGTTCATAAGCGGCAACATCAAGTCTAAAATAATAATGTCATGGATGTTTTGCTCAGCTAAATAAAGCCCTTCTTCTCCGTCAAAGGCTTGAGAAGTTTCATATAATGTATTCGTAGACTCGACAATTGTATTGGACAGCATCACATCATCTTCAATAATTAGTATTTTCATAAGATCCTCACTTTTCAATTTAAACTTTATTCTGCACCACTGAGATTAGAGAAGAAACAATCTATTTCGCACGTGTAAAGTTTACCGTAAAAAAGATTGTATCAGACTAAAGATTAGACGGTATCATGATCCGATTAGAGTCGCTAAGTATGCTGATTTTAACTAAACCTTACATCCTTTATTTGATGTGTCTAACACCTTCTTAAAGGTTTGCAATTTTTTCATCTAGCGTAACACAATGAAATGCCATACAAATCAATTGCTTATTTTAATTTTGTAGACACAGAAAAAGGAGTTGTTTATTTGCACCCATATACCAAAAAAAGACCATCTGAAACGCTTCTTAACGTTTGAAATGGTCTTTCTTATCAACTCTATTCACTTATGATACGGCTCATTCCGATTAATCCGATATGCCCGATAAATCTGCTCACACAGAATCATCTTCATCAATTGATGGGGAAACGTCATCTTCGAGAAGGAAATCGTATCGTTCGCCCGCTGCATGACTTCCGGTGCGAGACCAAGCGATCCGCCGATGACAAACGCGATTTTGCTCTTGCCGTACGTCGCCAGTCGGTCGAGTTCTGTTGCAAACTGTTCACTTGTCCGTTGCTTTCCTTCGATAGCAAGTGCGTAGACATGAACGTCCGGTCCAATCTTCGCTAAAATCCGTTCGCCCTCTTTTTTCTTCACTTGTTGCATCTCGGCGTCACTCAATTGTTCCGGTGCTTTTTCGTCCGGGACCTCGATTTCTTGAATCGAACAATAGGCACCAAGCCGTTTCGTATATTCGGCAATCCCTTGCTTCAAGTACTTCTCTTTCAACTTTCCGACCGTAATAATGGTAATTTGCATCATTTTTCTCGCTTTCTGACAGAAAATTCAGGAGTTATCCACAGAGTTATCCACATGTCCACATGTTGATAATTATTTTTTGCTTGACACAAGATATGTTGCGGGCTGATCACAGTACTCACATGTGACCGTTTTTTCTGAATTCACTTCTTCCAAAATCGGGTATTCTTCCGTTTCATCAACCACTTCGTCAAGTGCTAACTCGACATGTTCCAAGCAGACGTATTTATCCACAGGTCTTCTCCTCCTTTTTAGTTATCCACAGTTATCCGCTACCAGTATAACAAAAATCGGCTTCTTCAACCGCTTAAAAGTTATCCACATGCGTGGTATTCTTGCTTCTTTTCGTTCCATGATTAAGCTGCTGCTCATCGTGTCGGCTGCACGCGACTCCTACAGGAAAAAGCACGGCTCGTCCGTGCTGTCAGAGGAAAACGAGACCCTGGCATCTGCCGTCAGGCAAGAAGCCAACGGCTCGTTCCTCGCCTGAGGAAAGCGCGTGACAGCACATCACGATGACTCTTTCTCTTTCTTTCATATGCCCATTCATATCCCCAAACAAAAAAACTACCCGTACATGTACGAGTAGTTAATCTGAATCTGTTATTGCACCGTCGCCGCTTGTGCCGACAACTTCACATCAAGGGACTGTTTATCCCCATTCCGGTAGAACGTCACTTTGACGGTCTGTCCGACTTTCGCATCACGGTACAGAACACTCTTGAGATCTGCAAATGAATTAATCTTTGTCCCGTCGATTTCGACGATGACGTCATTTGCTTTCATCCCTGCTTTTTCTGCTCCACTGTTGTTTGTCAGACCGACGACGACGATTCCTTTCGTCACGTCACTCGGCAGTTTCAGGCGGTCCTCACGGTAGCCGCTCGGGAACTCCTGGACGTCCCGAATCTGAATCCCGAGTTGCGGACGAATGACCTCACCGTTCTGTTCGAGGTCACGCATGATTGGTAACGCTTCGTTGATCGGAATCGCAAAACCGACACCTTCGACGCTTGCTTCCGCAATCTTCATCGAGTTGATTCCGATCAATTGACCGGACGTATTGATCAGTGCGCCACCCGAGTTCCCGGGGTTGATTGCCGCATCCGTCTGAATCACTTCCGTGTTGAAGTCCTGCTGGCCGTCCTTGTTCGTATCGACCGGCACCGTCCGTTCCTGGGCACTGATGACACCACGCGTGACCGAGTTTGCGAAGATTCCGAGCGGGTTGCCGATCGCGAGGACCGTTTCACCGGCACGTAACGTATCGGAGTCACCGATTTTCGCGACCTGTGTCACTTTTGCTGCATCGATGGATAAGACGGCTAAATCATACGTCGGATCTTCGCCGAGGACTTTCGCTTCGAGCGCCGTTCCGTCTGATAACGTGACCGACAAGCTGCTTGCCCCTTCAACGACGTGATAGTTCGTCACGACATAGGCTTTATTGCCATCTTTTTTATAGATGACGCCGGATCCTGCTCCTGTCTCTTGATCCGCACCGCGGAATGAACTTTGTAAATTCGTCACACTGACGACGGCTTCTTTCGTTTTACTGACGGCACCGACGATATCATTCTCGGCTTCCGTCGCTGTCGTCGCTGCCTGTTCCGTCGTCACCGTCGCGGCTGGTGTCGGACTCGTCATTTGATCACGGGCAAATGGCCAGGCGATCAAGGCAATCAGTAAGGCGCCGATGACGCCGCCGATTAAGCCGACAAAAAATGCTTTACCACCGCCACCACGCTTACGTGGAGGTTCGTCTGTTTCTTCATATGGTTCACGATAAGGACTGACCGGTTCTTCTTCAGTCGGTCGACGCGGTGGAAATCCGCTCTCCTCATCGGTCGATTGATTGATCTGTTCCGATTCATTCCGTGGTTCTTCAGGTCGATCCATCGGCACATGCCTCCTTCATAAACTCTCTTTACACAAGTATACCCCCATCACCTGGCAAGTTAGCCAAATGTGGGGGTCTTTTGAGCATATTCAGTAATTTCCCATAATCAGAGCTTCAGGAGTGGTGTCGGAATGACGGGATCGGTATCAAGCAGATGAATCTTGCTGAGGTCGACGTCCCGGCTCGCCAGTGTCTGGGAGACACTCATCCGGGCCAGTTCCTTCATGTTGTTGTCCTTGCTCAAATGGGCCATATGGATCCGTTTCGTCCGCTCGTCGAGCACCTCGCTCATCGCGACTGCCGCGTCTTCGTTCGAGACGTGACCGTAGTCGCCAAGGATTCGGCGTTTGACGCTCCACGGATAATGCCCCATCTGGAGCATCCCGATATCATGATTCGCTTCGAAGATGTAGGCATCGGCACCACGAATCGTCCCTTTCATCCGGTCCGAGACGTAGCCGGTATCCGTGATGTGAGCGAGTCGTTTCCCTTCATGGGCGAACTGGAAGAACATCGGATCGGCTGCGTCATGGCTGACGTTAAACGATTCGACTTCGATATCGCCGAACTGTTTCACTTCGCCGACTTCCCAGAGGAACTTCAAGGCGGGATCAATCTTGCCGATTTTTGCTTCCATCGCGTCCCATGTCTTTTGGTTCGCATAGAGCGGGATGTTGTACTTGCGGGCTAAGATGCCGACCCCTTTAATATGATCCGAGTGTTCATGGGTGACGAACAGCCCATCGATGCCTTCCGGTGACCGGTGAATCTGGTCGAACAATGCAAGCATCGCTTTTCCTGTCAATCCGGCATCGACGAGCAGCCGGCTTTGTTCACTTTCGATGTAGAGGGCATTTCCCGTCGAGCCGCTCGCAAGAACGCTATAGTGTAGGCTCATCGTGTATTCCTCATTTCTCTGAAACTGTATCGAGGCGTTCGATCGTCTGAACACCCCCGTCAATCGCGTTGACGAAATAAAGTTCTTCCCCGTCGAGTTCGATCTGCCACGTCGGCGGTAAAATCTGGACCGATTTTGTCCCTTCCGTCACGAGACAGAAATAGCCAAGCTTATGGCCTGTCATTTTTTTCGAGGCCGGGAAAAGACCTTGCTCCGACAATTGGATGACGGCTTCGCTCGCTGACAACAACGTCACGTCCTGTGCTTGGCGGACGACTTCGTTCAAGTGACGTTGCTTATAGCTGACGATTTCCTTGTCATCGTTCAGCTGCAGGACGAGCAGGGACGGACCAATCATCGCCTCATCGTCCCGTGATTGCTCCGGTGTCGAATACAGCGGTTGTCCTTTATACGTCTGCACGAACGTCATTTCATTTTGTTTATTATCAAACTTCCAAAACGTGTAGTCTGAACCGTGATTAACGGACGACTGGACGAATGAAGTCGCCGAGTCGCGCATCGCTTTTGCGTCGAGCGGTGACGGCTTCGACAACCGAACAGACCATTCGACCTGATTTTTGACTGATGTGATCGCATCTTTAATCGGTGAGCTCTCTTTGGGTGCCAGTGAGCTCGAATCGACTTCTGCCGTCAAATAACCGATGTCGCGAGACGCGGTCTGCAGTTGTTTTTCGTCAATCTTCCGATCTTTCAAAATCGTCTTTCCGGACGCCGTCGTCGCGACGATCCGTGGTTCAATCATCCGATCCATCAATTGAACGACCAGGTAGACGTTCAGGATGAGGAAAGTCAGAATCAACAACGTCTTTGCTTTACTCCAATCCATTCAACATTACCCCTCATTTCCAATTGCTTGATCGACTGTGCTCCATTCTCCATCCCGTTTGACGAACCATGCCGGTTCAAACAGGGCGTAGCGACTCGTCGCGATTTTGTATGTCATGCTGTAGCCGACTCGAATTCCGGTGATGTCCTGCATAAGGTCTGCTTGCTCCAGCTCTTTCACCGTCTGTTCAATCGTCGGTAACGTCGTTTCCTTTAACAAAAGTTTCCGGTCTGCCCGTAACATGCTCCGGCTGATCGACCGGATTTGATTTTCTTCGAACGTCATCTTGATCGTCGCTAAATCAAATTCTGGTTGTTCGAGCAACGGGCCAATTTCGCCGAAGACCGGATAACGATTCAAATAGAGACGGAAGATTGCCGTTTGTTGCTCTTCTTGACTACTCATTTGATCGAAGTAATAACGGAAGCCACTGCGTTGTGTGACTTGGTCGAGCCAGCCCCCATGAATATTGATGTAGCTGACGAGCGTACTGTAATCGACTGCCGTACTTTGTGTATTCGGTGACAGCGTGTTGAAACGATAGGCATTGTAATCCCGGTCGTACGTCGAGACGCTGACCCCATCCGTCAACACGTCGAGTCCGTCTCGTCCCTTGATTTGCTGCACATTCGTATTCGCTGTGAAGAACGCACTGCGAATCCGGTCGAGTGGTTTCGGGTCCTGTCCGACTTCGTCATAGACAAACACTTCTTCAAGACGAGGGGTCGCTGTTGCGACGTACGTGTAGTCACCACCTTTAAGCTCGACCTTCGTCATCGGTTTTTTCTTATCGTAGGCAAAGAGGCGTTTTAAGACTGTCTCGTCGCCGACCAATTGAAAGTCTTTAAAGCGACCAGTCGCTGACTCGAGCCGAAGAATCGGTCCGTCATAATCGAGCAGATAGAGCCGTTTAATCGGTTCAGCCATCGCAATCTCTTTTTCACCGAGTAGTTCTTCAAGCATCGCTGCCGTGACCGGTGTCGGGAAAATCATCTCGACACTCCGTTTGCTGAGCGGGATGTTTGACGCTTTATCCGTCAAGACGAGGACACCGATATCAAACGAAGCACCAATCCGGTTCAAAATCGTCCGCCCGATGATTTGTGTCTGATAGGCTTCCACGCCATTCGAATAGACGACGAGTTCGGGATTGACGAGCTGATTACTCTCAACCGTCTTTGAAGCATCAATCTCATTAAACGATACTTGTTCCTGCTCAATCGATTCACTACTTGGATGATATGTCCAAAGCATTGCCGTCTGAAAAATAGAACCACATACAAGTAGAATCAGCAGGGTCGTTTTCAGTCGTTGCTTCATCATCCGGCATCCACCTCTTCAATCACTTCATAAGGAAGGGTAAAGTAAATCGTCGTACCACGTCCCCATTCACTTTCTGCCCAAATGTCGCCGCCATGTGCCGAAACGACATCTTTCGCGATCGAGAGACCGAGACCTGTCCCACCAATCTTCCGTGCCCGTGCCTTATCGACACGATAGAAACGTTCGAAGATTTTTTGCAGGTTCGCTTTCGGAATCCCGACTCCCTCATCCTTGATGCTGATGACGATCCGTTTCGCCCGTAACATCGTCCGGACGGTAATCGTTCCGCCTTCCGGTGAATACTTGATCGCATTCGTCAAAATGTTATCGGCAACTTGAATCAACTTATCCTGGTCCCCACGAATATAAACTTTCCGTTTCATGATTTTCCGGCGGAAGCGAATCCGCTCCGGTTTTGTCATGTCATGACGATCGAGAATTTCATTAATGAACTGGATATAGTCGAAGCGCACTTTATTCATCTTGTATTCCTTACTATCCATTTTCGACAGTTGCAGGAGGTCTGTGACGAGACGAATCATCCGCTCCGTCTCATTTTGTGTCGTCTCAAGGAAGCGTGGTGCCAGTTCTTCGTCTTGATAGGCCCCTTCTGCGAGTGCTTCGAGATAACTCCGCATCGTCGTCAATGGAGTCCGGAGTTCGTGACTGACGTTCGCGACGAACTCGCGGCGGTCCTGTTCGACTTGCTCTTGTTCCGTGACGTCATGCAAGACGATGATCATTCCGGTAATCGGTCCACTGTGTTTCTTGACGGGCGAGAAGAACGCCCGGACGAGGAACAGTTCATCCTCACTACTGAAATCAAGCAAGCGTGGTGGCATTGTTCCGTCTTCCGGAATCATGAAGTCATCCCCGAGTGCGAGTAAATCCTTCAGATTCGTTCCGACCATGCCTGCCTCTTCGACGCCGACGATGTCTTTTGCCTGATCGTTCATCAAGATGACACGGAGCGTCCGGTCCGTTGCGATCACACCGTCCGTCATGTTTTCGAGGACGCTCGTCAACTTCCGTCGTTCCGCTTCCGTCGTCGCGTTTGCTTCGAGCAACTCGTCGGTCAATTCGTTGAACGACCGGGCCAGCTGTCCGATTTCGTCATCGGAATAGACTTTTACTTTCCGGGAGAAGTTCCCCCGGCGCATCTCAATCGCTTGTCGACGCATGTCGGAAATCGGTCGCGTGATCGTTCGAGATAACAGCACCCCGAGAATCGACGTGATGACAAGTGCAATCACTGTTCCCGTCGCTAGAATGCGGGTGACCTGTTGCATCTGTGAATAGATCGACTCCATCGATGCCCGGACATAAATCATCCCGATCGTCGAACCATCACCTTCTGACGTGACAGGTACGGCGAAGATTCGGATTTTATCTTCATTCGGATCAAGGACGGTATCGATTCGGGTCGAACTCGTCGCCTGTGCTTTTTTGATTAACGAGTTTGTCGCCCGTTGCCCCACCGCCGACTGGTTGTCCTCATCCGACGTCGCTTGAATGACAGAATCCTGGTCGATGATTTGGACTTCGAGAATGTCGTTCCTTGAAGTGGAGCCACTACTAAACTCAGACAGCAGCTGCCCAAGAGACTCAGACAACTGCCGTTTAGAGGCTTCATCATCGCCTGCCTTATCAAATTCCTTCCCGACATTGTAAGCTACAAGTCCGGCTCGGTCCTCGACAGATTTTGAGAAGTTTGTAATGTACTGCTTTTCAAGGGAACGAACGAAATAGACTCCAATGACTTGCATCGCGACTAAAATCAGTAACGCGTAAATGACGACAAGTTTCCACTGGATGGATTTAAAGAAGTTCGTTCCTTTTAACATAGTTATTCATTCTCCCCATCTTGGAGATAATAACCGACACCACGACGTGTCATGATATAAATGGGTGTACTCGGGTTGTCTTCGACTTTCTCACGTAGACGGCGTACCGTCACATCGACCGTCCGAACGTCGCCGAAGTAATCATAGCCCCAGACTGTCTGAAGAAGATGTTCGCGCGTCATGACTTGTCCGATGTTCTTCGCTAAATAATGCAACAGTTCGAATTCACGTTGTGTGAGTTCGATTTTTTCTTCACGCTTCGTGACCGTATGCGAATTCAAATGAATCGTCAACTCACCAATCGTAATATCATCAGGGTCATCACTGACTGGTTTTTCATCACGTCCTCGTTTTCGCATGTTCGCTTTGACACGTGCGAGTAGCTCGCGTGAACTAAATGGTTTCGTTACGTAATCATCCGCACCGAGTTCCAGTCCGAGTACTTTATCGATTTCTGAGTCTTTTGCCGTCAACATGATGATGGGTGTCTCAAGTGTTTTTCGGACTTCACGACAGACTTCCATCCCATCCATTAAAGGCAGCATGATGTCGAGCAAGATCAAGTCTGGTTTGAATTCCTCGACCTTCTCAAGTGCTTCAACGCCATCATTGGCAACAGCGACGCTGTAACCTTCTTTTTCAAGTTTAAATTTTAATATATCCGCAATCGGTTGTTCGTCGTCGACGACGAGTATTCTACGTTCCGTCAATGGGTGTTCCCCCTTAAAAAATTTCTATTCAATCTATTTTACCTGTTTTTTCGGCATATAGAAAGGTGGCGACGGAAACTACCGACGCCACACCTCTACCATTCAACCGATTTCATGTGGAACGTTCCACGTGAAACATTACTTTTAGTATACGCTCTTATCCTTTTGTTTGTGAATTATTTCGCTTATCAAAAGATATAAAAAAACAGGTGCGGCACCGATTGATGCCACGCCTGTTTGTATTCGACTTATGCTTCTTCGTAAAGATCACGAAGGACGACTGTCTGCTCGCGACCTGGTCCGACCGAGAACGTGACGAGTGAAATGTTCGTCAAATCTGCGATCCGTTTTACGTAGTTTTGAGCATTGATTGGAAGGTCTTCAAACTTACGAATCCCTGTAATATCTTCTTTCCAACCCGGTAACTCTTCGTAGACCGGGACACACGCTTCAAGATCACGGAAGCTTGCTGGGTACTCATCGATTTGTTTTCCGTTGAATTCGTATGATGTACAAATCTTCAAGGTTTCAATCCCCGTCAAGACATCGATCGAGTTCAAGGACAGGTCTGTCAAACCACTCGTCCGACGTGAGTGACGAACGACAACCGAGTCGAACCAACCGACGCGACGCGGACGACCTGTCGTCGTACCATATTCGCGACCGACTTCACGGATGTGATGACCGATTTCATCGAACAATTCCGTTGGGAACGGACCATCACCAACACGTGACGTATAGGCCTTACAGACACCGACGACGTGGTCGATACGAGCAGGACCGACACCGACACCTGACGCGACGCCACCCGCTGAAGCATTTGATGATGTGACGAACGGATACGTTCCGTGGTCGAGATCGAGCAAGACACCTTGCGCTCCTTCGAACAACACTTTTTCCCCTTTATCGAGGCTATCGTTGACGACGACTGATGTATCGCAGACATACTTCGCGAATTCTTGACCATACGCGTAGTATTCTTCAAAGATATCATCAAAGGCAATCGGCTCTGCGTCGTACATTTTCGTAAACATCCGGTTCTTCTGTTCAAGCACGATTTGAAGTTTTTCAGCGAACGTTTCTTTATCGAGTAAGTCTGCCATCCGGATCCCGATCCGTGCTGCTTTATCCATGTAGCACGGTCCGATTCCTTTCAGCGTCGTTCCGACTTTCGCGTCGCCTTTTGCTTCTTCTTCGAGCTGATCTTGCAATTGATGGTATGGCAAGATAACATGAGCACGATTTGAAATTAATAAGTTATCCGTAGAAACACCACGATCGTGCAGATACTTTAATTCCTTGACGAGCGATTTCGGATTGACGACTAGGCCATTTCCGATGACACATTTCTTGTCTGAGTAAAAGATCCCTGAAGGAATCAAGTGTAACTTATACGTCTCATTATTGAATACGATTGTATGTCCTGCATTGTCCCCACCTTGATAACGAGCGACGACATCGGCTTTTTTCGAAAGGAAATCGGTAATTTTACCTTTCCCTTCGTCGCCCCACTGTGTTCCGACTACTACTACTGATGACATATTCTCATCCACCTCCACGTACGATTCAAAACCACGACTAAGTGTAACGCGGAAAAAAACAGAAGTCAATCAAATACCGAACAATTAATTAATGTATTTCTGTTTCGTTCGTTTAATTACTCCTTTCTGCTTCCTTTTTTCCTTTACTTTCAAGATATCGAAACATAATGATTCTTCCCGATGACTTCGTTTGTCCAAATCGTTATGCTTCCTTTATGTGCTTTACTCTCGTCTTGTTTATCAAAATCGGGGAGCTAGGCTACAGACAAGCTCATATCGAAACCTTTTACATACGCCTGCCGCGCTTTTCCTCTCCGAATCGACTTCTGAGCGGCAATCCCTTGCGCCGCTTCGCTTCGCTGCAGGGTCGCGCCTGATTGCTGTTCGTTCGAAAGCGATTCAATTCGGAACGCGCGACTCAACAAATCGATCCCCAATGATCCATACGACCCGCTACACAAGCCAACCGTTTCGCTTTTCGTGACTCCTACGGGAAAAAGTGCAAGATTTCTTGCACTGTCAGAGGCAGGCAAGACCCTGCTCCGTGTTCGTCAGAACAAAGGGGCAACGGCTTGCGCCTCGCCCGAGGAAAGCACGAGAAGAAAGAAACGGTTGTCAGCTCACCTCGTTCATAAAACACGCTACCCACATGCTTCGCTTTTCGTGACTCCTACGGGAAAAAGCACAAGACGTCTTGTGCTGTCAGAGGCAGGCAAGACCCTGCTTCGTGTTCGTCAGAACGAAGGAGCAACGGCTTGCGCCTCGCCCGAGGAAAGCACGAGAAGAAAGACACGGTTGTCAGAAAGCAGAAAGCAAAAAGCCCCGTTCACAACATTGAATTTATCTTGTCCACACGTGAACTAAACTAACACCCTAGTCATGATTTTCTACAAACAAAAACACCCCGACCTGGTTAGATCGAGGTGTTGCTTGTTACGCCGGTGGAGCGTACGAATTACTCGGCTCAAGATCGACGAATTTATTAAATTCTTTCCGGAAAGCGAGTTTAACCGTACCGGTCGGACCATTCCGCTGTTTCGCGATGATGATCTCGATCGTATTCGCATCTTCCGTTTCTTTGTTGTAGTAATCGTCCCGGTATAAGAAGGCGACGATATCCGCATCTTGCTCAATCGCCCCTGATTCCCGGATATCCGACATCATCGGTCGTTTATCTTGACGACTCTCCACACCACGCGAGAGCTGCGATAAGGCGATGACCGGCACTTCGAGTTCACGTGCGAGCGACTTTAAGGAACGGGAAATCTCCGAGACTTCCTGTTGACGGTTGTCGCTTGAGCGACCGTTCCCTTGAATCAACTGCAAGTAATCAATCATGATCATGCCGAGTCCGTGCTCTTGCTTTAAGCGACGACACTTCGCCCGGATATCATTGACACGAATCCCTGGCGTATCATCGATGTAAATCCCTGCTTGTGACAAACTACTCATCGCGAGCGACAGTTTACCCCAATCTTCATCTTCGAGTTGCCCCGTCCGGAGACGTTGCGCATCGACGTTGCCTTCTGCACAGAGCATCCGCATGACGAGTTGTTCCGCACCCATCTCAAGACTAAAGATGGCAACATTCTCGTCGGCACGGGTGGCAACGTTTTGCGAGATGTTCAAGGCGAATGCCGTCTTCCCGACAGACGGACGGGCGGCGACGATGATTAAATCGTTACGCTGGAACCCGGCCGTCACTTGATCGAGGTCGCGGAAGCCGGTCGGAATCCCGGTCGTTTCACCGCTTTGCTTATGCAATTTATCAATCGTCGCATACGCGCTCGTCAAGACGTCAGAAATCGGGATAAAGCTTGCGCTCCCCTTGCCTTGCGATACTTCAAGAATCTTCCGTTCTGCCTCATTCAGCAGCACATCGACTTCATTTTGTCGTTCGTACCCGTCTGTGACGATTTCATTCGCTGTCCGGATTAAACGGCGGAGCGTTGATTTTTGGTCGACGACATTGACGTAATAATTGATATTCGCTGCTGTCGGGACACCTTCCGCAAGCTCACCGAGATAGGCAAGCCCGCCGATTTCTTCTAAGACACCGAGCGTACTCAGTTCCGCCGTGACTGTGACAAGATCGATTGCTTCGCCACGGTCCGACAACACGAGCATCGCTTCAAAAATCCGTTGGTGTGCCGCCCGATAAAAATCGTGTGGCAATAATCGTTCGGACGCACTGATCAATCGATCAGCATCAATCATGATCGCCCCAAGGACGGCTTGTTCCGCCTCGATACTTTGGGGTGGCGTATTTTGCATTACATCACTCATCACCGATCCCCTTTTCTAATCACGCTTCTTTGACCTGAACGTTTAGCGTCGCTGTGACTTCATTGTGCAGTTTTAACGGCACTTTCGTGAATCCGAGGGCTTTGATCGGGTGTTCAAGCTCGATTTTACGTTTGTCGATTTTGTAACCCATGCTCTTCAATGCTTCTGCAATTTGTTTACTCGTGACTGAACCGAAGACACGACCGCCTTCGCCCGCTTTCGTCGAAACGACAATCGTTTCTTTTTCAATCTTCTCTTTTAACGCTTCCGCGTCGAGCAATGCTTGTTTCGCTTGCTCTGCTGCTTTACGTTCATGTGCTTCATGTTGTTTTAAGTTCCCTGTTGTCGCGGGACGCGCTAATTTCTTTTTGAATAACACATTGTTCGCGTATGCATCTGCGACTTCTTTCACGTCTCCTGCTTTACCTTGTCCTTTAACGTCTTGCAATAAAATAACTTTCATTCGATTTCCTCTCCTTTTGTTTCATCTTCTAGATAACGATCGATTGCTTGTCTTAATTCATCCGCGACCGTGATGATCGATTCTGCCATCTGCGTCGCCGCATTCGTTAAGTGACCACCGCCACCTAACGTCTCCATGATTAACTGGACATTGACCTCACCGAGCGACCGGGCACTGATTGCCGTCCGACCATCTTGGAGCTCAGCGATGACGAAGGCGGCACGGATTCCTTGTAAAGATAACAGTTGATCCGCCGTTTGGGCGATCAAGACTTGATCATGGATGACCCCCGGCTCCGCTGTCGCGATCGCCATACCGGCCTTATAGATTTCCGTCCGCTCGAGAATATGCGACTGTTCGACATACGTCTCGAGGTTTTGACTAAGGAACTCTTGGACGAGGACCGTGTCTGCGCCTTGCGAACGCAAGTAGGAGGCCGCATCAAACGTCCGCGAGCCTGTCCGGATCGTAAAGCCTTTCGTGTCGACGATGATTCCTGCAAGTAACGCCGTCGCTTCAAGCATTGACAGCTTTTCGTTCGTCGGTTGGTATTCAATCAACTCTGTGACGAGTTCTGACGTCGAAGATGCATATGGTTCAAGATAGACGAGCACTGGCTCCTCGATGAAATCTTCTCCGCGACGATGATGATCGATGACGACCATTCGTTCGAACTGATCCAGTAATGCCGGAACGACGACAAGCGACGGTTTATGCGTGTCGACGATAATCAATAACGCTTGATCGTCGACGAGTTGCTCAGCTTGGAACGAATTGATGAAACGCGACTCCAGTTTCTCGTCTTCACTGATTTCCGACATCATCCGTCGAATCCCTTGACCGATTTCTGCATCCGGTAATACGATATGCGCTTCCTTATCGTTCATCTCGGCAAGCTTGAGAATACCAATCGATGCTCCAAGTGAATCCATGTCAGGATTTCGGTGACCCATGACGAGGATTCGACTTGATTCCTGCATCAAGTCACGCAACGAATTGGCGATGACCCGTGCCCGGACACGCGTCCGTTTTTCCGTCGGATTCGTTTTCCCACCATAAAAGCGGACTTTCCCGTCACGTTTGATGACGACCTGGTCGCCCCCGCGTCCGAGTGCTAAGTCAAGACTCGACTGCGCCATCTGACCGAGAACAGGTATGGCGTCACTGCCACAGCCAATTCCGATCGACAGCGTTAATTGCACCCCACGTTGACTCGTCTCGTCTCGGACAATGTCTAAGATGGAAAACTTCGTCCGCTCAAGAATCCGTAGATTCTCTTCTGTCGTCACGACAAAGTACCGGTCTGAGGCGGTACGTTTTATATAGGTGCCGTGATCCGCCGCCCAATGATTCAATAACTGGGTGACCCGACTATTTAATTCACTTCTTAATTGATCTTCAATCCCCTGCGTCATCTCATCATAGTTATCGAGATAAATGACGCCGATGACGGTTTGATTGTCGACGAGTTGTTGTTCAACTTGCGCCTCTTCTGTCATATCAAATAGATAGAACGTCCGATTTTCACGATTCGAGAAGACACGATAGACGGACTCACCAATCTCAAGTGTCGCTTGATCTTCATCCGTCGCCATCATTTCAACGAACAAGGGATCGAGATCGAGTAACAGATGCCCCATTGCCAAGTCGTCGAAGATTTCACGCATCGGATCATTGAACCATGTGACGTGCGTTTCCTCATCATATAGTAAGATTCCAATCGGCATATTCGTCAAAGCATCTTGCCCTGTATCCTCGACTTGAATCGATATTCTTTCGACATATGCTTCCCAGGACTTTCGTGCCCGCTGCTCTTCTAATAGATGAAGGACAAAAAGAACAGTCGTCACGAACGCACCAATTGCTGCGATGATTGGATTACTAATTGCGACGACGAGAAGTAGACCGACGATTAATAGATACGGAACGAAGCGAACAACCCGCCGTTCCCGTTCTGATGATACTTGTTGACCTGACTCCATCGCGTCCTCCTTAAATACTTCTAATTAAAAATTCGTTAACTTGTTTATTATAACCGAAAAATAGGACCGGTTGAAAGGGAAGCGAAAAAAAGCGCCCCTCCTTCGAAAAGGAAAAGCGCTTCACCGTAATCAGTCAGCTACGTATGGGATTAAAGCCATTTGACGTGAACGTTTGATTGCGATTGTAAGTGGACGTTGGTATTTCGCTGAAGTACCAGTCACACGACGTGGAAGAATCTTACCGCGTTCCGAAATGAAACGTTTGAGAAGTTCTACGTCTTTATAATCGATATGAGTGATGTGGTTCGACGTGAAGTAACATACTTTACGACGACGTTTTCCACCTGGACGACGTGCCATGTGATTAACCTCCTTTTTAGAGTAAATTTTTCAGTCCAACGTTCCCATTAGAATGGGAGATCGTCGTCTGAAAGATCGATCGAACTTCCACCGCTGAACGGATCAGCGCCGAAGCCCGAGTTCGATGAAGATGAAGCGGGTGCTGGCGAGGAAGAGTTGTTCTGCTGTTGCTGTGAACCCCATCCTGCAGCATTCCCGTTTCCACCTGTATTTGAATTCGAAGAATAGCTGTCACTATCTGAAGAACGGCTTGCATTGCGTGATTCTAGGAATCGAACACTATCCGCGACGACTTCAGCACGATATCGACGTTGACCCTCTTTATCGTCATAACTGCTAATCTGTAGGCGACCCTCGACACCTGCGAGACTACCTTTTTTCAAATACTGAGCAACGTTCTCTGCTTGCTTGCGCCATACGACGCAATCGATGAAATCAGCTTCTCGCTTCCCATCTTGTCCCGTAAATGGACGGTCACATGCGAGTGTGAATCGCGTTACCGCAATCCCGCTCTGCGTATAACGCATTTCAGGGTCACGAGTTAACCGACCGACTAAAACGACGCGGTTAATCATCAGAATCACTCTCCTGTTTCAGCTTATTTCTCGTCTTTTGTGATCATTAAGCGAACGATATCGTCACTGATCTTCATGAGACGGTCAAGTTCTTTAGTAGCTGCTGGTTCAGCAGTCACGTTAAGAAGAACATAGAATCCTTCACGCATATCATTGATTTCGTAAGCGAAACGACGTTTACCCATTTCAGTTGTTTTTTCAACTGTACCACCGTTGTCAGTGAGGACTTTGTTGAAACGCTCAACTAGAGCTTTTCGTGCTTCCTCATCAACTTCCGGACGGATGATGTAAAGTACTTCGTATTTACGCATATCTGTCACCTCCTCTTGGACTGGCGGCTCGATTCATCGAGCAAGGAGCAATAATTCATTACTCACATTTGTTAATACTATCAAAGTATTTTGGTTTATGCAATAACGATTCGTTCGCTCTGCTTAAACGTTGAAGCGGAATGTGACAACATCGCCATCTTGGAAGACATATTCTTTACCTTCAGAACGGTAACGTCCTTGTTCTTTGACTGTCGCCATGTTTCCAGCTGCTGCTAAGTCATCGTATGCGACAACTTCAGCACGGATGAATCCACGTTCGAAGTCAGAGTGGATGACACCGGCACATTGTGGTGCTTTCATCCCTTTTTTGAACGTCCAGGCACGAACTTCTTTTTCGCCCGCTGTGAAGTATGTCGCGAGACCGAGCGTGTTATAGGCTGCATGGATCAATTGATCGAGACCTGACTCTTCGATTCCGAGGTCAACGAGGAACTCTTGACGTTCTTCCGGTTCGAGTTCAGCGATTTCTTCTTCGATCCGGGCACAGATGATGATGACTTCCGCCCCTTCTTTTGCTGCAAACTCACGGACGAGACGAACGTTTTCGTTACTATCTGCATCCGCGACTTCATCTTCACCGACGTTTGCGACATAAAGCATCGGTTTCATCGTCAACAATTGGAAGTGTTTCACGATTGCCGCTTGATCTTCGTTTAATTCTGCAAGACGTGCTGGTTTTTCGTCTTCGAGCAATGCGAGGACGATTTCAAGTGCTTCGAGTTCGCCTGCTGCGTTTTTATCACGTGACTTGACTTGTTTTTGGACACGTTGGATCCGTTTTTCAACCAATTCGAGATCGGCCAAAATCAACTCGAGGTTGATTGTTTCGATATCATCGATCGGTGATACTTTACCTGAGACGTGTGTGATGTTTTCGTCGATGAAGCAACGGACGACCTGACAAATCGCATCGACTTCACGAATGTTTGCTAAGAATTTATTTCCTAATCCTTCACCCTTTGACGCGCCTTTGACGATTCCCGCGATATCCGTGAATTCGAATGCTGTCGGGATGGTCTTCTTCGGGTTGACGAGTTCTGTCAATTTACGAAGACGTGCATCGGGTACTTCGACGACACCTACGTTCGGATCGATTGTTGCGAACGGATAGTTCGCCGCCTCGACACCTGCTTGAGTAATTGCGTTAAAAAGTGTTGATTTTCCTACGTTTGGTAAGCCAACGATTCCTGCTGTTAATCCCACTTGGAATTCCTCCTTTTCGGTATTTCCTAGGAAATCCGTGCTAGCGGCCGCAGTGGGTAGATTGATTACACCACGTCAGCACATCTTTCACAATTATAGATAGTTCAATTTTTTTAAGCAAGGAGATGGGAATTCTTTTTTAAAGAGTTTGCTAATTCACCTAGCCGCTTAATCAAAACTTAGACTTCTCCTTAACCTTTTTTCCACCATTAGCGTTCTGCTTTGTAATTAAAAAAGACCGAGGCACCTATTAAGCGCTTCGGTCGTATTTGATAAAACTCATTCTGGTAAGACTTTTTTTAACCGCTTATCAAAATCGCGCCGTGGCATTAAGATGCTTGCCCCACACCCTTGACATTTGATGCGGATGTCCATGCCGACACGAATGATTTGCCACCGGTTCGTTCCGCATGGATGTTGTTTCTTCATTTCGACATAATCATGGAGATTGTACGTTTTTGGCATCATTGATTTGTTCACCATTCCCTTGATCTGTAGTGTTCATCATGACCATATGCGGGTACGGAATCTGGATTCCTTCCGCTTCGAGACCTTGTTTGAATTCTTTACGCATCAAACGTCCCGCTTGAAAATGTTGCATCGGTGGTACTTCTGCCATCATGCGGTACGCAACGCCAGAAGAATCAAGCATTTGGACACCGAGTATTTGAATCGGTTCAACGAACATATCGGCATATTTCTTCGTCGTCGCTTCCGAGATGTCGTTCAGAATCGTCTCGACCCGGTCGAGATCCTCTTCATACGGAACTTGGACATCGACTAAGGCAAAACTGTTATCGACCGAGAAGTTCGTCACTTGCAGGATTTGCCCGTTCGGAACGATATGAATCTCGCCCGTCAGACCTTTCAGCTTCGTCGTCCGAATACCAAGCTCGATGACAATCCCTTCAATCACGCCGACGCGGACATAATCACCGACTTTGAACTGTCGTTCGAAGATGATGAAGGCACCTGTGATGATATCTTGAACCAGGTTTTTCGCACCAAACGAAATGGCGAGACCGGCAATCCCTGCACTGGCGACGAGCCCTGTGATGTTGATTCCGAATTGACTGAGCACGGTCAGTAACATGACAATTCCGAGGACGTAGCGAATCGCATTTTGTAACAATTTGAGTAACGTCTCGTTTTGTCGTTGCGCTAAATAATCATGCTCGTTGATTTTTCGAATCGTAAACAAACGGGCGACTGCTCCCGTCATGATCCGTGTCAGGATATAAAATCCGGCAATGATGATTAACGCAATTGTCACCTTGAGTCCAAACCGAATCCACATTTCTGTGTCCGTCACTTGCGCAATCAACTTATCGACCTGGGCGACTGATTCTTTCACATCTTGATTGGTAGCCATTCTCTTCATCCTTTCATTTCTCTCTATTACGACAGTATACGTGATTTTAAATCAGTTTCAACTTAAAGAACCGATTTCGACGTTAGTTTTCTTGAAAAACCGGGAAAGGAAAATCATTACAGAACACCTTCACTCTCGCCAATACACCATGACGTAGACACCTAGAGAAGAAAGGATGATCTAGAGATGAACTTCCGCTTTCATTCACATGAGCCAAAGCCCTATTCTTTCTTTTTAGAGCATACAGAGCCGTTTGCGAAAGAACGATTAGCTGAACAATTACACGAGCAAGTCGCTGCGACGAAAGAAACACGTCCTGTCGTTCTCGTTTGTATCGGTTCCGATCGTTCGACGGGGGATTCCCTCGGTCCACTCGTCGGTACATTCCTCGAAAAATCCCGTCCCGCTCATATGCATGTGTATGGCACATTAGCCAAACCGGTTCATGCCTTAAATTTAGCTGAAACACTTCACTCGATTCAAACGACCCATTACAAACCACTCGTCATCGCCATCGATGCTTGTCTCGGACGCTTATCGAGCGTCGGTCATGTCTTTTTCTCGGAAGGTCCTCTCGCACCCGGAGCCGGTGTCCAAAAAGAATTGCCTGCTGTTGGCGACTTCAACATCAAAGCCGTCGTCAACGTCAGTGGATTCATGGAAATGATGATTTTGCAAAATACCCGACTCCATCTCGTCTATGAATTAGCTGAACTTGTTGCCGACAGCTTCGCCTTACTCGATGCGAAACTGGCAGCGGAAACAAAACGAACGACGATTTCCTTTACGCCCCGTTCGATCTAAACAGCACACACTACAATTAAAATAAGGACAAGCGAATCCTTACGACTCGCTTGTCCTTATTTTTTTGTCATTCTTCTTCCGGCAACAAAATCTCAAGTATCCGATTTAAATCCTCTTCGTCCATAAAATCGATTTCTAGTTTCCCTGCCTGCTTCGTCATCCTGATTCGAACACTGGCCCCGATCCGCTCCCGTAACGCGTCTTCAATAAAATGAAGTTCAGTCGTCTGTTCAGAAACATGCCGCTTTTGCTTACGTTCGCGGAGCTCTTGCTCAAGACGACGGACATTCCAATTCTCCGTGATGACGCGTTCCGCCATCCGCTCGATTTTTTGCGGGTTTTTTAAAGCGAGCAAGGCACGTGCATGCCCCATCGATAAACGTTCTTCCATGACTGCTTGTTGGACGAGTGGCGGTAACTGCAACAAGCGTAGACTGTTCGTGATGTGCGAACGGCTTTTTCCGACACGGCTCGCAAGTTCTGCTTGCGTCACCTCAAACTCTTCCAACATTTCGGCATACGCCATCGCTTCTTCAATCGCACTTAAATCAGCGCGCTGAATGTTTTCAATCAAGGCAAGCTCCATCATCCGCGTATCATTGGCCTCGATGATTAAGACGGGTACATGAACGAATCCGACTTGTTTTGCTGCCTGATACCGGCGTTCCCCGGCGACGATTTCGTAAAATCCATCACGTGGTCGAACGACGATCGGTTGAATCATCCCGTGCTGCCGTAAAGAATGTGCTAATTCTTGTAATGCTTTTTCATTAAACTGTTTGCGCGGCTGACCTGGATTCGGTCGAATCGCCCGCAGGGGTATCTCATTCACATAAATCTCTCCTAAACGTAGCGGAAGGCACGACCGCAGTTTACGGACGTGCCTTCACGATGCGAATTCGCACCTCGACATATTCTTCACAATCTACTTCTTCTTTTTCGACGGTCAATCCTGTCCGCTCAATCATGTCGACTGAATCACGTAGTGTATTCAACGCGATCCGTGTATCCCGTGCAAAACTTTTATGTCGCTTCTTCGGCTTTTTCGGTGTCAGTAGACGCTCGACACGCTGTTCCGTTTCTTTGACATTCCATTCGCGTTCCATGATTTCCGCTAAGACTGAGATTTGAAGATCTGCATCCTTTAAAGGCAACAAGGCGCGCGCGTGACGTTCCGTGATTGTCCGTTGCTTCAATGCCTCGCGAATTTCAGCTGGCAAACGCAACAGACGTAACTTGTTCGCAATCGTCGACTGACTGCGTCCTAGTTTACGTGCTAAGACTTCTTGCGTAATGTGTTGCATCGCAAGCAATCGTTCATATGCTTCTGCTTCTTCGATTGGAGTCAGTTCTTCCCGTTGTAGATTCTCAATCAATGCGAGTGCAGCTGTCGTTTCATCGGTCATTTCCTTGATAATTGCGGGAATCGTTTCCCACCCAAGTGATTGAACCGCTCGAAAACGACGCTCACCTGCGATGATTTCATAACCTAGCCCCTGTTTTCGTACTACGATTGGCTGTAGTAACCCATGTTCTTCAATCGTCATCGCCAATTCTTCAATCCGCTCCCCATCAAAAATCGTTCGGGGTTGGAATTGATTGGCAACAAGCTCTGTCAGCTTTAGCTCCTGAAGCGTGTCTCGGGGATCAAGCTCAAGCGGGACAGGCTGTCCCCCTTTACCAAGCAGTTTAGCAATTGCATTTTTCACGTTCGCGCACCTCACCTTTATCAGTCATCGTTTCACGTGAAACGGTGTTTAACTCAGTGGATCTTTAGCCGGTGTTCCCGCCTTACGCGGATATTTCCCGGGTGTTAATCGTTTTTTATCTACAATAACGATATTACGCTCACTTTCCTCACCTGGCAATTGGAACTGGAAACTTTCCCGTAAATTACCACCAAGTACTTTGAGTGCCGTTGCGCCTTCTTCTAACTCTTGCCCTAACTTCGCTGCCTTCAAGGCAACAAATTGTCCGCCGACTTTCGCGAGTGGCAAACAGTATTCTGCAAGGACTGACATGCGGGCGACGGCGCGTGCCGTCACGACATCAAAGTGTTCCCGGAACTGTTTGTTTTTACCGAACTCTTCGGCCCGACCATGATGGAACGCGACACCTTCAAGTTCAAGTTCTGTCGCGAGCATGTTCAAGAAGCCGATTCGTTTATTCAGTGAATCGATGATCGTGACTTTTAAGTGCGGGAACATGATTTTAATCGGGAGGCTCGGGAAACCGGCACCGGCTCCGACATCACAAACGGTTTCGACTTCTGTGAAATCAAAGTAGAAAGCCGCTGTGATCGAATCATAAAAGTGTTTCAAGTAAACATCTTCTTTATCCGTGATCGCCGTCAGGTTCATTTTTTCATTCCATTCGACGAGCAGTTCATAGTAGCGTTTGAACTGGTGTAATTGTTGTTCTGAGACGTCGAGACCTTGCTCGGCTAAAGCCGTTACGAATTGCTGTTCGTTCATGTTATCACTCCGCAGTCAATGCGTATTGGCCTTGCTCGATATAAATTAGCAAAATCGAGATATCTGACGGGTTAACCCCAGAAATCCGTGATGCTTGTCCAATCGAGAGCGGACGCACTTGGTTTAGTTTCTGTTTTGCTTCAATCGCGAGACCATTGATGACATCGTAATCGAGTCGATCCGGAATTCGTTTTTGTTCCATCCGCATCATACGTTCGACTTGGTCGAGTTGTTTGTCGATATAACCTGCGTACTTGACTTGGATTTCGACTTGCTCGGCCGCTTCCGCTGACAATGCGACAGGTGGCTCTGTCATGTCTGCAATCATTGCGTACGTGATTTCCGGACGTTTCAATAACGTAATTGCGTGCAACGCTTCTTTCAACGGTGAGACACCGATTGCTGTCAGTTTTTCGTTGACGTCTGGTGTCGCTTTGATGACGACTTTTTCAAGACGTTTCATTTCGCGACTGATTTCGTCTTTTTTCAGTTCGAGTTTCGCATGACGCGTGTCATTGATCAGACCGAGTTCATGCCCGATTTCAGATAAGCGAAGATCGGCATTGTCATGACGGAGTAAGAGACGGTATTCAGCACGTGACGTCAAGAGGCGATACGGTTCGTTCGTCCCTTTTGTGACGAGATCATCAATCATGACACCGATATACCCTTGCGAACGCGACAAAATCAATGGCTCTTTGCCTTGAACTTTAAGCGACGCATTGATTCCAGCCATGATGCCTTGTCCGGCAGCTTCTTCGTAGCCGCTCGTACCGTTAATTTGTCCTGCTGTGAATAACCCTTCGACCCGTTTCGTTTCAAGTGTCGGCCACAGTTGTGTCGGAATGACCGCATCGTATTCGATTGCATAACCGGGACGCATCATTTCTGATTTTTCAAGACCGGGAATCGAACGTAAGATATCATGTTGGACATCTTCCGGTAAGCTTGTTGATAACCCTTGGACATAGACTTCTTCCGTATCGCGACCTTCCGGCTCGAGGAAGATTTGGTGACGCGGTTTATCATTGAACCGGACGACTTTGTCCTCGATTGAAGGACAGTAGCGTGGGCCTGTTCCTTTAATCATGCCTGAGAACATCGGTGAACGGTGTAAGTTCGCGTCAATCAATTGGTGTGTGTACTCTGTCGTATACGTTAACCAACATGGAATCTGCTCCGTGATCATCTGAGTCGTTTCATGGCTGAACGGTAAAGCGACCGCATCCCCTGGTTGGATTTCGGTTTTTGAATAATCAATTGTTTTTCCATCGATTCGGGGTGGTGTCCCTGTTTTGAAGCGCGCGAGCTCGAACCCGAGTTCCTCGAGATGCTTCGATAGGTTGACGGACGGCATCTGATTGTTCGGACCACTCTCGTATGAGAGTTCGCCGATGATGATTTTCCCACGCATGAACGTTCCTGTCGTAATGACGACAGCATTCGCCCGGTACTCTGCTCCCGTATTCGTCACGACACCGACACAGCGTCCATCTTCAATCAATAGACGTTCGACGAGTGCTTGACGTAACAAGAGGTTCGGTTCATCCTCAAGGGCTTTTTTCATTCGATTTTGATACTCAAATTTATCTGCCTGCGCCCGGAGTGCACGGACGGCCGGACCTTTTGATGTATTGAGCATTTTCATTTGGATATAAGTCGCGTCGATCGCCCGTGCCATCTCGCCACCTAATGCATCAATTTCCCGGACGACAATCCCTTTTGCGGGACCACCAATCGACGGGTTACAGTACATGAATCCGACCATGTCGGGATTCATCGTTAACATCACCGTTTTCGAACCCATTCGCGCTGATGCGAGTGACGCTTCGATTCCAGCATGTCCGGCTCCGACGACGATGACGTCGAATTCACCTGCTTGATAAGCCATAATTTCGGTTCCTCCTTTTATGAATCAACAACCTGACAGTGCAATTATTTCCCTAAACAAAACTGGGAGAAAAGTTTGTCGAGTAGACTATCTTGCGCCGTATCCCCATTGATTTCGCCAAGCGTATCCCATGCCCGGCGTAAATCGATTTGGACCATGTCGATCGGCATCGCTGCTTCTGCCGCCCCGAGCGCATCTTCAATCATCTGACTCGCTTGTTTAATCAATTGAATATGACGTGCATTCGAGACGTACGTCATGTCTTGGCTTTCAACACCTTGTTCGAAGAAGAGGGCTGCGATTGCTGCTTCGAGGTCGTTGACGCCTGCTTCTTCAAGCAAGGATGTCGTGACGACCGGGCGTCCTGCAGCCAGTTCTTCAACACGTGTTAAGTCGATTTGTTGCGCAAGGTCACTCTTGTTGACGATGATGATCGCGTTCATATCGCGAATCGCTTCAAACAACAAAATATCTTCTTGCGTCAATTCGTCATTCCCGTTTAAGACGAGTAAAATCAAATCCGCCGAATTGAGTGCCTGGCGTGATTTTTCGACACCCATCCGTTCGACGATATCTTCCGTTTCCCGAATCCCTGCCGTATCGATCAACTTGAGCGGTACACCGCGGACATTCACATATTCCTCAATCGTATCACGGGTCGTCCCTGCGATATCCGTGACGATTGCTTTTGCTTCTTGCACCAATGTGTTGAGCAAAGATGATTTCCCGACGTTCGGTCGCCCGATGATTGCTGTCGACAGGCCTTCACGTAGAATTTTTCCTTGGCGCGCCGTCCGGAGCAGTTCCGTCAGGATGCGGCGGACTTCCCCAGCATCTTTTTGGACGATTTGTTGCGTCATTTCTTCCGCATCGTATTCCGGGTAGTCGATGTTGACTTCAATCGAAGCGATCGTCTGTAACAGCTGTTCGCGCAATTCTTGGACAAGCTTCGAGAGCCGCCCTTCGATTTGACCGATTGCAACCGTCATCGCCCGGTCCGTTTTCGCACGGATTAAGTCCATCACGGCTTCAGCTTGTGATAAGTCGATGCGCCCGTTCAAAAAGGCGCGTTTCGTGAATTCACCTGGTTCTGCTAGACGAACATCAGGTTGTGCCAGAATGAGTTCGAGTACACGATTGACCGCGACGACTCCACCATGGCAATTCAATTCGACGACATCTTCGCGCGTAAACGTCTTCGGCGCCCGCATGACACTGACCATTACTTCATCGACGACCTGCTCCGTCTCGTGGTCGACTAATTTCCCGTAATGAATCGTGTGGGTTGGTACTTCCGTTAACTGATTCGCACCTCGGTACACTCGGTTTGCCGTTGCTACTGCTTGCGGACCTGATAAGCGGACGATTGCAATCGCCCCTTCGCCCATCGGTGTCGAAATCGCGGCTATCGTATCAAATTCCATCATTCGTCATTCACACCTCGTTTTCTTCTATCGTTTCTATGATTAATTGATGAGTTAGTTATAAATGGGTATAACGTGACAACTATACACGAAAATGACTCAAAGAAAAAGAGCGACACTCTGTAAAAACGGAGTATCGCCCTCATTTGTGATTAACGTTTCTTTTTCGGCTTTTTCGGAGCAGGAGCTGCTTCGGCCGCTTCTTTTTCACGTTTTGAAGCAATCGTTGCTTCAGTCTGTAATTTGATCTTCTCACGCATCGGCTTCATGATCACGATCGTCACGATGATCGAGAAGATATAACCAACGACCCAGTAAAGTGACAAGGCAGAGGGTAACGTCACACCCATGACGAAGATCATGACCGGGAAGACGTACAACATGATTTTCATCTGCGGATTATCTTCTTGCCCTGCCATCGAGAGTTTCTGTTGCAGGTACGTAAAGACCGCTGAAAGAATCGGTAAGATAAAATATGGATCTGGCTTTCCAAGATCGAACCAAAGGAACGTATGCTTGAAAATATCCGGCGTGTAAATGATTGCGTTATAGAAGGCAATCAGGATTGGCATTTGAATTAAGATCGGTAAACAACCTGCAAGTGGATTGACGTTATGCTCCTGATAAAGCTTCATCATTTCCTGTTGCAATTTCTGTTGTGTTTCCTGATCTTTTGAACTGTATTTCTCACGCAGTTTCATCATTTCTGGCTGGATGACTTGCATACCACCCATACTCTTCGTCTGTTTAATCATCAACGGTAAGATGACAAGACGAACAATCAATGTCGTAATCACGATTGCAATCCCGTAATCCCCGTTAAAGTATTCTGCAATTTTTCCAATCAACCAAGCCATCGGCCAAACAAAATAATGTTTCCAGAAACCTTCTGTGTCAGCAGTAATCGGTTCACCTGTTCCGTATGTTCCAGGTGTACAACCCGATAGAACAACCGCGAGTACTGACATCAGTCCAAGTGTCAACCAAATCTTAGTTCTCTTGTTCATAATTCCTCCTAATGATGTTTACCCTTTGTCGGTCAGACTCCTTCTATAGATAGAATCAGGAAAGACCGTTACAAATCAAACAGAATATATTACGTATTTATTTAACTTGCCGCTTCCAGACGCCGGAACGCTTTAATACATGCCGCAAACTATCTGCGACTTCTTGCGCAGTCATCTTCGCAGCTGGATTGCGGGCGATGATTACAAGATCATAATCTGGTGCAATCGAAGCTTCATGTAACAAAAATGCTTCACGAAGGTACCGTTTTACCTGATTACGTACGACAGCATTTCCGATTTTCTTACTCACTGATAAACCAATCCGAAAATGAGCTTGCTGGTCTTTTTTTAGTGCGTATACGACAAATTGCCGATTGGCGACAGAGGCTCCTCGAGTAAACACCGCTTGGAACTCCTTGTCTTTCTTGACGCGGTATTCCTTCTTCACCTTGATCACACTCCATCCTGACATCACGAAAATTCGTCGTCTTTCATCATATCATAGAATAATCCTGCTTCGCGAGAGGGGGTTGTGACAAAAGCACGAACACCCTTAAAAAAAGCAAAAAAAAGATCACCTCAGGCATCGCCAGAAGTGATCTCATCATCGCTCGATTATACAGTCAAGGCTTTGCGGCCTTTAAGACGGCGAGCAGCCAAGATCCGGCGGCCACTCTTCGTTGCCATGCGCGCACGGAATCCGTGAACTTTTTTGCGCTTACGGTTGTTTGGGTTGAAAGTTGGTTTCATTTTAGTCTGCACCTCCTTTAAAAATTACTCTATTAAAAAACATCGTTTTCTACTTTAAGGCAGTCTTGTACATTATATAAATCAAAAGGGACCTTGTCAATGAAAGTTCGTAAGAATTATCTCGTTCGATTCTATACGATTCGTTACGATAGAAATCTGGATGAGGGTTCGTATTACAAGATAGGAATCCGATCTGCATGAACAATAGGAAATTCCCCAAATTAAAACTATCCACAGACTTATCCACACTATCCACACTTTCCGTGGATAACTCTTCACTTTGTCTACAATAGTATTTTTTAAAATCAACGTCAAGGTTTGATTTTCGACTCGATTCTCCAACTATTTTTGATTTTGTGTATAACTATTTTTTTACGCTTCCTCTTTCAAAAAGTTATACACACGTTATCCACACCTTATCCACACTATCCACAGCCTGTGGGTAACTACCTGTGTATATCTTTATTTACTTGTGGATAAATCACTCTAGGCATTGCCAGGGCTCATTTCATTTGATACACTAATTGTGCATAACAACGACACGAACCAAATTGAATTTTCAAGTTATACACACCCTGTGGATAACTTTATACACAGTTTTACTTGTCTGTGGATAACGTTATCCACAGTTTTTATGTTGTGGGGATAAGTCGAGTTTCTTCATTAACTTTGTCCTGTGCATAAACCTGTGTATAGTTTTTTATATCATGATAGAAAAAGGGGGGTATTTATGAAAAACGCTGCCGAACTTTGGCATAATGTATTGTCTGTGATCGAGGAAGAAGAACGGACACCTAAGGCAAGTTATGACATGTGGTTAAAATCCACTGAAGGCGTCACGCTGAATGGAACGACACTGATCATCTCAGCACCAGCTGCATTTACCGTTACTTGGCTGGAACGTCAATACTTATCGTTACTCGAAGATACGGTTGAAGAAGTGACAGGGAGTCGACTTGATATTCAATTTATCGAGGAAGGCCAAGCAAAGAAGATGCTCGATCGTCAAAATGAGGAAGCGTCTGAGACGGTACCACCGTCTAAAACATCAAATCGTGCACAATCGTCACGAAAACCGACCGATGAGCTGGTCATGAGTGAACTCGGTCAATTGAATACAAAATACACGTTCGATACGTTTGTCATTGGATCAGGTAACCGTTTTGCCCATGCCGCTTCCTTGGCTGTAGCAGAAGCACCTGCGAAAGCCTATAATCCTTTATTCATCTATGGAGGAGTCGGACTTGGTAAAACCCATTTGATGCACGCGATTGGCCAGTACGTCCAAGATCAAAACCTTGGGACGCGGATCGCCTATGTCTCCTCGGAACGTTTTACAAATGACTTCATTAACTCGATTCGGGACAATAAAACCGTTGAGTTTCGGAACAAATACCGGAATATCGATGTTCTATTAATAGATGACATTCAATTTCTCGCAGGAAAAGAGCAGACGCAAGAGGAGTTTTTCCACACATTCAATGCCCTGCACAATGATCAAAAACAAATCATCATCTCGAGTGATCGACCACCAAAAGAAATTCCGACACTTGAAGATCGGCTTCGCTCTAGGTTCGAGTGGGGATTGATAACAGACATCACACCTCCTGACCTTGAGACACGGATTGCGATTTTGCGAAAAAAAGCCAATGCCGAGCAACTTGATGTTTCTAATGAAGTCATGCTCTATATCGCGAGTCAAATCGACACGAACATCCGCGAGCTCGAAGGGGCACTGACGCGTGTCATCGCTTATGCGAACCTGGTCGGACGGACGATTGATCCGAATGTTGCGGCAGAAGCGCTGCATAACATCATGCCGGTCACGGAGCCGCGAAAAGTCACGATTCGCGATATCCAGGAGTCCGTCAGTAAACACTTCAACTTACCGTTTGACGACTTAAAGGCTAAAAAACGAACAAAATCGATTGCCTTTCCCCGCCAGATCGCGATGTACCTCTCGCGAGAGATGACGGAAAGCTCTTTACCGAAGATTGGTGAGGAATTTGGTGGACGGGATCACACGACAGTCATCCATGCACATGAGAAAATCAGTATGCTCGTTAAATCGGATGGAGAAACAGGAAAAGTCATCGAACAAATTAAACATGAATTGAAACATTCCTGAACCTGTGGATAAGCTGTGGATAAAAGAGGCTAGTTATCCACAAGTTATCCACACGCAGTTTGGCTCTATACCAAGTTATCCACCGACTTATCCACACTATCCACAGCCCCTAATACTATTATTAAAAAAATATATTATTATGTTATGATGATGTAACGCCCATTTTGAGAGGAGCTTAACGACAATATGCATATTACAATTCAACGCGATACTTTAATCCAAGCCATCCAGGACGTAGCGAAAGCTGTCTCATCAAGAACGACGATTCCAATCTTAACGGGAATCAAACTTGAAGCGCATGGTGACGGAATGACGTTAACAGGAAGCGATACCGAGATTTCAATTGAACGGACAATCTATGCGGAAGAGAATGGTACTTCTTATGTAACCGTCCACCGCGCCGGTAGTGTCGTCCTCAATGCCCGTTTCTTTGGTGATATCGTTAAAAAGTTACCAACAGACGAAGTCATCATCGAAGTCTCTCCAAACTTCATGACACGGATTCAATCCGGGACAGCTGAATTTCATCTGAACGGTCTTGATTCAGACGAGTTTCCGCGTCTTCCACAAGTCGATGGGGGGCAACAGTTCCGTTTACCCGCAGATCTATTACGTTCAATGATCCGTCAGACGAGTTTTGCCGTCGCGGTTCAAGAAACACGTCCTGTTTTGACAGGGGTTAACTTCTCAGCAGATAAAGGCATTTTGACATGCGTATCGACGGATAGTCATCGCCTTGCACTACGCCGGGCACAGTTTGAGACAGAGAACGAGATTTCGTTCCAAAATGTCATCGTGCCGGGTAAGAGCTTAAACGAATTATCGAAACTGTTAGGTGATGGTCATGTCGATGTCACGATCACGAACCAGCAAATCCTCTTCAAAATGAAACATGTCCTATTCTTCTCTCGCTTACTCGACGGGAACTATCCGGATACGTCGCGTTTAATTCCGGAAGAGTACCGGACGGCTGTCCGTATGAATGCAAAGGAATTGCTTCAGGCAATCGACCGGGCATCACTTCTTGCACGTGAAGACCGCAACAACGTCATCAAGTTCGCAGCAGAAGGTACGACAGCTGTCGAAATTTCATCGCACTCACCAGAAGTTGGGAAAGTTTCGGAACAAGTGAGCATCTTGTCGCTTGAAGGCGAAGAGCTGAAGATTTCTTTCAACTCGAAATACATGATGGATGCCTTAAAAGCACTTGATGCGACGGATATTGAAATTCAATTCACGGGATCGATTCGACCATTCATTCTCCATCCGGTCGACCAAGATAACGTCTTGCAATTGATTTTACCTGTCCGTACGGCTTGATTCCCTCCCCGAGAAACCGACTTGGTTTCTTGGGTTTTTTTTGTAATCCGTATATATGTTCGTTCATTTTGCTAAATCACGAGTTTTTTAGTACAATAAAGAGTATGTCATTTATAATATGTAGGTAGGAGGAGTCAATCCATGAATCAAATCAAAATCACGTCGGAATATGTCACATTAGGTCAGTTCTTGAAGCTGTCTGATATTATCTCGAGCGGAGGACAAGCAAAACCATTTCTAGCGGAGGTACCTATTCTCGTCAACGGTGAGGTCGATCAGCGACGTGGTCGTAAGTTGCGGGATGGAGATGTTATTGACGTAGAAGACTACGGTCAATTCGTCATCAAGAACGAGGCGAACTAACGTGCGACTAGATTCGGTACGACTCAGTCATTATCGCAACTATGAGTCGCTGGAATTGTTCTTTTCTGAAAAGACGAACGTCTTAATCGGGGAAAATGCTCAAGGCAAGACGAACTTGCTCGAAGCGATCCACGTATTGGCGCTCGCGAAATCGCACCGGACGACACACGATAAGGAACTGATCCAGTGGGATGCGGAAGCAGCGCGCGTCGAAGGACGTGTCATGAAGCGGATGGGTCCCCATTCGCAGGAAATCCAGATTTCGAGTCGTGGGAAGAAGGCGAAGCTCAATCATCTCGAACAGCGGCGCCTCAGTGATTATATCGGGGCGCTCAATATCGTGTTGTTCGCACCAGAGGATTTGCACATCGTCAAAGGCAGTCCACAAGTACGGCGTCGCTTTTTAGATATGGAGATTGGTCAAGTCAGTCCGGTCTACCTGCATGAATTAAGTCAATACCTGAAAGTGTTGAAACAACGAAATGCGTTGTTAAAGCAGTTGTCAATTAAAGGGGGGGACGAGACGTTCCTCGACATTTTGACGGAACAGATGATTACGCTTGCCGTTAAAATCGTTCAACGCCGTCATCATTTCATTGCCCAGCTCGAAAAGTGGGCGCGACCGATTCATGATGGAATCAGTCGTGGACAGGAAGAACTCGTTCTACGCTATCGATCCGATACATTTAGTGATGATTCGCTGGATGTCGAAGGAATGACTGCTTCTTATACGCAGAAGTTTGGTAAAATAAAAGAAAATGAAATTAGACGAGGCGTGACGTTATTTGGTCCACACCGTGATGACTTCGAAATGGAGGTCAATGGACGAAATGTCCAGACATACGGTTCACAAGGACAGCAACGGACGGCTGCGCTCTCGTTGAAGCTAGCAGAGATTGAGTTGATTCATGAGGAGGTCGGGGAATACCCGCTACTTCTTCTAGACGATGTGTTATCGGAACTCGATGATCATCGTCAAACCCATTTACTCGATACGATGCAACAAAAGGTTCAGACGATCCTGACGACGACGAGTGTCGAGGGAATCGCACATGAAACGATTAGACAAGCGAAGTTGTTCCACGTGAAACAAGGAGCAGTTATTTTGGAAGAGACATCCTATAAAGAAACAGTAGGTGAGAAAACCGATGAGTAATCATGAAGATATGGAATTGGAACAAGGGTACGGTGCCGATCAGATTCAGGTACTTGAAGGTCTTGAAGCCGTTCGAAAACGTCCAGGTATGTATATTGGATCAACCGCGTCGAAAGGGCTCCACCATTTAGTTTGGGAAATCGTCGATAACTCGATTGATGAAGCACTGGCTGGATACTGTGACACGATTAAAGTCACGATTGAACCAGGGAACTCGATTCTAGTTGAGGATAACGGTCGGGGGATTCCGATTGATATTCAAGAAAAAATGGGACGTCCTGCAGTCGAAGTCATTTTAACGGTCCTCCATGCCGGCGGTAAGTTTGGTGGCGGAGGCTACAAAGTATCAGGTGGTCTTCACGGTGTCGGGGCTTCGGTCGTCAATGCGTTGTCGACGAAGCTTGAAGTATTCGTTAAGCGGAACGAGAAGCTCTATTATCAATCGTATCATCGTGGTGTTCCAACACAAGATCTCGAAATCATCGGGACTTCAGAAGAGACAGGGACAATGATTCGTTTCTTCCCGGACAGTGAAATCTTCCAGGAAACACTCGAATACGATTACGATTTACTTGCGACACGTTTACGTGAACTCGCTTTCTTGAATAAAGGTCTGAACATCGTCATTACGGACGATCGTGCAGAAGAACCGATTACGCGGCACTTCCATTACGAAGGTGGAATCAAGTCGTACGTTGAACACTTGAACCGCTCGAAAGAAGTTGTTCACCCGGAACCGGTCTACGTCCACGGAACGAAGGATGGCATCGAAGTCGAAGTTGCGCTTCAATACAACGATGGCTTTGCAGCCAACATCTATTCGTTTACGAACAACATTCCGACGCATGAAGGTGGTACGCATGAAACGGGCTTTAAGACGGCGTTGACGCGTGTCATCAATGACTATGCGAAGAAGTTCGGTTTGATGAAAGAAGCAGACGGTACGTTGTCTGGGGAAGACGTCCGTGAAGGAATGACGGCAATCGTCTCGATCAAACACCCGAACCCCCAATTCGAAGGACAAACGAAAACGAAGCTCGGTAACTCGGATGCTCGAACAGCGACCGATACGTTATTCTCTTCCATCTTTGAACAGTTCATGATGGAAAACCCGTCGAATGCTCGTGCAATCGTCGAAAAAGGAATGATGGCCTCGCGTGCCCGGATGGCAGCGAAACGCGCGCGTGAATTGACACGTCGTAAAGGTGTCCTTGAAGTAAGTTCACTTCCTGGTAAATTGGCCGACTGTTCGTCGCGGGATGCAACGATTTCAGAAATTTACATCGTTGAGGGTGACTCAGCGGGTGGTTCTGCGAAATCAGGTCGTGACCGTCACTTCCAAGCGATTTTACCGATCCGTGGTAAAATTTTGAACGTTGAAAAAGCCCGTCTCGATAAAATTCTCGGCAGTAACGAGATCCGGACGATCATTACCGCACTCGGAACGAGTATCGGTTCAGAATTCAACATCGAAAAAGCACGGTATCATAAAGTCATCATCATGACCGATGCCGACGTCGATGGTGCCCACATCCGGACACTCCTGTTGACGTTCTTCTACCGTTATATGCGTCCGCTCGTCGAGCATGGTTATGTCTATATCGCACAACCGCCGCTATACGGAATCAAGCAAGGGAAAAACATCACGTATGTGCATAACGAACGTGAGCTGAACGAGGCCTTAGCCGCACTTCCAGAAAACGCGCGTTACGACATTCAGCGTTATAAAGGTCTCGGTGAGATGGATCCAGAGCAACTTTGGGAAACGACGATGGATCCGAGTGGTCGTCAAATGCTTCGGGTTGAACTTCAAGATGCCATCGAAGCGGATGAAGTATTCGATATCTTGATGGGAGATCAGGTAGAACCACGTCGTGACTTTATCCAGTCGCACGCGCATTACGTGAAGAACTTGGATATTTAACGTTGAATAGAGAGGGTGGCCAGACGAATGTCCGATCAACAAGGAATCATTAAAGATATAAATATTAGTCAAGAAATGCGTACATCCTTCATGGATTACGCGATGAGCGTCATCGTCGCACGTGCACTTCCTGACGTACGTGACGGTCTGAAGCCAGGACATCGTCGTATTCTTTATGCGATGAACGATCTCGGTATCCGCGCAGATAAGCCACATAAAAAATCTGCCCGTATCGTCGGTGAAGTTATCGGTAAGTACCACCCACACGGTGATTCTGCTGTTTACGACACGATGGTTCGGATGGCACAGGACTTCAGCTACCGGTATGAGCTTGTGGATGGACACGGAAACTTCGGTTCTGTCGACGGTGATTCTGCCGCTGCGATGCGATATACGGAAGCCCGTATGTCAAAAATCGCGATGGAAATCGTTCGCGATATCAATAAAAATACCGTTGATTTCAAAGATAACTATGATGGATCAGAGCGCGAACCAGAAGTCTTACCGTCGCGTTTTCCAAACTTGCTCGTCAATGGATCAAGCGGGATCGCGGTCGGGATGGCAACAAACATTCCGCCGCACCAATTAGGTGAAGTCATCGATGGCGTACTTGCGCTAACGCATAACCCGGAGATTACGATTTCCGAGTTGATGCAACACATTCCAGGTCCTGATTTCCCGACAGCCGGTGAAATCTTAGGTCGGAGCGGGATTCGCCGTGCCTATGAAACGGGACGTGGGTCAATCATCGTTCGTGCAAAAGCAGAAATCGAACAAGCTAAAAAAGACCGCGAACGGATCATCGTGACGGAACTGCCATATCAAGTAAACAAGGCGCGTCTCGTAGAAAAAATCGCCGATCTCGTCCGTGAGAAGAAAATTGAAGGCATTACGGACTTACGTGACGAATCCGATCGTCGTGGTATGCGGATCGTCATGGAAATTCGTCGTGATGCGAACGCAAGTGTCATCCTAAATAACTTATATAAACAGACATCGATGCAAACGACGTTTGGTGTCAACATGCTTGCGATCGTGGGTGGTCGTCCGAAAACGCTGACACTCAAAGAGATGCTCTATCATTACCTCGAGCACCAAAAAGAAATCGTCCGTCGCCGGACACAGTTCGACCTTGAGAAGGCGGAAGCACGGGAACATCTTCTTGCGGGTCTTCGCATCGCACTCGATCACTTGGATGAAGTCATCAAAATCATCCGAGCGAACCGAACGGCTGATGCGGCACGCGAACAGTTGATGGATCGGTTTGCTTTGTCTGAGAAACAATCGCAAGCGATTCTTGATATGCGTCTTCAACGTCTAACAGGACTCGAACGTGAGAAAATCGATGCTGAATATGATGAAATCATGCAGCTGATCACGGAACTCAAAAAAATTCTCGAAAGCGATGAAGAATTGCTTGAATTGATTCGGACGGAACTCGAAGAAGTGAAAGAACGCTTCAACGACAAACGCCGGACTGAAATTCGGATGGACCACATCGAATTCGAAGATGAAGATTTGATTCCTGAAAAAGATATCATCATCACATTGACGAGCAGTGGATACATTAAACGTCTCACGACGGATTCGTATCGTGCACAACGTCGTGGTGGTCGTGGTGTCCAAGGAATCGGTACGAATGATGCGGATTATGTAACACGTCTCTTATCGTGTTCGACGCATGATACGATCCTGTTCTTTACAAACCGCGGGAAAGTCTACCGCATCCGTGGGTATGAAGTACCTGAGATGAGCCGGACTTCAAAAGGTGTGCCGATCATCAACCTGATTCAGATTGAACGCGGTGAAAAGGTCGAGACGATGATTCCAGTTAACTTTAAACGATACCTGGAAGAGCAAAATGTCGTCGAAGAATCCATCATCGAAGCGACAATCGAATCGGATGACGACGTAGCACCGGAAGAAGAAGCGGAAGAGATACTTGATGCAGAAGAAGTCATGCAGGATGAGCAAAAATCATTAATCTTCATGACACGTAAAGGACGCGTTAAACGTTCGCCACTCTCTGCTTATGCCCGGATTAATAAAAACGGTCTGATTGCGATTCGTCTGTTCGAAGACGACGAATTGACATCTGTCCGTCTCGCATCGACAGACGATGAAGTCTTTACCGTTTCAAACCGTGGTAAGGCGATTCGTTTCCCGATCACAAACGTTCGTTCAATGGGACGTGGTGCGCGTGGTGTCAAAGCGATGAAACTAGCAGAAGAAGATATCGTCATCGGCATGGAGCTTGCGCGTGACGAACAAGATGTCCTCGTCATCACGGAAAAAGGATTCGGGAAGCGGACACCAATGACTGAGTTCCGAAGCCAGACGCGTGGTGGTAAAGGATTGATTGCAAGTAAAGTGAACGACCGGATTGGTCAAATCGCTGCCCTACGGATTGTTGACGTCGATGACGACATCATGATCATGACAGAAGGCGGAATCGTCATTCGGACCGATTCACAAAATATTTCACGTGTCGGACGTAACACACAAGGTGTCAAAGTCATCCGGATTGAAGAAGGTGACCGTGTCGCTACCGTCGCGAAACTGAAAAAAGAAGAAAACGAAGAAGCGATCGTTGATGAGCTGTCGACTGTCGTGGATGAAGAAAACGTTTCTCCGGTTGTTGAAGCAGAAACAGTAATCGAAGAAACAGAAGAATAACATCAGTATGGAATAAAGAGGTACAGCAGAGTCGGACGGTAGATGTCCCTACTCTGCTGTTTTTCTACAAATAAAACTGATGAGAGAAAGGGACGAGGTAAGATGCGTATCGCAAGCGAGCGACTCATCATCGGCGACCGGGTAACGGAGTCAGTCTTTTTACATACCGATATACCGATTGTCGAAGCTGGAAAAAAACTAGGGACAGACGAACTAAGACGCCTGAAACGGTTTTTGATTAAGGAAATCGATATTGAGGAACGACCAGAAGGTCTAGTCGAAGAAAGTCAACAAGAGATGGTTCGTCTTCAAGAAGTAAGCGAAAATCCATTCGAAGAACTTGTTGATTCCTATAATCAAGTCTTCACCTCATGGGAACAAGGTTTCACCCCGAATACATATGAAGCTTTGAAATGGGTTAAAAACTCGATGCCAGACACAGTTCGTCGGGAAGACATTTTACCGTTTTTCCTTGAACGGGGAACGGAAGCATATACAGTTCGCCATGCGGTTTATCGAGGGGCACTCGCTCAGCTGTTAGCGGAAGCAGTCAGAAAAGAACGAAAGATGATTCAAGACTTATGGACAGCCTCTTACTTTGCAGACTATGGACTCGCACGCATCATGGAGTGGCGACATACAAAACGATATGAAGCAATGCAACAAGAGATTTTCCATCGACATCCGGCGATGGCTTATCAAGCCTTACAAAACGATACGGTCATTTCAGATACGGTCAAACGTTTAATCGTCCAACACCATGAACGTCTAGACGGATCCGGTTACCCATTAAAAGCCACGGGTGATAAAATCATGGATCATACACGTCTTTTCATCGTAGCAGATGTTTTTGCGGCAATGACAAGCTGGCGTCCATACCGAGAGGCTTATACGGCATACGATGCATACGTTCACCTAAAAGCGCGGCCGATGCAGTACGATTCGAAGTACGTTACATTACTCGGACAACTTCTATTGCCGATTGGAATCGGAGATCGTGTTTTGATGAGTAATGGAAAAATTGCAACTGTCGTGCGGAAGAATGTCATCTTTGATCGTCCTGTCATCGTCTATGATGAGCAGAACCAGCAAGTCGTGAAAGACTTAATGGAAGACCGGCAGTTGAACATTATGCAGCTGATGGATTAAAGCAGACTTACTATATAGAAGAAACGCGTAGTTTAATCAGTCTGTAGATCAACTTTTATGAAGAGGGAAACATTTAGGTGGATCTGCTAGGAATAGGTTAGTTTTCTGTTTGAGCCGTATGTGACAGGTGTCCTAAAAAAGGTGAATGCTAAAAGTCGAAAGGTACGGCTCAAAAACAGGAAGACGTGGCAAAAGCCACTTATACCAACAAAAAATGAAAGTCTAGTCAAAAGTTATAAAACAATTTTTTATGAAATTAAAATTAATTATCAAAAATGCTTGCACAATAATAAATCGCATGGTATATTATTTCATGTCCTAAAGAGGACGCACGCTTGAAACGAACGAAAAAACTTCTTTTAAAAAGTTGTTGACTTATCGTTCCAGACTTGGTATTCTAATTGAGTCGCCAAAACAGGCGCGGACGAACTTTGAAAACTGAACGATGAGGCAAAAAACGTATCTTCGGATACAAACAATGAATGAAGCGCAAGCTTCGTCAACGTGACTTTTAGTCACAAAAACGAGCAAGTCAAACACTTTATGGAGAGTTTGATCCTGGCTCAGGACGAACGCTGGCGGCGTGCCTAATACATGCAAGTC
>NZ_JACSMI010000021.1:0-413 GCF_018618605.1 Exiguobacterium sp. s125
ATTTTGGTATTCTAAGAACACACGTCTAATGACATGGTTATAAAAAGTTTGATGTCTTGTTGATGTCTTCAGTTTTCAAGGTGCGAGTGCCTTCTCCATGAAAATGGACAAGACAAATGGAGCCTAGCGGGATCGAACCGCTGACCTCCTGCGTGCAAGGCAGGCGCTCTCCCAGCTGAGCTAAGGCCCCAGGATATGAACTTAAAATTGAATGGTGGGCCTAAGTGGACTCGAACCACCGACCTCACGCTTATCAGGCGTGCGCTCTAACCAGCTGAGCTATAGGCCCATTCAAATATGGGATGATTCAGTTGAGAGATCGGACTCTCAAAACTGAACGATGGGCATGTCCCTTACGGGACGTTTTCCTTAGAAAGGAGGTGATCCAGCCGCACCTTCCGATACGGCTACCT
>NZ_JACSMI010000022.1:0-296 GCF_018618605.1 Exiguobacterium sp. s125
CCGATCACGGGCGAATCGATTCCTGTCGATAAGAAGGAAGGCGATCACGTATTTGCCGGAACGCTCAACATGGATCGTTCGTTCGACATGATCGTCGAGAAGACGTATCAAGAGACGACGCTTGCGCACATCATTGAACTGGTCGAGGAAGCGCAGGATAATAAAGCACCGAGTGAAGCGTTCATCGATCGCTTCGCGAAAGTGTACACACCGTTCGTCTTCCTAGGTGCATTGTTGCTGATGATCGTCCCACCTTTACTCCAACTTGGTAGTTGGGGAGAGTGGTTCTATAAGGG
>NZ_JACSMI010000023.1:0-224 GCF_018618605.1 Exiguobacterium sp. s125
ACGGATTGCGCCCTAAACCGTCTGCATGACTGGCTTTCCGTCATAGTGTTACCTAAAAAGCGTCACGTTTCGTTGACTCCTGCGGGGAAAAGTGCGTGTTTAACGCACTTTCAGAGGCAGGCAAGACCCTGCTCGTTGTCCGTTAGGACGAAGGAGCAACGGCTTGCGCCTCGCCCGAGGAAAGCAACGAAAAAAGACGCTTGATCTCCCGATGGCACTTTGTC
>NZ_JACSMI010000024.1:0-203 GCF_018618605.1 Exiguobacterium sp. s125
ATTTTGGTATTCTAAGAACACACGTCTAATGACATGGTTATAAAAAGTTTGATGTCTTGTTGATGTCTTCAGTTTTCAAGGTGCGAGTGTCTCTATCGAGACTAGAGAGACGAGCTCTCAAAACTGAACGATGGGCATGTCCCTTACGGGACGTTTTCCTTAGAAAGGAGGTGATCCAGCCGCACCTTCCGATACGGCTACCT
>NZ_JACSMI010000004.1:0-224564 GCF_018618605.1 Exiguobacterium sp. s125
GTGGTCACACCCGTTCCCATGCCGAACACGGAAGTTAAGCACTTGAACGCCGAAAGTAGTTGGGGGCTTCCCCCTGTGAGGATAGGACGTTGCCAGGCAAACGGTGGTTCTGGAGCATACGCTCAAGGGCCGCCGCTTTTTTATGGACTTTTTTTGTATCTTGATGTTTTTTCAAAGATGCATGACTTATATAATAAGGAAGGAACGTGACACACATGGCAAAAAAACAAAAACTTCGAGTGGCTGTTGAAGAGAATGAAACAATCAGCGACTGCCTCGATCGGATTGATGCCATGGGTTATCGTCCGACTGTTCGACGTGAAGAACCGATTTTTGGATTAGATGCGAATGAAGAACCGTATCCGATTCGCCAACAGATCATTTTTGACTGTAAAGCGAAAACAGAATCTGACTGATTCCTTTAGACGCTCGCCTCCGGATTATTTGTCTCTGACAGAGGTGCGTAGCTCAGGATATGTATCAGGACGTCACGACCGAGAAGAACAGGTATAGAAAACGCCGATGAATCCGTATGAAAAACGGGGTCATCGGCGTTTTTGCTTACAAAAATGAACCGTCCGTTCCTCAAATAGAGGTTGGAGCAACGTCTGAGTCAGGCCGTGCAACGTCAATCATCCCAGTTCAGCAAACTACATTTTTTGAATACAGGCTAAGGTGAAGTTCACGTAACCGTGATACTTTGCCTTTTTTTGTACAACCAATAGTAAAAATTCCGAATGCAATTAAAAAAAGCATGAGCTAATTGTGTATAAAGACGAACAATAAATTTTCAGATAATTAAATTGTTCGCCTTTGGTTGACGGATGCTTCCTTGTCTTGTTAAGATGAAGGCGTGATAGGAAGATTGAATATAACACCTCGTATAATAGCAGGGATATGGCTTGCAAGTTTCTACCCGACGACCCTAAATCGTTGGACTATGGGGTATATGGATGTTCGTCGATCGTTCTTTGGCGTACCTTTTTATACCCTAAGCCACCCTTTTAGTCGTGGTTTGGGCTTTTTTTATGCAAAAAGGAGGAGACGAAGATGAGTAATGTGGAAATTGGCGTTATTATGGGAAGCCAGTCTGACTGGTCAACAATGAAAGCGACATGTGATGTACTCGATCAGCTGAACATTCGGTACGAAAAGAAAGTGGTCTCGGCCCACCGAACACCGGACTTAATGTTCCGTTACGCAGAAACAGCGCGCGAACGAGGACTGAAGGTCATTGTTGCAGGAGCGGGTGGGGCAGCCCACTTGCCAGGAATGGTGGCAGCCAAAACAACACTCCCCGTCATCGGGGTTCCGATTAAAAGCAAAGCTCTTCAAGGCATCGATTCCTTACTCTCGATCGTCCAGATGCCGGGTGGTGTGCCTGTCGCTACGGTTGCGATCGGTGAGGCGGGTGCAAAGAACGCCGGATTACTGGCAGCACAAATTCTTGGAACAGTAGACGAGCGGATTGCGAGAGCACTCGACCATATGCGCGTTGAACTAGAAGGACAAGTCATCGCTTCCGAGGTGCATCTGACATGACGAAGATTGGAATCTTAGGTGGCGGCCAGCTCGGACGGATGATGGCATTATCGGCACGCGAAATGGGATACGAACTCCTGACACTGGATCCGACGGAAAATGCACCTTGCGCGCAAATCACGGATCAACAAATTGTCGCAGACTTTACGGACGTCGAAGCAGCAAAGCGTCTAGCGCAAGAATCAGATGTCGTCACATACGAATTTGAGAACATCTCGCACGAAGTCGCGATGGCAATCGGTGATAAGTTGGTCCACGGGACAGAGTTGTTGTTTCAGACGCAACACCGGATTCGGGAAAAAGAGATGATTGAACGACATGGTTATCAGGTCGCACCGTATCATGCTGTCCATACCGTTGCAGACTTGAAAGAAGCAAGCGAACGGTTAGGATTACCTTTCGTCCTAAAGACGGCTCGCTTCGGTTATGACGGAAAAGGGCAGACGGTCATTCGGACGGCAGCTGATTTAGCAGGTGCCATTGAAACGTTCGAACCGACCGAATACGTCGCTGAAAAATGGTTACCGTTCGATCAAGAAATCTCCGTCATTGTCACACGGAGCGAACGGGAAACGCGTGTCTTTCCAGTCAGCGAAAACATTCACCGGGATAACATACTCCATCTGTCAATCGTTCCGGCCCGCATTTCAAGTGAGCTGTCACAACAGGCAATTGATTTGGCAACGAACATTGCCGAAGCAGTCGGCTTGATTGGGACGCTCGCAATCGAACTCTTTGTTGTCGGTTCAGAAATCATCGTCAATGAACTGGCGCCACGCCCACATAACTCGGGGCATTATTCCATCGATGCGTGTGAGACGTCACAGTTTGAACAGCACATCCGTGCCATCTGTGGGCTCCCGCTCGGTGATACCCGTCTGACGACACCGGTCGTCATGGCGAACATCCTAGGTCAACATGTCACAGCATTATCCGAGGAACAACATACATTATCGGCACGGACGAAAGTTCACTTATATGGAAAGCAGGAAGCGAAGACAGGACGGAAGATGGGGCACTTGAACATCTTAGCGGATTCAGTCGAAGAAGCATTAGCCGAAGTCGAGCGCCTGCAAATCTGGAAGGAGACGGTTAGATGATCGAACGGTATACACGACCTGAGATGAAAGCGATTTGGACAGAACAGAATAAATTTGAGGCTTGGTTGAAAGTCGAAATCTTAGCTTGTGAAGCGTGGAGCGAGCTTGGTGTCATTCCAAAAGAAGATGTGAAACTCCTTTGGGACAATGCCTCGTTTGATGTGAGCCGCATCAATGAAATCGAACAAGAGACACGCCATGACGTCATCGCCTTTACACGCGCTGTATCGGAGACGCTTGGTGAAGAACGTAAATGGGTCCATTACGGACTGACGTCAACGGATGTCGTCGATACGGCACTCTCGTATCTCTTGAAGCAAGCAAACGATATTCTCGCAGCGGATCTTGACCGCTTCATCGAGATTTTGAAAGTCAAAGCGAACGAACATAAATACACGGTCATGATGGGACGGACACACGGTGTCCATGCCGAACCGACGACATTCGGTCTGAAGCTTGCCCTCTGGTACGAAGAGATGAAACGGAACAAAGTCCGCTTCGACGCTGCACGTGAGACCGTCGAATACGGAAAAATGTCAGGTGCGGTCGGAACGTTTGCGAACATCGACCCGTTCATCGAAAAATATGTCTGTGAGAAGCTTGGAACGAAACCGGCGCCGGTCTCGACGCAAACCCTGCAGCGTGATCGTCATGCCCATTACATGTCGACGATCGCGTTAATCGCGACATCGATTGAGAAGATGGCGACGGAAATTCGTGGTCTTCAAAAAACCGAAACACGAGAAGTCGAAGAATTCTTCGCGAAAGGTCAAAAAGGATCATCCGCGATGCCACATAAACGTAACCCGATCGGTTCAGAAAACATGACAGGGCTTGCCCGGGTCATTCGTGGACACATGGTGACGGCTTACGAAAACGTCTCGCTTTGGCACGAACGGGACATTTCCCATTCGTCTGCGGAACGGATCATTCTGCCGGACGCAACCGGCTTACTCAACTACATGTTGAACCGGTTCGGTAATATCGTCAAAAACTTGACGGTCTTCCCGGAAAACATGAAACGCAACATGGACCGGACGTATGGTGTCATCTTCTCCGGACACGTCTTACTCGCTTTGATTGAAAAAGGCTGGTCGCGTGAAGCCGCGTACGACTTCGTCCAACCACGGGCGATGCAAGCATGGGAAGAACAAATCATGTTCCGTGACTTGTTATGGCAGGAACAAGAGATTCAACAACTCTTTACAGAAGCAGAACTCGATGCTTGTTTTGATCCAACGTATCATACGAGCCGGGTCGATGAAATTTTTGAACGGTGTGGCTTGAACTAATCAACCTGAGACGGGGCATTGTCCCCGTCTACATCTTAGGATCCTGGGGGACGAAAGCAATGCAACCACTTTATGAAGGTAAGGCCAAACGATTATACACGACGCAGGAGCAGGACGTGCTCCGCATCGTCTACAAGGACGAAGCGACAGCATTTAATGGAGAGAAAAAAGCAGAGTTCGCAGGTAAAGGTGAACTGAACAACCGCTTGACGAGTCACTTCTTTGAAGTACTTGAAGCGGCCGACATTCCGACCCATTTCATTGAACGCATTTCCGAGCGCGAACAGCTCGTACGCCGTGTCACCATCATTCCACTCGAAGTCGTCGTCCGCAATGTCGTCGCCGGAAGCCTCAGCAAACGGCTTGGGATCGAAGAAGGAACAGTGCTCGAAACACCAATCGTTGAGTTTTACTATAAAGATGATAGCTTAGGCGATCCGCTCGTCACCCGTGCACACATTAATTTACTGAAGATTGCGACTACGGAAGAGCTCGATTTACTTGAACAAGAAGCGAACCGCGTCAATGCCGTCTTACGTCCGTACTTTGACGAAAAGGGGATCACGCTCGTCGATTTCAAACTCGAATACGGCAAAACACCGACAGGCGAGATTCTGCTGGCTGACGAAATTTCACCGGATACATGCCGTCTGTGGGATAAAGAAACGGGGGAGCACCTCGATAAAGATGTCTTCCGTCGCAACATCGGATCACTCATCGACACGTACCAAACACTATTCAATCGCCTAGGGGGAAACACACAATGAAAAAAGTCATCGTATCGATCGCATTACGGGAAAGCATTTTAGATCCACAAGGAGTCGCTGTCAAAGGTGGTCTTGCGCAACTCGGTTTTACGGGTGTCGAAGAAGTCCGGATCGGAAAACGAATCGAACTGCTCGTCTCGGATGAAACGACGGACAAGATGATTCATGACATGTGCCAAAAGCTCCTCGTCAACACGGTGATGGAAGACTATCGTTTTGAAGTAGAAGAGGTGACGACGGCATGAAGTTTGCGGTCATCGTCTTTCCAGGATCGAACTGTGATTTAGATATGTACCACGCCGTTAAGGATGCGCTCGGTGAGGAAGCGGACTATGTCTTCCATACCGAAACGTCACTTGAAGGATACGATGGTGTCCTGCTTCCGGGCGGTTTCTCATACGGGGACTATCTCCGCTGCGGCGCAATCGCCCAGTTTTCACCAATCATGGAGGAAGTGAAACGATTTGCAGCAGAAGGGAAAACCGTTCTTGGTGTCTGTAACGGCTTCCAGATCCTTGTCGAAGCGGGTCTTCTCCCGGGTGTCTTGCACCGCAATACCGGACTGAAGTTCATGTGCCGGACAGTCGAACTGAAGGTCGAAAATCACGAGACACGTTTCACGTCAGATTATGCACCGGGTGAAACGATTTCGATTCCAATCGCCCACGGTGAAGGAAACTACTACTGTGACGACGCCACGTACGCGATGTTGCAGACGAATCAACAAATTGCCTTCACATACGTCGACAATCCGAACGGATCGCGCGGCGATATCGCGGGGATTACGAATAAAGCAGGGAATGTGCTCGGGATGATGCCACACCCGGAGCGTGCTGTCGAGATGCTGACAGGCGGAACAGATGGACTTAAGTTATTCACTTCACTCGTCAAACAGGGGGCCCACCATGTTAAAACAACAGTCTGAACCAACGATTGAGCAAATTCAGGAGCAACGGATTTATGCGACGATGGGACTTAGCGACGCGGAGTACCAGATGGTCGTCGACTTACTCGGTCGTCAACCGAACTACACGGAAACAGGACTCTTCTCCGTCATGTGGTCAGAACACTGTTCGTACAAAACATCAAAACCGGTCTTACGCCAGTTTCCGACGACCGGTCCCCGTGTCTTGCAAGGACCAGGTGAAGGCGCAGGTGTCGTCGATATCGGTGATAATCAAGCGGTCGTCTTTAAGATCGAAAGTCATAATCATCCGTCAGCCGTCGAACCCTACCAAGGGGCAGCAACGGGTGTCGGTGGGATCATCCGCGATATCTTTTCAATGGGAGCCCGTCCTGTCGCGTTGATGAACTCGCTTCGTTTCGGACATCTCGGGACACCACGCGTCAATCAGTTGTTTGAACAAGTCGTCGCCGGGATTGCCGGATACGGCAACTGCGTCGGGATTCCGACGATTGGCGGAGAAGTCGGTTTCGACCGTTCGTATGAAGGAAACCCACTCGTCAATGCGATGTGTATCGGACTGATCAATCATGAAGATATTCAAAAAGGTCTTGCGAAAGGTGCCGGGAACTCGGTCATGTACGTCGGTGCGGCAACAGGGCGTGACGGCATCCACGGTGCTACCTTCGCTTCAGAAGATCTCGGGGAGGATACGGAAGCAAAACGTCCGGCCGTCCAAGTCGGTGACCCCTTCATGGAGAAGTTATTGATTGAAGCCTGTCTCGAAATCGTCGGCCATCCGGCACTCGTCGGGATGCAGGATATGGGCGCTGCCGGACTGACCTCGTCGTCAGCCGAGATGGCTTCGAAAGCCGGCATGGGGATTGAAATGCACCTTGATGATGTGCCGCAACGTGAAACCGGCATGACCGCTTATGAAATGATGTTATCGGAGTCGCAGGAGCGGATGTTGCTCGTCGTCGAGCGCGGACGGGAAGCGGAAATCGAAGCCATCGTCAGCAAATGGGGCTTACATGCCGTTCATGTCGGCGAAGTCATCGAAGAAAAAGTCCTTCGCCTTGTCCAGCACGGAACGATCGTCGCTGAAGTACCGGTCGATGCCCTTGCGGAAGAAGCACCGGTCTATCAAAAGCCATCGCGCGTTCCGGCTTATTATGAAGAGTTCCAAGCAATGGAAGAGACGTTGCCGGTCGTCGAGGATGTCGTCGAAACATGGCGTGCCCTGCTCAAACAACCGACGATCGCGTCAAAACGTTGGGTCTACGACCAGTATGATCATATGGTTCAAACGTCAACCGTCGTTGCACCGGGTTCCGATGCAGCCGTCATCCGTGTCCGTGGCACGAACAAAGCACTCGCGATGACGACAGACTGTAACAGTCGTTTCGTTTACCTCGATCCGTTCGTCGGTGGTCAGATCGCCGTCGCTGAAGCCGCCCGCAATATTGTTGCAAGTGGTGCAACACCACTTGCGATCACCGATTGCCTCAATTTCGGGAATCCGGATAAACCGGAAGGCTTCTGGCAACTCGAACAAGCGACGGCCGGGATGGCTGAAGCCTGCCGCGTGCTCGAGACACCGGTCATTGGCGGAAACGTTTCGCTCTACAATGAATCAGCCGGCAAAGCCGTCCACCCGACGCCGGTCGTCGGAATGGTCGGGTTACATGACCAGACCGACTGGATCACGACACAACACGTCAAGCAAGCAGGCGACGCAATCTACGTGCTCGGTGAGACGTTACCGGAGTTCGGTGGCAGTGAACTCCAATACATGCAATTCGAAAAATCATTCGGGAAAGCACCACGCATCGATTTGAACGTCGAACAAACCCGTTTACGTGCCTTACAAACAGCCGTTCAGGCAGGGCTCGTCACAGCCATCCATGATGTCGCGGAAGGTGGACTCGCCGTCGCCTTGGCAGAAATGACATTCGGAACGACGCTCGGTCTCGACGTGACATTTGAAGGACCGGCGTTACATCTCTTCAGTGAATCACAATCCCGGTTCGTCGTATCGGTGAAGCCGGAGCACGAGGCAGCCTTCGTCGAACAGACAGGTGCTGAAAAACTAGGTCACGTCACAGCAGAGGATTCGATTCAAATCAAGACAACGGACACACTCATCGAAGCAACACGTTCAACACTGCAAGCCGACTGGGAAGGGGCGATCGCGTGTTATATGACATCAAAGGATTAAATGAAGAGTGTGGGGTATTCGGGATTTTCGGACAACCGGAAGCGGCACAACTTGCTTATTATGGTCTCCACAGTCTGCAACACCGGGGGCAGGAGGGCGCAGGAATCGTCGCGAGTGACGGCAACCTGCTTCTTCCACACCGGGGACAAGGACTTGTGACGGAAGTTTTTTCACAAGAGACACTCGATTCGTTAGCCGGACAGCATGCGATCGGACACGTCCGTTACTCGACAGCTGGTGGCAACACGCTCGAGAACACACAACCGCTTCACTTCAAATCACGGACGGGTGACTTGGCACTTGCCCATAACGGGAATCTCGTCAATGCCGATTCGTTAAAACATTTACTTGAGGCGGAAGGGGCGATTTTCCAGACGACAAGCGATACGGAAGTCGTCGCCCACCTCGTCAAACGGAGTAAATTACCGACACTCGAAGACCGGATTGCCGATAGTCTGGCGCGGCTTGTCGGTGCATTCGCCTTTCTTTTTTTAACGGAAGATACGTTGTACGTCGCCGTCGATCCACATGGTCTGCGCCCGTTATCACTCGGGAAAACACCAGATGGCGGCATCGTCTTTTCATCGGAAACGTGTGCTTTTGATATCGTCGGGGCCGAGTTCATTCGTGACATCGAGCCGGGAGAGCTCGTGACGATCACGACGTCCGGCATGTCATCACGGCAGTATATGGAACCGCATGAGCGGGCGATGTGTTCGATGGAATACATCTACTTTTCCCGTCCCGATTCGATGATTGATGGGGTCAATGTCCATACGGCACGAAAAGCACTTGGCAAAAAAATGTTCGAAGAAGCACCGGTCGAGGCAGATGTCGTCACAGGTGTTCCGGATTCAAGTATCTCCGCTGCGATTGGTTATGCGGAAGCGAGCGGGATTCCCTACGAGATGGGATTGATTAAAAACCGTTACGTCGGACGGACGTTCATTCAGCCGTCGCAAGAATTACGGGAACGCGGCGTTAAAATGAAACTGTCGGCACTACGGGGTGTCGTCAACGGCAAACGGGTCATCATGGTTGATGATTCCATCGTGCGTGGGACGACAAGCCGCCGCATCGTTGGACTGTTACGCGAAGCCGGGGCAACGGAAGTTCATGTCCGCATCACGGCGCCGCCCATCACGAATCCGTGTTATTACGGCATCGATACGTCGTCAAAAGACGAACTGATTTCCGCCCGCCTGACACCCAGTGAGATTTGCCAAGAAATCGGTGCTGACTCACTGGAGTTTCTGACAGTCAACGGAATGGTCAATGCGATTGACCGTCCGTTCGATGGTCCACTGAAAGGACAATGTACGGCCTGCTTCACAGGCGAATATCCGACACCGATCGGTGCACTTGAACTAGAAGCCAAACTTTGAATAGATGGGGGAACAAAGCATGAGTAAACAATACGAAGCAGCAGGTGTTAGCCTGACCGCAGGGTACGAATCCGTATCCCGGATGAAAAAACACGTCGCCCGTTCGATGCGGAAGGAAGTCATGACGGGACTCGGAAGTTTCGGTGCAATGTTCGACCTCAGTCAATTGAATCTAAAAGAACCGGTGCTCGTCAGCGGGACAGATGGCGTCGGAACGAAGTTAAAACTTGCCTTCGCCCTCGACCAACACGATACGATTGGGATTGATTGTGTCGCGATGTGTGTCAACGACATTATCGTCCAGGGTGCAGAACCGCTCTATTTCCTCGACTACATCGCACTCGGTAAAGCCATTCCGTCGAAAATCGAACGGATTGTCGCCGGTGTCGCCGAAGGCTGTGTCCAGTCGGGGTGTACGTTAATCGGTGGCGAGACGGCAGAGATGCCGGGGATGTATGCAGACGGTGAGTATGATATTGCCGGCTTTGCCGTCGGTGCCGTCGAAAAACAAAAATTGATTACTGGTGAAGGTGTTACACCCGGTGATGTCATTTTAGGGCTCGCGTCGTCAGGGGTTCACTCGAACGGATTTTCACTCGTCCGAAAAATCGTCGAAGAAAGTGGTCTTCAGTATGAAGATGAATTGATGATGCTCGGTAACACGATCGGCAATGCCTTGTTGATGCCGACACGGATTTATGTCGAAGCTGTCAAAGCAGCGCTCGAAACAGAGAAGATTCAAGCGATGGTCCATATCACGGGTGGCGGTTTCTATGAAAACGTACCACGTGTCCTTCCGGAAGGTTGCGGAGCGACGTTTGATCCGAAAAAATGGCCGACGTTACCGGTCTTCGATTGGCTTGAACAAGCCGGAAACATTCCGCGTGACGAGATGTATAACGTTTTCAACATGGGGATCGGCTACATGATGATCGTCAAGCCGGAACACGTGACCGAAGTGACGGCACGCCTGGCGCGCGAAAATGAAACGGCCTATACGATCGGGACGGTGACAGATCAAGACGGGATTCGCATCAAAGGAGTCGACCAATGAGGCTTGCCTGTTTTGCTTCCGGAAGCGGGAGTAATGTTGAAGCGTTATTTGAAGCGATTGAGGCAGGACGTTTACAGGCGACGATTGAACTCGTCGTCTGCGATCAAAAAGAGGCGCTCGTCATCGAGCGGGCACGAAGACGTGGCTGTGATGTGTTTGTTTTTACAGCCAAGGACTACCCGGATAAACCGTCTTTTGAACGCGAAATCGTTGCGGAACTAGAGCGGCGAGACGTGGAACGGATTATCCTAGCCGGATATATGCGTCTCGTCGGTGATGTCCTTCTCGCACGGTATGCCGGACGAATCGTCAACATCCATCCGTCGCTGCTTCCGGCATTTCCAGGAAAAGATGCCATCGGGCAAGCATTTCGTGGCGGAGTTAAAATCACAGGTGTTACAATTCATATAGTCGATGAAGGAATGGATACGGGACCAATCATGGCACAGGAAGCGGTCCGTATCACTGAGGATATGACGCGGGAAACGCTACAGAAAGCGATTCAGCAAGTAGAGCACAGATTGTATCCGCAAGTCATCGAAGAGTGGATTAAAGAGGGGGCAAACGTATGAGAGCGTTAATTAGTGTATCGGATAAAACAGGAGTCGTAGAACTGGGACAAGCCTTTCACGAAGCAGGGATTGAACTTGTATCGACAGGCGGGACCCATCAAGCACTTGAGGCAGCAGGACTTCCGGTCATCGGTATCAGTGAAGTCACACAATTCCCGGAGATGCTTGACGGTCGTGTGAAAACGTTACATCCAATGGTCCATGGAGGTTTACTTGGACGTCGTGATTTAGAGACGCACCGCGAACAAATGGCAGAGCAACACATCAAACCAATCGATTTCGTTGTCGTCAATCTGTATCCATTTAAGGAAACGGTTATGAAAGAGGACGTTCCTTACGCAGACGCAATTGAAAACATCGATATCGGTGGACCGAGCATGATTCGTTCTGCTGCGAAAAACCATGCAGCCGTGACGGTTGTCGTTGATCCAGCAGACTACAGCGAAATCATCAAAGAAATCAACCTCGGTGGAACGACGTTTGAAACACGCCAAAAATTAGCAGCGAAAGCCTTCCGTCATACGGCAGCCTACGACGCCTTGATTGCGGACTACTTCTTGACACAAACGGGAGAAAAATTCCCGGAGCAATTAACGATTACGCTCGAGAAGGTACAAGACTTACGCTATGGAGAAAATCCGCATCAGGAAGCGGCGTTTTATAAAACACCGATCTATCGTGGGGCGTCTCTTGCATCAGCGAACCAACTGCACGGAAAAGAATTGTCATACAACAATATTCAAGATGCCAATGCCGCACTTGAAATCCTTGATGAGTTCCGCGAAGCAGCAGCCGTCGTCGTCAAACACATGAACCCGTGTGGCGTCGCTGTCGGTCCGACAATCGACGAAGCCTTCCGCCGGGCGCATGCAGCAGATCCGGTCTCGATCTTTGGCGGCATCGTCGCTCTGAACCGTGAAGTCGATCTCGCGACAGCGGAGCAGCTCAGTGGCATCTTCCTTGAAATCATCATCGCCCCATCGTTTACGACAGAAGCGTTCGAGCTGTTGGCAGCGAAGAAAAACCTGCGTTTGCTTGAACTGGATGTCAAACGTGTCCAAGCGATTCGCTATACAGCCGTCGCTGGCGGTATGCTTGTCCAAGATAGCGACGATGAGACATTAGATGATGCAGCAGCACGTGTCGTCACGGACCGTAAACCGACAGCAGCCGAATGGGAAGACTTGAAGCTCGCATGGCGTGCTGTCAAACACGTCAAGTCGAACGCGATTGTTTTAGCGAAAGATGAAGTGACGGTCGGTGTCGGGGCAGGGCAGATGAACCGTGTCGGGTCGGCGAGCATCGCCATCGCGCAAGCCGGTGACAAGGCGATTGGTGCATCTCTCGCATCTGACGCCTTCTTCCCGATGCGCGATACGGTCGAAGCCGCGGCGGCAGCCGGGATTACGGCAATCATCCAACCGGGTGGGTCGATTCGTGACCAAGAGTCGATTGATGCGTGTAACGAACACGGCGTCACGATGATCTTTACGAATGTCCGTCATTTCAAACACTGAGTGGAGGCGACTTGCATGAAGGTATTAGTAATCGGAAAAGGCGGGCGTGAACACGCGCTCGTCTGGAAGCTAGCACAAGATGAACGAGTCAAAACGATTTATGCCGCGCCGGGAAATGTCGGGATGACGGAAGCCACATGTGTCCCGATTCGGGAAGATGCCATCAGTGAGCTTGTCCAATTTGCTAAAGACGAACAGATTGATTGGACGATTGTCGGACCAGAGGGCCCACTTGTCCTCGGTGTCGTCAATGCCTTCGAAGCAGCGGGTCTTAAGATTTTTGGTCCTTCGCGTGAAGCGGCGGCACTTGAAGGAAGTAAACAGTTCGCCAAAGGATTGATGGAACGGGCAGGGATTCCGACGGCAGCATTCGCTGTCTTTACATCGGCAGAAGAAGCGAAAGCGTATGTCTCCCGTCAAGGGGCACCGATCGTCATCAAAGCAGATGGTCTCGCAGCAGGTAAAGGCGTCACGGTGGCGACGACGCTTGATGAAGCAGTTCGCGCAATTGAAGACATCTTCGCCGGTGACTTCGGTGACCAAAGTAGCGTTGTCATCGAAGAATGTCTCGTCGGAGAAGAGTGTTCCTTGATGGCATTCGTCCATGAAGAGACCGTCATCCCGATGGTCTTGTCGCAAGATCATAAGCGTGCCTTCGACGGTGATGCCGGACCGAATACCGGTGGAATGGGTGCTTACAGCCCGTTGCCTCAATTCGATGAACAAGCCGTCACGGATGAAGCGATGACACGGATCTTGCGTCCCCTTGTCGAGCAGATGGCAAGCGAAGGGATTCCCTTTACAGGATTCTTATACGCGGGTCTGATGTTGACGAACCGCGGACCGTCCGTCATCGAGTTTAATGCGCGGTTCGGGGATCCGGAAACAGAAGTCATCTTACCGCGTCTCGAAACCCCCTTGCTCGATGTCATCATCCCGCTCACAGCAGGTGAGGAGCCTGAAGTCCTGTGGTCTGATGCTGCGACGGTCGGTGTCGTCATCGCGGCAGACGGATATCCGGAACGACCGCAGACAGGACAACCGATTGATCTTACATCAATCGATTCGAAAGTCTTAGTTTTTCATGCCGGGACGACAGAAAAGGACGATACACTCGTTTCAGCAGGCGGGCGTGTCCTCGTCTGTGTCAGTCAAGCCGCGACGATGGAAGCAGCAGTCGCTGATATTTATCAAGGGTTAGCTTCGTTTGATCAAACCGGTTTCTTTTACCGGACGGATATTGCGAAAAAGGCGTTTCGGACAACATGAATTTAAAGGAAACTGTTATGTAAAAAGCCAAGCGATTTCGCTTGGCTTTTTTTTAAAAGAAGGGTTTTGACAAAAGGTTTTTCCTTCTTGTGCTTTTCCTTGTAAGAGTCACGAGAAACGAAAGCTGTGTCGGGATGTCGTTTTTTGAGAGGTTGGTTTTGACAAAAAGATTCTTTCTTCTCGTGCTTTCCTCGGGCGAGGCGCGAGCCGTTGCTCCTTGATTCTACGAACAAGTAGCAGGGTCTCGCCTGCCTCTGACAGCGCGAACCGCGCTTTTTCCCGCAGGAGTCACGAGAAGCGAAACTTTTGTCACGACGCCGTTTTTTGAATGAGATCTCTTTTTAAACAGTATAGTTTTTTGAGAGGATGTTTTTTGACAAAAGATTCTTCCTTCTCGTGCTTTCCTCGGGCGAGACGCGAGCCGTTGCTCCTTGATTCTACGAACAAGTAGCAGGGTCTCGCTTGCCTCTGACAGCGCGAATCGCGCTTTTCCCCGCAGGAGTCACGAGAAGCGAAACTTTTGTCAGGGTGCCGTTTTTTGAATGAGATTTCTTTTTAAACAGCATAGTTTTTTGAGAGGATGTTTTTTGACAAAAGATTCTTCCTTCTCGTGCTTTCCTCGGGCGAGGCGCGAGCCGTTGCTCCTTGATTCTACGAACAAGTAGCAGGGTCTCGCTTGCCTCTGACAGCGCGAACCGCGCTTTTTCCCGTAGGAGTCACGAGAAGCGAAACTTTTGTCAGGGTGCCGTTTTTTTGAATACTGCTCTAAAAAACAGCTGTGTCAGGACGCGACTTCCGACTTGAATCGCTTCTTAGCGAAAAGCAATCAAGAGCGACCCTGCAGCGTAGCGAAGCGGCGCGAAGGATTGCCGCTAGAAGACGATTCGAGAAGGAGAGGAGCGGCTGACATGACGAGCATCAGGAATTTGTCTAATTCGCATACGGCCTGAAATACCTGAAAGAGCAAGACGATTCGAAAAGGAGAGGAGCGGCTGGCATGATAAGCATCAGGTTCGATACAGTCCAACACCGGAAAAAATGTGAGAAGAGCAGACGTTTAACCGAAGGAATAAGCAAAAGTTGATTGTCTTCCTTGATAGTTTTGTGTTATTTTGTCGAAATAGGTCGGATATACATGAAATTACCTTGAAACTTTTTTGATAACATTTTAGTATAAGAAGTATAAGAAAGCGTTTTCAGAAAATAAAAGGAGGTCGAGCTTTCGTGAAAAAGAATTGTGGAAGGTCCCCTTGGACGAAAACTGAAGTACGTGGTCACCAAGCGGTCATCAGCGGACAGCTTGCACCTACACTCGTACTTGAAAATGCGACGTACTTAAATCATGGGTTGAAAGCATGGCGCACGGCGAATATCTGGGTTAGCGGAGACCGGATTATCTATGTCGGACCGGATATGCCGGACCAGGCGGACGAGGTCTACGATGCAACAGGGAAATTCATCGTACCAGGATACATTGAACCGCATGCCCATCCCTTCCAATTATATAATCCGGCGACGCTCGCGAAGTTTGCTGCGGAGCGTGGAACGACGACACTCGTCAATGATAATATGCTCCTTTTGTTAGAGCCCGTCGAGCAAGCGTTTGCACAAGTTGAAGCGTTAGCGGATATTCCGACATCGATGTATTGGTGGGCACGACTCGACGCACAGACGGAACTTGATGCAGATAGTATCTCGATTGACAACAAGCGGATTCAAGCCTGGCTCAAACATCCCCAAGTTATTCAGGCGGGAGAATTGACAGGATGGCCCCGTCTTTCACAAGGCGATGATGAGTTACTTCAATGGATGCAGGACGCGATGAAGCTCGGAAAACCGATTGAAGGGCATTTCCCGGGAGCATCTGCGAAAACCCTGACAAAGATGGCACTTTATGGCGTAACGAGTGACCATGAGGCGATGACGGTCGAGGAAGCATTGACGCGTCTTGAATTAGGATATACGACGACGATTCGTTACTCATCGATTCGTCCTGATTTACCGGACATTTTTGCAGGACTTGTCGAAGCCGGATTACAAAATTATGAAAAGGTCCTCGTGACGACAGATGGTTCGACACCGTCCTTCTATAAGTCTGGTTTGATGGACGAGACGGTCCGCTTGATGCTTGCTGCGGGAATTCCGGCAGAAGAAGCGTACCGGATTGCCTCGTACAATGCAGCACGTCACTTTAATCTTGATCATCTCCTGGGAAGTATCGCACCTGGACGGATTGCCCACTTAAATATTTTAGAAGCGATCGATCAACCGACACCCGTCGATGTCCTAGCACGCGGGACGTGGGTCCGGCGCGACGATATTCCGTGCTACCCCGTTGAAGCACTCGATCAAGCGATGGAATTAATGCAGAAGTCTGAAGTCAGCGTCTCATTGACGGATCAAGATTTTTCATTCAGCATGCCGGTTGGTCTTGAGATGATCAACTCGGTCATCATGAAATTGTATCAAGTTGAACATGATACGAGCGTGCCTGTCTTACCTGCCGATTGCAATGAGTCGTTTTTAATGTTGCTTGATCGGCAAGGGAAATGGCGCCTTAATACGGTTTTGAAAAACTTTGCGACGAACGTCGGGGGGATGGTCAGTTCCTATTCAATCAGTGGTGATATCTTAATGATCGGGAAATCGAAACAAGATATGCAGGTGGCGTTTGAACGGATGAAAGCATTCGGTGGGGGAATTGTTCTCGTCGAAGACGGGGAAGTGATTGCCGAGATTCCGTTGACGTTGATGGGACAGACTTCTGATTTACCGCTCGAAGACTTAATCGTTCAGGAAACAGCATTGCGTGAAGCGTTGTTCGCACGGGGGTACCAATTCGAAGATCCGATTTATACGTTATTATTCCTTGCATCGACGCACTTGCCGTATGTCCGCATCACGCCGCAAGGCATCTATGAAGTCCTTCGGAAAAAAGTTCTTTTCCCAGCGATTTTACGCTGATGCTTGAAATTTAAAACGTCGCGCTTTAAACTATTAAAGAGTGATTGAATGGGAAAGGAAGTTACAAGATGCAACTCGATAAATTACGAGGGAAAGAACTCGACCAATTATTTACGGCCATCATGAAGATGGATTCATTAGAAGATTGCTACACTTTATTTGAAGATTTAGCGACGGTCAACGAGATTCAAGCGCTTGCGCAACGTCTCGAAGTGGCACGTCAACTACGTGAAGGAAACACGTATCATAAAATCGAGAAGGCGACCGGGGCGTCGACGGCGACGATTTCACGTGTGAAACGTTGTTTGAACTATGGCTCTGGTGGTTACGATTTAGCGTTAGCACGTTTAGGTTTGAAAGAAGAAACAGTAGCGGATAACTAATCGGTTATCCGCTGCTTTGATGAAGGAGGACGAACCTGGATGGATTTAGCGTTTCAACAAAAGATTCAGCATTTCATTCGAAAACTGACGCCGATCCAGTCGCTCGTCATCATCTATTTCGTTGCTGTCATCATCGCAATCATTTTATTAGGACTACCGTGGTCGACCCGTGGAGACTATGACTGGGATTTTACAGACTTGGTGTTCATGGCGGTTAGCTGTGTCAGTGTGACCGGATTGACGACCGTTTCCGTCTCCGATACGTTTACGACGTTCGGATATTTTATGATCATGATTTTGGTGCAGGTAAGTGGAATTGGCTTGATGTCGCTCCATATCGCGATGTGGGTCATCTTGGGGAAGCGAATCGGTTTTCGAGAACGGCAACTCGTCGTTCGTGATCAAAACCAGACGACGATGCAAGGGGTCGTCAAATATATCCGTGAAGTCATCTTAATCATTCTTTCCATTGAATTGATCGGTGCACTTATTTTAGGCCTTTATTATACGAAATACTTTCCGACGATCGGTGAAGCAATGTTGCAAGGTGTCTTCGGTTCAGTCAGTGCGACGACGAACGCGGGGTTCGATATCACAGGAGAGTCGCTTCTTCCGTTTCGAGGAGACTTATTTGTCGTCTTTATGCAAATCGTCTTATTGACACTCGGTGCGATTGGTTTCCCTGTACTTGTTGAAGTGCGACGATACTTTGCCTACCGGGCAACACGTCAATCGACACGACAACCGTATCACTTTTCGTTATTTACGAAACTGACAGCCTCGACGTTCTTCATCCTCGTCCTGTTCGGGACGGGCAGTCTGTTGCTGTTTGAATGGAACCAGTCCTTTAAAGGATTACCGATTGATGAAAAAATTGTCGATGCGCTGTTCCAGTCGGTTACGACACGAAATGGTGGATTGACGACGGTTGATATTACGACATTTTCACAAGCTTCCGTCTTCGTCTTATCCATTTTAATGTTCATCGGTGCTTCTCCATCATCCGTCGGTGGGGGGATCAGGACAACGACGTTTGCTGTTGCATTACTTAGTGTTGTCGCCTTCATCCGTGGAGAATATGGAATCAAGATTTTCGGACGTGAAATTGACCAATCGGACATTTGGAAATCGTTCGTCGTCATTGTCGTTTCGACGGGAGTGACGATCATCGGATTGATTGTCTTGCTCATGTTCGAGGATGCACCATTCCTTGTGCTGTTCTTTGAAGCATGTTCCGCGTTTGGAACGACCGGGTTATCGCTCGGGATCACGAGTGAGTTATCGAATGTCGGAAAATGGACATTATCGATTTTAATGTTCATCGGACGAATCGGTGTCATCTCGTTTGTCTTACTCTTAAAAGCGAATCAGCCAAAACGAAAATACAATTATCCGAAGGAATCCGTCATTATCGGTTAAGGAGACGATTGCATGAATCGTACATTTTGGATTAATTTTGGTTACATCTTTGCTGTTCCGGCCTTGCCATTTCTGGCAATCGTCAATGGACGGGCACTCTGCTCGCCTGAATCATCGTTACTCGACGTCCCGGTGCTCGGTTTTTTTCTCGCTGAGCCATGGGCATTCGCCGTCCTTTACGGATTTTTAGCGCTCGGACTCGCAGCACTCTTAACGAAACGACGCGCGACTACTTGACCTATCTCGCCCTGCGCGAGATGGGTTTTTGTTTTATACTAATTAGAGATGAACAAGATAGGAAGGATGGGACGAACGTGTTACTACCGTATGATGAATGGCGGCATGTCTTTAAATTAGATCCAGCAAAAGAAATCGAGGAGACGACCCTCGCAGCAATCGCAACCTCTGGAACAGATGCAATCATCGTCGGGGGGACGGACGACATTACGCTGGATGCGACGCTCGACTTACTGATGCGTCTGCGAAGATATCCGGTCGCGGTCGCACTTGAAATTTCTGAGCTCGAAGCGGCGACGATGGGGTTTGATACGTATTTGACTCCGAGCGTCTTAAATAGTGGTACGCTAGAATATCTGGTCGAAAAACAGGTCGAAGCCTTACAGGAAGTCGGGCATATGCTGGCCCATGCCGACCTGGTCGGAGAAGGCTACATCGTCTTGAATCCGGAGGCGAAGGTCGCGCACGTCACAAAAGCAAAAGTATTACAGGACGAAGAAGTCGTCGCCTACGCTCAACTCGCGGACAGTGTGTTCCGTCTGCCGATCGTCTATCTTGAGTACAGCGGCGTCTATGGCAATCCGGAAGTCGTCGCAGCCGTCAAGGACGTCGTCCGGCAGGCGCGGCTGTTTTATGGGGGCGGAATCGATTCCGTCGAGCGGGCTCGGGAAATGTTCCGGTATGCTGATACAATTGTCGTCGGAAATATCATTTATGAGGATTTAAAAGCAGCACTTGCGACAGTAGAAGCAACACGATAAAATATAAGAACAAAAGTTCGGAAAAAAGAAATGAGGCTATTACATGTTTAATTTAAGTGAACAGCTCGTGAGCGGATTGAATCCGGAGCAGGCGAAAGCGGTCAAACATACGGACGGTCCCTTGCTGATCATGGCAGGAGCCGGTTCAGGGAAAACACGTGTTTTGACGCATCGTGTCGCCTATTTGATGGCGGAAAAACAAGTCGCACCATGGAACATCTTAGCGATTACCTTTACGAATAAAGCCGCACGGGAAATGCGTGACCGAATCGGTCGTTTAGTCGGCGGGGTCGCAAACGACATCTGGGTCTCGACCTTCCACTCGATGTGTGTCCGGATGTTACGTCGTGATATCGATAAGCTTGGTTACGACCGGAACTTTACAATCCTTGATTCAAGCGATCAGCAGTCGGCACTTAAATTGGTCTTGAAAGAACAGAACCTTGATCCGAAGAAATGGGATCCACGGTCGATGCTCTCTATTATTTCAAGTCAAAAAAATGAATTACGGAGTGCTGAGTTCTATGCGTCAATCGTGACGAATCCATATGAAAAAACAGTCGCTGAAATTTATAAAGGATACGAATCCGTCTTACGCCGCAATAATGCGCTCGATTTCGATGACTTGATTGGCAAGACAACAGAGTTATTCAAACAAGCACCGGACGTACTCGCCTTTTATCAAAAAAAATTCCGTTACATCCATGTCGATGAGTATCAAGATACGAACAAAGCCCAATACGATCTCGTTAACTTATTAGCAGCCGCACATCAAAACCTCTGTGTCGTCGGTGACTCCGATCAGTCGATTTATCGCTGGCGTGGTGCGGATATCGCGAACATCTTGTCGTTTGAAGAGGATTATCCGACAGCCCGCGTCATCTTGCTCGAACAAAACTATCGTTCGTCCAAACGAATTCTTGATGCGGCAAACCATGTCATCAAAAACAACAGTACACGAAAAGATAAAAAGCTTTGGACGGAAAATCTCGAAGGGGAAAAATTGATTATCCATACGGCGGAAAACGAGCGGGAAGAGGCCTTTTACATCGTCCAAGAAATTCGCAATTCGCTACGTTACGGGATGAAGCTTAACGACATCGCAATTTTGTACCGGACGAACGCTCAATCGCGTGCAATCGAGGAAACGTTACTGAAGTCAAACGTACCGTACAAAATGATTGGCGGAACAAAGTTCTACGATCGAAAAGAAATCAAAGACGTTCTTGCCTATCTCCGCCTGATTTCGAACCCGAACGAGGATTTATCCTTTGCCCGAATCGTCAATGAACCGAAACGTGGAATCGGGGCGACAACGATTGATAAATTACGTGACTTCGCTGATCTTCAGGGTGTGTCCTTGATGGATGCCATCCGTGATATCGAATTGTCGAATATCGCACCAAAGACGGCAGCTAAATTGACGGATTTCCGGACGATGATCATGGGGTTACGTCAGATGCAGGAATTTATCAGCATCTCGGAGCTCGTCGAGGAAGTTCTTGAAAAATCAGGCTATCGTCAAGTCTTAAAGGAAGACAAGACGCTTGAAGCACAAAGTCGTCTTGAGAACATCAACGAGTTCATCACTGTCGCGCAAAACTTCGAGAAGGAGACAGAAGGAGAAGATCCGGAAGACCGGACGATCATTGCCTTCTTGACCGACTTGACACTCGTCGCCGATGTTGATTCGCTTGATGAAACGGATCCAGGTGAGCAAGTCACGTTGATGACGTTGCACTCGGCGAAAGGGCTTGAGTTCCCGGTCGTCTTCCTGATTGGAATGGAAGAAGGTTTGTTCCCGCACAGCCGTTCGCTGCAAGATGAAGACGAGATGGAAGAAGAACGCCGCCTGGCCTACGTCGGCATCACGCGAGCAGAAAAACGACTTTATCTCTCGCATGCGCGGATGCGCTCGTTATACGGACGGACAAATGCGAACCAAGAATCGCGTTTCTTAGCCGAGTTACCGGAAGAAGTTATCGAACGGACTGGTAAAAAACCCAAACCACTCCCATGGGAAGATCGTCCGGTTCCGCAAGGGAAAGCTGTTATCGGTCGTTCGGTCACGAAACCGACAGCGATGAAAACATCCGGCGCCGAGTCACTTGGCTGGAATGTCGGGGACAAGGCAGAGCATGGTAAGTGGGGGCAAGGAACGGTCGTCCAAACACGTGGGTCTGGCGATAGTCTTGAGATTGATATCGCGTTCCCGGCAGTCGGGATTAAACGGCTGCTTGCAAAATTCGCACCAATTAAAAAGGTATGAGTGGAGGCGTCAAAATGGAAGACCAAGCACGCATCGAAGCATTGCGCCAAAAACTAAATCAGTACAGCTATGAATATTACGTAAAAGATCAGCCGACCGTACCGGATAGCACGTACGATCAATTGCTACGGGAACTGACTGAACTGGAAACGGCCCATCCGGAACTGATTACGGCGGATTCTCCGACCCAACGTGTCGGAGCAGCGCCACTCGAAGCATTCGAAAAGGTGACGCATGACTTACCGATGCTCTCACTTGGCAACGTCTTCGATGAAACGGAGATCCGGGAATGGGTCGAGCGGATTGAACGGTCGCTCGGTCGTGCAACGACATATGTCGCGGAGCTGAAGTTCGACGGACTCGCGATTTCTTTAAAGTATGAAGACGGACTACTCGTTCGTGGGGCGACACGAGGTGACGGAACGGTCGGGGAGAACATTACCCAAAACTTACGGACGATTAAAGCGTTACCGTTACGTCTGCGTGAGCAGGAGACGGTTGAAGTTCGCGGCGAAGCCTACATGCCGAAACAATCGTTCGAGCGCTTAAACGAGGAACGGACGGCACGCGAAGAAGCATTATTCGCCAATCCACGAAATGCCGCAGCCGGTAGCTTACGGCAACTCGACTCGTCGATAACGGCGTCACGCAATTTATCGTTATTCGTCTACGGTGTCGGCGTCAATACGCTGACGGCGCGCTCTCATAGTGAAGCGATGGAACAACTGGCACAGCTCGGTTTACCGACGAACAAAGAAATGAAAACATGTCAGACGGTAGAAGATATTTTAGCGTTCATCACGTACTGGACGGCAGAGCGTGCGACATTGCCGTATGAAATCGATGGCATCGTGCTCAAGGTCGACCGCTATGACGATCAAGAAGAATTAGGTTTTACGGCGAAGAGTCCACGGTTTGCGACCGCCTATAAATTTGCTGCTGAAGAAGTGATGACGACCGTCGAAGAAGTTGACTTTAGTGTCGGACGGACCGGGAAAGTGACACCACGCGCAAGGTTCGCACCCGTCGTCGTTGCTGGTTCGACCGTCAGTTATGCGACGTTACACAACGCGGACTTCATCACGGAAAAAGATATCCGCCTGCACGATCAAGTCATCATTAAAAAAGCGGGGGACGTTATTCCGGCTGTCGTCAGTGTCGTCGTTTCAGAACGAACGGGGGCGGAACAACCGATTGAATTCCCGAAACAATGTCCTGCCTGTCAGTCGGAGCTCGTCCGCCTCGAAGGTGAAGTCGACGTGCGCTGCGTCAGTCCGGAATGTCCAGCCCAGTTGACGGAAGGCATCATCCACTTCGTCTCGCGCCAAGCGATGAACATCGATGGGCTTGGTGAAAAAGTTGTCCGTCAACTGTATGAACATCAAGCAATTCGGACGCTTGCTGACTTGTATCGTCTCGATCGTGATGAACTCTTGACCTATGAACGGATGGGAGAAACGTCAGTCGATAAGTTACTGGCGGCAATCGAGGCGTCGAAACAAAATTCGCTCGAACGCCTCGTCTTTGGTCTTGGGATCCGTCTCGTCGGTCAAAAAGCAGCGTATCTGCTCGCAGAACGTTTTGATACGTTAACCGGAATCGCGCAAGCAAGTTACGATGAAATTGTGGCGATCGACGGAGTCGGCAGTAAAATTGCTGACTCGATTACGCAGTACTTCGAGCATCCGGAAGCACAGGCACTAATTCAGGATTTAGCAGCGCTTGGACTGAACCAACAGTTTCTTGGTCAACGGATCGATCAATCGAATGCACCGTTCTCCGGGAAAACGATTGTTTTGACCGGGACACTGGAATCGCTAAAACGTTCGGAAGCTGGAAAGCGTCTTGAGGTACTCGGTGCAGACGTGACCGGGAGTGTGAGTAAGAAAACCGATATCTTAGTCGCAGGTGAAAAGGCGGGGTCGAAGTTGACGAAGGCTGAATCACTCGGAATTGAGATTTGGGATGAGGCACGATTGCTGGAAGAATTGGCACGACACGAGGCGTGATTTAAAATAAGCGATTCAGAGTAGGGTCTACGCCTTAAAAAAATCCGAGCGATTCTTCTTTTGAAAAGAATCACTCGGATTTTTGTTTGTGTTTGAAAGCAGATGAAGTGCTAGACTCAATCAAGTGTTTCTGTTTTAATCAACACACCTTGTTTGATTAAGCGGTTTGTCGCGGTTTCCGGTGGATCACAAGTGATGAGTGTAATCATCGGTTGTTTGACGTTTTGATCGAGAACGGAGAGATCCGTCGGCTTGACGAGTTTTGAACTTTCCATGCGGTACGTATAACGATGGTCTTTTGTGGTGACGATGACATCGGCTCCTGTTTTCAGTTGCGGTAACTTGTTGAAATGAAGTCCTTTCGTAAAACTTCGGTGTCCTGCTAAAGCATAGTTTCCTTTTCCCGGGGCACCGGTTTCTTTGATGTGCCCGATACTGCGATCAAGAACATCGGTCGAAGCTCCTTCTAAGATGACTTGTTCGAAATCAAGTGAAGGGATTGTTAAGAGTCCGTCACCTTTTGTCGCCAGTGGTTTTGTCGTTTCTTTTGCATCAACCGTTTGTAAGCTTTTTTTCCATTGTTGCTTTAAATCAGTCGTTGTTGCTTGTTTTTGATAGGTATTCCAAATGGGCCAAAGCATGAATAAAATGCCTGCTGATAAGAGAAGGAGCCCGATGACTTGTCGTTGTTTCATATAAGATTGTCCTTTCGCGCGATTAAAAGTCACGCAGTGCTTTTTGAAAAGTAGGGGAAAACTAGTGCTTCCCCGATTGAAAACGATTCTGTTATGATAAAGAGAACGATTTTAAAACATGGGGTGCAATGATGATGAGATATAGAAAAATGATAGCATTGACATTGACGAGCACACTATTTTTAGGTGCTTGTTCGATGGATCTATCACAAGACAGCGATACGAAAGAAGTCATTACTGAGAGCGAACAAGGTAAAGAAGTCCAAGCAGTTGTCAGTCCGGCAATCGATACGACCGATTCGTACTATCGAACGGTACTTCCGTTTCGGCCAAGCGTCGCCCGCGGGATGACACAAAAGCGGGTCAGCTCACGGCTTGAACTGGATGAGATTGAGACCGGGCTGATGCGCCATTCAACACAGTTTTTTGACCCGGAAAAATACTATTACCAAGAAGGTCAACTGCTGGAAGCGGACCAAATCGCAAAGTGGTTGCTTCGAACAGGAAAAGCAGATACGAGTGGGAGTGATCCAGAAGGATTAAACCCGGCGTACACGACTGGAAAATCATATAAAGAGAAAAATCAGAAGTCTCCTTTGATTTTATCGCACATCTTAGAACAAGACTACATGCTCGAAGAAGATAAAAAACTCGAACTGGGTGGGACATCGATTGCGTTAGTCTTAAATAGTGAGTACGTTTTCCAAGATGAAAACTATGGGCCGACATATACTGTGAAATTAGATGAGAAAAAAGTCATCGAGCAAGGCAAGAAAATGGCAAACGAACTCGTCCAAAAGATGCGGAAGACGGACGGGATGAAGACGACACCGATCCACGTTGCCCTCTATTTACAAGAGAAAGAGGGTTCACCGGTTTCAGGTCACTACCTTTCATCGGCCTTCATCGGTCGCGGGAACCAAATTAGTGCGAATGACTGGAAAAATTATGATGAGAAGTATTACTACTATCCTTCTTCAGCAGCAACGAATGACGTTCGTGATGACGCGGCGAAATTCGACTTGTTCAAGGACCGCCTCGAAGACTACTTCCCGAACTACACGGGGATGATGGGTGAAGGATTCTATCAAGAGGGTGAATTGAAGAAGCTTGAAATTAAAATCCCGGTTCAATTTTACGGAAAAGCAGAACTTGTCGCCTTCATCCAATACGTGACGTATCTGCTTGAAAACCGGTGGGAGTATAACCGGAATGTTCCGACGACGATTACCGTCACGAACTTAAACGGAGATACGGAAGCGATGTTATTCCTCGAACCCGATACGAAAAAACCAATCGTTAAAATTCGTTGATAAAGTTTTTCCTGTAAGCTGAAGGATCCATGCACATGGGTCCTTTTTATTATGATTAAATTTTGGAATACAATAATTGAATTGAAATTAAGTTTCATAAAATGTACACTAAATGTATAACATGAAAACGAATTCTAAAAGAACGTCAAGTCAAAGGAGCGGATTGAATGAAGGGTGGTATCTTTTCACAAATTGAAGCAGTACGCGAGGAGTTGCCGTCCTCGTCACGAAAAGTAGCTGATTTTGTTTTATCCCACGCAAACGAAATCGCCGGGATGACGATTCATCATTTGGCAGAAGAATCGAATACGAGTGCTGCAGCCGTCGTCCGATTTTGTCGTGCGCTTGGATTAAAGGGGTATCCGGAACTGCGGATGCGGATTTCTGCTGATACGGCACGAACGGATTTGACAGGATATCACGATATCGAAGAAAACGAACGTCCAGCAGATTTAATCGAAAAAACGCTTAGTAACAGTATGCAAGCCCTACAAGATACAGCCAAACAATTGAACGATGTCCGAATCGCAGAAGCGACAAAAGCGCTCGATCAAGCACGTGCTATCTATTTTTATGGAATCGGTGCTTCGAACGTCGTCGCACTTGATGCAGCTCAAAAGTGGACGCGCGTCGGGAAGTTAGCGATTCAAGAATCGGATCAGCATCTTTTAGCGACACTCCTTGCAAATGCGAGTCCGGATGATGTCTTCTTCGCGATTTCTTACAGCGGGGAAACAGAAGAAGTCGTCGAACTGATGCGACTGGCAAAAATTCGCGGTTTAAAAATGATTAGTCTAACCCGATTTGGTGATAACCGAATCAGTCAGCTGGCAGATATCGCATTGTGGACATCGCGTGCACCGGAAGCACCGCTTCGAAGTGCGGCACTCAGTTCGCGCTTGGCACAATTGTTTGCGATTGATGTGCTCTTCTTGTCTTATGCAGCAATTCACTATACGGATACGATTGAACGACTTCAGTACACACGTGAAAGTGTAAAGATGTTGCACGGAAAAAAATAAGGGGGCTACTTAGTGGATCAGTCGATAGCGAGCCGGATCGAACAGCTATTTCCGGAAATGGTTGAACGCCGACGATATTTACATCAACATCCTGAACTTTCTTTTCACGAGGTTGAGACACCGAATTATATCGCAAGTCGTCTCGAAGAACTTGGAATCGAAGTCCGACGAAATGTCGGAGGACGTGGTGTCGTCGGAACGATTCGAGGAGGAAAACCGGGGAAAACGGTCGCATTACGGGCAGATTTTGATGCGTTACCGATTCAAGATGAAAAAACGGTTGATTATCGTTCGACTGTTCCAGGAGTCATGCACGCGTGTGGTCATGATGGTCATACCGCGACATTACTCGCCGTTGCGGAAGTTCTCGCCAGTCAAAAAGAACAGCTGACGGGAAATGTCGTCTTGATTCACCAGCATGCAGAAGAAGTGGTACCGGGGGGAGCGCGTGAGATGATTGCTGACGGCTGTCTTGACGGAGTCGATGTCATCTTCGGAACGCACCTTTGGTCGACGACCCAGCTGGGGACGATCGGAACACGGGTCGGTCCCGTCATGGCAGCGGCGGATAAATTCGAGTTAACGTTGTTCGGCCGAGGCGGACACGGGGCAAAACCGCACGAAACGATTGATGCCGTACTACTCGGGGCGACCATCGTCAAAGAACTTCAAAGTATCGTCAGCCGTCGTCTCGATCCATTGCAGCAAGCCGTCTTGACGATCGGGACGCTTCATGCCGGGAATACGTTCAACGTCATTGCTGACCGGGCACAATTGACGGGGACCGTCCGGACGTTTGATGAGACGGTTGCTCAAAAAATCGTCTCGGAGATGGAGCGGACGATTAAAGGGATTTGTGATGCAGCGGGTGCGACGTATACGTTTCACTATGAAACAGGGTATCCGGCTGTCATCAATGACTTGGTTGAGACACGTTTTTTAGAAGCTGTCGCCCGCGACGTGATCGGGGATACAAGTGTATTTGAAATTGATCCGACAATGGGCGGGGAAGACTTTGCCTATTATTTAAAGGAAGTTCCGGGGACGTTCTTCTTTACCGGTGCAGGTGATGCATCACATTATCCGCATCATCATCCACGATTTGACTTTGAAGAGCCGGCGATGGTCGATGCAGCGAAGATATTAGTCGAAGCGACATTACGTTATTTAGCGACACGGTAATCGAAAAAGGCGTTCCACGACGGGAACGCCTTTTTATCTACTTAAAGAATTTCCTGAACACGACCGACTTGACCATCTTCAAGGCGTACTTTAATGCCGTGCGGGTGGTTCGGTGATTTCGTCAATAAGTCTTTGACGATTCCTTCCGTCCGTTTCCCCGTACGCTGATCTTGTTTTAAGACGATGCTGACACGTAGTCCAGGCTTGACGTCTGCACGTTTTTTTCCATCCATTTGTTTATCGCTCCTTCTTGTGAATAACTATGGGTATCAGTATAGCATGAGTCGGTTCATGAAACTTGTTTGAAGAAAAACCGTAAAGTGAAAAGATGAAGAGAAGCCGTGACAAAAAAGTTTGACTATATTTGACCAATTGACGATTCGATTTTATAATTAAGATACAGAGTTAATAAGTGAAGGAGTGAAGTGAGATGGCAAAAGATTATTACCGGACGCTTGGTGTCGAAAAGTCGGCAACGAATCAAGACATCAAACGAGCGTATCGGAAACTTGCGAAACAGTTTCACCCGGACGTCAATAAAGAGGCGAGTGCAGATCGCCGTTTTAAAGATATTCAGGAGGCTTTTGATGTCCTCGGGGATGAAGAAAAACGGACGCAGTATGATCGTTATGGAAGTGATTTTGAACGCATGGCTGGCGCGGGTCCGGGGCAATCAGCAGACTACGAGGACATCTTCCGTCAATACAATGGACGACAGTCTCGACCGACCGGTGGCGGTCAATCCTTTGGTTTTGAAGACATGTTCGGTTCGTTTTTTAACCAAGAAGAAGAATCGACGGATGAAGAACTTGAACTGACGGTACCACTCAGTCACCTCAGTACAAATGAAAAAGTAACGATTCGTCTAACTTCAGGGACGATTCAGATGAGTCTTCCGAAAGACGTCTACGAAGGGAAGAAAGTTCGTTTGCGCGGAAAAAGTTCATTGCGTAACCGAAGTGGAGTGGCGGGTGACGTCTACGTGACGATTCATCTCAAAGATGACGACCGGTTCCGTCGACACGAACAGGATGTCATTTCAACGGTGCGTGTGTATCCGACGACGTTTGTCTTGGGTGGCGAAGTGATTGCCGATACGCTTGAAGGAAAACGTGTCAAGTTAAAGGTCAAGCCGGGGACGAAACCAGGTGCAAGACTACGCATTCCAAATCGTGGCTTAAGTAATCAAGACGGGCATCGGGGTGCTTTACTTGTTCAATTAGAAGTGAAGTTGCCTGAGATGGATGCAACGTTTTATGAAGAATGGGAAAATCAATTATCAGTAAAGGAGTAATGCGACATGGACTTTGAGAAATTAACGGATCGTGCTCATGAGGCAATCGTATCAGCGCAAGCGATTGCGAAACAACGTCGGCATAGTGAAATCACAGAGTGGCATTTATTACTCGCTTTAATCGCACAGGAAGAAGGAATCGCTCGGATCGTCTTTGAAAAACTCGATCAGCGGATGGATCAGATGGAACAAGCCATCAATCAAGCGATTGAAAAATTACCGGCGCTCGCGCAAGTCTCGACACCACGGATCAGTAGTTCTTTATTGAACGTGTTGACGGAAGCGGAAACAGAAGCCCGTTTGATGCAAGATGAGTATGTTTCGGTCGAACACCTCTTACTCGCACTCTCGAAACAAACGAGTCCTGCAACACAATATTTACGGGGGCAAGGTGTGACGGAAGAAACATTACGCGAAGCCATCATAGCGATGCGTGGTAATCGGAAAGTGACGACTAAAAATCCTGAAGCGACATTTGATGTCTTAAAAAAATATGGACGGGATCTTGTCGCTGATTTTCGGTCAGGGAAAACAGACCCCGTCATCGGTCGGGACGATGAAATCCGTCGCGTCATCCGGATACTCAGCCGAAAAACAAAAAACAATCCCGTTCTGATCGGGGAACCCGGTGTCGGGAAGACGGCAATCGTTGAAGGACTCGCCCAACGTATCGTGCGTGGTGATGTACCGGAGAGCTTAAAAAACAAACAGTTGTTTAGCCTGGATATGAGTACGCTCGTTGCAGGTGCAAAATACAGGGGTGAATTTGAGGAACGTTTGCAAGCCGTCTTAAATGAGGTCAAGGAAGCGGAAGGGCAAATCCTTCTCTTCATCGATGAGCTGCATACGATTGTCGGAGCCGGAAAAACAGAAGGGGCGATGGACGCCGGTAACATGCTCAAGCCGATGCTCGCCCGTGGTGAGTTGCACTGTATCGGGGCGACGACACTCGATGAATATCGAAAATATATTGAAAAAGACCCTGCACTCGAACGCCGGTTCCAACAAGTCCTCGTCGCAGAACCGGACGTCGAAGATACGATTTCGATTTTGCGCGGATTAAAAGAACGGTTCGAAATTCACCATGGTGTCAGAATCCATGATAATGCCCTAGTCGCAGCGGCCATTCTCTCCGATCGCTATATTACGGATCGGTTCATGCCGGACAAAGCGATCGACTTAGTCGATGAAGCGTGCGCGATGATTCGGACGGATATGGAATCGATGCCAGCAGAACTTGATTCACTCGTTCGCCGGGTCATGCAACTTGAAATCGAAGAGGCAGCTCTTAAAAAAGAAACGGACGAGGCCTCGCGTAAACGCCTTGAGACGCTTCAACAAGAATTAAGTTCAGCGCGTGAAGATGAGAGTGCGCTTCGGACACGGTGGGAACATGAAAAAGAAAGTTCGCAAGGTGTCCAGCAGCTGCGGGCAGATCTCGAAAAAGCAAAACTTGCCTTACAAGAAGCAGAAGGCCGGTATGATTTAAATACGGCTTCTGAAATCAAATACGGACAGATTCCGGAACTCGAAAATCGGTTATATGTAGCAGAAGAATCAGCAGAACACGTCTCTCATGAGTTAGTCCGCGAAGCCGTAACAGACGAAGAAATTTCAGATATCGTTTCGAAATGGACGGGGATTCCGGTTACACGTCTTGCGCAAGGTGAACGGGAGAAGTTGCTCCATCTCGAAGATACGCTGCATACACGGGTCTTCGGTCAGGACGAAGCCGTCCGCCTTGTATCAGACGCCGTCATCCGGGCTCGGGCCGGAATCAAAGACCCGAACCGGCCGATCGGTTCGTTCCTCTTCCTCGGTCCGACCGGTGTCGGGAAAACCGAGCTTGCGAAAGCACTTGCGGCAGCGATGTTCGACAGTGAAGATCACATCATTCGGATTGACATGTCGGAATATATGGAAAAACACAATGTGTCCCGTCTCGTCGGTGCGCCTCCGGGTTATGTCGGATACGAAGAAGGCGGACAACTGACAGAAGCGGTCCGTCGCAGTCCGTACTCGGTTCTCTTATTTGATGAAATCGAGAAAGCACATGGCGATGTGTTCAATATCCTGCTTCAACTGCTTGATGATGGCCGCTTGACGGACGCACAAGGACGTGTCGTTGACTTTAAAAACACGATTGTCATCATGACCTCGAATATTGGAGCGAACATTTTGTTAGAAGCAGCCAAAGATGGTTACATTGATCCAGCCGAAGAAGAAGCTGTCCGTCAAGAACTGAAAAATCATTTCCGGCCCGAATTCTTGAACCGGATTGATGACACGATTTTATTCCATCCATTGCACCGCGCAGAAATCGAGCGGATCATCGATAAAGCGGTCGCGAAGATGGCAGATCGTTTATCAGGTCGGGAAATTACGATTGATGTGACAGAAGCCGCCAAAACGTTAATCTTCGATGAAGCCTTCGAACCTCAGTACGGTGCCCGTCCAATCAATCGTTATATCCAGCGGACGATCGAGACAAAACTGGCCCGTGCACTGATCAGCGGGGAAATCCAGGATGGGTCGCACGTCGCGATCGACGCAGACGGTTCAGAACTCGTCATTCGTTGATGGAACGTCTGCTTGTTAAAAAATCTGAACGTCGTCGACATTCAAAGTATGAATCTCGATGATGTTCAGATTTTTTTGTTGTTTTTACAGTAACTTTTCCCGAGCTTTTTGCTTTCACAGACAAAACTACGTCTTGCCATATCTCGTTCTGACAAAGCATGATAAGCTATAAAAAAACAGGAAGAGGGAAGTACATGAACGTTACACAACAACAACTAGAAGAATTAATTGATGAATGCCGTCCTTATGCAGTACTCGGACAAGTTGCGAGTTATATTCCGGAGCTTGCGAAGTCAGAACCGACGCAACTTGGAATCGCAGTTTGCAATGCCGACGGGACATTTGTGTCTGCTGGTGAGGCGGACACTTTATTTACGTTACAAAGTGTCTCTAAAATTATCACACTTGCTTTTGTTCTCGAAACATTTGGTGAGGATTATGTCTTTTCAAAAGTTGGAATGGAGCCGACGGGGGATGCCTTCAACTCGATCGCGAAGCTTGAGGAGACGATTCCAACAAAACCGCTCAACCCGATGATCAATGCAGGAGCGCTTGCTGTGACGAGTATGTTACCTGGGGAAGATGCGGCAGATAAACTGCTCAAACTGCGCGAGTTCATCGCGAGTCTGCTCGACATCGAAGTCGAGATGGTCAAGTACGACGCGGAAGTCGCAAAATCCGAATTCGAAACGACGGATTTGAACCGGGCATTGCTGTACTTCATGCGCTATCACGGAGTCATTGAAGGAAACGTCGAAGAAATCATCGATGTCTACACAAAACAATGCGCAATCTTGACGAACTGTAAAGGACTCGCGATGATGGGTAAAATTTTAAGCCAGTCAGGAAAAACACCATCCGGCCATCAAGTCATCTCTCGTCGTAATGCGCGAATCATTCGTGCGATCATGACGACGTGCGGCATGTATGATGCTTCTGGTGAGTTTTCTGTTCAAGTCGGACTTCCCGGGAAAAGTGGTGTCTCGGGTGCCATCGTGGCCTGTGGACGTAGTGATTTCGATATGGCAGATCTCGGAATCGGTATTTTTGGACCAGCCCTCGATTTAAAAGGAAACTCAATTGCGGGCACAAAAATGCTCGAGCTGCTCGTCCAGCGTCACCCTTAAGCGAGTGAAAAGTCGTCCAGTGCCGTCACTAAGGCTTGTTCGAGTCGTGCAACTTCTTTTGCGCGTTTCAATTGGTATTCATCCGGTGGTGTAAACGCGCGCCACCGTTCGAGCCGGTTGTAGGTATCATTGATTTGGCCAAGCTGGGTCTGAACGCGTTTTAGACGATCGACGGTCGACTTCGGAAGAGTGGTATAAGGACGCAAGTATTCTAATGTATAGCGGTAGTACTTTGTCGCAAGACGTAATTCGTGCATCTTTTGGATTCTTTTTTGTCCTTCTGTATGGTGCACTTTTTCGTATTTTTGTGCTTTTTTATCAAATTGTTTTTTTGCCGCGTGAATCAAATCGTTTTCATCCATCCGTTTTAATCGTTTTGTCAGCGGTCCTGCTAAGAAACGACGGACGGATTTATCGAGTTCACTTGAGATGAGCAGATGCATCGTTTCAAGTAGCGTTGCTCGTTTTCCTTGGAGTTGGAGCGCGAGGTGTTCGGCGAATAGTTGCTCGACGGGTGACGTGACAGATTGTTGTTCGAGTTGGACGTCTAAATCACGGACCTCGCCAAATGCGCGCATCAGTCGTCTCCAAATCAGATAAACAGGTTCATCCGTCTCACCGACAAGTGTAGCGAACGTAATCAACTTCCGAAGACGGATTCTTGCTTGGTGGACATCTTCCGGATTTTTAAATTGTTGGGCTTCTTTTGCATAGTGGTTGAATGTCGCCCACGTTTCAAGTAGTTCGAACGTTAAGTTTTCAGTATCGCGATGATTCATATGAATCCCTCCTCACAATTTTTACGTAGAACAAGCTAATAGACAGAAATAATGATTAAAATAGAGCCGTTTCTTAGCTCTGGAATGTGGTGAAGTCATGTTAGAAACGTTTACGTTGTCTGGAAAGATTCAACAATTCATGAAAATTTTCTTTCCAATCTTAGTGACGCAAGTCGCTTTTTATTTGATTAGCTTTTTTGACACGGTCATGGCTGGACGATACGGCTCAGCTGATTTAGCTGGTGTCGGTGTCGGAGCAAGTCTTTGGGCGCCTGTCTACACAGGTCTGACGGGTATTTTATTAGCCGTCGCGCCGCTCGTCTCGCAAGCAATGGGTGCAAGGAAGGAGCGTGAAGTCAAACGAATCGTCGTTCAGGCACTTTACGTTTCAGTACTCATCATCGTTGTCACATTAGTACTCGGTTTACTGTTCGTCAATCCGATTTTGAATCAGATGGAATTATCGGGTGAAGCAAGACGTGTCGCACGTGTCTATCTCATCATGCTCGGATTTGGTATCATTCCGATGTTTATCTTTTTTGTCCTTCGCACATTAGTCGATTCTCTCGGGAAGTCAAACATCACGATGGTATTATTATTATTCTCTTTACCCATTAATGTTGCTTTCAATTATCTCTTTATCTTCGGAAAGTTTGGTTTTCCGGAGTTGGGGGGTGTCGGGGCAGGGGTCGCGACGGCAATCACATATTGGTTATTGTGTATCGCCATTACCGGGATCGTTCTAAAAGGGGAACTGTTCCAGCGCCTCGGTATTTTACGGCGATTCTACAAACCGGATTTTACTCGGATTAAGGAACTGGTCTTTTTAGGGGCGCCGATTGGACTAGCAATTTTTTCCGAGGTCAGTATTTTCTCAGCCGTGACGTTGTTACTCGGTGCGTATGGGGATGTCGTAATCGGTGCGTATCAAGCTGCAATCAACTTTGCATCCTTCGTCTACATGCTCCCCCTGTCAGCTGCGTCAGCTTTGACGATCACTGTCGGGTACGAAGTTGGGGCGAAACGCGTCAAGGATGCCGTCCAGTACATTTGGATTGGGCTGTTATTATGTATTGCTGTCTCGCTCTTCTCCGGCGGACTCTTGTACTTACAAAATGAACGGGTCGCGGCACTCTATAGCAATGATCCGGAAGTAATCAATCTAGCCGCACATTTCATGATTCTCGCGATTTTCTTTCAGTTATCCGATGCGGTCGCAGCACCGACTCAAGGCGCGTTACGTGGTTTTAAAGATGTCAATGCCACATTCATTTTGACGATTTCGGCGTACTGGGTGATTGGCTTACCGCTCGGTTTTTATTTCGAACGGTTTACGACACTTGGACCGGACGGTTACTGGTGGGGACTCATTATTGGTCTTGCGGTCGGAGCAACGTTATTGCTCTTACGATTGGTCTATCTCGTCAAGAAGTCAAAGGAGGTTGTTGAATGAAGCTCAATAAACAACGAATCGTTACGATCGCGAAAATTATTTTACCGATTGCTTTAATTCTCTTTATCTTGTATCAAGGACAAAGTGAATTGAAAAATTTATCTTTAAATGAATCGATTCAAGCCATTCAGCAAATCCCATCATGGAAGTTCATTCTTTTAGTCGGTGCCGGTCTCCTTGCCGTCGCGACGATGTTCTTTTATGACGTCATCCTGTTACGTTCTTTGGAGGTCAAAGCGCCGCTCGGACTCGTCTTCCGGGCTTCGTGGATTGCGAATTCGTTTAACGGAATCATCGGATTTGGTGGTCTTGCCGGTATGGGGGTTCGGACGGCGCTTTATCGGCCTTTCGTTGAAGGAAGTCGTCTCCTGAAGGCTATCGGCTGGATGGCGCCGACGTTGATTAGTGGACTATCGATTTTATCTGCATTGTCTTTATTAAATATTTTCCCGGCGTTCGAAGTGCTCGATTTTAAAAAATGGCTTTGGCCCGTTATCATTGGTGTCGCACTTTTCTTCCCTTTATATCTCCTGTTTACGTTCAGACGCGGGGCGAGTAGCATTCGACCATCGTCGATCGTACTGTATTCACTCGTCTCGCTCGTAGAATGGTTCAGTGCCGGTGTCGTCGTCTATTTAATTTTACAGGCACTCGGAACGGACGTCAGTTTTGCGAAAGTCATCGGTGTATTCATCATCGCGGCGACGGCCGGATTGATTTCGATGGTTCCCGGGGGTTTTGGTTCGTTTGACTTGGTTTTTTTGATTGGTATGCAACGCGCTGGTGTAGCGGAAGGAAGCGTCTTGACGGGACTGTTGATTTACCGTCTGGTCTATTACATAGTGCCCTTTGTGATTGGGCTGGTGTTCTCAGCACGCGAATTTAGTGGACCTGTTGTCAAAATGATTGAAGATAAGCCGATCGTCGGACCATCCGTCGAAGTCGGTGGAGTCATTTGGCGCTTGCAACTGCGCTTTTTAAGTAAGGTCCGTCATTTTGCGTTAGCCTTGATCACGTTGCTCGCAGGTATTGCGATTTGGGGACTTGCGATTTTACCGCCGGTCTCGTCACAATACGATTTTCTAGAAGCCCGTTTACCGCATGAATTATTACTACTTGGGAACAGTTTCTTCTTGATGGGCGGGTTATTATTCGTCTTACTGGCACCCTCGTTATATCGACGGACGAAACGTTCGCTCTATATGGTATACGGGGCATCATTCTTCGCACTGATTGGGATGGCCTTACGAGGATTCAACTTAATCTCGCTTTCTGCGGTTCTCGTTGTGCTCATTTTGCTGACGGTTTCGGCAAAATCTTTCCACCGCGAGCGGACGCTGATTACGACGATGCGGTTAATGCGTGCATCGTTGGCCGGGATACTTTACCTCGGTGGATTTGTTTTCTTCGGGTATACGTTTTATACGTTAGGGTCTGCAGACGGAACGGAAGTGTATCCGTCTCATGAAATTTCGATGTTTGCAGCAAGTGCAACGATTTTTGCACTTGTTTACTTGTTAGTGTTCATTCGCCTGTTCAACACGTTTAACCATCCGGTCCTCGGAGAGGCTTTTGATGAAACGAAAGTCCGTCAGACGTTGACGGAAGAAGGCGGAAACTACTTGAGTCATTTGGCTTTTTTAGGAGATAAACGATTTTTCTTCTCAGAATCGGGTCGGGCATTTCTTCAATTCAGTCAGACGGGAAATCGGATTATTGTGTTGGGTGACCCGAGTGGGAACCCGGATGAACATTCGCAATTGATTGGTACGTTTCTACGCCGCGTCGAGGATTTGGGCTACATTCCGAACATCTATCAGATTCAGGCGCAAAACATGTCCCTGTATCATGATTTTGGTTTTAACTTTTTTAAGTTAGGTGAAGAAGCAATTGTTGATATTACGACGTTTACGGTTTCTGGTAAGAAGCGAGCTGGACTACGTTCCATTAAAAATCGTTTTGAACGAGAAGGCATGACGTTTGAAGTTGTAAAACCACCATTTTCAAATGCCTTACTTACATCGTTACGTGACGTATCAGATGACTGGTTAGGGAACAAAGTAGAAAAAGGATTTTCACTCGGATACTTTCAGTCAGACTATTTAAATCAAGCACCCGTGGGAATCATGCGTGACGCGGCAGGCGACTTGCTTGGCTTCATGACGTTCATGCCTGCTTATCAAGACGGTGTCTTATCAATCGATTTGATGCGCTTCCGTCCTGATGGACCGAATGGGATTATGGATGCGATGTTCATCCGTTTGTTTGAGTATGCAAAAGAAGCAGGCTATCATACGTTCAATATGGGAATGGCACCACTATCTGCTGTTGGAGAAGACGAAACGTCATTTTGGCAAGAACGTGTCGCGGCTGACGTCTTCAATAACATTCGTTACATGTATAGCTTTACAGGCCTAAGACGCTACAAAGAAAAATATGATCCAAAGTGGGAAGGACGTTACTTGGCGTATCGCAAACGTCAATCGTTGACGATTGCGATTTTAAAAGTGACACGTCTCATTTCTAAAAAGAAGGACCGTGTGTTATTGCCATGACGGTGAGGATTACGCGTTTATCAATCAGGGAAGATTCCAATGAATGTATGGAATCTTCTTTTTTAATCAAACAAATGTATAAAGGTCTATACAACTAGAAATAGAGGCGTTATACTAAACAGAGAGAAACGACTCTTGAGGCAAAGCAAGAAAGGAAGCGAAGATATGACTGTCATCATCAATGCGAACATCTATACGGGTCAGACCGTGATAGAGAAGGGATTCATTCGGTTTGAAGAGACGATCAGCGAGCTAGGCGATATGACGAAGTATGTACCAGTGGCGGAAGAAGGGGTACTTGATTTAGAAGGGAAGCAATTGATTCCAGGAATGATCGATGTTCATATTCATGGGGGATATGACGTCGATACGATGGACGCCGATAAAAAAGGCTTAATGCGTCTTAGTCAAGCGATGTTAGCGGAAGGTGTCACGTCCTTTTTTGCGACGACGATCACACAAGACTGGAGTCAAATTACGCGCGCACTCGAGGCGGCGCGGCAAGTGATGGAAACCGAGACAACGACGATTGAAGGCATTCATCTCGAGGGACCGTTTATTAATCCGGATTATGCGGGTGCCCAACCACTCGACTATATCGTTGAGCCGGACGTCGAACAATTTTTAAAGTGGCAGCAGGCAGCAGGTGGTCAGATTAAACTCGTCACCTATGCACCCGAACGACCGGGAGCGCGGGCATTTGAAGAAGCGGTCCGTCTGACGGGGGCAGTTCCGTCAGCCGGCCATACCGACGCAACATACGAGCAGAATGAGCAAGGGAACGTCGTCCACGGGACACACTTGTACAATCAGATGCGGGCACTGCATCATCGCGAGCCGGGAACAGTCGGATACTGTCTACTCAATCCAGCGGTTCGTGCGGAAATCATTCCGGACGGGATTCATAGTGCAAAAGAAATGGTTGATTTTGCGTACCGGATGAAAGGAGCAAGCCGGTTGACCGTCATCACGGACGCGATGCGGGCAAAAGGCTTACCAGAAGGTCAGTATGAGCTCGGTGGCCAAGCGGTCGACGTAAAAGATGGAGCAGCGCGACTAGCGAGCGGAAATTTAGCCGGAAGTGTCCTGACGATGGATCAAGCGCTCCGGAATATTATTGCCTTTACAGGGTGTTCCCTTGAAGAAGCGGTACGGATGACTTCAATCAATCAGGCAGAAGAATTTGGTCTGACGAAAAAAGGGGTGCTCGAGATTGGTAAAGATGCTGATTTCGTTGTGTTAGATGAATCATTATTTGTCGAGCGGACGATTCATCGTGGAGCAGTCCATACATTTAAAAAATGAAGGGAGTCTATTTTTATGAAATGGATGATTGTCGAAAAGGCTGAAGAATTGGCACAAGTCACGTATCAACTTCTCAAAAATGAAATTCAACGGCAAGAGGAGGGGTTGACGATTGGGCTGGCGACAGGGAGTTCGCCTGTCGGCGTCTATGAAGAGTGGTGTCAAGATACATTAGACTGTTCGCACGTGACGACGGTCAATCTTGATGAATATGTCGGACTTAGTCCGACGCATCCGCAAAGTTATCACACGTTCATGAAGGAACATCTGTTTAATGCAGTTGCCTTCAAGAAATCATATCTTCCATTCGGAGATACGGAAGATGCCCATGCAGAAAGTGAACGTTATGAACACCTGGTTCGTAAGCTTGGTGTCGATCTTCAATTGCTTGGAATCGGTTCGAACGGACATATTGCCTTCAACGAACCCGGCACCTCATTTGACGCGACGACTCACGTAACGAAGTTGACAGAATCGACGCGTGAAGCGAATCAGCGGTTCTTCGAAAAGTTAGAAGATGTTCCGTCACATGCAATCACGATGGGGCTCGGTACGATCATGGAAGCGAAAAAAATCTTGCTCGTAGCCTCTAGTGCCAGAAAAGCAGAAGCCGTGCGCGATATGATGGAAGGTCCGGCGACGCCCGATTGTCCGGCGACGATTCTACAACGTCATGCTGACGTGATGATTGTCCTGGACGAGGAAGCTGCCGCCTTATTGTCTGAAGAAGCGAAACGTACTGGACGCGCAGCCTATACGAATTTTATCTAAATCAGGCGAGAATACGCCCACTTCTAAACGATCAGGGTGAAGCCCTAGTGAAAGTGGGAGATGAATCGCCACCCTCTCTTTCAGGTATATCCGTTGTAAGGAGGTGAACATCATGCCGACACACAAGGCCTACACATTCAGAATCTATCCGACAAAAGAGCAGGAAATCCTGATTGCGAAGACGATCGGTTGTTCGCGCTTCGTCTTCAACCATTTCTTAGCGAAGTGGGATGAGACGTATAAAGCGACAGGTAAAGGACTGTCCTTCGGGTCTTGTTCGAAAGAACTCCCGTCGTTGAAGCAGGCGTTCGACTGGCTGAAGGAAGTCGATAGCACGTCTGTGCAGACGAGCGTCAAACATCTTGCTGATGCCTTTGACCGCTTCTTCAAGAAACAGAACGAACGTCCTCGCTTCAAGTCGAAGAGCAATCCCGTTCAATCGTACAAGACGAACATTCAAGGCAAGTCTCAACTTCCAGAAGTCTCGATCGTCGGCGCCAAAATCAAAATTCCAAAGCTGAAGTGGGTGCGTTTCGCTAACTCGAGGCAGGTCGTCGGACGCATCTTGAACGCGACCATCCGGCGTAACGCTTCAGGAAAATACTTCGTCTCCCTGCTCGTCGAGCAGGAGAGCAACGAAATGCCGAAGACGGGCTCATCCGTCGGCGTCGATGTCGGGTTGAAGCACTTCGCCATCCTGTCGGACGGCACGGTGTACAAGAATGACCGTTACTTCCGTTCGCTTGAGAAAAAGCTGGCGCGCGAGCAACGCAAGCTTTCTCGTCGTCAACGGTTGGCCTTGGACAAGAAAGGAAAACTTTCCGAGGCGAAGAACTATCAGAAGCAGAAGCGGAAGGTCGCCCGCATCTACGAGAAGATCGCCAACAAGCGAACCGATTTCCTGCACAAGGTATCGACCGAAATCGTCAAAAACCACGACGTCATCGGCATCGAGACTTTGCAAGTGAAGAACATGCAGAAGAATCGCAAGTTAAGCAAGTTCATCTCCGAGGTCAGTTGGTCGGAGTTCTTCCGCATGCTCGGATACAAGGCGGAATGGTACGGGAAGACCGTCGTGAAAGTCGGCAAGACCTTCGCCTCTAGTCAACTGTGCTCCAGTTGCGGACATCAACACAAAGACGTGAAGCATCTTGGCTTGCGTGAATGGACATGCCCGAGTTGCGGGATTCATCACGACCGGGATGTGAACGCAGGATTGAACCTCAAACAAGAAGCAGAGCGCCTCTTAGCTTCTTCAACCGTCGGGACGACGGGGTTAGCCTGATCAGGTTTCGACCGTTAGGTCGGATCACTCAGGAATCCTCCACCTCTAAGTGAAGCGTAGGTGGAGGTAGTTCAAAAAATGATTGACTACAGGAGGTACGTGATTCCGCTATGCGGTTTCCTGGACATCTTTTTTCGCTAGGAGATACGATGTCTTTAGTGCATGCTGTTGCAAGCGTCATAGTTTAATCGAATCGTAAATAGTTTAATCGAATCGTAAATTGACATTTCAGTAAATGTAGGGATAATGGAGATTAGCGCACTTTACAGAAAATTTACGTGAAAATGAGGGCTTGAACATGCAAACGAGATCAGCAAGAAAGAGGCAACCGAGCGCTGGTAAGATGTTCATAAAAGTGGTAGCAGCACTTTTATTACTTCTAACAGTGATTGGTTCTGGTTATGCTGGAGCGGTTTTTATAAAAACACAAGAAACTTTAGCAAAAACACAGATTACAATCCCCGGCTCAAAAGTGAGTTCGAAATATGATGATGTCCCGTCCGAATCCTTCTTGATTTTAGGAACCGATGAAACAAAAGCAAGTAAAGATCGGAATGAACCGGCACGTTCTGACGTCATGATTGTCGGTATCTTGAATAAAGAGTCGGAGCAACTCGTTTTAACGAGTATTCCGCGTGATTCACTCGTCAACATCGACTACTCGAACTATGATGTACCTTATGGAAAAACAGGGGTCGAACAAGATAAGATTACCCACGCGCATTATTTTGGTTCGATGGATCAATCGAACTCATACAACGGGATTAAGTTAGCGCGTGAGACAACGGAGAATCTTCTCGGGATTCAAATTGATCATGTCGTCAAAGTAAATTTCCAAGGATTCGTTCAATTGATCGATGCATTAAACGGTGTCGATCTTGACGTCCGTTATGCATTTAAAGAACAAGATTCTGCACGTAAGGCAGATACGATTACCGTGGAAAAAGGGATGCAGCACCTGACGGGAGAACAAGCACTCGCTTATGTTCGTAACCGACATGATGATCCACTCGGTGACATCGGTCGTGGACAAAAGCAAATGCAAGTCATCCAAGCCGTTGCAAAAGAAGCCGCAAGCTTCCGCTCACTCGGTGCATACCGTGATATTTTGAACGCAGTCGGAGATAATGTTGAGACAAACTTAGGTCCAAATGACTACACGCGCCTCGCGGACTACACGACAGCTTTACAAAATACGACGGAATACCAGCTTGCTGGAGAAGGCTATATCGGAATCAGTGGGAAATGGGAGTACCATCTGGATCCGAATCAATTAGAACTCGTCAAAAATAATTTAGCGCAAGCCATGCAGGGGCAAGAAGTTGCGCCGATTAAAGAGGAAACAGAGTTACCGGCGGAAACGGACCAAACGACAGAAACCGATTCGACGATTCAATAAGTGTAAGTTTGATTCTCGATAACGATTTAAAAGACCCTGCCGGCTTTTGCGGCAGGGTCTTTTTGTGATATTAAACATTAGCGGCGGCGTTCCATTTCAACAGTAAACGTATAGCGATCGCCCCGATAAGCAGAAATGACATACTCGAACGGTTGATCCGTCGCGAGGAAAGTCAATTGTTCAACCGACAAGACGGGCGCAGCTGTCGTCAGTCCGAGATGTTGCGCTTCTTCTTTTGTCGCGAGGCGTGATTCGAACGTCTGGCTTGCACGACCGAGGTTGAGTCCGCTTGCTTCAGCAAAAGCATAGAGTGACGCCGTCGCAACATCCTGATTCAATCCAGGTAACAACTGTTCCGGAATATAGACGGTCTCGAGCGCAAGCGCTTGTTCATCAGCGATCCGGAGTCGCTTCAATTCATACACGGTCGCGCCTTCACGAATTCCGAGTTTATTGGCAATCGTCATTTCGGCAGCAATCATCTGATACGACAACAATTCGCTTGCAGGTTCGAGCCCTAAATGTTCCATTTCTTCCGAAAAGCTTGTCAGTCCAGATAATTGCATGACGATTTTTTTATTCGCAACGAATGTGCCGCGTCCTTTTTGACGAATCAAATAGCCGGCGTTGACAAGATTCGTGATGGCTTGGCGGACGGTCATCCGGCTAATTTGATGGGCTTCAGCAAATTCGCGTTCAGAAGGAATTAAATCGCCGGGTTGCAACACCCCGCCTTCGATTTGTTGTTTTAATGCAGCTTCAATTTGATAGTAGATGGGGAGTGGTGAATTTTTATTGATGTGCTGAATCACGGCATTTCGTCCCTTCGCGGTCGATAGTCTTTCATCTAGTGTACTAGGAAATGGACAAGTCGACAAACGATACTAGGCGAAATATGGCATAATAGCAAATGAATAGATTGAGAAAGGTGGGGTAGACATGCGACTGGAGCAAATTTATCCTGCGGTCCGAAAGTTCGTGACACGCGTGACGGATGTTAAAGAAGAACACGGATACTGGGTTGCTTTAGAAGAAAGTTATTTTTATCCGGAGAGTGGCGGACAGCCGGCGGATCGAGGGACATTAAACGATTTGAAGGTTCGTGACGTTCAACTTAAAGCCGGCATCGTGTGGCATCAAGTTGATCAAAAAATCGAAGGTACTGTTACGGGCGTCATCGATGACGCCGTTCGGACGGATCATGCGGCACAACATACGGCGCAACACGTAATCTCAGCGATTTTGCAGGACGAGTTCAATATCAAGACATTAAGTTTTCGGACGGGCTCTGAAGAATCGACACTAGATATTGAAGCAGGTGAATGGAATGATGCCTTGCAAGCGCGTCTTGAAAAAAGATTGCGCCACGTCATTACATCGGCGTTACCGATTACGGCGAACGAGTACGACGAGGCGGCGGCACTCGCACTGCCTTTACGTAAAACACCCCAAGTGACAGGAAAGATTCGTGTCGTCCAAATCGGTGAACTGGACTATAGCGCCTGTGGAGGAACACACCTCGAATCGACAGCTGATTTAGAATTGATTATCTTGACAGGGCAGGAGCGGGTTCGGGGGAATATTCGACTGATGTACGTCGCGAAAGGGCGCGCATTTGAGTTGTTAACGAAGGAAAGACGTGCCTTGCGTGAAGCCGCTCAATTGTTATCGGCTAAAAAAGAGCAGCTGCCGCAAGCCGTCGAAGAATTAAAACAAGATGTCGTTCGCTTGAATCGGATGATTGAAACAGTTCAAGCCGCACATGTCCGTACGGAACTCAATAAACTACTGGCGTCGACGGAGGATTGGATTTTCGTAAACCATGCTGACGAGGCATTGCCATTCTCTGAAAGACTAGTCAAAGCGATTGCGGAAGCAGGACGTCTCGGACTCATTTGGAACGAATCAGCTAAAAAATTATTGATGCAAGGATCAAGTCCGGTCCACCTTGGGAAATTTGCCAAAGTCCATTTGAAGACGTTCAATGGACGTGGTGGTGGTAGCGAGCACGTCGCACAGGCGATGTTCAACACGCATGAGGATGCAGTTGCTTACATAGAACGATTGAAGGAGGAACAAGTAACATGACAGTGATTCAAGTAAAAACAGCAGAGCAGCACCAAGCAGTCCGAATGATTCGCGAACGGGTCTTCGTCGAAGAACAAGGGGTTCCTCGTAATCTTGAATATGATACCCATGACGAAACAGCGATTCACTTGCTTGTCCTTGACGAACAAAATCGCCCTGTCGCGACAGGACGGACACGTCCCTACGACGATCAACGGATGAAGGTCGAACGTGTTGCGACGCTAGCTGCGACACGTGGGAAAGGCTACGGCGGTGAGCTGATGCGAGCAATGGAACGCGTGGCGAGACGAGAGGGTCGGAGCATCTTGACGCTTGGTGCTCAAGTTCAAGCGATTCCTTTTTATCAAGGCTTAGGATACAACATCATGTCCGACGAATTTGATGATGCCGGCATCCCACACCGAACGATGGAAAAGAAAGTTTAATTGAGAAATTTTAAAGAAATCCTGTAAAAAGGGTTTCTTTTTTTGAAAGTCTATGTATATATATAATTAATAATGAATTTTTATACAGACAGATGAATTCGAAATCAGGGAGGAATTAATAATGACGAAACAAAAATTAATTTTAGCGTATTCTGGGGGACTTGATACATCGGTGGCAATCAAATGGTTGAGTAAGGATTATGATGTCGTCGCTTTATGTATGGACGTCGGCGAAGGAAAAGATTTGACTGTCATCAAAGAAAAAGCGTTGCTCGTCGGAGCCGTCGAATCGATTGTTCTTGATGTCAAAGAAGAATTCGCAAATGAATTCGTCTTACCAGCACTTCAATACGGCGCCCACTACGAAGGCGCGTATCCACTGATTTCGGCACTGTCTCGCCCGCTGATTGCTGAAAAGCTCGTCGAAGTTGCGCATCAACATGGCGCAACGGCCGTTGCACATGGTTGTACAGGAAAAGGAAATGACCAAGTCCGGTTTGAAGTTTCGGTCGCAGCACTCGATCCTTCACTGGAAGTCATCGCCCCTGTACGGGAATGGAAATGGTCACGTGAAGAGGAAATCGCTTATGCAAAAGACAACAATGTCCCGATTCCAATCAATCTCGACAGCCCATATTCAATCGATATGAACCTTTGGGGACGGAGTAACGAATGTGGTGTCCTTGAAAACCCTTGGACAGAACCGCCGCAAGATGCTTATGCACTGACGGTCGCACCGGAAGAAGCACCGGATCAAGCAGAAGAAGTCATTATCGGTTTTGAAGCGGGTGTTCCGACTTCAATCAACGGAACAGTCTACCCACTGGCGAAGTTGATTACAGAACTCAACATCATCGCCGGAGCACATGGTGTCGGACGGATTGACCACGTCGAGAACCGTCTCGTCGGAATCAAATCGCGGGAAGTGTATGAATGCCCGGGAGCAACGGTCTTGCTAAAAGCCCATGCCGCACTCGAGACCATCACATTGACGAAAGACGTCGCTCACTTCAAACCGATTTTAAGTCAACAATATGCAGAAACAATCTACAACGGTTTGTTCCACGCACCGTTAACGAAAGGTCTGAAAGCATTCTTAAAAGCGACGCAACAAGACGTCACGGGCGAAGTACGGGTCAAACTCTACAAAGGGAATGCGACGGTCACAGGACGTCAGTCACCGGTGTCACTTTATGACGAGAAGCTTGCGACGTATACGAAAGAAGATGCGTTCGATCATGAAGCAGCGAAAGGATTCATTAAATTGCACGGTCTTGCGATTGCGACACACGCAAGTGTTCATCGGCAGGAAGGCGTGACAAAATGACGAAACTTTGGGGCGGACGGTTTACAGAAGGGGCTTCCGCTCAGGCTGAAGCGTTTGGGGCATCGATTTCATTCGACCAAAAGCTTGCGGCAGTTGATTTAGAAGGAAGTCTCGCCCATGCCAATATGTTGTATCAACAAGGTATCCTAGAAGAGACGGAATGGAAAAAAATCGAAGCGGGTCTCAAGACGTTACAAGCTTCGATTGGAACACATGTCTATTCGCTTGCTGACGAAGACATCCACATGAATCTCGAACGGTTGCTGACGGAACAAATCGGACCGGTCGCAGGGAAGTTGCATACAGCGAGAAGTCGGAATGACCAGGTTGCGACGGATTTACATTTATGGATGGAACAACATGTGCTTGATTTAATCGAAAGCCTCCGCAACTTGCAGACGGTGATTACGGAACAGGCGGATGTACACATCGAAACCGTCATGCCGGGGTATACCCACTTACAGCGGGCACAACCGATTTCACTTGCACACCATCTACTCGCGTATTTTTGGATGTTCGACCGTGACGTAGATCGTCTGACAGATAATTTGAAACGGATTCGGATTTCGCCGCTCGGTGCTGGGGCACTCGCCGGGACGACATTCCCGATTGACCGTTTCAAGTCAGCGGAACTGCTCGGATTTGAGCACGTCTATCCGAACAGCCTCGATGCTGTATCGGACCGTGACTTCGTCATTGAATATCTCGGGATTGCTTCGACGGTCATGATGCACCTCTCACGCTTTTGTGAAGAAATCATCATCTGGGCGTCGCAAGAATTTTCATTCATCGAATTGTCAGATGCATTTTCAACGGGTTCGAGCATGATGCCACAAAAGAAAAACCCGGACTTCGCTGAATTGATTCGCGGAAAAACAGGGCGTGTCTATGGAAACCTGATGGGGTTCCTGACGACGATGAAAGCATTACCGCTCGCTTACAATAAAGACATGCAAGAAGATAAAGAAGGTGTCTTCGATACGGCAGATACCGTTTTACAATCCGTTCAAATCTTTACGGGAATGCTCGAATCAGCAACGTTTAAGACAGAAGCGCTCAAGAAGGCGACAATGCAAGACTTCTCGAATGCGACGGAACTAGCAGATTATCTCGTCACAAAAGGTGTTCCTTTCCGGGAAGCGCATGAAATCGTCGGAAAAGCGGTCCTCCATTGTGTTCAGACGAATTGTTTCTTAAAAGATTTAACGCTTGAAACGTATCAAACGTTCCACTCCGTCATCGCGGAAGATGTTTATCCGCTCCTCGACCCGGTGCAAGCAGTAGCAAGAAGAGGAAGTTACGGCGGGACAGGTTTTGCTGCTGTTTCTGTACAACTCGATCAAGCGAAGAAAAAACTCGCGGATTAACGGAAAAATGAAAAAATTTTAGCGAATGACTGGATTTAACAAAAAATGTTTGCTATAACTGTAACTAACAACCGACAGATAGAGGCGCGGATGACATCAGTAACATCATTTATTGAAGCGAGCATGCTGAGTGATGTGAAAGGGGAAATCCGCCGAAGTGAATGAGAAAGATGCTTCTTCTCATTTGCTGGTACAACGGTTAAGATCCGTTGTACTGCCGAAACCGATGTTTCGGAGCGCTATCTTACGTAAAAGAACGAAAGACTTTGTCTTCGTTTGTCCGATCGTGATAACGACGGGCCGTAGGAACGCTCCTACCGGCCCGTCGTTTTTTTCTGTTTCGGGACAAAGGAGATAGGATTGTGACAACTGTACTTAAATTTGGTGGTAGCTCGGTCGCGACTGTCGAACAGATTCAGTCAATTGCGAATTATTTAAAAAATCGGACAGAACAAGGTGAAAAATTAGTGGTCGTCGTCTCTGCGATGGGGAAGATGACAGACTCGCTCATCGCACAAGCGCAAGCAATCACGGATCGTCCTGAACGACGTGAACTCGATCGATTGCTCGCAATCGGCGAAGAACAAACGATTTCGTTACTCAGCATCGCCTTAAATTCCGTCGGAGTAAAAGCCTTATCACAAACAGGTGCGCAGGCAGGAATCAGCACGATGGGGGTTCATACGAAAAGTAAGATTAAACAAATTGACGGGGACTTGTTACGAAAGAAACTCGAAACCTATGATGTCGTCATCGTCGCCGGATTCCAAGGTGTCAACGAGCTTGGGGATGTTACAACACTCGGTCGTGGTGGGTCAGACACAACGGCTGTCGCCTTAGCGGCCGTCCTTGATAAGCGCTGTGAAATCTATACGGATGTCGACGGTGTCTATACGGCGGATCCGCGGATTCATCAAGCGGCACAGCCGATTCCACAAATTTCATATGATGAAATGATGGAAATGAGTGCACTGGGGTCGAAGGTAATGGAGATGCGCAGCGTCGAACTCGGGAAAAAATACGGCGTGCATATCTTTGTTGGGAAAACACTTGAATCGGAAAGAGGGACTTGGATCATGGAGGCAACAGAAACGATGGAACAAAAAGCAGTCACGAGCGTCAGTGTAACGAAAAATGTTTTGACGGTTTCAATCAAACACGTTCCACAAACCAATTCAGCAGTCGCCGACATTTTTGAATTGTTATCGAATCGCCATGTCAATATCGACATGATCAGTCAAACGACCTTTGATAGTGACGTGTTCCTCTCGTTCTCTTGTCCACTCGATGAAGAAGAGTTTCTCGAAGAGGCACTGAAAGATATCATCGATCGTTTTCCGACCGTTAAAGTCGATCGTCATAACGAGCATGCCAAGTTATCGGTCGTCGGAATCGGAATGCGTGACGCAACGGGCGTCGCATCAAAATTATTTGCGACGTTCCGTGCCGAGAACATCACGTTTTATCAAGTCACGACATCAGAAATCAGTATCTCGTATACAATCGCACAAGCAGATATCGAACGAACGGTCGCGGCGATCGCGAACGCGTTTAGCCTGTAAGGAGGAATGAACATGTACCACGTAGCAGTCATCGGTGCGACAGGCGCCGTCGGACAAAAGATGTTACAAGTCTTGAAGGAACTCGATTTTCCAGTCGGTCAACTGTCGGCGTATGCTTCAGAACGATCAGCAGGAAAAGTCGTTTCGTTTAATGGAACGGACGTGACGATTACAGCTTTATCGGAAGACATCATCCATCACGGGATCGACGTCGCATTATTCGCAGCCGGTGGAGCAATCAGTGAACAGTATGCCCCCTTGCTGGCAGAACACGGAACACTTGTCGTCGATAATTCAAGTGCTTTCCGGATGCAAGAGACGATTCCGCTCGTCGTACCAGAAGTCAATCCGGAAGCGGTCAGCAGCACCGACCGACTGATCGCTAATCCGAACTGCTCGACGATTCAATCCGTCGTTGCCCTGGCACCACTCAAACACTTAGGTTTTGAACGAATCACGTATACGACGTATCAAGCAGTCTCCGGTTCCGGTCAAAAAGGAATTGAGGACTTGGCGCGAGGCAGCCGCGGTGAAGAACCGGTCAACTATCCGCACCCGATCCATGATAATATCTTGCCGCATATCGATGTCTTCTTAGAAGACGGGTACACGAAAGAAGAGCAAAAAATGATTGACGAGACACGGAAGATTTTTAACCAACCGAACTTACCGGTCAGTGCGACGTGTGTCCGTGTTCCCGTCACAAATTCGCATTCGGTTGCAATCAACGTGACGTTTTCAAACGAGACGACGGTCGAAGCGATTCGCACAGCACTTGCTGACGCGCCAGGCGTCGTACTGGTTGATGATGTTTCGCGAAATCAGTACCCGATGCCGCTTGATGCAAGCGGGACGGACGAAGTGTACGTCGGGCGGATTCGTCAAGATCAAACGCTCGCGAACACATTCCATCTGTGGTGTGTCGCGGATAACATTCGAAAAGGCGCGGCGTCAAATGCAGTCCAGGTCGCGCGTCATGCTTTAGAAAACGGCATCCATTCTTAATCATACTAAGGAGGAATTTAACATGTTCAAAGGAGCAGGAACAGCACTAGCGACACCGTTCAATTCAGCAGGTGAACTCGACTTAGTCGTTTTTGAACAGTTGATTGAACAGCAACTTGCAGCCAATATCCAAGCGCTCGTCGTCGCCGGGACGACAGGTGAAGGATCGACGCTTTCGAGCGAAGAGTTCGAAACGTTACTTGAGACAGCAGTCCGTGTCACGGCAGGTCGTGTTCCGGTCATTGCCGGTACGGGAACGAACAATACGGCACAGACGATTGAAAAAACGAAAACGGCTCAGCGGCTCGGAGCGGATGCAGCGATGCTCGTGACACCGTATTACAATAAAACGTCACAAGCCGGTTTGATTGCTCACTTTACCGCAGTCGCGGATGCTGTCGAATTACCCATCATGTTATACAACGTACCTTCACGGACGGGTGTCGCGATTGCAGTTGAGACAGCTGTAACACTCGCGGAGCATCCGAACATTCAAGCATTCAAAGAAGCGAGCGGGGATGTCAGTTTCATGGGTGAATTGATGACGGCACTCCCCGAAGGTTTTGCAGTCTTCTGTGGCAACGACGATCAAATCCTGCCGTACATGGCATGGGGAGCACAAGGTGTCATCTCGGTCCTGTCGAACCCGTACCCGGCAGAAACACAAGCGCTTGCTGAAGCCGTGCTCGCAAACGACTTAGTGACGGCACGACGCATTCAAAGTGATTTAATGCCTGTCATCGCAGCCATCTTTAGTGACGTCAACCCGATTCCTGTTAAAGCAGCACTCGAAGAAGTCGGGTTTGCAGTCGGTGCACCACGCTTGCCGCTCGTTCGCCAATCCGAAGCCGGGCATGCACACTTACTCGAGACGATGCGTGCTTATAAAGGAGTGGTTCGATGAAGCTTGCCATTCATGGATATGGTGCGACAGGGCATTATGTCGAGGAATTGGCACCCGCTGAAGTTGTCGCCGTTATCGATCAGACGAAGTCAGCGGAGAAAATTCCTTCGTATCAAACGGTGTCCGAGCTAACAGAAGAAGTCGATGCCATCATCGATTTCTCTCACCCGAGCTTGTTGCCGGATTTACTGGCGTATGGCCTCAAAACGAAAACACCGCTCGTCATCGCGACGACCGGATTTTCGGAAGCGGAGTTACAAACGATAAAAGACGCTTCGACTGAAATTCCAATTTTTCAGTCGTACAACATGTCGTTCGGGATCGCGATGATGCAGCAATTGTTACAGGTGCTCGTACCACTCGCCAGTTCGTTCGATATCGAACTATTAGAAAAGCACCACAATCAAAAGGTCGATGCACCAAGCGGGACGGCAGAACTCTTATTGCGGACGATTCAAGAACTTCGTGACGTCCAGCCGGTCTATGAACGTGAATCGACACGGGAAAAACGCCAAGCGTCTGAGATCGGCATGCACTCGATGCGTGGTGGAACAATTTTCGGTGAACATGAAGTGTTGTTCGCCGGGGTCGATGAATTGATTGAAATCAAGCACACGGCATTATCAAAAAAAGTATTTGCTTCAGGTGCGATTAAAGCAGCCGAAGCACTCATTCAAAAATCGGCGGGACTCTACACGTTAGAGACGCTCTACTCACAGGAGGATTCACATGTTACTAACTGATGCTTACGAAATTGCGAAATTCATTAAAGATGCTAAAAAACAGACACCGGTCAAACTTTACGTCAATGGCGATTTAGCGGGCTTGACGATTGAAGGGGCGACAGCTTTCGGATCGGATGAATCAAAAATTTTCTTTGCAGATGCAGGACTTGCTGCGACTTTCTTAGAAAAGTATTCAGACCGAATCACGGACGTCCACGTCGAATACGATCGTCGGAACAGTGCTGTACCGATGCTTGACACACGTCACTTGAATGCGCGAATCGAACCGGGTTCGTGGATTCGGGATCATGTCGTCATCGGCGATAACGCCGTCATCATGATGGGTGCAATCATCAATATCGGTGCATCGATCGGAGATGGTACAATGATTGATATGAACGCCGTCGTCGGAGCACGTGGCACGATTGGGAAAAACGTTCATGTCGGCGCAGGTGCCGTGGTCGCAGGTGTCCTTGAGCCACCTTCAAAAACACCGGTCATCATCGAAGATGGTGTCTTGATCGGAGCGAACGCCGTCATCTTGGAAGGCGTCCGTGTCGGAAAAGATGCAGTCGTTGCAGCAGGCAGTGTCGTCACAGAAGACGTCCCTGCAGGTAGCGTCGTTGCTGGAACACCAGCACGCGTCATCAAACAGAAAGACGAAAAAACAGCAGAGAAGACGCAACTAGTGGATGATTTACGTTCACTCTGATTGACGTCGAAGAGGAGGAAAACACATGGCAGTGGATACACAGTATGGTGAAGCGATTTGGTTAGACGGGATTTTTCATGATCCAAAAGAAGCGAATACGAGCGTCATGTCACACGCGATTCATTACGGAAGTGGTTTTTTCGAAGGGATTCGTGCTTACGCGACGCCTGACGGTCCGGCAATTTTTCAATTGACGGAACACATCGAACGTCTCTTCCGGAGTTGCGCGTTCTATCACGTCACGATTCCATATACAGTGGAAGAACTTGTCCAGGCAACGATTGATCTCGTTGCGAAAAATGGCTTTGAGTCTTGTTACATCCGTCCATTCGTTTTCCTCGGTACACCGTGGCAAGCCTTGATGGCAAAAGATACGACGGTTCACGTCGGCATCTCATGTTGGGAACTTGGTGAATACTTCGATAAAGGTGTCGGCATTCGTGCGAAAGTCGCCTCTTACCGTCGGGTATCGTCAACGATGATGCCGATGCAAGCGAAAGCCGCTGCGAACTATATGAACTCACAACTCTTAAAAGGCGAAGCCCTTCGTGATGGATTTGACGAAGCAATCGCACTCGATATGAACGGTAATGTCAGTGAGGCAAGTGTCGCGAACTTATTCATGTTGAAAAACGGGACAATCTACACGCCGTCACTAGACTGTTCTGTCCTTGACGGCATCACGCGTCAAGTCATCATGCGCCTCGCGCAAGATCAAGGGTACCCGGTCGTCGAACGTCATATCGGGCGTGACGAGCTGTATGTCGCAGACGAGATTTTCTTAACAGGGACAGCGGCAGAAATCACGAGTGTTGGTGAAATCGACCATATTACAATCAACGGCGGAACACGGGCTGTCGCGGATGAATTACTCGAGCTTTACCGACAAACGGTCTCAGGACAACTCCCGCAATATGCAGACTGGTTGACACACGTCACACCAGCGGTAGCTGAATGAATACACGTACACGCGTAACAATCGATCGGGAAGCGGTGCGACAAAATGTCGCATCGGTCTTCGCTCGATCGCAAAAACAGATTTTCGCCGTGGTGAAGAATAATGCCTATAACTTAGGTATGCTTGAAATGGTCGGGACATTGATGGAAGCGGGCGTGCATCATTTCGCTGTCGCTGAAGTTTATGAGGCAATTGAAATTAAAACGAATTTTCCAGACAGTTATGTCTTAGCGATGAATCCAGCGACTCAGTTCGAGGCGGCTCGAGACTATGGCATCGCGCTTGGAATCCCGTCGGTAGATTGGTTGAAGCGGTATCAAGCAGACCTTTCGAACATCGAACTCCATTTAAAGGTCAATGTCGGGATGAACCGTTTTGGTGTCAGTTCACTTGAAGAAGCGCAAGCAGTCCTTGAAGTAGTGCAGGAGCAACAGCTCTGTTTGACAGGGCTATATACACATTTTCCGCTCGCAGACGAGCCGGGAGCGGACCATGATGGACAAGTCGAGCGTTTCTTAGCGATTGCGAACGTCGTCCAGACACAACATGAATTTACGTACATGCATGCTGAAAATAGTGCGACGATCGTCAAACATGACGAGCGCCTCGCCTTTTGTAACTATGTTCGTCCCGGTATCTTTTTGTTCGGTTATTCACCGATTGAAAAGATGGACTGGTTAGTCCCTACATTACGGATGACGACAGAAGTCGTTGAAATCCGTGAAGTTGGGGCGGACGAACACGTCGGATACGGTACGTCTTACACGACGGATCAACCGCTTCGTGTCGCCGTCTTACCGGTCGGTTATGGTGATGGTGTCGTCCGAGGGCGGTCCGCTTTACCTGTATTGATTCACGGGAAACCGTATTCAATCATTAGTAAATTATTCATGAGCCATACGTTCGTTGCCGTTGATTCGACAGTCGAAGTCGGGGATGAAGTCGTCTTGTACGGGGACGGAATTGAAATCGACGACATCACACGGACGGGAACGGCAAATAATTCGGAACAGATGTGTGCACGCTCATGGCGATTGGCACACCGTTATCTATAAGGAGGAACTATTTATGTACGGAAGCTCGTATTTGACGGAACAAGACAACACGCTTCAAATCGATGGTGTCGCAGCAACAGATTTAGCAGCACAATATGGAACACCCCTTTACGTGATGGCAGAGCGTGAACTGACAGACCGTTTAGCGACCGTACGAGATGGTTTCTTAACGAAATATCCGAATACGTATGCTTCCTTTGCTTCAAAAGCGTTGACGATTGGTGCCGTCTATCAGCAAGTCGTACGTCACGGACTCGGAATCGATGTCGTGACGGGGGGCGAGCTTTACATCGCGCGTCAAGCGGGTGTACCGGCAGAACGGATCTATTTCCACGGCTCGAACAAATCGACGCAGGATTTACGGTATGCCGTCGAAGAAGGCGTCGGAAAAATCGTCATCGACCATTACGGTGAGATTGCACAGCTCGAACAAATTGCAGCAGATGCTTGTCAGACGGTAAACGTATTGATTCGAATCGTCCCCCAGGTCATCGGTGGGGCACATACTAAAATTCAGACGGGCGGCGTTGATACGAAATTTGGATTCTCGACCCATGATGAATCGTATCTTGAAGCCGTTCGGGCAATCTTAGCGTCGGAACATCTTGTCCTGCTCGGTATTCATTGTCACGTTGGATCACAAATCCAAGATCTTTCGTTGTTCGAGCGGACGGCGCGGACGATGATGGGGTTTGTCGAAACGATTCGTCAAGAAACGGAATTCACGGCGAGCGAAGTCAACGTCGGCGGTGGATTCGGGATTGCATATACGAAAGACGATGTCCCGCTTAACTTTGAGCAAACGATGGAGCACGTCATGGCAATCATCGAGGAAGAGTCGACACGACTTGGAATCGAACGTCCACGGATTGGGATTGAACCAGGGCGGTGGGTTGTCGCGAATGCCGGGACGACACTCTATACGGTCGGGGCGATTAAAGAAGTCCAAGGGGTTCGGACGTATCTGTCTGTTGATGGCGGCATGGCAGACAATATCCGTCCTGCGCTGTACGGTGCAGTCTACGAAACAGTCATCGCCAATCGGGTGACAGGAACGCTGCGCGAAGTGACGGTCGTTGGTGCTGCTTGCGAATCCGGCGATTTAGTCGCAGAAAAAGCGCAATTGGCGGAACCGGCTAGCGGGGATACGCTGGCGGTCTTCGGGACGGGTGCCTATAATTTCTCGATGGCGAGCAACTACAATCAATTTTTACGTCCGGCAGTCGTCTTCGTCAATCAAGGGGAAGCGCGGGAAGTCGTCCGGCGCCAAACATATGCGGATCTCGTTACGTGTGATCTCGGTCTAGAAAACGTACGATCTTAATAAACAGCAAGCCTTCCCCGTCGACCGAAACGAGGAAGGCTTGCTGTTTTAAATTTCAGGAGACAGGTTTATCTGCCGAAAGATGGTGTTTCGAAACGTTTTGAGGGAACATCAAGTCAAATTATTTGGATGGGATGACCAATACTTGTCCGATTGAAATCAAGCTGACATTCGTAATCTTATTCGCTGCTGCGAGCGAGCTGACTGTCACATTGTACTTACGGGCAATCGCATAAAGCGTATCTCCACTTTTGACGGTATAAGAAGTCGTTGTTGGGGGAGGTGTTGTTGACGTACCGGGAATTTTCAACACTTGACCAACAGAAATCAAATTGAGGTTAGTGATGTTGTTTGCTGAAGCGAGTGCACTGACGGAAACGTCGTACTTCCGAGCGATAGAATAGAGTGTATCCCCGCTTTTGACGGTATAAGAAGTCGTTGAGGTTGGGGGAGGTGTCGTCGACGTACCAGGAATCGTCAAGATTTGTCCGACAGAAATCAGGTTAAAGTTGGTGATGTTATTTGCTTTAGCTAAAGCGCTGACAGAAATGTTATAGAGGTTTGCGATTTTATAGAGCGTATCGCCAGACTTGACGGTATACGTTTTACTACCTGAAGTCGGGAGTTGCAGTAATTCAGAAACCGTAACGAACGTATACCCTTTAGCTTTCAGTTGCGTAATCATTGAAGGAAGGGCGGTTGGGGTTCCGGATGCACCGGCACCCGTATGCATTAAGACAATCGATCCCGGAACGATGTTCGGAATGACGCGGTTCAAGATTGCGGTAGAACTGATTCCTTTCCAGTCCGTCGTATCGATGTTCCATTGAATCGTTTTCGTGTAACCTGCATTACCGACGGCTGCTAAAACAGCACTGTTGCTTGCACCAAATGGAGCCCGGAAAATTGGTTTTGTTGTCTGTCCCGTTAATGAGTTAAGCAGACTTTCCGTCCGTGTCAATTCACTTGTCATCTGACTTGCAGACAAAGTCGTAAAATCGGGGTGACTGTAGGAGTGATTTCCAATTTGATGCGTCGGTGTTGCATTCGCGATATTTTTGATCGACTGTGGGTGATTCGCGGCACCGGCACCGGTCAGGAAGAAGGTTGCTTTGACATTGTTACTTTTTAAGATACTGAGAATTTTACCGATGTTTGTACCATCCGCCCCGTCATCGAACGTCAATGCCACCACTTTGTTCGTTGTCGAACCTTTCGTGATGAATGTTGAGCTAGCTGCTTCGACTGGTAGCTGATAACTGGATAATGGAATGAACATCAGTAACAAGACAACAAGTAACCGAAGCCATTTTTTTCGCATTATGATTTCCTCCTTTTCAGTCCGCTGACACTTCCGCAAACGCTTTACTTATCATTACCCTTTTTTAACAAAAAAACAGAACAATTCCCGTTTATTTCGAGATTTAAACAAAAAAACGAAAAATATTGTTTGAATTCAAAAAAAATAGGGAAAACATAATATATGGAAATAGTAAAAGGAGTGAAATATGGATGATCGAATTTAAAAATGTCGGGAAGCAATTTAAGGACAATGTTGTCTTAAAAGGCTTAACGCTAGAAATCAAAGCGGGTGAACTCGTTGTATTCATCGGTCCGAGTGGCTGTGGAAAAACAACATCGCTCAAGATGATCAACCGTTTGATTGAGCCCTCTTCAGGAACGATTTTAGTGAATGGGAAGGACATCATGAAGACGGATACGATTGAACTGAGACGCCATATGGGCTACGTCATTCAACAAACCGGTCTATTCCCACACATGACCGTTCGTGAAAATATTCAATTGATTGCCGGTCTTGAAGGAAAAGATCACGATCAAATGGATCAACGGACAGAAGAACTTCTCCAAATGGTCGGCCTCGACCCGAAACAATTCATTGACCGTTACCCAAGCGAACTCAGTGGTGGACAACAACAACGTGTCGGTTTTGCCCGTGCATTGATGAATGATCCAGATGTTATTTTAATGGACGAACCGTTTAGTGCGCTCGACCCCGTTACCCGCAACGACCTCCAAGAAGAATTATTTAATCTCCAAGAAGAAGTAAAGAAAACTATCGTATTCGTCACCCATGATATGGATGAAGCGATCAAGCTAGCCGATCGGATATGTATCATGCGTGATGGGGAAATTGTTCAATTTGATACACCCGAAGAAATTTTACGACATCCAAAAGATGAATATGTTGAATCATTCATTGGAAAAAATAAAATTTGGAGTAGTCCGGCGTTCATTAAAGCAGAAGATATCATGATTGAAGATCCCGTCTCAATCAGTGGTAAGCGGACGTTGCTGCAAGGGATAGAAATCATGCGTGGACGAAAAGTGGATAGCCTGCTGATTACAGATCGTGATCGTACATTACAGGGAATCGTTAAATTGAAAAACATCCAAACGGTTTCAGATAAGAGTCAACGAATTGAAGAAATCATGGAAGGTGAACTTGTTGCCGTCGATGAACAGGATTCACTGCTTGATGTATTAGAAGTAATGAACCATGAAGAAACAGGTTATTTACCTGTAACGAACAAAGCCGGTCAATTACGCGGCTTGATTACACGAAGTAGCTTGCTTTCCGTCTTGAGTGAGCAGTTCATTCAGGAGGAGGAAGTGCAATGAGTGGATTTTTTGACTATGTAAAAAATAACACTGATCAAATCTGGAACTTATTACTTGAACACTTACAGCTGACCGTATTTGCGGTCGTCATCGCAGTTATCTTAGGGATTCCGCTCGGTATTTTAATTACGCGTTATCAACGGTTCGCTAAACCAGTCCTCGCCTTGACGAGTGTCGTTCAGGCGGTTCCGAGTCTCGCGTTACTTGGTTTCTTGATTCCGTTCATCGGGATTGGCTCGACACCGGCGATTATCATGGTCGTCTTGTATTCATTACTCCCGATTGTCAAAAATACGTACACAGGTTTATCAAGCATTCCGGGAGATATGTTGGAAGCTGCAAAAGGGATTGGACTGACCGAACGACAAGTTTTAGGAAAGGTTCAAATTCCGCTTGCCTTACCGATCATGATGGCCGGAATTCGGATTTCTGCCGTGACAGCGGTTGGATTGATGACGATTTCTGCGTTCATCGGTGCCGGTGGACTTGGTTATCTTGTCTTCTCCGGTATTCAAACCGTTGATAACAATCAGATTTTAGCCGGTGCGATTCCAGCAGGTATTTTAGCGCTTGCGATTGACTTCATCGTCAGCCGGATTGAATATTCGGTCGCACCAAACGGAATTAAGCTGGCAGACGGACGGGTCAAAAATCGGACACGTAAACGTCGCAAAGCGATGTCGGCCGGTAAGAAAATCGCAATTGCGAGTATCGTCGTTTTATTAATTGGTGGAACGGTTGCGTATTCGTTCTTGAAGCCGGATAAAATCGTCATCGGTTCAAAGAACTTTACGGAACAATTGATTTTAGGGAACATGTTGGCTGATTTAATCGAAGATAAGACCGATTTAGAAGTCGAACGTCAATTAAACCTCGGTGGTACAAAAGTTGCCTATGGTGCGCTTGAGACTGGAGAAATTGACGCGTATGTAGACTATACGGGGACGCTTCTGATCGATGTACTCAAACAAGAAGTAGAAACGGATCCAGAAGTCGTGTATGAAAAAGTTAAAAAAATGATTCCAGCGAAAAGTCAGGTCGATGTCCTCGATCCGATTGGTTTCAATAACACGTACGCATTAGCGATGACAAAAGAAGACATCGAAAAATATGATTTGAAAACAGTCTCTGATATGGCTGCTGTCAGTAATCGTCTGATTCTTGGTTCAACAATTGAGTTCGCGAATCGTGAAGACGGATACCTTGGCTTGAAAGAGAAATATCCGGACATGAAATTCAAAGATGTCCAGCCTGTTGATGGTGGGCTTCGTTATACGGCATTGACGAATGGAAAAACGAACGTCATCGATAGTTTTTCGACAGATGGATTGTTGAAGAAATTTGATTTGACGGTCCTTGAGGATGATAAAGAATTCTTCCCACCGTATTACGCGGTCCCAATCGTTCGTCAAGAAACGTTGGATGAACATCCAGAATTAAAAGAAGTTCTCAATATGTTAAAAGATAAAATCACGGATGAGAAGATGCAAGAATTGAACTTTAAGGCTGACGTCGAAAAAGAACGACCAGAAGATGTCGCACGTGAGTTCTTGATTGAAGAAGGTATGATTAAAAAATAATAAAAAGAGAGCCGAGGCGGGAATCCGCTTCGGCTCTTTATATGCGCGCTGACGCGCTATATCGTTTTGGAAAATAAGATCATTATTTTTTGATTCGACTAGCGAGCCAAGCGCGAACGGTGTTTTGCTGAATCATACACGTTCTTCCTCTCTTGGTTGAGTTGTTCCTGAACTCAAAGATTTTTGCTCGGCATCATTAACAATACGCTGTTGGACTTCAATCGTCAACCAATCTGCTTCGTGTTCAGGTAATGTAGGAAGACCATAACTTGGATTGCTCGTCGACAAAAATAAATCAGACATCAATCGCTCTGCGAATAATGGAATCATCTCATATCCCCCTCAATCTCGATTCATGTGCTACACCTTTAGTGTACGCGCAACATGTAAACGAACGAGAGGGGAAATGTTAAAAACAGGTGAATATTGTAAGTGTTTTCACAAGGCTGTCATATCTTCAGATAAAGGTACACAATCAGCAGCGTACTGTTGTCCGCGCTTGATATATTTTTTGACAGTCCGCTCCATGATGAACCGGTCGTGATCATTGATTTCGCGAATGACTTTTGCAGGGACGCCCATGACGAGCGAATTCGGAGGGACGACCATTTTAGGTGGAACGAGGCTACCGGCAGCGACGAACGAACCGGTTCCGATTTCTGCTTCGTCTAAAATTGTGGCTGACATGCCGATTAATGCGCCTTTTCGAATGATGCCTCCGTGAATCATGGCCATATGTCCAATCGTGACATCATCTTCGATAATCGTTGAGTATTCCTCATATTGATGAATCATCGAACCATCTTGAATGTTAACCCGCTCCCCGATTGAGATGAGCCCTTCATCCCCGCGGATGACGGTGTTGAACCAGACACTTGAATCTTTCCCGATCTCGACTTCACCGATGACTTTTGCACCGTCTGCGATATATACGCTTGGATCGACCTTTGGAATTAAGTTTCCGACGCGATACTTCATGATTGCTTGTCCTCACTTTCGATTAAGAATTACCTCTTTTATCTTGAACTCCCGAAAAATAAATTGCAACTGCTTACAATCTAATTGTAAGATGGTAAAAATACCGGTCATTATAGGAGGATATAGGATGGATACTACAGTTCGAGCACGACTTATCGCGATTGCTGCGAAAAAACAGAAAGCGGCAATTGTCTATCAAGGCATTCAGGTCATTGATGTGATGACACGTGAGACCTATCAAGCGGATGTCGCAATCGATTCAGGCTACATCGCCGCCGTTGGGGACGGCTATGAAGGTGAAGAGAACATTGATGGAACGGATAAATATATCGCACCGAGTTTCATCGATGGACACGTCCATATCGAATCTTCGATGGTGACACCGAGTGAATATGAACAGGCCATCTTACCGCTCGGAGTGACGACGGTAATCGCCGATCCACACGAAATTGCTAACGTCAAGGGAGCGGACGGTCTACAGTTCATGTTAGATGACGCGGAACAGCTTCGTCTTGATGTACGGATGATGTTACCGAGCTGTGTTCCGGCGACGTCGTTCGAACACGCAGGGGCGTCGTTAAAGGCAGCCGACTTAGTACCGTTCGTCAATCATCCGGGTGTCCATGGCTTGGGAGAAGTAATGGATTACCCGGCAGTCGAACGTGCCGATGCGGACATGCTACAGAAAATCGAGCAGATTGAAGCAGCAGGAAAGCTCGTTGATGGTCATGCAGCAGGTCTTGGTGCACGTGAAGTCAATATCTACGGGGTTGCCGGCATCCGGACGGATCATGAAGCGGTTACGAAAGAAGAAGCGCTCATACGTGCACGCAGAGGTTTGTATGTCGAAGTCCGTGAAGGATCGGCAGCCCGGAATTTAAAAGAAGTACTTGATGCCGTAACGGAAAGCAATGCGAGTCGCTTCTTATTCTGTACAGACGATAAACATTTGGATGATACATTACGTGAGGGAACGATCGACTACAACGTGCGCTATGCGATCGAGCATGGGATTAAACGGGAAACGGCATATGCGATGGCATCACTCCATGCAGCAAATGCCTATGCATTACAAGATCGCGGGGCAATCGTCCCAGGACGCCGGGCGGATTACGTTCTTTTGACGGATCCTGATCGTGTAGTGATTCGTGAAGTGTTCGTAAAAGGCGAACCGGTCGCTCGGGATGGTAAAACAATCATTACGTCTCCAAAAGTAACGGTCCCACCTAATTTGCGCGGTGAATTAAAAACGAAAGAAATCACGGACACAGTGTTTGAACTGCCACTCGCGCACCCGAAAGCAAATGTTATCGGAGTTATTCCGAAAAGCATTGTTACGAACCATCTCGTGTTGGATGTGCCCGTCGTCGATGGAATGTTTGTGCAGGATACAGCGCAAGATTTATTAAAGATTGCTGTCATCGAACGCCATAACGGAACAGACTTCTCAGCAGTTGGCATTGTCCAAGGATTCGGTATGAAACGTGGAGCGATTGCCGCGACGGTCGCCCATGATTCACATAACCTCGTCATCGTCGGTACTTCAGATGCGGAGATGAAGCTTGCAGCAGAGCGTCTCGTTAAAGCGGGGGGAGGCGTCATCGCGGTCAAAGGTGAGGACGTCTTGGCAGAACTGCCACTTGAGATCGCCGGTTTGATGACGAGTCGTCCGTTCGAGGAAGTCGGAGCTACGTTAGAAAAGTTAAACGATGCACTGGATGTACTAGAAGCGGATCGTTCATTCAATCCGTATTTGACGATGTCGTTCCTTTGCTTACCCGTCATTCCGAACTTGAAATTGACGGACAGCGGACTGTTTGACGTCAAAACCTTCCAACATATTAAGACGCAGGCCCCAAAATAAAGAAACACGAATTAAAAAAGGTGAACACTCACTACGACTAGTGTTCACCTGCTTTATTGATTTCCTTCCCGCCTCAAATCCCATCATTCCTTTACATTTGTTATTGAAACTTAATATTTTCCAAGTTGAATCATTATCTGATCCTTGTTATAGTTGTTTTTATATCATCTGTGAAAAACATCACTTTTAGTGAAACTTTTTAACCCTTGATTCGTAAAATATAAAAGAAAAAAGAAAGGAAGGATCGTATGGATAAATCGTATTTTGAAGGACATCAAGAACTGATTGCTTGCGTCTATCGCTCGTTTATCGACCAATTTCATGAGTTGCCGGAGCGGCGTCGAACAAAACGTCAACTGCGAAACCTTGCGTTTTCTGTCATCCGTCAAGCAGGTCCGACCTATCAAGAGCGAACGGTGTTGTATGAATTTTTCGCCGAGTTTTTCAGAGCAGTAGAAGAGGGACAACATGAAAAAATTAAATTCTATAAACAAATCGCACAGTAAAGACCCCAGACGGCTCCGGCAGAAGGGGTCTTTGTTGTTTTACAAAATAAAAAAATCCAAAAACCCACCGGAATGGATTTTTGGATTTCATATGTTACTTACTTAACTTCCATCCATTTAAAGCTCATGTCAGCACCAAATGGGTGGCGGTATAATTTGTCGATATTAGCCCGTTGCAAGTAAGCTTCACCTTTTTGATAGATTGGAGCAATTGCATAATCTTCTGCGAGAAGCATTTTTTCAGCTTCTTGAAGATCAGACCAACGTTTTGCTTCATCTGTTTCTTTTTTCGCATCTTTAACAAGTTGATCAAACTCTTTATTCGAGTAGTTCATCCGGTTAAAGCTTCCGTCCGTTAACCACATGTCGAGGAACGTCATTGGATCCTGGTAGTCAGGGCCCCAGCCGGCAGCGGAGATGTCATAGTCACCTTTTGACTCAAGATCAAGGAAGTTTTTGAACGGTTGTTGCTTGATTTTGACCGTCAAGCCAGGCAAGTTCTTCTCGAGATCACCTTTTAAGAATTCAGATACCTTTTTGAAGGCATCCTCATCTCGTGAAAGCATATCGAGTTCAACTGTTTTAACACCTAACTCTTTTAGACCGGCCTCCCAGGCTTTTTTCGCCTCTGCAGCGTCAAAGCTTTGAAGGTCTGGGTATTTCGCACGGAAGTCTTCGCCGTCCGGTGTGAACGTGAAATCTTTTGCGACGATGAAGTTCGCAGGTTCTGATCCATCGTTCAGGATGACATCTGTGATGCCTTGCTTCTCGAAACCAAGTGCAAGGGCTTTACGGATGTTCTCATTTTGAAGTGCTTTATTTTTCTGGTTGAAGCGTAAGAAATTGATCCGTGCGTCTGGACGTGTTTTGTAGTCTTCTGACTGTTCGTATTGTGAAACGAATTCAGAAGTGATCGGTGCGAAATCAACTTCTTTTGACTCGAATAAGTTGACGCCGGTCGAGATTTCTTTTACGACCTTCACATTGATTTTATCCATTTTGACGTTTGCTTTGTCCCAGTAATCTGGATTCTTTTTGTATGTCCATCCGGCGTTCGATTGCCAATCTGACAAGATAAAAGGTCCATTGAAGTTCATCGATTCAACATTCATCGCGAATTTGTCGCCTTTTTCTTCGACGAATGATTGCTTAAGTGGTAAGTACGTAGGGAAACTCGTCAAACCAAGGAAATACGGTGCAGGTGCTTCGAGCTGAACTTCGAGTGTTTGTTCGTCGATTTTTTTGACGCCGAGTTCGTCGAGTTCTGCTTCACCCGCCATGATTTTATTGGCATTTTTCAAATCCTGTAAGATGTACGCATATTCAGCGCCTGTTTTCGGATCAAGTGCACGTTTCCATGAGTAAATGAAATCATCCGCTGTGACCGATGAACCATCCGACCATTTTGCGTCTTTGCGTAGTTTGAAGGTATATGTTTGTTTATCATCGGATACTTCAACACTTTCAGCCATCCCAGGCGTTGGTTTATTTTCACCATCCAGACGATAAAGGCCTTCGAATACGTTGTTTGTCACGATGATTGATGTCGAGTCCGTCGTTTTCGTTGGATCGAGTTGTGGGACATCCGTTGTAGAGATAAATGTCACTTCTTGTTTTTTGTTACCATCTGATGACGAGCTACCGTTCGATTCATTATCCTGACCACAAGCTGCTACTGCGAGTAGCGCCATGCTCGATAAGCCAGCAAAGGCGATTTTAGTCTGTTTCTTCATGTGAAAAATGACCCCCCGATTAATTTAAAATAATTTCAGAAAAGTTTGAACATAATGTAAATTTAAGTGAAAATGGATGAAAATGCAACATAAATTTTCTGATAATTCTCACTGATCAAGGTCTATTTGCCCAATTCCGAGCGATTTCAAGTAGTCATAAAGTATGAAAATCGTGACACGGTGAGGCGAGTACATCCGCAATGTCAATTGCTGTGGCGTGCCGCGTAAACGAATATTCGTAATCCGGACCCCTTGTTGTTCGAGCGCTTTTTTAACCGTTTCTGCATCGAGTGTTTCCGGTAAAGTCAAATGAGCGACGATGACGTTTGCTTCAAACCGGCTGTTGTTGAATCGTTTCATGATCCAGGTGATACTTTCGAGCGAAACGAATAGAAAAAGTACGAGAAAGCTTGACTCAATAATGAATCCTGCACCGACGGCAATCCCGATGCCGCTCGCTGCCCAGATAATTGCTGCTGTCGTCAAACCACTGACGATATCATGTGGACGTCGGAGGATGACGCCGGCTCCGATGAATCCAATTCCGGCGACGATTTGGGCGACGATTCGCATCGGATCCATCTGGACATGAGAAGCAATGTTTTCATAAAAAATAACGGAGTTGATTGAAACGATGGTTAACAGGCAACTGATCAGGGTAATTACGAGGCTAGTACGTATACCAACTGGCTTGTTTTTGACTTCACGTTCGAATCCGATAATGATTCCAAATGTTGCGGCAATCATTAATTTATATAAGTCCTCTAGTTGGAACGAATGCACCCATGCCATCATCATCAAATCCTTTCTTTACATTGAAGTGGGTTTTGTTATAATGAACTTTGTGTCTTCGAATGAATATACGTTTAATATGAATAGATATACAGATTTGGAGGAAGTGTTTACATCATGAATCAACAAAAGATTGGTTTTTTTGCATTAGCAGCAATGGTCATCGGTTCGATGGTTGGAGGGGGAGCCTTTAACCTGCCAGGAGCGATGGCTCAAAAAGCAAGTGCTGGTCCGATTTTAATCGGTTGGAGCATTACAGGGCTCGGTATGATTATGTTGGCATTAGTTTTTCAGCACTTGGCGAATAGTAAGCCGGAGCTTGAAGGTGGTATTTATGCGTATGCACGAGAAGGCTTCGGTCGTTTCGTTGGTTTCAATAGCGCTTGGGGGTACTGGGTATCCGCCTGGATCGGTACCGTTGCGAATATCACGTTAGTCTTTAATGCACTCAGTTATTTCTTCCCGATTTTTTCAGCGGAAAATCGACTATTTTTATTGATGATGAGTGTCGTCGTCGTGTGGGGACTGTTTTGGATTGTCTCGAGTGGGATTAAAGAAGCAACACTCGTTAACTTGATTACGACAATCGCTAAGCTTGTCCCCATCCTAATCTTCATTCTGCTCGTTGGGATTGCGTTTAATGTACGCACGTTCAATCTTAATTTTTGGGGAGAGGGAACGGAGCTTGGATCGATTTTTGAACAAGTGAAGGGAACGATGCTTGTCACGCTTTGGGCATTCGTCGGGATTGAGGGAGCCGTCGTCTTATCGTCACGTGCGAACAAGCGGAGTGATGTCGGTAAGGCGACCGTGACAGGTCTCGTCGGCGTACTCGTCATTTACATCTTGATTTCAGTGTTATCACTCGGTGTCCTGACGCAAGAGCAACTAGCCGGATTAAATGAACCGACAATGGCGTATGTTTTGGAAGCCGCAATCGGACCGGTCGGTGCAACCATCATCATGATTGGATTAATTATCTCGTTGTCTGGTGCTTTGCTCGGTTGGACGATTTTAGCTTCAGAGATTTCCTATCTTGTCGCAAAAGATGGAGCTTTTCCAAAAGTGTTCGCGAAGACGAACCGGAACGGAGCACCCGTCGGCGCATTGCTTATCACACAAATTGCGACACAACTCGTTGCGGCGGTTGCTTTGTTCTCGGCCCAAACGTATCTTGTTTTATCGAGTATTGCCGGGATCTGTGCACTTTTACCGTACTTGTTGTCGGCGATCTATAGCGTTCGTTTCTCTAAGGCGGAACGCAATACGAAGATGTTGATTTTCTCTATTATTGCTTCCTTCTATTCGATTTGGCTCGTGTATGCGTCGGGTATTTGGTACATCGTCATTGCAGCATTGGTTTATGCTCCGGGTATCATTGCCTACTCGTTAGCAGAACGTGAGCAAAAACGTAGTGGTATGTCACGTTACGAGATGATCGCGAGCGGTGTGCTCGTAATTTTAGCGGGGATCGCCATTTATGGTATGATCGCTGGTCAAATCCAGTTGTAATCGTAAAAAAGGGCTGACTATTGAGTCAGCCCTTCCGACTGTAGACAACGTGCTATCGGGAGATCAAGCATCTTTTTTCGTTGCTTTCCTCGGGCGAGGCGCAAGCCGTTGCTCCTTGGATCCTAGCGGACAACGAGCAGGGTCTTGCCTGCCTCTGAACGTGCGTCAAAAACGCATTTTTCCCCATAGGAGTCAACGAAATGTGACGCTTTTTAGATAACACCGTGACGGAAAGCCGGGCATGGAGACGGTTTAGAGCGCGAAAGATTGCCGCTTTGAAGACGAGGCGAGACAGGGAAGCGCGAACGGATTGCATCTCGATACCGCATGTTTAGGCTTCTTAATAATTTGTCTACACGCTGAAGGGTTGACTTTTGAGTCAGCCCTTTTTGTATTGTTAAACAAGCGATATCAGCTAGTTGAGGAATTAAATCGTTTGTCGACCTCGTCGGCGGATAAAGGTTTTGCGAAGATGAATCCTTGCATCTGTTGACATGATGTTGTTTTTAGATACGCTTCAGCGCTGGAAGTTTCGACTCCTTCCGCAACTAAATTAAGGTTCAAATTCCGACCTAGTTGAATAATGGAATCTAATAATCCTACATTTCCAACGTCAATCCCATCAATAAAAGTTTTATCGATTTTGAGTTCATCGATTGGAAAAGCACTTAAATATTGAAGTGAAGAATAACCTGTTCCGAAATCATCGATGGACAGGCGGAAACCGAGTGACTTGATCAATTGCATCCGTTCGAGTGTTCGCTGCGTTTGTAGGATAGCGATGTTTTCTGTCATCTCAAGCGTCACTGAGCGAGGCGAGATTATTTTATTTGAAATCAAGTGTTGGAGCGTCCGGATAAAGGAATCGCTTTGGAACTGATGGGGGGAAATGTTGATGGCCATCGTCAGCTTAAGATCAATCGTCTGTTGCCACTTGGCTAGTTGTTCGCACGCCTCGAGTACGACCCAGTTATTGATGGGTGTGATGAGTGCTGCTTCTTCGGCAAGCGGAATGAACTCAGCCGGCGGAATACTTCCGAGTGCTGTATGATTCCAACGCAGCAATGCCTCGAAGCCATTCACACGTCTCGTTTTCAAGTTGATGATTGGCTGATAAGCGAGTGAGAACGCGCCATCTTCCAAAGCTGTAAATAAAGAACGTTCAAGCTGTACTTTTCGTGTAAATTGTTGATCCATTTCATGTGTTAAATATTGAATCGTTCCTGTTCCGACAGCTTTTCCTGAGTATAGTGCCATTTCTGATCGCCGGAATAAATCTTCGAGTGAACTGGCCTCTGACGGATAGAGCGTGATTCCGAACGTACAGGAGATGATTAATGAATGACCATTAATGTAGTAAGGGCGTTGAATGACTTGTTGGAGCTTACGGACGAGTTGGAACAACATATTTCTGTCGGAAGCGGGAATGAGTAGACCGAATAAATCACTCATTGGATGAAAGGTTAAGGTACCTTCTGTCTGCTGTGAGAGACGAATGGCTAATGCTTGTAAAAGTTGATCACCGATGTGCGTTCCGAACGAATCATTGATGACTTTGAAACGATCGATATCAAATAAGATTAAAGCGAGCGGCTGAGTGGGTGAAGCGTGATCGAACATTGTTGCACCTTCTCTTAAAAATCCACGTCGATTGAGCAAGTGTGTCATTTCGTTATGGTGGACTAGAAAATCAAGTTCCTCTTCAAGACGCGTTGTTTCGGTCACATCAGTCCCGATAAATAGGTGTTGGAACCGGACACCGGCCGCATCATAAATCGGAATAAGTGTCGCTTGGAGAAACTTTTTTTCGGACGATGACGTTTCAATCGGTACTTTTCCGGACCAGGCTTTTTTTTGTTTAATTTGCGAGCGGATGGTCATCAATACGTCGTTTTCGGCTGCACTGAGCAACTGCGTCCAAGGGCGCTTGATTAGCTGATTCGGACAAAAACCTGTGAAATCGACCATGTTGGCGTTCGCATAAGCGATAGTGCCCCGTGCATCCAAAACGAGGACACAGGCGATTTGATCAAACGCATAGCGTAAGTCCATCAATCCTTGAAAGAGCGGTTTCGTACCAGATTGTTGAGCGGTTGAAGGAAGACTACAAAAAGAAGCACCTGTGACGTATTCATCGCTATCGTCAAACAGTGGCGTGATCAACATTGTCGAGGTCATGCTTGTACCTGTTTTGTGTAAAAAATACGTGTTCGGAAGTTGAATGGCCTGACGACGTTCTAAAAATGATTTCCAAATCTGTTCACTAAAAGCAACGTCTTCCGGATTTAATAACGGGAGTGTTCGACCTAACACTTCATCTGCAGACCATCCCCAATAGTCTTCAGCCGAAGGGTTCCAGATACGAACGGTTAAATCCAGATTTAAGATGAAGGCAGGTAAGGGGAACTTACTCATGACGACTTCATAGGAATCAATGGTCGAACGGTCCATTACATGCACACACTCCTTGTTACGCAAATTGATAGTTCATTTGTCTTGTCTATTCCCAATATATTCAATCAACATGCAGATAAACCCTCTTGGATGTTTAATTTTTGTATGAAGATTATTTTGAGGAATCTGTTATAATCGATTTGAAAGCGTTTTCTAAAGAGTCAAAGGGGGACTATTTATGAATCAAACAGAAAAAATCATTCAACAGACAGAGCAGTTCGGGGCACATAACTATCATCCACTTCCAATCGTCATTTCAGAAGCGGAAGGCGTCTTCGTCAAAGATCCGGAAGGACGTCAGTATATGGATATGCTCAGTGCTTACTCAGCCGTCAATCAAGGGCATCGTCATCCTAAAATCATCGAAGCTTTAAAACGCCAGGCTGATAAGATTACGTTGACGTCACGTGCGTTCCATAATGATCAGTTAGGTTTCTTCTATGAAAAAGTAGCGAAGTTGACGAATAAAGATATGGTTCTACCAATGAACACCGGTGCAGAAGCCGTCGAAACAGCAGTGAAAGCTGCACGACGTTGGGCGTATGAAGTAAAACGGGTTCCGGGCGACGCTGAGATTATCGTGTGCGAAGGAAACTTCCACGGGCGGACGATGACTGCTGTTTCCATGTCGACGGAAGCAGAATACCAACGTGGTTTTGGACCACTGTTACCTGGAATCAAAACGATTCCCTATGGTGACCTGGAAGCCTTAAAAGGTGCAATCACTGAAAATACGGCAGCTTTCATCGTTGAGCCGATTCAAGGGGAAGCGGGAATCTTGATTCCGTACGAAGGGTTCTTAAAAGACGCCCAAGCTGTCTGTAAAGAGCAGAACGTCCTGCTCGTGGCTGACGAAATCCAATCAGGTCTCGGACGTTCAGGCAAGTGGTTTGCTTCGGATTGGGACGAAGTGACGCCAGACATGTATATTCTCGGAAAAGCATTAGGGGGCGGAGTCTTCCCGATTTCATGTGTCGCGGCAAATCGGGACGTACTGAATGTCTTTAATCCAGGCTCGCATGGCTCAACGTTTGGTGGAAATCCATTAGCATGTGCCGTTTCAGTTGCTTCGCTTGAAGTACTTGAAGATGAGAAGTTACCTGAGCGGTCGCTCGAACTCGGAACGTATTTCATGGAGAAACTAAAACAAATTAAAAATCCAATCATTAAAGAAGTCCGCGGACGCGGTCTTTTCATCGGGGTTGAGTTGACAGAAGCGGCTCGTCCATATTGTGAAGCATTAAAAGAAAAAGGTTTGCTCTGTAAAGAAACGCATGAGACGGTCATTCGTTTTGCACCGCCACTCGTCATCACGAAAGAAGAGCTCGACTGGGCCTTTGAACGAATCGAACAAGTATTAGGCGCTTCAGTAACGCAATAATGGAGGGATCAAGACTTCCCAGTCGATAATGACGGGAAGTCTTTTTCTTTTTTATGTTTGATTCTTTTAGAGGTGGGAAAATACTATTATTCGCATAAAAAATAGGGGGTAATGAATATGTCAGATAACAGTGGTTTGAATAAAAAGCTCGATGGTGCAGTCGATAAAGCAGCAGGTAAAGCAAAAGAGGCACTTGGTAAAGCAACAGGGGATAAATCAACAGAACGTGATGGGAAGAAAGATCAACTAAAAGGCGGCGCGAAAAAGACAGTCGGAAATGTCCAGCAAGATCTTGAGGATACGAATCGTCATTAATGCATGGCTGAAAGTACCCGAACGTTCGGGTACTTTTTTTATGAATAAATTTGTATAAAGGTCTAGTCATTTAGATGTTTATATGAAATAATAACAGTTGTAAAAGCGTTTTCATTGTTCTATCACAAATCATTATTTACTTAAGAAAGGATGAAGTGTATGTTGCAATTTCTTCAACGGATTGGTAAAGCCTTAATGTTACCAATCGCCGTATTACCAGCCGCAGGGATTGTCTTACGACTCGGATCGGCAGACATGCTGGATATCCCATTGATGGTTGCAGCGGGAGGGGCAATTTTTGATAACCTGCCGCTCATCTTCGCTATTGGTGTCGCAATCGGACTTTCGATTGATGCCAGCGGGGCAGCCGGATTAGCTGGGGCAGTTGGTTATCTCGTTTTAAAAAATGGTGTTGATTCAATGAACAAAGATTATTCCAACGCCCAAATTCAAGCGAAGTATGATGCGATAGCGGCCATTGTCAATGACTCTTCGACGAAAGCTGACGGTGCGACCTTGAGTGCGATTGCGAATCAGGCGAGTCTCGGTTCGATGGTCAATATGGCTGTATTTGGCGGAATCATTGCCGGAATTACAGCTGGGTTGCTTTACAATCGTTTTTATAACATTAAACTTCCAGATTGGTTAGCATTCTTTGGTGGGAGACGGTTCGTTCCGATCATCACCTCTGCTGTCATGCTCGTTTTAGCTTTTATCTTTGGTTACTTATGGCCGTTCATCGAAGATGGGATCAATGGTGCAGGAGAATGGATGGTCAGCCTCGGAGCAGGCGGTGCCGCACTGTTTGGATTCTTCAACCGTCTCTTGATTCCTGTCGGTCTTCATCATGTCTTAAACAATATTTTTTGGTTCGTCTTCGGGTCGTATGAAAAAGCAGACGGGACGATCGTCAATGGAGACATTGCCCGTTTCTTTGCCGGAGATCCGACAGCGGGTATCTATCAGGCTGGTTTCTTCCCGATTATGATGTTTGCGCTACCGGCAGCTGCTGCTGCAATGGTGATGGCAGCACGAAAAGAAAATCGAAAAGCTGTTGCCGGAGCGATGATCGGTTTAGGATTGACTTCTTTCCTAACGGGGATTACAGAGCCGATTGAATTTTCATTCATGTTCCTTTCACCCGTCTTGTATGTCATGCATGCTGTTTTGACAGGTCTTTCGATGGCCGTCGTCAATTTAATCGGAGTATTGCATGGTTTCTCATTCTCGGCCGGTTTTATCGACTATGCCTTGAATTTTGGAATCGCTACAAAACCGTTGTTGCTGATTCCGGTTGGTCTCGCGTTCGCGGTCATCTATTACTTCCTGTTCTACTTCATGATTACGAAGTTTGATTTAAAAACACCAGGTCGTGAAGATGAATCGCTCGTAACAGACACGGGTATCGTAACAGGTGTTTCAGATGATAAGTATGAGCAACAAGCAGCAAAAATCTTTGCAGGTCTACAAGGTACGGAAAATGTGACGGCGATTGATAATTGTGCAACACGTTTACGTTTACAAGTCAAAGATACAAGTGTAATTGATGAAGCAGCGATTAAAGCCGCTGGTGCAAAAGGTGTCATGAAGATGGGGGCGACAAACGTCCAAATCATCATCGGGACAGATGTTGAATTCGTCGCGGATGCCATGAAACGTCAAAAATAAGTAAACAAAAGACCATCGCTCATGAGCGATGGTCTTTTGTTTTGAAGGGAGATACACTTTTAAGAAAAGTCACGTTGATTGTGCGACGCAGTGACTGTTTTTTGTTTTGGGGCGTGGGCATAAATCGGATAAAAAATACCGACTAAAATGATGATGATACCAATCCATTGCGAGCCCATTAAATGTTCGCCTAAAATGAGCACAGAACAGATAACTGCTGTTGGGAGCTCGGCAGCCCCGAGCAATGAGACGCTGGCAGGACTGAGATGTGGTGCACCTGCAGCAAATAAAAGTGGTGGTAAAATCAAAGCGAATAAGCCGAGTGGAAGGGAATAAAGCAACATTCCATTTTCAAAATTTGTTTCGCTCAAGAAAGTAGTAGGTGGATACATAATCATGACGAAAAGTAACCCACCTGTCATCATATAAAAGCTCTTTTTGATGACCGGAAGATGATTTGCGACACGTCCGCTCGCGAGTAAAAAGATGGAGAAGCTGACCGCTGCTCCTAATCCGAACAACGTTCCGCGGAAGTCAAGCGAACTCGTGTAAGCAGCACTTGCCAAAATGGCTCCGCCAATCAAGAGGATTGCTGACAAGAAGTGTGCCCGTGAAGGTAAGCGTTTCGAAATGATTGAATCGATAACAACACCAATCCACGTAAATTGGAACAATAAGATGATTGCGACGGAAGCAGATATTGTCTGCAGGCTCTGATAGTAAAGGTAACCTGTCGTCCCACTGGAGATGCCGATAATGACCAGTTTCATAGCGGTCGTAGGTGCGAGACGTAGATTTTTTGTAAATAGCGCAAGGATGAAAATCATGAGCCATCCGAAGAGAAACTGACTTCCTGAAACTGTAGCAGAGTCGAAGCCGGCAGCATAAGCTAGTTTGACAATCGTTGAAAGGACACCGTAACTGATGGCGCCGATTAAAACGAAAAGTGTTGCTTTTGATCGATTCATTTGGTTGCCTCCATGTTTTAGAACGCACAAAAAAGGTTGCAACAGGGCCTTGTCCAGGTTTTTTGGACAGGGTTTGGTTGCAACCTGTGTGAGTTATTTAATGTTGAGACCTACCTCTTTGTAAAAGGCGGGTTTTAATTCATTGTAGCGAGCAGTTAAACGATTAAAATCGTTTAACGTAGCTGTAGCCTGACGCGTAATACGATTTAAGTCGGCTGTTGCTTCATCAATCTTAACGAAGTTCGGTTTCTCGGTCAAGTAGGAGAGTAATTTTTCCTCCGCGTTCATTGAAGCGGTATACTGCTTAACGAACGTAGTGAATGCTTGTTCACGCTGTTCGATGACTTCAATCACGCGAGATCCTTCACGTTTCGGTCCGGTTTCGAGTTCTGCGACGTAATCTTTTAATTCTTGCATATCTAACTTAGCGAAAGCCTCTCGGCGCAACGATTGTTCTTGTTCAAGCAAAGAGGATCGTTCTTCGTTTAAAGCCATTAATTCCTCACGTTCATTTTGTGACCGCTTGATTTCCTCGGCTCCTGCATCGAGAACTGCTTGGTACGTGTTAACGGAAATTTCATCTTTTCTACTTCTAGACTCTGCGAGCGTGGTCGCGTCTTGTTCGTATGTTGCGTGCTCCTCGAGTTTGTCATAAAAGTCCATAGAGGAATCTGTTGAACAACCACTTAAAAGTAACGCAGCACAACTCGAGAGAAAAGTGAGAGACAGGTATATTTTTTTCATGAACGAAACTCCTTATAGATTGGATTGCTGAACAAAATTAAACGGAATATGGAAGTCTTCATCATAAATCGAAAACTGATAGCCTTTTTTCTTTAAACCGGCAACGATTGCCGGAAGTGCGCGTAACGTTTGTGGTTGTTCATGTAATAAAATAATTTCGAAGGGATCTTCTGCCCGGTCGATGACAGTTTTTGCGACTTCTTTTGCACTGTCTTTGTAATACCAATCCATCGAATCAATCGACCAGTCCCAGACACGTAGATTCGCAGACGCCACATCATTCGCAATCGTTTTTGAAATACCGGGAGACGAGCCATACGGAGGACGCGTCAGAAGAGGCGAATGTCCCGTTAACTGATTAATCTTTTTTTGGACGCTCAGCATCTCTTTGACATATTGTTTTTTCTTATAGAGCGTTTCATAGTCATGGGTCTCACTATGCAAACCGATGTAATGTCCTGCTGTTGCGGTATCTTTTACAAACGTCGGCTGGGCGTCGATGTTGCTTCCGATGAAAAAGAAAGTAGCTTTGACTTGTTGTTGCGCCAGTTCATTTAAAATGTCTGTGGTTAAGGCGCTAGGACCATCCTCAAACGTTAAATAGGCGACTTTTTTTGTCACACCATTCCATTGATCGACCCGGGATTTTTCCATGTTAGCAACAGGGACTTGTCCGAGCGTTGTGACCGTTACAGTAGCGAGCTGTTGTTTCGGCTTGATGTATTGATAGGCGATGAATCCACCGACAGAAAGTAAAAGTAAGGTGAATAAAATCGATAGCTTGCGAAGAAATTTGTTCTTAGAATGTCGTTTTCGTGGTCCAAGACCAATCGGATTTCCAGTGTTGTATGAATCCATCGCTGTTATAGCTCCTTTGCAGAAAATCGTATAGGTTAACTGTAACATTTTGTCTGTTTCATTTGTAACAAACATGTTACAAAAAGATAACTGAGTAAGATTTTTCAAATTATGACTCAGTAAGTTAGATTAAAACAGATGATATTTGATTTAAATTAAATATGAAAAAGAGGACAAGCAGACCCGTTTGGATCTGTTTGTCCTCTTTGTTATAGCTCACTTATTGTTCAGTGACTGTGCAATCCGTACATTCGGACTGGTAAGATTCGCATTGTTCATCCATCTCTTTTCCACAGGTAGCACAAGTTTTTGCAGGGAGTTGACGATAAAATTCAGCAGATGTCTCTTGGTAAAGTGGCTGTTCCATTTGTATCTCCTCCTAATGGCAATCAATGTGTATACAACGTTGTTTATATAATCTTATTGTATTAGTACAGATGATGAAAGTCAATAATTGTTTTATAACAGATGAAGTTAAGTAAGTCTTGTCATATGACAGTCGAGAAACAGGATGATACGATATCAAAGTAAATTAGATACTATTAAGGGGGATTACATCATGAACCAAACTTTTTCAGAAACACTGCAAACATTGAATGAACGACGTTCTGTTCGTCATTATGATGCGTCATTTACATTAACTGAAACGGAAGTAAAAGAATTAATCGAATTAACAACAGCTGCACCAAGTGCTTGGAACTTACAACATTGGCATTTTATCGCCTTCCACTCAGAAGAAGCGAAACAACAGCTCGCACCGATTGCTTACAATCAACCAGCCATCACGTCTTCTTCAGTCGTCATCGCCGTGCTGGGTGATACGCAGGCAAACCGTAATTACAATCCGGTCTACGGACCAGCTGTCGAAGCGGGCGGCATGACGGAAGAGTTATTTGACTCGATCAAAGGGCAAGTAGAAGGTGCCTACCAAAGTGCTGCATACGGCCGTGACGCGGCAATGTCGAATGCCAGCTTAGCTGCGATGCAGTTGATGCTCGTGGCAGAAGCGAAAGGGCTCTCGACGCTTGCGATGGGCGGTTTCGATCATCAAGTATTCGCCGATACGTTCATTACGGAAGAGCGTTTTGTACCTGTTATGTTGATTGCTGTCGGTAAAGCCGTTGAAAATGCGAAAAAACGCCCGGCACTTCGCTTACCAGTCGATCAAGTGACAACAATATTATAAAAACAAGGGGCTGACTCAAAAGTAAACATGTGCCACACCCATCTTGTTTAAAAGGAATCACTTGCTTCACGCGACTCTTGCAAAAAAAGCGCGTAAAAAGAAAGGTGATTTCTTTTTGAGTCAGCTCGACTGTTTTTTTATGAAAAAATTATTTTTTTTACGGAAACTACTTGCCAGCTGTTTAGTTTCTTGCTATATTAATAAATGTCCTAGCAAGTACATAACGTACTGCATCATGATTCTGTAGCTCAGCTGGGAGAGCGCTACCTTGACAGGGTAGAGGTCGCTGGTTCGAGCCCAGTCAGAATCATACTAAAAGTCCCGTTCATCATTTGATGAACGGGACTTTTTTAGTTTATTCGTTCGTTTGAAGTTCGTCTTCTGTCACCCACTTGTGATTTTTGACAGTGTCGCCGCCCGTCGTCGGTTTGAAGTCAACCATGTAAACGGTTGTTTGTTCAGCGCTGTCGATTGTTGCTTTGGCACCATTCATACCAGTCATATGATCAGCATCAATCGTCGTCGTGTCACCTTTTTTAAGTGGAGAAGATGGGACTGGTGTTAACTCTTCCTGGACGACCCATTTATGATTGGTCACTTTCTTTCCGCCATCTGTTGGTGTGAAGCTCACGGCATAAACGGTCGTATCAAATGCACCGGCAATTGTCGCTTCCGCTCCATCCATTCCTTTCATATGCTTCGACGACATGATTGCTGTTGAGCCGACCTCGAATTTAGGATTTGCTGCTTTTTTAATACCCTCCGGTAAATCCCCGTCACTTGAATGCATCATTCCTTCATGTGAATCGTCCTGCATTTCACTCTGCATGTCATTGTGGTTTGCTTCTTTATCTTGATCATTCCCGCATGCACCAAGCAATAAGGCAGTCGATAATGTGAGGCTTGCTACGATTGTTTTCTTCATTTTAAATTCCCCCTGTATAATGTGATGACACGATTACTTTACCCATTATTCGTGCAGAAACCGTGCAGAAAGCGTGACATTTCTGCATCCTGTACCTTTCAGTTGAAGTCTAAAATCAATTGGTGTTTATAATGAACAAGAAGAGCATGGTATGAGGAGGGATGACTTGAAACGCATATCGCACTATATCGGAGTACTATTTTTGAGTGCTTTTTTAGTGACTGGAGGTATTTTGTTTGGTGCTTTGTACTTGAATCTTGTCGAAGATCGTTCGGATGAAGTCATGTTAGGTCTATTGAATCGGGGGGATACGCATCGTGACGTACTCGAGCAGTCCTTCACGGAGCAGACGATTCATCATGTCAGTTTGATGGAATCGACGTCCGAGTTCACGGTTGTCGTGACCGATCAATATGGACAAATCAAAAGTACATCTGACCGACTGACGGATGAGATGCGACAAAAACTTGTCCATACCGACTTTACATACCAAAAAAACAGTCGGATTGTTAATCCATCCGAGACGAAAGGGCACTATTTGATGACAGATAGCCCGATCACTGTATCGGGAAAACATGTAGGTCATGTGTTCATGTTCGCCCAGGCAGATTTAGTACAACGAGTAGTTGATCCGTTAACCCGGCAATTTATACGAATGGGAATCGTCGCACTCGTCTTGACGGTCTTTGTTGTGTGGTTCTTTACGCGGGTGATTTCACGTCCTTTAATCGAAATGGAACGGGCGACGGCAGAACTTGGTAGAGGGAACTTGTCTGCTGATTTGCCGGTCGAACGGCAAGACGAACTAGGCGCGTTGGCACGTTCGATTACAAAACTTGCGAAAGATCTCGATCTTCTGAATCGGGAACGTACCGAATTTTTAGCAAATGTTTCCCATGAATTGAGAACACCGTTAACTTATATGAAAGGTTATGCGGATATCTTAAGCCGACCTGGTTTAACAGAATCTGAAAAAGCTTCGTATATTAAGATTATTCAAGAGGAAAGCACGCAGGTGACGGAATTAATTGAGCAACTTCTTCTATTAGCACGTTTAGATGAAAATGAATTCTTGATTAAACGGTTACCTGTATCACTTGAGCAACTCATTCCATCACTTGTCGAGAAAGTTCGTCCCGCGATTGAAGCGGAAGGATTAACACTAACGGTCATGGGTGACGCTGTAATGATTGAAGGAGATGACGTTCGTCTCGGTCAAGTCGTATTGAATCTTCTTGATAACGCACGGAAATATACAGAAACCGGATCAATTGAAATCAATTATGGTAGAAATTCAGGTGGGCCCTTTTTTGCGGTTCGAGATACGGGGATTGGGATAGAGGAAAATGAAATCAAGCGGGTCACAGAACGGTTGTACCGAAGTGAACCGTCGCGCTCTCGGAATCGTGGCGGATCAGGAATCGGTCTGGCGATTGCGAGTGCCATCGTCAAAGCGCATGGGGCTAGCTTAGAGATTAAAAGTCGAAAAAATCAAGGGACGACAGTAACTGTCCAATGGGAGGTGTAACAAAGATGGCACGTATATTGATCGTGGATGATGAAGCACGTATGCGGCAGTTGCTTCAGTTATATTTAAAGCCCTATGGACACATTTGTTTTTTAGCTGAATCAGCAGAAAAAGCCTTACAACTCGTTCAAACGGTTCCGATTGACTTAGCATTACTAGATGTCATGATGCCCGAAGTCGACGGTTGGAAATTATGTCAAACTATCCGGCAGTTCGCTGATTTTCCAATCATTATGGTGACAGCCCGAAATCAACGAGAAGATGTTTTGCGTGGTCACGAAGTCGGCGCAGATGACTATGTTTCAAAACCGATTCAAGAAGGAGAGTTGCTTGCTCGAATCGAATTGTTAATCGGGAAGTCTCGAAATGGAGAAATTAATTTTCATGGTCTTCAGTATAATTCTGCTGCCTATCGCTGTGAATACGAGGGGCAGCGAATTTCACTTACGAAAAAAGAATTTCAGTTACTCGGAAAACTGCTACATGCCAAGAACACGATCCTTTCGCGGGAACGTTTATTGGAATCTGTTTGGGGTTATGAAAACATGCTTGAACCTCGAACCGTCGATTCGCATATTCGACATGTCCGAGAAAAATTACGTGACGCGGAATTTCCGATTGATCGGTATTTAGAGACGGTTCGGGGAATCGGTTATCGGTTAACGGATTACCCGGATTGGTCAACATAAGGGGGAATATCATGACGACTATCTATCTTGTGCGCCATGCGCATTCAACGTATTCAACCGATGAACGAAATCGTCCGTTATCGGCGAAAGGAAAGCAAGATGCCGAAGCATTAGTTTCAGTGTTTCAAAATATTGCAGTAGATCATGTGTATACGAGTCCATACAGGCGAGCACGTGAAACAGTTCAACCTTTAGCAGCAAATCGGGGGCTCGCTGTTAAGGAACAGTCAAATTTCGCGGAGCGAGTGCTCGCTCCGGGAGCCTTGGCTGATTTTCAAGAAGCAGTCCGTGTCGTTTGGGAACATCCGGATGATAATCCGTACGGTGGTGAGTCGAATCAAGTGGCGACAGAACGTGTCGTTGCGAGTACGATCGAGTTACTGCGGACACATCAAGAAGAGGTGCTTGTCATCGGAACACATGGAAACATCATGGCCTTATTGATGCAGCATTTTGATGCGCAGTATGACTATGCCTTTTGGCAAACGTTACCGATGCCAGCGGTGTACCGACTCGACTTCGAAGGCGAATGCTATAGCGGAAGTCGGCAAGTCACAAGGTGAACTAAAAGAGACAGTGACTTCCGTGTACGTACCGGAAATCATTGCCTCTTTTGTATAGGGTCATACTTAAACGTTGACGGCGCCTTCATGTTTCTTAATCAAGTCTGCCGTCAGTTGGCCGGACAATGTGACCATCGGCACACCGCCACCTGGGTGCGTCGAACCACCGACGAAGTAAAGTCCCTCGTACAGGTCACTTTTCGAAGGGATTTTAAAGCCGCCGTTCTTTTTCCGATCTGCAGCGACACCGTAAATCGAACCGCCATTCGGTCCATAGAGTGATTGTAAGTCTTCCGGTGTAAAACGATATTCGAATTCAATCGAATCGCGTAAACCATCTAGCCCCATCCGTTCAAGTTTGTCGAGGACGACTTCGCGATACGCATCCCAATCCGTTTTACCAGCGGGGTTTTTCGTAAGGGGAGGAACGTGCGTCAAAACGAATAGATTGTCTTTTCCTTCCGGTGCCTGTGAAGCGTCAGATTTCGACGAGACACCAACATAAATCGTTGGATCTTCAGGTGGTACACCATCCTTGAACATTTGTGCAAATTCGCGTTCTGGATCTTCCGAGAAGAAGAAATTATGATGTTTTAATGATTCGTATTCACGGTTGACTCCGAGTAACAAGACGAGACCAGACACAGAAGGAACAAACGAATCATTTAACTTTTTCGCTTGTTTGCCTGCTTTTTTGTCCGGAACAAGGTTTTGATAAGTCGGAATGACTTCGAGATTCGAGACGACGACATCAGCCGGGTAAAACGTACCGTCTTTAGTCTCGACTCCGACTGCGCGTTTTCCTTCGACGACGACACGTTCGACCGGCGTGTTGACGTGAACAGTGACACGCAATTCGTCAAGCAATGCTTGCATCGCTTCGGCAATCTTGTACATACCGCCTTTGACGTAATAGATGCCAATTCCCATTTGGACATAAATCATTTGGTTGAAGACGGCAGGTGCTTCGTATGGATTGGAACCGACATACATCACCATGTAATTAAACAATTGCTCGAGATGTTTGTTATTCAAATGTTTTTTTGTCCCACTTGCAACTGTATTCAACGGATCCATCTTAAGTAACTCGGACATCGTATGGTATTTCTTTAAATCTTTTAAGTCTTCAAGACTATATTTATAAAAGCTATCTAAACACAGGTCATACATTTTTTTAGAGTAACTGAAGAGTTCAACAAAATCGGCTTGATCCGAAACTTTTTTAAATTCATCGAGCATGCCAGGTAAGTCACCTTTGACATCGAGTTCTGTCCCGTCTTCGAAAAACGTCCGCCATTGAGGTTCGATCCGTTCAATTTCTAAGTAGTCTTCGAGGCGACGATGCACGCTTGAGAAAAGTTGTTCGAGGACCCAAGGCATCGTTAAGATAGAAGGACCTGTATCAAACGTAAATCCTTTCCCGCTTCGTTGATTCAACTTCCCACCGACATTGCCGTTCTGCTCGAGCATCGTGACGGCATAACCGTCTCCCGCGAGACGGATCGCTGCTGACATTCCTGCTAAACCTGCTCCGATAACCACTGCTTGTTTTTTCAATAGAATCACTTCTCCTTAGAATTTAATAAATGAAAGGAATCAAACGTTTTCGTGTCGTCGCCCATTGCGTATAAGCTGGACCAAAACCGGCTGTGAGTAGCGTTTCTTCAATTCGAATCCGGTGGCGCAACATAAAGAACATCACAAGACCGGCAACAATCGTAACGATCCAATTAGCAAAAAATAACGGGAAACCGATCGTGATAAACAATAGTCCAGTATAAAGCGGGTGGCGTAATGTCCGATACGGTCCCGTACTGACAAGACGGTCACCCGTATTTACCGTAACGTGCCGCGTAAATTGGTTCTTTAGGTGGAGAATGCCCCAGTAACGTAAAAAGACTCCGCCTCCTAAACAACCTAGTCCGATAATTTGTCGAGGGAGACTTTCGTCTGTTCGACTGAATAGCAACGAGAAAATAATTGTGAGAGACAACGTTATGAAAATTAAGTAGAAACTACGTTGTTCTGCGTATGGAGATGATTCTTTTTGACGATTTCGAAAGAGAAACAATTCGAGTAGCCAAAACAGTGATACGAGGATGAAGGCATAATCTAAAATTGACATCACAGATTCGCCCCTTACATGATTCATTATTTAGAAAAAGCACGTACATGTTATTTTACCCAAAGTTATAGAATTTCAATCGTCTAAAGTCTGCTAAAAGGTTTCATATGGATATAAAAATGGTAAATACTTGATGTATGCTTCGTCGTTCAGTTGTATCGGTCCGTCTGGTATGAAAGAGGTGGAAGCTGTGGCTAAAAAAGATGAAAAGCATCATATCATTACGTTAACGTTTGAAGAAGAATCAACATCGTATCAAGTGTTCAGTGAACTGAAGAAGTATCATGCGAATGGGCAAGTGGATTTTGAGCAAGTCGCAATCATTAAACGAAGCGAGAATGGAGCATTTTCGTTTGAGGATGCCGTTGATTTAAGTGGTTCGAATAAAGCGTTTAAAGGTTCATTGATTGGGATGGCCGTAGGTATACTGGGTGGTCCGTTCGGGATTCTCCTCGGTTCGATGACTGGTATGCTGATTGGTGGATCAAAAGAATTGAAAGAAAACCAAGCGATTCAAGAGACGTTTAAACGGACGTTAGGGGTCATACCACCCGGGAAGACAGGGGTGATCGCGATTGGTGAGGAATTTGAACCATCAGTTTTGGATGGCCTAGTCGCAAAACATAACGGAACGATTGAACGGACAGATGAATACCTTGAAAAATAAAGAAGTGACGAGACAAAGTGCCGTGCTTTCTTCCACTCGCTTTCTACCGGCAAGACCGCTTCACCCGAGGAAGGCAACGGAAAAGGAAGAGGATTCGTATTGTTATCTGTACACACTAAAAAACCCTTCTCGCACAGGCGAGAAGGGTTTTTCGTTACGCTTTACGTTCTTTTTTGATCTTTTTGAAGAAGAATAACTCATAGACGACAGGTACGATGATTAACGTTAAGAGTGTTGAAGTCGTTAACCCACCGATAACCGTCAACGCAAGACCTTTTGAAATCAGCGTTCCGGACGAAGTCGTTAGAGCAAGTGGAACGAGCGCCATAATTGTTGCGAATGCCGTCATCAAGATTGGACGGAGACGTGTTTTACCAGCTTCGATGAGCGATTCACGAATTGGTAATCCACGGGTGACATTTTGTCCGATACGATCGACGAGAACGATTGCGTTCGTCGTTACGATACCGATCAACATTAAGAATCCGATCATGACACTGACGGACAATGGTTCGTTCGCTAAGAAGAGTGTGACGAGTGAACCGATTGGTACGAAAATGAGCGATGACAAGATGATGAATGGGATACGCGCCTTGCCGAACGTAATCAGCATCGTCAAGTAGACGAGACCAATCGCAACGACGATTGCGATTCCGAGTGACTGGAAGATTTCGACCGTATCATCATTACCGCCACCACTGGTGAGAGATACACCATCGGGTAACTCAATTTTCTCGACATCTGCTTTAACGTCACTCGAAACCGTTTGGACGTTATCGCCTTTCACTTGTCCTGAGACACGTGCGTAGACTTTTCCATCGAGTTTCTGAACCGATGTGAACGTATCGACCGCTTTGACTGTAGCGACATCTTTTAAAGGAACAGGACCTGTCGCTGAGAACAATTGAACATCTTCAAGATCTTCACGTGATGTTAACTCTTTTGCATAAGACAATTGAACGTCTTGTTCCTTATCATCGAGTGTCAACGTGCCGACCGTGACCGGTTTCGTTTGGTCATTGACGGTACCGAGAATTTGGAAACCAGAGAGACCGAGGTCGCTTGCTTTCTCTGTATCAATTTCAACGAGGAATTGCTTTTGTTTTTCACTAAAGTTATTTGTAACATATTTTAAATCACTGTTTTCTTTCATATTGTCTTCGACTAATTTTGCTGCTGTTTGAAGCGCTTCGAGATCATTCGAGAACAAATCGATGTCCACGTTATTGTTCGAAGGAGGACCACCAGTCGAAAGTTCGGCGATGCTGATTTTAGCATCAACATCGTCTGCGGCTGCAATCTCATCCATTTGTGATTCAAGTGACTTGATTGTTTTTTCGACATCAGCATCTGCTTTTAAGTTAAGGAAGTAACTTGCCTTATTATCGAGACGAAGACCTGTCGTGAAGTCACGCGCTCCGACAGACGTCGTCACATCGTCAATCGCTTCTTCATCGTCAAACATCTCTTCCATCTTCAGTGAGACGTCACTTGTTTTTTCAAGTGATGTCGCAGCCGGAAGCTCAAGCGATGCTGTCAATGTTTTAGAAGCTTCATTCGGAATAAACGTAAAGCCAAGTTGCGGTACGATGGCGAGTGATCCACCGAGGAGTAAGAAAGAGACAATCAAGATAATCGCTTTATGGGATAATGATTTTTCAATCAATGTCCCGTACCAGCGTTGGAGGACGCCTTCTTTTTCTTCCGCCGGAACCTTTTTGAATGCGAACTTCGCTAAAATCGGAACAATCGTAATCGCGACGAGCAATGAAGCGAGTAGCGAGAAGATGATGGTTAAAGCGAATGGTAAGAAGAACTTACCAGTAATTCCACCAACGAATCCGATGGGTAAGAACACGACAACGGTCGTTAATGTCGATGAAGTAATCGCTTTTAAGATTTCCTTCGTCGACTGTTCGATGACTTCATTAGTCATCCCTTGTTCTGACTTGCGGACCCTTCGGAAAATGTTCTCGATGACGACGATACTGTCATCGACGACCCGACCGACCGCGACAGCCATCCCACCAAGGGTCATGATGTTCAGTGAAATGTCCTGCCAGTTCAAGAAGATCGCAGCAATCAATAGTGAAAGTGGAATCGAGACGATTGCGATGATGGTCGCACGAATATTACGTAAGAACAGAAGTACGGCAATCGACGCGAATAGAGCACCGAGAAGTCCTTCTTTGACGAGTGTCGAAACGGACTCTTCGATATCTTTTGCTGAATCAATCCCGATTGTATAATCGATTTGATCCTCATATTTGTTGAGAATTTTTGTGACTTGATCGGCAATTTCTACCGTGTTGGCATCTTGTTTTTTTGTGATTGCCATCGAGAGTGAATCTTTTAAGTTATAACGCGTTTTTTCGCTCTGTTTTGAGACAGATTCAATGTCTGCAATATCTTTTAAACGAATCGGTTCTGCTGGTTCTTGAGGTGCCTCCTGACCAGTTGCTTCAGTTGGTGCACCTGTTCCTCCGGTAACACCAGTAGATGGTTCTGTTGGAGCAGCTGCGGTACCGATGGACGATGTTAATTGTAGATTTTTGATTTTGTCGAGATTTTCAAGTTTTTCTTCGACACGAATTGGAATCTTGGAATCACCTTCCGCAAGTTGTCCAGATGGGAAGGAGACGTATTTGGCATTGATTTGATCTTTAATACTTGAGAGCGACAGACCGGCTGCTGTTGCCTTCTTTTTATCAACGGTAATTTGGACGAGGTCATCTTTGTAACCACCGACCGAAACGCTGTTGATACCTGGGATTTTGTTCAATTCTGGCTCAATTTGATCTTTTAATAGTGATTCAATGTCTTCTCCGTCTTTGCTAAAGAAGGAGATATTATAGATGGGGAACGAACCAAAGGAGAAGCGGTTTAATTTAGTACTTGCTTCTTCAGGTAAGTTTGCATCCTGGATCGCCGCATCGATTTGTTGCTCGACTTGGTCCATGTCGGTATCAAACGGGAATTCAATATTGATAATCCCGATGCTTTCGTACGCAGAACTCGAAATTTTTGTTGATCCCTCAATCCCTTTGAGAGCGGTTTCGAGTTTTGAGACGACTTGTTGATCGACATCCTCAGGGGATGCACCAGGATAAACGGCTTCAACTGAAATTTGCGGGAATTCGATTTCAGGAAACTGGTCGACCTTGAGTTGGGTAAATGAATAGACCCCGCCTAACACTAAAAGAATAGCGATGATAAATACAGCGACAGAGTTTTTTAAGCTAAAACGTGTTAAAAAGTTCAAAAGATGTCCCTCCTTTATTTTTGTATGTGCTTAATTACATACTAGACGACGGTTTAAAGGGCTGCAACTTTAAAACGGTTTAATTTTTATGAAAAAGTTAGAAAAAACACTTTACACTTTTCGATATGCTGATATAATAAAGACATACCCAGCAACACGATATCATGATTCTGTAGCTCAGCTGGGAGAGCGCTACCTTGACAGGGTAGAGGTCGCTGGTTCGAGCCCAGTCAGAATCATACCGAAAACTCGTTCATCTTTTGATGAGCGAGTTTTTTTTGTCGTTAAAAAAGCTATTCCCTTAATTGAACGGGAATAGCTTATACTTTATTGGATTTCAAGGTGGAGATCGCCAACTTTTGTCCAACCGAACAATGTTGTCGCCCGGTAGAAGACGAATGTGAGGACGCCGGGTAAGAGAATGCCTGTAACAACGAAGACGGCGAACGCGTTAAACCCTTGATTGACGAAAATATTGAGTGGCGCAATCATCGAGTTCAATCCAAGTCCAGCTAACTCATATGGAACTTTTAATGACAACACGAGTGTTGCGACCGGCGCTGAGATCATAGCTGCTAAAAACGGTGCGGCTACAATTCGCGGATTCTTGACGATATTCGGAAACTGAACTTTTGGTGTCACGAAGAACGAGGCAATCAAACCGCCGGGATCGGTTTGGCGATAGGCCATCAAAGTAAAACCGACGAATTGTGCGGAACAGCCGATAAGCGCAGCGGCACTTGCGACGGGATCAAGCTGAAGCGCAATGGCGAGTGCTGCAGATGAAGCAGGAGACATTAAAATTACGCTAAAGATGAGTGCGATGACGAGTGAAGTCGCGATTGGCGATGTTTCGACAGAAGATGTGACCATTGCACTGAATTTTGTAAGTAAGGGTGTCGTTACGGCAGCAGCACCAAGACCAGTGATGCCTCCTGCAAGTACGGCACACATTGGAATCACCATCATGTCGAACTTCGTTTTGCCTGTCATTCGTTTTCCGACATAAACAGCGACGGCTGCAGCAATCAACGCACTGATCGGTTGACCGGGAATTAAGACGAGACCGGCTTCAGTCGGCTGGAGGGCAGCACCACCGATTGTTGCCGCAATCATTGCGCTGAAGAGAACGAGCGTATTACCACCAAGTTGATAGGCGATGCCGGCACCGAGCGCCGGGGCAAGTAAAACTTTTGCGATGCCGCCAATCGTCAGTAACACTTCGATATGTAATAAGTTTCCGAACGTCTCAATCAATAAGCCCACGCCAAGTGTAACGAGCACTGCATTCGCCATCCCGGCTGATACCTTTACCATTCGATCCATCGCATAATCCTTCACTCTTCTTCATCCTCTCTATTTTTCCATTAAAAAAACCTATCCGTTAACTGGATAGGCGCCATGAATAGTGCGGGCGCCTCATTCGATGCATCGAAAGGAGGGCCCAAAAATCGATTCCGGAAAATCTCGGAAAAGTTTTCAGTCCCTCGTGCATAGAATAATCAGTCGGCCCGCAATTTGTGGAAGGTACATCGTGTCGTGCTCCTCTCGCTTGAATTTTTCTAAGCCTAACATGCATTAAATGAATAATCAATATTTTCTGACAATTTATTTTTCAGTTCACTTTCAGCTTAAAAGAGGAAAGGAAGAAGAAACGTTAGTAAACCTGGAATGGAGGCGGTTACATGAAATTTGCACTTATTACAGATATTCACGGCAATGCGTCAGCCTTAGAAGCGGTCCTTGCCATACTCCACCGGGATCAAGAAATCGAGACGATTTACTGCCTCGGTGATTTGGTCGGAATTGGTGCGCAAACCAATGAAGTGATTGACTTGATTCGAAGTGATAAAAAAATTCGGACAATCAGTGGAAATCATGATGAAAATGTCTTGGCATTATTGAATGGGGAACGGTATCCGGACAGTTATCTTCATGCGAAAGCACATCACAGTTGGGTTGCGAATCAATTAACGGCAGAAAATCGAGTTTTTTTAGGGCGACTGCCGCGGACCATCTCAAAAGTAGTTGAATCACGGCGTATCCTGTTCACGCATTATGCCTATCGGGACGTGCGGGCAATGATTGGAGAAGAACCGCTTCGTCCGACGGTTGATGGTAATAAAGAAACACTTCCGCAGTTATTTGCTGATACGAGTGCCACCCTGATTTGTTTTGGGCATCACCATCCGCGACAGTTCGTTCAAGTAAACGGAACGACATATGTGAATCCGGGAGCGTTAGGGTGCCAACCGGAGGCAATCGCACCATTTGCGGTCGTGTCAGGAGATAGTGAGAACTGGGACGTAGAATTTATGGATGTACCGTATGATGACGCGGCGTACCTCGAATCATTTAATGCGTCAGACATGCCGTCAAAAGAGTTGTTACGGAAATTGTTTTTAGGGGGAAGAAGTTGAAGTCGATAGATAAAAGAGAGGGCGCCGAGAAAGACGACGCCGCTTTGACTTACGAAATAAAAAATCTTACGATGTACGCAATGATGAGGATGAAGAAGAGGACGAGCCCGATATTTCGTTTGAGGCGGTTGCGTTTCCAATGAAAGAGTAGTGACAGGATCGGGGCAAGCAGAAAGCCTGCAAACAGTGCGACTAGCGTCAAGATGAAAAACAGGAAGTCCGACGAGTTGCTGCTTGCCGTATAGGATTTCCACATATCAATCAGTGAAATGATGACGTAGACAAGCAGAACCAAGAGATAAAGCGGGAGAAGCATATACGATTGCATACAGGGTAACACTCCATTCAAGCAAGATAGTTTAAGTATACGATTAAACTCAAAATAAAGGGGTTCTGTAAAAGGGAATCATTGATTCATTTCGAATCAAACGAAGAGAGATAAGAATAGGTGGGATTGGGTGAAGAAGCTGTATCAAAATGTTTTCTTGTTCAGGACGATGAAAAAGACATACCATTTAGTCAAACGGCATGCCAGTAAGAAAGCGGTACTAGACAAAAAAAGAATGACTCTTCCTTAACAGGAGAAGTCATTCTTTTTGGTTACAGTAGCTTGAGCATGGCTTGACTGATGATTTTTAGGTCAAGCTCATCGCCGATCAATGGCCATTCGGCAATCAAAGCGATATACGTTCGAAACAGTAGAAACGCTGTTACATCAATCGGGATTCCAGAGGAACTGACATCTAGCTCGAGGCGTGTTTCGAGTAAGTTTTTAATATAGTCAACAACATGTTTTTCAATGCGGGTTCGTAACTCTTGCATCTCTTGTAGTTTTAAGTTGTGCGTCTCTTCTGTAATTTTTAAGATGAATAAATGTTGCTGCTGATGATTAACGATTGCATCGATCATCGCCTGTTTATTGGCTTCCACGCTTGCACCTTCGACGTAAGCATTCTCAGCTTCCGTTCGCATCTCTTGTAACACGAAGGTTACAAGAGATTCAAACAAATCAAGCTTACTTTCGAACAGCTGATAAACAGTTGGTTTTCCAACATGGGCCCGCTTTGCAACTCGTTCAATCGTCGTTCCTTTATAACCGAGTTCAGAGAAACAATCCATTGCCGCGTTTAGGATGACTTGTTCTTTTTCATGCTGCGTCATGTGATTTTCTCGCTTTCGTCGAAAGCAAAATACGTTTAGCGCTTAAAGCACCTACGAAGACAAGTACTAACGCTCCGGCTAGAATCGATCCGAGGACTAGGCTATTAGAAGCAAGAGCATCTGTGACACCGAGTCCAAGTGCTTCACGGAACCCACTGACTGAATACGTCATCGGTAGGAACGGGTGAATATACTGGAAGAAGCTTGGTGTCATTTCGACTGGGAACGTACCGCCACTACCACCGATTTGAAGGAGTAATAGCAGGAACGCTGCGAATTGTCCAACGCGGCCAAATAACATCGTCAAAGCGAATAGCAAGGTAATGAACGTCATCCCGGTCAAGGCGGCGAAGCCGTAGAGGGCAGGGACACTCGCGACAGTCGAATCGAGGACGTAAACGATAGCGGTCGCGGCGGCAACCCCTTGCAATGCACCGATTGGTAAAATCAAAGAAAGTTTACCGACGAGGAAGCGCCATGATAACGTCTCTCCGTGTGCTGGACGAATCTGGTAGACCGAAGAGAACATCAACGCACCAGCGAATAACGCGATACTTAAGATATAAGCAGACAGTCCGGAACCGTAGTTGCTAACGGTCGAGTAGTCATGTTCTTTTAATACGACAGGCTCAGCGAGCATGTTGTCACGATCGTTTGATGGTTTGACTGTTGCGTCTTTTGCACCTTTACCGAGTTCATCAGTGAGTGTTTTTGCTCCGTCAGCCAGTTTAGAGTTACCATCTGCTAAGCGCGAAGCACCATCTGTCAATTGACCGGCCCCAGATGAAAGTGCTACCGCACCGTCTGTCAGTTGACCGAGTCCTGAGTTCAAACTTCCCATTGCCGTACTGGCATCGTTTGTCCCGGTCGCAATTTTTTGAGCACCGGCAGTTAACTGTGTACTACCGTCAGCTGCTTTATGAACACCATCTGTATACGTCGTTAATCCTTGATTAAAATCAGTTTGACCTTGCTCTAAGTCTTTTGCACCTGAAAGCAGTTTGTTTTGACCTTGCTCCAAGTCTTTTGCACCTGAAAGTAATTTTACTAGACCACCGTCAAGTTGCGAGACGGCGGATGCGATGTTTTGTCCACCGACTGCTAACTGATTAATTTTATCTGTCGCATCGTTGGCAGCGGCAAGACTAGCATCGAGAGCCGTTTCTTGTTGCGCGAGACTCTGAACATTTTGTTCCATCGTCGCAATCGATTCAAGTAACGTACGTTTTTCTTCTTCCGATAAATTCTCAGAAGAAGAAATGACCCCCTTGATTGTTGCGACGTTAGCTTCAATTGCTTCACGCCGAGCACTTAAATCTTGTTTTAAAGCTGCAGCGGCACTGTTCAAGTTTGTAATCGTCGCATCCACTTCCTGTGCTTTTTCATTCAGTTGATTGAGTCCGGCATTGAATTTCGGAAGATTGCTATCTAACTCTGATGCACCAGCAGAAGCACTCTCAATACCTTGACGCAGTTGAGTTGATCCGGCAGAAGCCGATTCAAGACCTTGACGAAGTTGAGTAGAACCAGCTTGCAGGTCAGTTGATCCTTTAATGAGTTTACCGCTATTGTCATCCAGCTGGTTCAGACCACTCGATAACTCACCAGATTTCTCAGCGAGCGCCTGAGCACCATCGTTAAGTGTGTTGAGACCTGTCGAGAGTTGAGACGAACCATCCGCTGCCTTTGCTAAGTTCGTTGACAAGTCGTTTGTACCATCTGTCAGTTTGCCGAGATTCGTCGTAAGCGTTTTGGCACCGTCTGTCGTTTTGTTGGCACCATCTTCAAGCTTCGACGAACCTTCTGAGGCATCTTCAAGACCTTGCGCAATTTTTTTTAGCGCTCCAAAGATGGCGCTACTATATTGCTTCGTTACGGATTTTCGAATTTTTTCATTTAACTGTTTAGCGGCATTACTTGAAATCTGTGTCCCTGAGTAGTTCTTAGCAGGGTTCAAGTAATACTCGAGTTCAATTTTTTTAGGATGTTCATCGAGTAAAGTTGTCGCATTCTTTGAAAAGTTTTTTGGAATGACGACCGTCATATAGGTATCCCCGGAACGTAACTGTTTTTCGGCTTCTTTACTTGAAAGAAACTGCCAATCAAAGTCATCGTTCTTTTTTAATTTTTTGATGAATTGATCCCCGATATCAATTTTTTCACCTTCATACTTGATCGTCTTGTCTTCATTTACGATGGCCACTTTAATCTCTTCTGTCTGACCGTACGGGTCCCAGAATGCAGATAGGAAAATGGAGTTGTAAAGAAAGGGAACAAGAATGATTGCCAAGATGACAATCACCATCATCGGGCTTTTTAATTTTTTCCATTCTGAGCGAAACATGAATATAAATCCCCTTTTGAAAACTTAAAACTTATTTGAGTTTTCGGTTTTGATGAGATTTACTTTACTCTCTTTCAGAATAGAAAGCAATTCATTTAATCAAATCTTTACTATTTTGTAATGACTGATTGTGATTGATTTTAAAAGAGATAGTATTTAATGTAGGAAAAAATGAGACGTGCTTCAAAAAACGAGCGTCTTTAAGGAATCAAGAGGATTTTGCCTGTACTTTTTCGACTCTCAAGATAATCATGGGCACGTGCTCCCTCAGCGAGTGGGAATGAAGTTGGATCAGATACATGGAGCTGATTTGAAATCACCCAACTGAACAGCTCACCCGCCCGTCGAATCCGCTCTTCACGTGATGTGAGAACATTCCACAAATCACCGCCTGTAAGTGTTTTTGATGTATCCATTAAAAAGCGGAGGTCGACTGCGACGGGATCTCCACCGGCCATTCCGTAAAACACGACGGTTCCTCTTACTTTTGTGACGTCAAAACTGTTCATTAATGTTGTACCAATGGATTCATAGACGACATCGAAACCACGATTATTCGTTACTGTCAGAATTTGCTCAACCCAGTCGTCCGAATAAAGAAAAACTTCTTCGCAACCATTTTCTTTTGCGATGAGTGCTTTTTCTTCGGAAGAGGTCAGCCCGATTGGAACGGCTCCATGCGAATGAACGATTTGAGTCAGCAGTTGTCCGACACCTCCAGCTGCTGCGTGAATCAAAACAAGATCGCGTGGTTGAATCGCGTAGCTGTCACGTGTCAGGTAATGGGCTGTCAATCCTTGTAGGAGCAGGGAAGCACCGACTTCAAAGGAAATCTCGTCAGGGAGCGGCAACCTGTTCTGCGTTCGCATTCGGTACATCGGCAAAGGCAACACGCTGACCGACGTTAAGTCCGGAAACGTCTTCCCCGATCTGAGTGATGATACCAGCACCCTCATATCCTAAAATGTAGGGAGCGGCTCTTTCTAAGTGATAATTACCTTTTCTGCGATAGATGTCAGCGAAATTAAGACCGATTGCCTTCATTTCGATTAAAACCTCATGAGATTGAATAACGGGAGTTGGAGCTTCTTGATATGTGAGGACGGAGGAATCTCCGAATGAACTGAACGTAAGAGCTTTCATCTGAAACACATCCTTTTAGTAGTAATGGATTTAACTATAGATCATCTAAACTGATATAAGTGCAGGAATGCGTTAAAATGAAAAAAAGAGGGTGAAGTATTATGAAAAAAGTTATGCTTGGTGGCATTCATTTCTATCAAAAAGTGATTTCTCCGATGAAGCCGGCGACATGTCGCTTTTATCCGACGTGCTCGCATTACGGAAAAGAAGCGATTGAACAGCATGGTGCCATGAAAGGTGGATACTTGACGACACGTCGCCTGTTACGTTGCCAACCGTTCCACCCGGGTGGACTCGACTTTGTTCCGGAAACGTTTAGTTGGAAAGCACCGCTGCAGCGAGAGAATCCAAAAGAACGAGAGAATGATGAAGAAACGGTTGATTGAGAGCGGTCTCTGATTTTACATGCGAACGGTTGAGATGGATGATTCATACAAGTAAAAAGACCTAATTTCCTTTTAGGAATTAGGCCAACGTGTAAACAATGTGCTATCGGGAAATCAAGCGTCTTTTTCGTTGCTTTCCCCGTAGGAGTCAACGAAACGTGACGCTTTTTAGGGAATAGCGTGACGGAAATCCAGTCATGCAGACGGTTTAGAGCGCAATCCGTCTCGAATCGCTTATAAAGCGAAAAGCAATCGGTCGCGACCCTGCAGCTTTGCTGTAGTGGCGCGGAAGATTGCCGCTTTAAAGACGAGGCGAGACAGGAAAGCGCGAACGGATTGCCTCTCGTTATAACATGTTCACGCTTCATAAGAGTTTGTCTACACGTTGACCTAATTCCATTTTAGGAATTAGGGCTTTTTTGATGAAATAAGGTATTTGGAATTTACAACTTTCCGGTTAAGAATTGTGCCTCGCCCATTCCGAAACTCCAGTCAGCGGCATCGTTTTCAACAATTGACACCATCAAGTCACTTGGTGCGAGACCGCAGTTTGCTTCAAGTCGTTCCGCGAGTAAGCGATAGAGTTTTTGTTTTTTCTCCTGTGTCCGCGATTTACTCGTGACACTAATCAAAACAAGGTTTCGTGTCCGTTCGAAACCGAGTCCTGTATCTTGAATAATCATCTCGTGTTCTTTATGCGTGTGAACGATTTGGTAACGATCGCGTTCCGGTACATCAAAAGCTTCGACCATCGCATCATGCGCTGTATCGAGGAGCACCTTTAACTCTTCTTCATTTCGTCCTTCAATCACATCAAAACGTAATAGTGGCATTAGTAACACTCCTTTTAAATAGTATGTAAAAAAAATGCGGGCAATGCCCGCATTTTTTTTATTTTATTCGAAGAATGGTTTGTATTGGCGACGTTCGTGCATGACAGATACCCATTGAACCGTTGAGAACTCTTCGAGTACCCATTCACCGTTGAAACGACCAAGACCTGAGTCTTTTTCGCCACCGAACGGCATATGTGGTTCATCGTTGACCGACTGATCATTGATGTGAATCATTCCTGTTTCAACTTGAAGCGCAAATTCAGTCGCGCGTTCGATTGAAGAACCATGAACGGCACCGCTTAAACCATATGGAAGTGAGTTTGCGAGTTCAAGCGCATGTTCGTCATCTTTAAACGGGATGATGACTGCGACAGGTCCGAAGATTTCGTTTTTAGCGAGTGGCATATCGTTCGTTACACCAGTCACGACCGTTGGTGCGATGACATTCCCGTTTGCTTCACCACCGACACGAACTGTAGCACCTGCAGCTTTTGTTTTTTCGATATCTTCCATAATACGATCGACTTGTGATTGATTAATCAATGGACCGACTTGTGTACGGTCTTTTGATGGATCGCCGAACTGTAGTTCTTTAACACGAGCAATGTATTTTTCAACGAATTCATCGTGAATCGAATCTGCGACAAGAATTCGGTTCGTTGACATACAAATCTGACCTTGGTGGTAGAATTTGCTGTAGACAGCAGATTCGACGGCACGATCGAGATCAGCATCGTCAAGAACGACGAAGACATTGTTACCACCGAGTTCCAATGCAGTTTTCTTCAGGTGTTTCCCAGCAAGTTCACCGATATGGCGACCAACTTCAGTAGAACCTGTGAATGAGATTAAACGTGGAACTGGGTGTTCAACGATTGAATCGCCGATTTCAGAACCGCGACCGACGATGACGTTCAAGACACCTTTTGGAAGACCGGCTTTTTCAAACAGGCTTGCGAAGATTAACCCACCTGAGACGGGTGTATCAGTCGCTGGTTTGACGACGACTGCATTCCCGATTGCGATTGCCGTTGCGATCGAGCGGACCGCTAAGTGGAACGGGAAGTTCCAAGGGCTGATGACGCCGATAACGCCGAGTGCTTTGCGGTAGATGCGATTTTCTTTGCCTGGTACGACAGATGGGCGAATTTCACCATGCATCCGAAGTGGGAACGTTGCTGCTTCTTTAACGATTAAAACGGAAGCAAGGAATTCACCTTCAGCTTTAATTCGTGTACTACCTGATTCTTTAATTAACCAATCGATGATGGTTTCTTTTTCTTCGTACATGACTTTCAAGAACTGTTCAATCAATCCTTGGCGTTTAAGAGCCGGTGTTTTTGCCCACTCTTTTTGAGCGATTTTCGCTGCTTGATAAGCTTCGTCCAAATCGTCATTGTTTGCAGCTGAAATTTCAAATAGTGTTTCCCCTGTGAAAGGATTCGTATTTTCCATGTTGCTGTCACTTGCGCCTTTGCGCCACTGACCATCGATGAAGATTTTTGTGAAATCAGTTTTCAGAACGTTCTCGTTTGTCTGTTTCATGACTTTTCATCTCCAATTCTTTTTGATAACAATTAAGTTATTCACGTTATGAAAAGAAGTAAAACACAATCTGACACTTTCACAAAATAAAGTGACTCAGCTTTTATTGAAAAAGAAGAATGATAAAGGTTTCACTAAATGAAGAAACAGGAATTAAAAAATATAGCAATATATCAAGAATGGAGTTGGGTTGATGAAGCGATTGAAGCTGATTTATCAAGAGACAAACTGGTGGTGGCCCTTGTTATATGGGGTAGGTGGTGCCTTGTTGACGGCATGTGTCCTCGCGACTGATTTATATTTAAAAAACTACTTTCCGGACGATTGGAAAACAACGCTCGATTTAGGAAGAACGATTCATAGTTCTGTCTTCGCTGGTTTGTTGACGATGATGACGTTTACCTTCTCGACGATCTTAGTCGTCTTGACGACCTATTCATCACAGTTCTCACCACGAACATTACCGAACTTCATCGAAAATCGACAAGTTCAACATATTTTCGGAATCTTTATCGGGGCAGTTACGTATTCGATTACGATGTTGTTTTTCGTTCGTCCTTCTTTACGAGGAAGTGTCGTTGCTTCTGCCGTTGCTGTTCTCGTCGTCTTAATTTCAATCATTGCTTTCGTTGCTTTCATCCATATCGTTAGCCAATCGATTCGTGTGACGACATTACTGGATCGTTTGCACCGGGAAGGCAGTCAATTAATCGAGGAACAAATTGATAATTTGAAAGCGGAAAAACATCATTTTATTTCTGATGGTTATGATTCGCTACAATATCCAATCGTCGCATCAGAGTCTGGTTACTTGCAATTGCTTGATTACGGTGCATTGGCGAAAGAAGGAATGAATATTCAAGTCGATGTCACGATTGGGAGTTACGTGACAAAAGGACAAGCGATTGGTACTGCAAACGAAGAAGGTGTGGAATCCGGAATCATCATTGGACCAACACGTTCTTCCGTGCAAGATTTTACGTTTGTCATCCAAAAGTTATCTGAAGTCGGTTTACGCGCAATTTCTCCGGGGATTAACGACCCGAATACGGCGCGACACGCGCTTCGACAAATCGGTGACCTGCTACGCAATTTTGCGATGCTTCCGGATGGCAGTCTGTTAATCGGCGACGAAGGCTCTGTCATCGTTAAACGCGTTACTTTCTCGGAATTACTATACGAGACGTTTTATCAACTGCGACACTACGGACAAGAAGATATTTCTGTGCTTGCAACGATGCTAGAGTCACTCGAGAGCGCGAAACGAAATGCTTTGTCCGAACATCGGGCAACAATTCAGACGTTTATCCCGTTTGTTTGTTCAGAATTGGATTGGTCTTCTCTGAATGACTGGGATCGTGTGCATCTAGAAAAGGTCTTAGAAAAAGCGCTTGCTTGAAACTTAATTCGTGTCTTGTACGTAAATTAGGAGGAGAGAACAAAGAAAGTGGGAGATATGTATGACGATTTTACTTTGGATTCTGATTGCGGTCTGTTTCATAGCTAGTTTTGTAGGACTTGTTTATCCAATCATTCCAAGTGCACCGTTACTCATCATCGGTTTTTTGATATATGGATTTGGTTTCGGGTTTACCGAGTTAACGATTAGTTTTTGGCTCATTCAGTCGGTATTTATCATTTTATTATTCACGCTTGACTATTTAGTAAGTTCTTACACAGTCGATCGGCGTGGTGGGTCACGTGCGGCTAAAATTGCAACGACAGTCGGATTGATTGCAGGACCGTTCATTATTCCTGGTGTGGGTCTGTTGATTTTCCCGTTTGTTTTCGCAATCTTAACAGAAAAAATCATCAGTAAAAAGACGTGGAATGAATCAATGGCGATTGGTATCGGAACGGTTTTAGGCATTTTATCAAGTGCATTATTAAAAGGGATTGCCATGCTCTTAATGATTGTCGTCTTTATGTTGTACATTGTTTGACCTAAAAGCAAAGGTTGCTTCAAGTACACATTTAGTGTAAGTTCCGTTATAGTATGAATATGAAAAAGAGGAGAAGCTTATTTTTATAAAAGCTTCTTTTTTACGCAAAAGCTCAAGCTGAGCTTAATTAAATGGAGGTGAATCCCCTTCTCTTGGGGAAACGATTGGACAGTACACATGCAATGGAGACATTCGACACAACAACGATTATTATCAGGCTTCTCATTATTGGATTATTAATTGTTTTGACAGCATTTTTTGTAGCGGCAGAGTTCTCGGTCGTGAAAATGCGGATGTCTCGAATCGATCAATTGATTACAGAGGGAAATAAAACAGCGGTCATCGCCAAAAAATTATTGGAAAACCTCGATTATTATTTATCAGCGTGTCAATTAGGGATTACGGTGACAGCACTTGGTCTAGGGTGGCTAGGAGAGTCGACAGTAGGTGCAATCCTGGAAATGCTCTTCGTAGAGATTGCGTTACCCGATTCAATTTCTACGATTGTTTCGTTTGTCTTAGCCTTTTCAATCGTCACATTCCTTCATGTTGTGTTAGGTGAATTAGCACCAAAATCGTTAGCAATCCAAAAAACAGAAGCGATTACGATGTTGCTTGCACCACCCCTTTACTGGTTTGGTCAAGTGATGAAGCCATTCATCTGGATTTTAAATGGATCAGCGCGAGTCTTTTTGCGCTTGTTCGGTGTAGAGCCGGCAGGGCATGAAGAAGCACACTCGGAAGAAGAGATTAAAATCATCATGACACAAAGTTATAAGAGTGGTGAAATCAACCAGACTGAACTGTCTTACATGCAGAACATTTTTTCTTTTGACGAACGGATCGCAAAAGACATCATGTTGCCGCGAACAGATTTGATTACCATCTCCAATGATGCGTCGATGGATGAAATCATCGCACTTGTCGAAGAATATCAGTTCACACGCTATCCGGTTGCAGAGGAAGGGGACAAGGATAAAATCCTCGGTTTCATCAATGCGAAGCAACTGTTCACCGATCATATGGCGAATAAAGGGAAGGCGTTAAGTTATTACGTGCATAATTTGCCGATTGTTTCAGAGTATTCTCCTTTACAAGATGCGATGTTGAAAATGCAAGTCGAACGAACACCAATGGCGTTAGTCATCGATGAGTATGGTGGTACTGCCGGCGTCATCACGATGGAAGACATACTAGAAGAAATTGTCGGTGAGATTCGTGATGAATTCGATAAAGATGAGAAGGCCGACATCGAACAAATTCATGAGCGACTGTATCGAATTTCTGGACGTGTCCTAATCGATGACTTGAACGAGCGGTTTAACCTCGGAATCGAGGAAGAAGATATCGATACAATCGGTGGTTGGGTGATGGCGCAAGATACGGAAGTGTCGAGCGGTCAAGAGTTCCGTTATGAAGACTATACGGTCAAAGTGATGGAAGTCGATAATCACCAAGTAAAATCGATTTATCTACAACTCCCTGAAAAAGAATCCACTACACCAACTGAAGAAGAAATCATGTGAAACAAGGCGCCCACAGGGTGACCTTGTTTTTTTCTTGATAAAAGGCGTAGAGAATTTGTTTATACTCGGGCAGTCAGTGGTATTACTGTTTATGTGGCAAAAAAGTTACTCAAACCAGAGGAAAAGGGGTTCTATTTCATGACTAAAACAATTCTTACTTCACGCGCGGCGGCAGTAGGGGGCCGTGATGGAAAAGTCTCTTCTGACGATAACGTCATTAATTTAGATTTAGTAATGCCTGGTACAAAAGGTAAAGAAGATATTCCGACATCAAACCCAGAGCAACTATTCGCGGCAGGATACGCGGCATGTTTCGATGGTGCATATAATTTAATGGCACGCCAAGCAAAAAAACGTGTCGAAACACGGACGAACTCGGAAGTGAGTCTTTTACAAGACGAAGCAGATAACGGCGTTAAAATCGCAGCTAAACTTGTTGTAGAAGTTGTCGGCGTCTCGCAAGAAGAAGCAGAAGAATTACTTGAAAAAGCGCATGGTTTCTGCCCGTACTCTAAAGCGACACGCGGAAATATTGATGTTGATTTATCGGTAAAAGTGGTAGAAGCATTAAGCGAATAAAAACTATTCTTTTTTACGGGAGGAATCAGTATGCCAAAAGAAACTGACCGTCCAAACGAAAAGTTAGAAGATGAGCGAGAGCGTTTAACTGAACAAGAACGCAAACTGTCATCCGAGCAACAAGAGGAAATTCTTGAAGGAAAGAACGCTATGCCGGATGATCCGATTTCACCTCGCGATCGTGGACAAGATAAGTAATATAGACATTGGGGGATGATTTTAATGGGTAAAAAAGTAGCAGTCGTACTCGCGGACCATTTCGAAGATGTCGAGTTCACAGGACCAGTCGACGCATTAAAAGGGGCAGGTCATGAAGTGACAGTCATCGGTTCAGAAAAAGGTGCAGAACTCGTTGGTAAACAAGAAGATGCAAAAGTCTCTGTTGATGTCACGATTGATCAAACATCACCGGCAGACTATGATGCGCTGTTGATTCCGGGTGGATTTTCACCAGATTTATTACGTGAAGACGAACGTTTTGTCTCTTTCGTAGAAGAGTTCGATATGTCGAAGAAACCAGTCTTCGCGATTTGTCATGGTCCACAATTAATGATTAACGCTAAAATTGTTAAGGGGCGCAAGATGACAGGGTATAAATCAATCCGAATCGATTTGGAAAATGCTGGGGTTGATTTCGAAGACACTGAAGTCGTCGTCGATGATAACTTCGTCTCGAGTCGTCAACCAGATGATATTCCGGCGTTCAACCGTGAAATGTTAGCGAAGCTCGCATAAGTTCATGCAAAACAAATCCCCTTCACAGGTCGTGTAGGGGATTTGTTTTTGCGTTAAGCGTTTGGGTAATCGCAAAGCTCAGTGATGACCCCATGTGAATGCCTCGGATTCATGTAAATCAAACGACGGCCAAAAGGCGTTGACCGGTACGTATCTTCGAGGAACGTAAGTCCCTGTTCTTTTGCATCGAGAATCGCTTGATCTAAATCGTCAACGCGGTAAGCGATGTGATGTACCCCTTTACCACGTTGTTTTAAGAAACGAGCGATTGGGCTGTCAGCGCTTGTTGGTGTCAGTAGTTCAATGTGTGCATCTTCAAATTCAATGACAGCGATATTCGATGCCACGCCTGGAGCGGGGTTTGAATATTCACGGACTAATTTCCCTCCTAAAATTGTTGTATAAAAAGTAATGGCTTCTTGCATATCACGGACGGCAATTCCAGTATGATCAAGTTTCACTATAATTCCTCCCTTACACCACTAGTGTGCCAAAACTTCCCTCAAGGTGCAACGCGCAGGTATTTTCACTAAAGGAGCTTCATCGTATTACATAATTAACCAATAAACTTATACAAAATGAAATCTCACTGAAATATAATAGAGGCAAAATGAATGCTATAATCAAAAACGTTCTTATAAAATTTAAACATTAAAATGAAATTTAAATAAAGCATACTTTTGACTACAATAAAATTATAGAGAAAAAGAGGGAATACTACATGAAAAAAACGTTTACGTCGCTCATCGTTTCCGCACTTGTCCTTTCATCAACTCCTTATTTTGCATCAGCAGATGATTTAAGTGAACAAAAAGCTAAAAACGAACAAAAGCAACAAGAAAACCAAAATACACAAAAAAATCTTGAGTCTTCTGTGAATCACGAAGGTGAGAAAATTTCGAAGACACAACAAGAAGTGAATCGTTTAGACGAAGCATTGAATGAAAAAATGTTTGCCGTCGAAGCAAAAGATCGTCAAATCAAGGCGACAGAAGCTGAAATCGTCGAACTTGGTAAGCAAATCGAAAAATATAAAGCCAAGCTGAAACGTCAAGAAGAATTGCTCGGCGATCGTTTACGTGTCATGCAAGAAAATGATGGTAATTCGATTAAATGGGAAGAAGTCATCTTTGGTTCGAAAGATGTCGGAGATCTCGTCAGCCGTGTGCTAGCGGGGAAATCCATCTCACAACAAGATGATAAGATGATTACGGATTACCAGAACACGCAAAAGAAATTAGCGAATGCCCAAGCAGAACTTAAAGATAAAAAAGCAAAGCTTGTGACAGAGAAAAAAGAATTAAAGCGTCAACAGGCAGAGCTCGAACAACAAATCAGTGAACGAAACAAACGCATTAAAGAACTTAAGAAGCAAAAAAAGAAATTTGAGACACAGTTGATGGACGCGAAAGAAGTTCAACAAATCTTGATTGCGCAAGAAAAAGCAATCGCGGCAGAAAAAGCGGCACGTGAACGTGAAGCACGGATTGAAAAAGAGCGCAAAGCACAAGAAGCACGAGAAGCAAAAGCCCGTGCTGAAGCTCAAGCAGCACAAGCAGCAGCCGATCAGGCAGCGGCAGAAAAGGCAGCAGTTGAGCAAGCTGCAGCAGAAAAAGCGGCAGCCGAGCAAGCTGCAAAACAAGCAGCGCGTCAAAAAGCAACAACGAATTCAACAAAACAATCAACGCCGACACCAGCGCCTGTAACACCAAAACCAGCACCAGTAGCACCGAATCCAGCTCCGGCTCCAGCTGCATCTTCAGCATTGTTCATTCATCCGACAAGTGGTGCGACTACACAAGGATACGGCTCAGCAAGTGGTGAAAATGGGTATGGATTCCATAATGGAATCGACTTTGGTGCACCGGTTGGAACACCAATTGTCGCAGCAGCAACAGGAACTGTCATTACGGCTTCTAGTAGTGGTCCTTACGGAAATCACATCATGATTGCTCACCAATTGAACGGAAAAACGTATACGACGGTTTACGCGCACATGAGTTCATTGAATGCGCGTGCAGGACAACGTGTCAGCCAGGGACAACAAATCGGTGCACTTGGTAGCACGGGTAACTCGACTGGACCACACCTACACTTCGAAATTCATGTCGGTGGGTATATCTACAGCGGAACAGGCCCTGCAAATAGTGTTAATCCTATGTCAATGTTATAAAATCGTAAAAGAACCTCTACATTGTAGAGGTTCTTTTTTATACAGTTTGAATAATTAGTTGTTATATTACAAAATAACGTTTTCATTTGAAATGTAAATGAAATTTTTCTGAAACTATTACGGTGCTATAATCAATTTCAGATAGTTTCACTACGGAACAGGACTTCAAAAATCGAATTCATACATAAGCGAGGAACTCACATATGCTAAAAAAGTTATTTTCTACCGTACTATTAGGGACGTTATTATTGACGAACACCCCAATCACTCAAGCGGCTACAATCAAAGAAAAGAAAGCAGATAATGCAGCTGAACAACGTAAACTAGAAAAATCAATCAAAAAACAAGAATCTAAAATTTCAAAAGAGCAACGTCAAATCAATGCGATTGATGCAGCAATCAATGAAAATATTTTTCGTGTCTCAGAAAAAAATAAACAGATTCGTCAGTTGAATGAACGAATTGAAGAGCTTGAGGCAGACATTATCCATTATGAAGAAATGTTAAAACGCCAGGAAGAGCTGTTAGGAGACCGCCTTCGTGTGCTTCAAGAAAATGATGGGAATTCGATTAAATGGGAAGAAGTCATTTTTGGTTCGAAAGATCTTGGCGATCTCTTTAGTCGTGTGATGGCAGGGAAAAAAATTGCTGAACAAGATGACAAGATGATTTCTGCTTACCTTGAAACGCAAAAAAAATTAGCTGATGCTAAAGCGACGCTTGTGGATAAAAAGGAAGAGCGAGTGAAAGAAAAAGAAGCCCTTTTGGTTCAAAAAAAGGAACTCAAACAGCAAATGAAAGCACGTAGTGCAACCTTAAAAAAATTACGTCAAGGTAAAACAAAATTTACGACAAAACTTCTGAATGCGAAAGAACTTCAAGCGACATTAGAAGCGCAAGAACGTGCGATTGCGGCAGCAAAGGCAGCAGCTAAAGCAGCAGCGGAAAAGGCAGCAGCTGAAAAAGCGGCAGCGGAAAAGGCGGCGGAGGCGGCGGAAAAAAACAACGCCGGGACGTCTAAGAAGGTCGTAAGTGCTACGCCAGTCGCTAGTGTTCCGAGTGGTTCGGCGCAGTTCGTTCGCCCTGCGTCAGGAAGTGTTTCACAAGGATTCGGACCAGCGAGTGGTGCGAATGGGTATACTTTCCATAATGGTGTCGACTTTAGAGGGTCAGTCGGATCATCAATCGTCGCAGCAGCTTCAGGAACGGTCATCACAGCAGGAAGCGGTGGACCGTACGGAAATCACGTGATGATTTCACATTTCTTGAATGGGAAAGTGTATACAACAGTTTACGCGCATATGAATTCATTATCAGTTCATGCTGGACAAACGGTCTCGCAAGGGCAACAAATCGGTACGCTCGGAAATACGGGAAACTCGACGGGCGCACATCTTCATTTTGAATTGCATATTGGTGGTTACCAATACAGTGCGACAGGACCAGCTAACACAGTTAATCCATTAGCATACTTATAAAAACGAGCTTCGGCTCGTTTTTTTTATGGCGCTATGCTACAGTGAAAGAGAAATTTAAATCATGAGCAACTAGGGGAGCTGGAGGAATCTGGCTGAGAGGAAAACCATTCTGTTTTCGACCCTATCACCTGATCTGGATAATACCAGCGTAGGAAAGTTGAGATTGAAGACATGAATAAGTGACCACACTCGTTGGTTTTTCATGGCGTCGTCTGCTTTTTTACAGCGGACGGCGCTTTTTTTCGTTCCGCTTTCTCCTTGTGCTCTCATAGAAAGTGAGGTCTATCGATGAAACATGTACTGACGATTGCTGGATCAGACTCTAGTGGTGGAGCTGGAATTCAAGCCGACTTAAAAACTTTTTCTGCTCTTGGGGTTTACGGTATGAGTGTAATTACTGCTATCACAGCGCAAAATACGTTAGGCGTACAAGCAGTTGAAGATGTATCACCAACGCTTGTCGAAGCCCAGTTGAACTCGATTTTTAGCGATATTCGTGTAGATGCCGTTAAAATTGGGATGGTCTCGAATGAAAAAACGATTCAAGTCATTGCCAAATGTTTGAAACATTATCAGGGACCAGTCGTCTTAGACCCCGTGATGGTCGCAAAAGGGGGGCATGCGCTGTTAAGGAAATATGCTGAACAAGCATTAATGGAGCATTTAATGCCGCTTGCAACCTTGACGACCCCGAATATTCCGGAAATGGAACGCATGTTAGGGCAAGCGATTTCGACAATTGATGAAATGAAGCTGGCGACGACGGAATTCGCACAAAAACGAGATATCGCTATCCTGTTAAAAGGCGGTCATCTTGAAAGTACGGATGCCTCGGATATTTTATACACGGAAGGGATGCATCATCTGTTTCAGGAGGCACGATTAAAACGCCAGCATACACATGGTACTGGATGTACATTGTCTTCCGCGATTGCGGCACGTCTTGCGCTGGGAGATTCCCTGAAGGATAGCGTGATTTATGCTAAACGGTACGTAACTGAAGCAATCCGGCATGGATTTGCCTTAGGGAACGGAATCGGACCGACACATCACTTTTATGACATTTGGAGGGAAACGGATGCTTACAACCATTCATGATAAAAAACCATTAATTCATCATTTAACGAATGCGGTCACGATTAATGAGTGTGCCAATATGACCCTTGCGCTCGGGGGTTCACCTGTCATGGCGGAAGATATCCTAGAAGTCGAGGAAATGGTTGGACATGCAGATGCTGTCGTTATCAATATCGGGACATTGAACGCAGCTTCACGAGCGTCGCAATTGTTGGCAGGTCAAACGGCTAACCGATTGAAGAAACCGATTATTTTAGATCCAGTCGGAATGGGGGCGACGACACTTCGGACACAATTCACGAAAGAGTTACTCGAAGCAATTCATTTTACGGTCATTAAGGGGAACGTCTCTGAAATCAAGACGCTCATCGGTCAAGTCGGACGTTCAAAAGGAGTCGATGTCGCTTCCGGAGAGACATTAGATTTTCAAGTCGTCCATGAGTTTGCTGGACGGCTCGGGACGACTCTCGTCGTAACGGGACCGGTTGATTTCATTACAGACGGCAAGCGACAAGTAAAACTAACCGTAGGAACGCCACGACTCGGACACATTACAGGGACAGGTTGCATGACGGCATCGCTCATCGGAACCCTACTTGGAGCAGGGTATGATGCATTCGAAGCAGCGACCTATGGGACGTATTTAATGGGAAAAGCGGGTGAAGTCGCAGATGAAGCAGCGGGACTTGGTGATTTCCGGATGGGGTTGTTCAACGCAATCAGCTTAACTACAGAAGAAAGTTTGAAAGGGGTATTGACCAGTGGAGAATGATTACACGGTTTATGCGGTAACAGATCGGCGCTTTCACCCGGACGTTGCCTTGATTGATGCGGTCGAAGCAGCAATAAAAGGTGGCGCGACGATGGTCCAGCTTCGTGAAAAACAGGCGCAAGGGAAAGAATTTCTCGAACAAGCGAGTGACTTGAAGAAAATGATGTCTCGTTACGGCGTCCCACTCATCATCAATGACCGGATTGATATCGCACAAATCGTCGGTGCAGGTCTGCATATCGGGCAAGAGGACATCCCTTTGAAGGAAGCACGTAAGCTGTTACCGGAAGCCACGATTGGGGTTTCTGTTTCAACCGTTGAACAGGCAATCGAAGCAGAGCAAGACGGGGCAACTTATCTTGGCGTAGGGTCGCTCTATTCAACGGCGACAAAAGACGATGCGAGTCAGATGACAAACGAAACACTCCAAGCGATTCGCCGGGCTGTTTCCCTTCCTCTCGTCGGGATTGGTGGAATCACACATCATGTGGTGCCCGACTTATTCGAGATGCTTGAAGGATATGCTGTCGTCTCTGCCTTATTCGCAGCACCAGATATTGAACGTGCGGCACGAGAGTTCAAAGAGGCGGTTCAGACTGCGCGTCAAATAGTATCAGACCGGGTATAATCACTGAAGAGGTGATGTACGTGAAATGGCAAGTCATTCGCTTTCGGGGAGGCTGGATTCGGTATCGAATCGAACCACAAATCATTCGAATCGACAACCGTGGAAAGTATCATTTAGGTTGGAAATTGTTTCCCTATCCGAATCGTTATGCATTTGAATTGGCGGTTTTGTTAAAAAACAAACACCAACAACGATATAAACGGCCGCTGTTGATTAAAACGGCATCCATCGCTACGGAAATCTGGGGCCATACACACCTCGATTTATTTTATCGAGTGATGTTACAAGTACCGTTACCACGCTTCCTATCGAATCGATATAAGGAGCGATTGCGAAATACAAGTATCATCGATATCGGTGTACGGGCTGTCGATACTAATCGAATCGTTTGGGATATCGGGAATCGATTAGGGGGATGGGCAGTTTTTCGTACAATCCAAAAAAAACATCGGAAATGAATCTTCACCTCGCGAATCATCGTAGTCATCTTACTTGCATTTGTTGTTTTAGGATGGTGCAATAGTTTGGAGGAGAGGTGAAGACAGTGGAGGCACCACGCTGTGAGACGATTGCGATCGATAAAAAACGTGCGACTGAAATTGGTCATGCCGTTGAGAAAATCCCGACGCTTGAGATTGGGAAATTGTTTAAAGTGTTATCGGACGCAACGCGTCTACGAATCGCTTATGCATTGACGGTCGAGCGAGAACTTTGTGTTTGTGACGTATCGGCATCAGTTGATTGTTCGATTGCGACGGCTTCGCATCACTTAAGAACGTTATTGAAACAAGGTCTCGTCAAATATCGTAAAGAAGGAAAAGTTGTCTATTATTCACTTGATGACCATCATGTCTCGTCGTTAGTTCATTTGGCAATGGAGCATGTGAATGAAGGAAAGGCTTCTTCTTGAGAAAAATATAAAAAACGCACCGCAGTCCGATAAAGAGCTGCGGTGCGTTTTTTAGCTTTTTCACGAAGCTAATCGTATGAAACAACAGATTATTTGATTCGATGGAAGAACGTGATGGTCACACTGATGAGTAGAAAGGCTAAAATGGATAGACTAAAGCACATCCGTTTATAGGATGCTGTCACGAGCGCCGTATTTTCGAGTTCTTGATCTAATTCGGTATACAATTGATCTTTAACTTGAGCAAGATCTTCAAGAATGGTCTGCGTGGTCTGCGTCGATTGTTTCGCTAAAGCGGTGGCTGCCTGTGAACCGTTTGTTTCATAAAGGCTGAAAACGGTTTCGATTTCTTTTTCCCATGCATTGTTACGGACCAATAAATCTTTAATCGGTACAGGTGTTTCGTTCGAAGCATTGAGCACACGGCGTAAATCATGAATTTTGGTCGTGCAGAAGTAGTATTGTTCAATGTAGCGGTCGTCTTCATAGAGCAATAGGCCGCGAACGGCATTTGCCCGATCCCGATTGTATTCGACGAGTTGGTCGACCTGTTTAATCATCGGGATGTTATGGGCGTGCATCTCTTCTGTCATTTTTGAAATGGTACGATAACCTGTCAAGGCATAGATGAGAGGAATCGAAGCGAACAAACTGACTAAAAGAATGAGAGAGATGCGGTAGCGCCAAAGTTTATTCATGCAATCATTCCTTCGTAAGCTAACTGGTAATGTCATTAGCTTAACCACTAATTCCCAAAAAGTGAAGAGTTATCTATTTTTTAGGGGAACATCTTTTGGTTACGGGGATCCAATCGTTTTATATTTTGAGATGAAACCTGAAGCGATACCAAACGTAGACGTATATGATGGGTCAGCCTTCGTTTACAAAAAACAACCCACCTCATGACAGGGGGGTGTCGTTTCATCGTGTGCGGTTCATTTAAAAAGAGTAGGAATGTTCTTTGTAATTTCCGAAGACGGTATGAATCTCAGAGAAGGTGACGAAGGCATTAGGTTCGACAGAAGAAACAATTTCCTGAAGACGAACGATTTCATTATTCTGTACGACGACATAAACCATCTTCTTTGTCCGGTTGGAATAGCCACCGCGCGCATCGAGAATCGTGACACCACGACCAAGTTCTTTTGTGATGACGTCGTTGATTTCATCTGCTTTTTCACAAATGATAATACATTGTTTAGAAGCAGAGTAAAAACTATAGACCGTTTGCAACGCCTTGGCGCGAACGAAGCTCATAATTAATGCATACATAACATGTTTTAAGTCGAAGACTAGCCAAACTAAGATATAGATCACTAAATCCTGCATTAAAAAAATACGCGGGAGCGGCCAGTTATGAAAGCGGGCATAAAAGAACTTTCCGAGGATGTCGAGTCCACCTGTCGAAGCGCCGCCAAAGAAGATTAATGCCATTGCGAGTCCGGAAACTAACCCTGCAAAAATGGAGGCGACGAGAGGATCGTTTAATGACTCAGGAACCACTTGTGTTGGAATCCAATCAATTAAAAATGAAGAAATAAGGACGATAATTCCTGAAAGTAGCATGAATCGTTTTCTTAAGAAGCGAAAACCAAGTAAGAAAAGCGGGATATTCAAGACAAGTTGGGTCAGTCCGATAGGCGTATTGAACAACTCTTGGAAAATAAGTGTGATTCCCATGATGCCGCCAGATCCAATGTCATTTGGAGATAATAAAAGGCTGATATAAAGGGAGTAAAGAAGTGTACCGATTAAAAGGAAACTGATTTTTTCTGTTCGTTTTTTCTTGCTCGTTTGTTTAGTCTTCATTGTGATTGATGAGAAATCCTCATGCTCCTCCTTTGTAAAGTATCTGCCTGCAAGAGTACGCCTATATAGCATTAAATTCAACCCCTCAACTGAAAAATATCGTAAAAAAAATGTGACGCGGGTCGAAAGGAATTGAGTGAATTGAAAAAAATCCTTTTATTTTTATGCTGTGCGCTCATTGGATTAAGCGCAGGTTCCGTTTTTATGTTGCATTACTCGAGGGAATCCCCTGACAATAAGTGGCGTGATGGAGCACTGGTCACCCGATATGTCGGAACATCGGTTACAAATACAAATGCAATGACAGGATTTATTGAACGATTTCCATTTTCAGACGCACTTAAACAAGTAAAGATTGAAGGGACTACCGTCTCCTTACGTTATGAAGTGACGGGTAAATCCAGAAAAGAATGGGTCGGGACAAATCATGAATGGATTGATCCGTCTACACCCTCTTTTATCAAAAGTCGATTTTCGCAACTCGTCATGCACCATACGCTGGCTCTTTTTTTAGCGATTCCTAATGTAATGACAGTTGAAATTCAATATACGGATCCTGTATCAATCCTTCAAATTAAAATCACGCGTAATGATTTTGAAGGGTATACACCACGCGATATTGAGCGAGCTTCGACGTCCACTAACCGCTTTAATCGTGTAGTTATTGACGACTATGTATTAGTTGAATCAAGACGAAAATCCTTTCTAGAATACTTCCGTTCACAACTCAAAATATACCCGTAAAGTAGTTGTATCTAGCAAGAAAAAGCTTTTTTCACAAACTTGACACAATGGTATCGTTTACATGTCATTCTTTCGTAAAAACCTTAAATAAGGGGTAGGCAGGGGTTGAACATCTTATAAGATGGAAGTATGATAATAAGTGAACAAACATTGTGAAGTGTTGAACAAGAAGAAAGCGAGGTTTCTACAATGAATGAAGTAGAAGCATTAGAAGGGCTAAGAAATAAAGCGGTTAAATCAACTAAAATGCTACAAATGCGTCCACTCGAATATTTAGTTCGTGCCATGCTTGCTGGAGTATTCATCGGTTTTGCTATCATATTTACACTCAAAGCAATCAACGGACTTTATCTAAATGAATCGGCTGCGATGACGCTCGTCGGTGGATTAACTTTTGGTGTTGCGCTTGTCTTAATCGTCTACGGCGGTGCAGAACTGTTTACAGGAAATACGATGTATTTTACTACGGCGACGATGCGTGGATACACTACAAAAATGGATACGTTTAAAGTATGGACGATTTGTTTGATTGGTAATGGTCTCGGAGGACTTGCCTTCGCGTTACTCTTTTCGCAAACTGGAATCATTCAAGAGTTAGGCGCAAACAACTGGTTGTTCGCTGTCTCTGAATCGAAAATCCATCACTCGACATGGGAAATTTTTACGCGAGCAATCTTCTGTAACTGGATGGTTTGTTTAGCGATTTTCATTCCGAAAAACATGAAAAATGAATTGGCACAAATCATGATGATGATGGTTTTAGTTGCTGTCTTCTTCGCATCAGGTTTTGACCATGTCATTGCCAATATGGCATTGTTCTCAATCGCGCTTGTCGTACCTCACCCAGAGGCGATTTCATTTGCCGGAGCAATCCATAACTTAATTCCTGCTCTCTTCGGTAACATCATCGGTGGAGCACTCTTCATGGGAATGGTTTACACATGGTTGAATAAAGAAAAGCTAGAAGTGGATCAATCAAAACAACAAGCTGCGACAATCAACATCGCGACGAAAAAAAAAGCATAAAGAAAAGGTAAGGTAGCGACGGGTTTTCCCGCCTCCCTTACCTTTTTCTTTATTCGAGATGTTGGAAGCGATCGACATCTGCTGCGAGTTCTTCATAGATCGATTCGACGATTTGAGCATCATCGAACAGACCGAGAACATTTTCGTCAGGTAGTGCATCAACTGGGGAAGTAAAATAGAGCACAGCCGTCAATAATAATTGTTCTTGTTCTTCCTTCATCGAAAAACGTTTTTGATAAAGGGCACGTAACATCTCAAGTAACTGTTTAAGTTGGAAATACAGCACGAGTTCTGCTTCACGTTCGATATCAGACCCTTCTTCTGAAGCGATATCTTTTGTTAAATGTGCTAAGCCAACTTCTCCTCGAATCAATAAATCTTCCTGTGCTTTGTGATCTCCGACTAACGCCAATGCCTGACGGTGGAAATATGTGTAAGCGGATTTAAAATCTCCTGGTACGAATTCCATGTTCAACACTCCTTCTCTACACCTAGTTTCACCTTATTTCTTGCAAAATTGCAACTCTTTCGTGAAAATAAGAGTAAGAGACGAAAGGGGATTACATAATGCCGACTCAAGAACAACTCAAAAAGTATGCAGCACTCGCTGTACGTACAGGAATCAATTTGCAATCCGGTCAGCAACTAGAAATTCGTGCTGGCATCGAAAATGCACCACTTGTTCGTGAAATTACACGTGTTGCTTACGAAGTAGGCGCATCGAACGTTTACGTGCAATGGTCAGATGATGAAATGACGAAAATCCGTTATTTCGATGCACCGGAAGATTCGTTTGACGCATTTCCAGAGTGGTTAAAAGCACGGTTCGATCAGTTAGCTGATGAAAAGACAGCCTTCTTATCTGTCGTCAGTGAAGATCCAGATCTTTTAAACGGAGTCGAGTCGAGTCGTATCGCGCGCGCGAATAAAGCAGCAGGAGTTGCACTAGCCAATTGGCGTAAATTCGTCATGAGCGACAATGTAAGCTGGTGTGTCGTTGCTGCACCTTCAGATGCTTGGGCGGCTAAGGTATTCCCGGACTCGGAAAACGCTGTAGAAGAGCTATGGGAAGCGATTTTAAAGGCAACTCGTGTCGATCAAGCAGATCCAGTCGCTGCATGGGAGAAACATGATCACAATCTCCGTACGAAAGCGACATTCTTGACGGAGAAAAAATATAAAACACTTCATTACTCGGCACCAGGGACGGAATTATCGATCGAGTTACCAGAGCGTCATGTATGGCTCGGTGGTGGTGGACCGAATGCGGACGGTGTTGATTTCATCGCGAACCTTCCGACGGAGGAGGTCTTTACGTTACCGAAGAAGACAGGAGTCAACGGTCATGTCTCGAGTACGAAGCCACTCAGCTACAGCGGAAACTTGATTGATGGCTTTACGCTTTGGTTTGAAGATGGGAAAATCGTCAAAGCAGAAGCGAAACAGGGTCAAGCGGCATTAGATGAGTTGATTTCGCTCGACGAAGGAGCACGTTATCTCGGAGAAGTAGCACTCGTGCCGCACCATTCACCAATCTCTGACTCGGGCATCTTGTTCTATAATACGTTGTTCGATGAGAATGCCTCATGTCACCTCGCGATTGGTCGTGCCTACTCGACGTGCCTTGAGAATGGACCAAGTTTATCGAATGAAGAATTAGCCGAGCAAGGGGCGAATGATTCGATGACGCATGTTGATTTCATGATTGGCTCAGCAGATATGGCAATCGATGGCGAATTAGCAGACGGTACACGCGAAGCGTTAATGCGTAACGGCAACTGGTCAATTTAAGGATGAGCCGAATGGAGGCTAAAAAAGTAACAGGAACGGGTATCCGTTCCTGTTACTTTTTTGTGTTTAAGGAAAGTATTCGTATTAAAGTTCTTCACCGATGATTTTTACTTCGGTCTCGAGGAGAATCCCGAATTTATCCTGCACCGTTTCTTGAACGTGGTGAATAAGCGAAATGTAATCAGTCGCCGTTGCATTTTCGATATTGACGATGAAACCGGCATGTTTTTGTGAGACTTCCGCTCCACCAATTCGTGTCCCTTGAAGTCCGCTGTCCTGGATTAACTTTCCGGCGAAATATCCTTCAGGGCGCTTAAAGACACTGCCGCAAGAAGGGTATTCGAGGGGTTGCTTCGTTTCACGCTTATTCGTCAAATCGTCCATGACTTCCTTGATGAGAACAGGATCCCCCTCCGTCAAAGAAAAACGTCCTTCGAGAATGATATATTCTTTTTTAGCGAAACAGCTTGTCCGGTATCCAAGTTCGAGTTCGTCGCGTGTGATGTTTAACAGCTCACCTTGGCGTGTTAAAACCGTCGCGCTCTGAAGACAATCTTTGACTTCCCCTCCATACGCACCAGCATTCATGATAAGAGCACCACCGACTGTGCCGGGGATTCCACAGGCAAACTCGAGACCACTCAACGCATGATCATAAGCGACGCGTGAGGCTTGGATGATGGCCGCGCCGCTTTGTGCGACGAGCTCATGTTCTTCGACCGAAATATCCGTTAATTTTTCAAATGATAAGACGATGCCACGAATCCCGCCATCACGTACGACGAGGTTCGATCCATTACCGAGTAATGTCAATGGGAGATCGTTCTCATAAGCATAGCGAACAGCAAAAGCTGTTTCTTCGTAAGAAGAAGGAATGATGAAAAGGTCGGCAATTCCTCCCATTTTCGTATACGTATGATATTTTAACGGTTCATTCACTAATACAGAGTCTTCGTTTAATCCCTCGTAAAGCCCAGTCAACAACTGTTCAGTCATATAAGTTCTCAGTCCTTTTTTTATGAATTCCATTCAGCGAAAGTACGCTCAAAATATATTTTACACTAATTACGTAATTGATGTTTAGCACATAGTTCCCAAAATACAGAGTTGACACGAAAAATGCAAGGTTTATCCGAAAACTGTCATCGCTTAGTAATGAAAATATATATCTGGAATTCCGAATTTCGAAAGGTGAACAAGACAAAATAAGGATTTAGGGTATGAATCGGTTAGAAAAGGGGGAATTATAAATACGTATATAGAAGGATGTTCGGAAAATTAGGAGGGGAATCGATATGGAGAGCGAACGTTTGAGAATGCGACCTTTTTCTCAGGAAGATTTCGACTTTTATAAAGAACTCGTTCAAAATGAATTAGTGATGCAGTATATTAACGGTGGTGTTTCATTGGATGAGACGGAGGCCCGTTTATGGTTCGATCAACAATTCGAGCGGTATGAAGATGAACGTCAGACGGGCTTTTTGCTGATTGAAAAAAAAGAGGATGAGGAACCAATCGGTTTTGCAGGACTCATCCTACAAGAAGTCGACGGAGTAGAAGAACTTGAAGTCGGATATTGGTTAAAGCCGAAGCACTGGAAAGTCGGATACGGGCGTGAAGCAGCGAAACGTCTGATGCGTGAGGCATTTGAACGTGGAAACGATCGTCTGATTTCAATCATTCATCCAGAAAATCATTCTTCTCAAAAGGTGGCTCGCGCCAACGGATTGGGTTGGGAAAAAGAAACGGTCTTTAAAGGGATACCGGTCGTCGTCTATTCATGCAGACTAACCCGTCTATTTAGAGGCTGAACATTAAAGCAGAGGAGTGTAATTCATGTATCATACAGAATTTATTCGGTTTAATCAGCTTGGTGCCTTGACGCTTTATCAGTTATTAAAATTAAGAACTGATATTTTTGTCGTTGAGCAGGAATGTGCCTATTCAGAGCTCGATAATCGTGATCAGGAGGCGATTCATGCACTTGCCTATGCAGATCAGCAGTTAATCGGTTGCCTTCGAGTACTCCCTAAAAATCAATCAGGTGCTGTAGCGATTGGTCGTGTCGCCGTTCACGCTGATTTTCGGTCGCACGGCATTGCACGTCGCTTGATGAATGAAGCAATCGAACACATCCGGACACAAGAAGAAACAGGGATTTATTTGCAGGCCCAGGCCCATCTAAAAAAGTTTTATGCATCGTTTGGGTTTGAAGAGACATCTGATGTGTATTTGGAGGATGGAATTCCACACCTTGATATGCATTTATCGCTTAAAGAAGAGTATTGAATGTTCCTTTACCTAGCAACTAAAGTTCTCATCTAGGTTGGGAAGACGTCTCTCCCTTGTCGTCCCAATGGTTGTAGACATGAGGAAACGCTTATTTTCGAGAAATACTTCAAAAAATAGCGGAGTGAGCCGATGATGAGAGCAGAACGAATTTCATTCGGAGGTGAATCAGTCTATGAAAAAAGTACTGGTCATTCTCGCGTTAAGTCTGATTGGACTTTTATCTTTTGCGGTCGGAATTTCTTACGCAGAGCTTCAAAGCAGCCAACAGAACTCAGAAAAGCAGTTAAAGACGATGCTTGAAAAACATCATGGAATCAGTGAAGCATCATTTTTAGAAGTGAAGGCATCGTTTTCCCTGCAACATCGACAGGTAATCCAGGTTCGATTGCGTGGAGAACCGGCCATTACTTATGAGTTCATTCAGCCGGAACAGACAATTGAATATAGCGGTTCAATTGGAACGAGTGTCGAAAAAGTCGGAAAGCAAGATGAGATTTTTCGATCGATGCCTTTAAAAGTAGGCGAGAATTGATAGATCCTGGTGGATTTCCTTATTGTGAGGAAGGCATCAGGATTTTTTTGGCTTTCAAGAAAAGATAATATTGCGTACACTACGAAGAGAAGCAGTATTCAGGGGGGCAAACCGATGATGAAACGATTTGTGAAAAATGAGGCAGTTGGTCAGGCAGTGCGTGCATTTAAAGAATTGAATCGAAAAGATTTTGAGTATTACAATGCTGAGTTGTCCGAACAAGAACGGGTCGCTTTAAATTTCGTGAAGCGAGCTTTTGACTTAGAGTCATCAGAGCACTTGGCGCTAGCGCTTGATACGAACCAACCAGTCATTGAACTCGATCGTCTGTTACTTAAGTTGGGGGCGATACAAGATAGAACGCTCTTTTTCCGTTTGTTGGTACAACATGGTGTAGATCTCAATCAATTAAAAGAGCTTGATGGACATCGTTCAATTGTCCGTCAACCGCTAGCATTTCCAGTCGGTCTATACAGTGCAATCAATCATGAACTTTTTCAATTGGCGATAGAGGCTGGTCTTGATTTAGACTACACGACATCCTTGCAACGGAGTGATCGTTTTTTAGAAACGCATGTGATTAATATGCTTGATCTCTATTTGTTGCTTGATTTAGAAGACGAAATGGACGTACGAAGCCTAGAATTTTTTACAGACCATCCGGCAACAATCGGTTTTGTTGAGCAGTTAAAGCGGTCGAATCCGTCAAGCATTCAGACAATCGTCGAGACTAAAAAATATCAAGTTGATTTTAAATATGCCAAACACTATCCACTCTTTTACGCGATGATCGGTCGGCATACAGAAGTATTTGAACAGTTGCTTGAAGCAGTTTTAAAAATGGAGAAGGAACAACTGCTTTTAGAAGATGCACTGTTAGCCTTTCATAACCACCAACCAGGTCAAGCGAGTGCGTTAGGAAATGACTATATCGACAGTCTATATCAGATGGGGGAGCAGCTAAGGATCCGAGCAAATATTGATTTCAAACAAGTGGAGGATGCCTACGTCCTGGCGGAATATCAAGAAATCGTTGAGCGGTTACGTAAAGATTCTCTAGAGTAAGTATGCCAGTGTGAGAAGAGTTGAATATCACAGAATGTATCGGGGTCATATAAACGAAGGGCTTCTTGATGTGTTGAAAAACAATACGTCTCGAATGTCCGAACTGTCGTGCGTTTTAATTTAGCTTGAAAGGTCTCAAGAATTCTTCGCCCGTATCCTTGATTCTTCAATTCAGGGATACACGTAATTTCGAGTAAACGAATCGTTTGCTTTTGTTTTTGGATGATGATTGTTCCGACGATTGTTTGTTGATCGTAGACAAGGTACGGCAATGCCCCCTGTTCAATCAAATATTCGATATGGGATACGTCATAGCTAAATAAAAAATGTGAGGATTGAATCGACTCGTTTCTGAGATTTAAGAACAAGGAGCGGTTTCGGAGGGTAAGTGGCTTGAATTGAAGTGATGCGGCATGATCATTGATGAGACCGATGAAGCGAAATTGTTCAGAGGAGAGTGTATAACCGAGCGTGTTCCAAGTCGAGACCAACCCGAAGTCATGTGGTGGAATGATTTGAACGTCGATTTGATGAGGATGTAGAGAGAGCGCGTAATCATGGACGAAATGCGCCAAAGTGCGGAAAGCAATCAAGTCCGTGTAAGCGGCATTGATGATTTGAAGGGACGAGGCGAATTGGTTAAATCCTAATGTCGCGCAGACGGCATCACCCTTGATCAAAGCCCATTGATATTTTTCAGGTGGTTGGAATGAGAGGGACGGAGGAGATAAGCGGTTTTTTTGTAACAACTGATGGACGAGACGACGTTGACCGTGCGACAATTGCTCGTAACGTAAAATTTTCAAACGCTACACTTCCTTTTCTGATTAGGATGAAACAATATCTTAAGTATACTATAAGCAATAAAAGGAAAATAATAGTTTTTATCATAAAAGGTAAAAGTAATCTGGTAGAAACGGGGGAGGGATTAGATTGGGGAAAAAGTTTATCTATGTCTGCTTCTTTTTGTTTTTAAGTAGTATCCATCCCGTTCAAGCACAAGATTTAGATAAACAAGAAACGAGCGTCCGAGAAGCTGTGACGTATGGAAGCTATGGAACGATGGATGAACTCATCATTGATCGAAAAGAACCGACATATGATGGTTTTGACTCACCGAATGACATGGCATTTTTATTTGCCTGTATCGCACTGCTTGCAACTGTAGGACTTGGAATCGTCAATACATCAGATTGAAAGAGCCTCGGGAAACCTTTCCGAAGCTCTTTTTTTGTATTTAAAAATGAATATGTTTGGTTCGGCCAACGCGTTCAATCCGATCATGTTCTTCATCTAGACCCGCCTGTTCCAGCAAGTCGAGATAATAGCGAAATGGAGTCGAACGGTGTGAAAAATAAGGAATATATTCTGTGAAAAGCATCGTTTCGGCTCGTTCTAGTTCACGTAAAGCAATCAGGGCATGAAGTTCTGCGAAGCGAATCTCTTGATAGAGGATGAGCTGGTCTGCATCGATGCGAACGTTCATTTGAAGCTTTTTCGCATGCATGTTCAATAACGATAGGTAAGACTCACGCTCTTGTCGCGTTTCACAATGCTCGAGAACGGCAAGGAAAAGGTCACTGCGTTCTGTGTCGACGTCGATCGGTACCTTTAACGCCGTGTAGATGGCGCGCTTCATCCACGCATTATCGGATGTGTCGAGCTTGTAGTAACCAACGAGTTCTTGGAAGAGCTCAACTTGAGAGACTTTAATCAGTCGGAAGGGGTCGTTACTCAGGAAAAGAGGTTCTTCACCAGCGGCGGAAGACAGTAAAAAAAAGAATTCTTCGAAAGCAACACGCGTTCCGTTCTTTCGACCAACATAATGTCGCAGGTGTTTTAATAATCGTTTTGCTGTGACGTACCAGTTTTTTTGTTCGCGTACGGAAACGATTGTACTTGGTTCTAAATACTCACCATCGTAAGCGAGTTGAATGAATTGTTCAGTTTGCTCGATGGTTTGTTCGATTGTCGGTTGTTCTTGTTCTTTTTTTAGACCTTTATATTTTGCGAATTGCGACAGCATCAAATCTAATTCTTTATCTTCAATTGTTTGTTTAGGAAGTTGGCGATAGATCTCTACGATAATGTCGCGAAGGGTAGTATCGCCATATTGCTCCAGTAAAAGACGTAATTTTCGAATTCTCATGATCGCCCTCCTTCGACAAAAACACAGCACTTCATTATTCATTTCCCGATTTTTTCATAAAACGAACATCTTTCATTTGCTCTTTTACACAATCATTGCCTATTTTTAAAGGGAAAGATTAATTTAAGGGAGAGATTCAGATGAATGAAACGATTGAACATTTATTAAACCACCGCTCGATCCGGAAATTTAAGGAACATCAACTCGACGAACAGACGATTGAACTATTAATCCAATCTGCCCAGGCTGCTTCGACGTCTTCTTATCAACAAGCCTACGCAATTGTCGGAATTGAGGATTTAGAAAAAAAACAGCAACTCGTAGAAGTAGCGAGTGGACAAAGTTATGTAGCAGATAATAGCTACTTCTTCGTCTTCTGTATCGACTACCATAAACATATGTTGGCAGCAGAGATTGCGAATGGCTCAGTCGCTGACACAGTCGAAACGACGGAAGCGTTGATTGTCGGAGCGGTTGATGCAGGACTTGCCGCACAGAACCTTGTCGTAGCAGCAGAATCATTAGGATACGGGACAGTTTATATCGGTTCACTTCGTAATGACGCTCGAAAAGTGAGTGAACTTCTTGAGTTGCCAAGTCACGTCGTACCGTTATTTGGTGTTGCAGTCGGTTTGCCGGATCAACAGTCAGGTAAAAAACCCCGTCTTCCGATGGAGGCAATCTTCCATCGTAATACGTATACTAATGACAACAAGATGCGTGAGTTGCTAGAACAGTATGAGGCAGAAACCTCGTCATATTATGGAGAGCGGACGGATGGCGCACGAACTGAGGGATGGGTCTATCAAATGGCTGCCTCGATGAAGGAACCGAAACGGACGTATCTACGTAAGTTCTTACAAGATAAGCAGTTATCGCAAGACTAAAACGGAGGTACTATTATGGATGAGTTTCAATCAGGTCGTTCTCGACTAGAACGAAAACGACAGGAAGAAGAGCAGACGCGACGTACTTCGACACATACACCAATTGAGCATCGAGCAGACCAGCGAATGCGGATTGACGCCTCACAACGGCAGAATCATCGATACGTCGAGGATGGACCAACTTTGACGTCGCGTTCAGTTCAACAAAATCACCGGGGCTCGCAGAAAAAAACACGGACTGGTATCGGAGGACGACTTTTCACCGTAGTCAGAAGGTCTGCCAAGCAAGTCGGAACGATTATGGCGGAGCGGACACGGTCGAATCGACGTAAAAATGGACGTTTGGAAGAAAAGGTACCACGTGAGACGAGGCAGGATGGTTTAAAGAAACAACCTGTTGAGAGAAAGAAACGTCGCTTCAAAACAAAAATATTTGGGCTGCTCTTAGTTCTATTGATTGGCTTTATCCTGTTTGCCTCACAGCCGTTTACCTTTTTATTGATCGGAAGCGACGCAAGACCCGGAGAATCGCTACGAGGTTCACGGTCTGATTCACTATCCGTCATGCAATTCGTACCGTTATCACGGACGATTCAGTTAACGTCGATTCCACGTGATACGTATACACCCATCAGTTGTGAGGATGGGAAAAAAGATAAAATCACGCATGCTTTTGCGTTCGGTGGGGAATCGTGTACGCAAAACGCCGTCAGTGAACTACTTGATGTAGACATCGATAGCAAAATCGTTATCTCTTTCGATAGTTTCATTGGTTTAGTTGATCAAATCGGCGGGATTGATCTTGTTTCGACAGGAACATTCTCGGAGCAAGACGCTAGCGGAAAAGCGAATCAATATGCGTTTCAAAAAGGAAAGGAATACCATATGGATGGAGCGATGGCTCTTGCCTATTCTCGTCACCGAAAAACAGACAATGATGGGGCACGAGCCAATCGTCAGTCAGAAGTCATTCAAGCTGTAGCGACGCATCTGTTGAAGCCGACAGGCTGGACTAAAATTTCATCAGCACATGCTTATATGAAAGAGGAGATGAGTTTAGACATCAGTTACCGTCAAATGGCGACAGCAGGCTTAGCCCTGGCATTGATGTCTGAGCGAGAATATCTTGAAATTGACGTTGTCAGTGATCGATTGAATGGCATTTTCTATGATTTCCCGGATGAAAAAGCCCTGACACAATTGAGAGAAAAATTACAGACGACGTTTTACGGTGTACTGGCGAATGACTGACATTAAAAAATAGGTTCCTTTTTGAAAGGTTTCCTTCTCCCTATTGCGGGTATAAATTGATGTACGCAGTTGCGCTTTTGAGAACGGAAGATATCATAGCTGAAGACCTGTCCATATCTTCAATATTCATGCTTCTTTGGCCGGAATGAACATATCTTTGAGTAGGCGGCTTAAAAGACGACGTACCGAAATCCGAACACCTAATCGTCGGGATGATGAGAATTCTTGATTGCTTTTTGATATTTTTAACAGGAGTAAGCGATGAAGGAAGCTCTTATCTGCATAAGTATGAGTAGTTCAATAGAGGTGACTAGCTTATTGAGGAGGGACCTAGCATATGAATGTATTAGTTGTAGGTGCATCAGGTACAATCGGAGCTCGCGTCGTCAAGTCGCTTGCGAAAGGTCATCAAGTCACTGTCATCGTTCGACATAAGCATCTCGTCGATCGCTTCGAAAAACTCGGTGTCAAAGCACATTACGTCGACATTGAAACTGAGCTTGAAAAGGTCATTGATCTCGGGGTGGCAGGTCAAAATGCTGTGATTTGTGCAGCGACCGCGGGTGTCGATGGTGAAGCGACTGAAATTGAGTTGCTCGATCGAACGGTTGCTTTAAAAACGATTGATGCTGCGAAAAAGGCACGTGTCCGTCATTTTGTCCTCCTCAGTGCCTATGGCGCTGATCGACCAAATCAATTTAAAAAAGAAGTCTATCCATTCTATGCCGCAAAAAATGCGGCAGAAGAGCAAATTGAGCATAGTGGTTTGACGTATACAATCATTTGTCCGGTCAACATCGTTGACGGAGAAGGTCTTGGACTAATCGAAGCCGATGAGGATTTAAAAGATGTAAAAGATGCAACGATTTCTGAAATTGATGTCGCGTCGATTTTGGCGGCATCGGTCGATAATCGGGCACTTTTCAATCGACGTTTAGAGGTGAAACAAGGAAAAACGTCACTAAATGAAGCGCTTGGTGGAGACGAATCGTTTGAAAGCATTAAAGACAATCGTCGGGTTAAACAACAACTTCCTCGCTATAACTGACAGTAAAAAAGGATGTATATAAACGAGCATATCACTTCCGGGGAAAATGGAAGGGTATGCTCGTTTTTCATAGATTCAGAGGCTGATTCTGCTACACTAATAGAAAGAGGGAGTGGACAGCAGTTGAAAAAATATTTACTATACGTGATTGTCGGGTTAGCGATTAGTGGGATTGCATATAAAAGCTATGACGCCTATAAAGCACAACAGATTAAAGAATTTACTCAAGCGACGCAACAAGCGCAAGGCGGATTAGAGATTGGAATGAAGGCACCAAATCTCAAGCTGGAACAGGATGGAAAAATGGTGGAACTATCTGATTTGACGAATCGATTGATCGTAATCAATTTTTGGGCGACCTGGTGTCCACCATGTAAACAAGAAATACCTGAACTGAACGCTTTTTCTAAAGCGGTGGACGTGCCCGTCTATGGCATCAACGTGACGACATCCGAACGAAAGGTTTCAGATGTAGCCGATTTTCTGAAAGAGACTCCTGTTGATTACGGGGTGCTCTATGATACGCAGGGCCAATCAGAAAATGCTTATCGATTAGTCGCGATGCCGGCGACTTACGTCATTGATACGGATGGAGTCATCGTCGCAAAACACATTGGTCCTGTTACATCAAGTATGCTAAAAGAGATGGTAGGGAAAAAGGGAGGATGAGGGAATGGAGATTCACTGCCGCGACTGTTCTTATCACATCGTCGCTGAAATCGGTCAGCGGGAGGAATGGGGGGAATTCCCTTCGATGCTAACCTATGGACTAGAACAGTACAGAACAGCATTGCCTTTTTTATTCGTGCCGCCTTATCAGGAACCACTCATTAGCCGAGCGCACATCGATGATCAAAACCGGGCGATGTTAATTAAGAACTATCATGCACATATCGATGCAATTGAAGGCGGGTGGGTCCCGCATCAATACGATTTGTTTCAGTGTCCCTGTTGCGATACGATTTCAACACGCTTTTGGTGTGCACTCTTCATTCCTTCAGCTATCATCGAACCGATTCATCGCTGTGAACGAGATGAGACAGTACTACATCGAATTTCGATTGACGATTTGCACCAAGCGAAGTGTCCCGAATGTAGGCATCAATCCTTGTACGTAAGGAATGATTAAACGCGAAAAAGCCATTTAGAAGATGGAAAGACTGACGTGGGCAAGGACGCTCAAGTAGTCAATTCATTGTCTAAATGGCTTTTTAATTATCATCAACCCATTTGCCGAAAGGAAAACGTCTGAAAGGACGATTGGGATGTACTCGATGCATCAATTGAATACGTTGTACCATCAAAAAGTATTGTGTCACCTAATCGTGCCTCAGTCGGTAAATAGCGGCGAGGGATAAAACTTGAACCGTTCTCCCAGAGAAGAACAGCATATTTACCATCAAGCCGTTCAAGCGTACCACGTTTGATCATATTGGACTCCTCCTACAATTACATCGAAGGCAACCATTTTAAAAGGGTTGCAGTATCTCTCTCTAGTTCTCTGTAATTTTAATCTTATGTTTGGTATATTCCCACTTCGTTTTATCTTTACACTTATTTATCTAAATTAGTCGAGAATCGCTTGAATATCCCTCTTTCACATATAGAAGTGAGAAAAAAGAGGCATACCATTCGACTTATGAATGGTATGCCTTACTGATAATAGATTTACGTCACGCGACACTCTTCGTGACTTGTTTTTTTGTCGGTCGTGTAAAGGCGAAGATGAAAGTGAAGAGGGGAGATAAAATTAAGAAAAAGGCAAATGGCACATACGATGTGACGGGCACACCGAGTGTCGAGGCAAAGAATGCCCCGGATACACCCCAAGGAATCAAAGGATTAACAAGTGTGCCGCCATCTTCAAGCGCACGGGATAAAAACCGTGGGTCAATTGACCGTTCTTCAAAAATTTTCTTGAAGGCTTGTCCCGGTAATAAAATAGACAAGTATTGTTCACCTGCCATGAAGTTAACGCCGATTGCAGCAAGTGCAGCAGACGAGATGATACTCCCGTCACGTTGCAGTTTCGAAACGGTTTTTTCGATAATGACATCGATGACTCCGATACCACGTAAAACACCGCCGAACGCTAACGCGAGCATGACGAGGGAGACGGACCACATCATTGATTGGATGCCACCTTTACTAATGATGCTCGCAACCGTTTCATTCGTTGTTTCGAGCTTGAGACCATTTTGGATGACAGACATCCATTGCGCGATGTTCCAATTTCCTTGAACGAGACCTGTGAGTAATAATCCGCTTAAAACGCCTGCAATCAATGTTGGAATGACTGGCATCTTCCGAATAGCGAGTACCATCACGAGAAGCGGAGAAAGCAATGTCCAAGGAGATAAGCGGAAAAGGCTGTCGAGTGCTTGTTGTGTTGCTCCAATCGCTTCTGAATCAATTGATCCTTCACCTCGTCCAAAAATAAGGAAGAGAACAAATGTGATCGCGATAGCAGGAATCGTTGTTCCCATCATAAAACGAATATGATCAAAAACAGAGACGTTGACGATACCTGGTGCGAAATTCGTCGTATCCGATAAAGGAGACATTTTATCTCCAAAACAAGCACCGCTGATGATTGCACCTGCAGCAAGGGCGGGATTGACACCAAGGACGACGGCGATTCCCATCAAGGCGACACCGACCGTACCAATTGTAGTAAATGAACTGCCTGTAAAGGTCGAAACGATCATCGCGATGATTAAAGCGGTTGGCGCGAACCAGGTCGCAGATAATGTCGACAAGCCATAATGGAGCAAGGTTGGAACGGCACCACTCATCATCCAGACGGCGATTGTCATGCCGACGAGTAACATGATTAAAATCGGTTTAATCGCTTCTCGAATACCGTTAATCATATGTTCTTCAAGTTGACTGAAAGGGAAGCGGCGATACACGGCATACCCTACAACAAAAATAAGACTGGCGAGTATAGCGAGATGTGGTTCGGCCTGTGCACCGAATAATGCGGACAATAAGATAATGATACTAATTCCTAGGATAGCTGCGGATTCACGAAAGGACATGCGCATGCTTCCACCTCCTTATATCTTTGTTACGTTTATGCTTGTTTGCTTTTATGTGTGAAAGTAATGAACAAATGCAATCTTATCGAAGATTCCTGACTGCGTCAACTAAGAAAGTTTTACAGCATGTAGACAAAATAACATGGGGTGAAAAAAGCTTTTCCCTTTTTCGTTGCTTTCCTCAGGCGAGGGCAAGGCTGACCCTACGGACAACAAGCAGGGTCTTGTCTACATCTGGCAGGTCGTGTTAAAAACGTACTTTTTCCCGTAGGAATCAACGGAAAAGCGACGCTTTTTAGGCCGTAGCACAGGGAAAGGCAAACCGTACAGCCGTTTTAGAGCGCGCTCGGTCTTGAATCGCTTTAAATTGCGAAAGCAACTTTCCGCGATCCCCGGCAGCTTTGAAGACGAGGTGAGGCAAGGAAGCGTGAACGGACAGCATTTCCGTGTAGAATTTTTGCTTTTCATAAGAGTTTGTCTACATCCTGAGTTTTATTTAGAAATATAACCAGGAATACAAAAAAATGTGACGATTTTTTGTCGTAAACGCTTTCTTTTTTATAAAAAATCTTGCACAATAAGAAAGTAGTGATGTCGATTTTGTGAACAAGAGGAGGATACATATGTTTACAGCGATTTTTGTTGTTGTTATTGCTTTGATGGGGGCAAGCGTTTTTGGAATCGATCATCTCGTCGCACAACGTGCTGAAAAAAGATGAGAAACATGAACTAAAAAGACTTTGACCAGTTACATCTTACTGAAAGGTGTCATCGGTCAAAGTCTTTTTTTGTTTATAAATTAATAAAAATACATTTGACAGTATAAATATACATATGTTTAAATCAGTTTATCATTATTAACGAAGGAGTATCCGACATGAAATGTACAATCATAGGTGCGACGGGATATACAGCAGTCGAATTGATACGAATGATTGAGCAACATCCCCATTTAGAAATCGTCTCTCTCGTGAGTGATTCGAAGGCAACTGAATCGATTACGGAAATATACACATTCATGAATAAAAAAAACTATTCCCTCTTACAGGAGTTCTCACTTTCCCATTTAGAGGAGGTTGGAACGGAACTCATTTTTTTGGCGACTCCAAGCGGAATTTCAAAAAAGTACTTAGAGCAGCTGAGAGATTGGAAAGGGAAAGTCATCGATTTGAGCGGCGATTTACGTCTCGACCAAATATCATATGAACATTGGTACGAAAAACCAGCGGTCGAGCCAATGATTCAAGCAACAGCAACATACGGACTATCAGAATGGAACCGTGAAGCGATAAAAACGAGTCGTTTGATTGCCAATCCAGGGTGTTATGCGACGGCCGTACTCCTGGGTCTCCTACCATTTTTAAAAGAACAGGTCATCGAGCCGGTGCCGATTATCATTCATGCCAGTTCAGGGTTATCGGGAGCCGGGAAATCCTTTAGCGAACAGACACATCATGTGCGATCGAATGAAAACATGCGTCTGTATAAGATGAATCGCCATCAGCACATCCCCGAAATCGAATCGGTCATTCAAACCGTGACGGGGCAAGACGCCATCGTTTCGTTCGCGACACATTTAATTCCAATCAATCGCGGAATCATGGCGACGATGACATTGACTCCACGCATCAATAAATCGGAAACGCAATGGCGTGAGTGGCTCCATGCATTTTACGAGAACGAACCCTTCGTCCGAATTAACGGAAATGATCCGGAAATTAAATCGGTCGTCGGCAGTAACTACTGTGATTTGACGATATACGCTGACGCGAGAACAGGACATCTGACAGTCGTTTCAGTCATTGATAACATGCAAAAGGGTGCAGTCGGGCAAGCGATTCAAAATGCGAACTTGATGTGCGGATATGAGGAAGCACTCGGTTTGACCCAGCAACCATTATTCATTTAAAGGAGGAACGAACGTGTTGAACTTACAAACCGTGTCACCGTTGACGCTGACGACACCAAAAGGCTTTAAGGCGACAGGTATACATGTTGGACTCAAACGAAAACGGAAAGATTTAGGCTTGTTGGTATGTGAAGGAGGAGCGAGTGCGGCGGCTGTCTATACGACAAATCAAATGCAAGCAGCACCGATTATAGTGACAAAACAAGCGATGGAAGCCTCAGAGGGGCGTATTCATGCCATTTTAGTCAATAGCGGGAATGCTAACGCCTGCACCGGTGAATTAGGTTTGACCCATGCCTATACGTCGCAACACGCAATCGCGAATCACTTACAGATTAAACCGGAACAAGTCGCAATCGCATCGACCGGAATCATTGGTCAAACGTTGGCGATCGACACGTTAGTAGCTGGAGTCGATCAACTGGTGGCGAGTGAGGCGGAAGAAGAAGCGGATGCTTTTGCCCATGCGATTTTAACGACTGACACAGGTATCAAAACGGCCGGGTATCAATTTTTGATGAATGGAAGTGAAGTTTCGATTTGCGGTGTTGCGAAGGGGTCAGGAATGATTCATCCAAACATGGCGACGATGCTCGGATTTTTAACGACCGATGCGACCGTCGAACCAAACGTCCTGCAAACGATATTAAAACGCTCAATCGACCGGACGTTCAATTGCATTACGGTCGATGGTGATAGTTCAACCAATGACATGGTCATGATGTTAGCGAGTGGTGCGGCAAAAACGCCGACAATCATGCTTGATACGCAAGAAGCGGAGCAGTTTGAGCAGGCGGTCACGCATGTCTGTCAAGAACTTGCGAAGCTCATTGCACGAGACGGAGAGGGCGCAACGAAGTTGATTGAAGTAACGGTTCAAGGAACGGACGAAGAACGATTGGCACGAAAAATCGCCAAACAAATCGTTGGTTCTTCGCTCGTTAAAACCGCGATTTTCGGAGAAGACGCGAACTGGGGACGAATTGTAGCAGCAATCGGAAGCATCGATGAACCGATTGATGTCTCGAAAATTGATATTCGGATTGGTTCACAGTGGGTCTTACGACAGAGTATGCCGATTTTGTTCGATGAGACACTTGCTTCAAATGAACTTGCGGCGGATACGGTAGCGATTGAAATCGATTTAAATAGTGGGTCGGCCGTCGGACGTGCCTTCGGATGTGATTTGACGTACGACTATATCAAAATCAATGCGAGTTACCGGACATGAAACAACGAAAACTGATCAAACTCGGTGGGAGTATTTTTGAACAACTCGATTCCCGTTATTTTAAAGAATGGAAAGACTGGTGCGATGCTGGTCACGATTTAATCATCTTGCATGGTGGCGGCCCCGCTTTATCAGCTTATTGTGAAACCTTAGAAATCGAATCCGTCTTCCGGGAAGGCGTCCGTGTGACGACCGAGGAGGTCTTACTCGGGGCAGAACGTGTCCTCGGGGGCGAGGTTCAGTCAAAAATCGTTTATCAACTCAATCGATCAGACCTACCTGCAGTCGGATTGACGGGGATTGACGGTGCAAGCATTGGCGGAGAGCAACGACAAGGGTTAGGGGCAGTTGGTGATATTCGCTTCGTAGATAAAACCTTATTTGAAACGCTACTCGGCGCAGGCTATATTCCGGTCGTGACGTCGCTGATTACCGGTCCGTCCGGTGCGCTTAATAGCAATGGCGATACATGTGCGATTGCCGTCGCAAACGCACTCGATGTCGATGCGTTTGAGCTATTGACGGATGTCGAAGGAGTCCGGTTAGATGGTGCTTATCAAGCAGTCGTCACGCGAGAAATGTTGGAAGGCGGCATAAAGACAAATGAGATTCATGGTGGCATGATTCCGAAAGTAGAAGCGGTGATTGAAGCATCAAAACAAGGGATTCCAGACGTTCGGATTCGGTCCGGGAAATACGTGACGAGTCAGGGGACTCGCGTCAAGGAGGAAACAGATGAGCGCATTACTACCAACTTATCAACGTCATAATATCGAATTAGTCGAAGGGACGGGATCGTTCGTCAAAGATACGCAAGGCATCACGTATCTTGATTTTATGATGGGGATTGCCGTTTGCAACACGGGACATCGGCATCCTTACGTAGAGCAACGCCTCAAAGAACAACTTGGTCAGCTTTGGCATACGTCAAATTTATTTGAAAGCAGTAAACAGGAACGTGTCGCGACGCTACTGACGGAGAACAGTCACTTGAGTCATGCTTTCTTCTGTAACAGCGGAACAGAAGCGAATGAAGGTGCGTTTAAATTAATTCGCAAATGGACGCAAAAAACAGAAATCTTGTCATTCAGCCAATCGTTCCACGGGCGGACATTCGCGATGATGGGAGCAACAGGTCAAGAAAAAGTCAAAGAAGGGTTCGGTGAAATGGTAGCGGACTTTAAACACCTCGTGTTCAACGACTTAAGTAGTTTAGATGCCATCACGGAAAAAACGGGCGCCGTTTGGCTTGAAATCATACAAGGTGAAGGTGGTGTCATCGTCGCGGACGATGCTTGGTTGGAGGCGTTAATGAAACGGACAAAAGCGTATGGCGTCAAAATCGTCGTCGATGAGGTCCAAACGGGGATTGGGCGAACTGGATCACGTTTCGCTTTTGAACAGACGCCACTAAAACCAGATATCATTACAGTCGCGAAAGGGCTCGGAAGCGGTTTTCCGGTTGGAGCGATCATCACGACTGCGGAAGCGGCAACCATATTTACACCGGGGACACACGGCTCAACATTTGGCGGGAACCCGCTAGCAATGACAGCAGCGGAAGCGACACTCGACCTTCTCTTAACAAACGAGCTTTTACAAGAGGTGCAGGAGAAAGGAAATTACTTGATGAGAAGACTCGCAGCAGAGTTGCCTGAAACAAGTCTGCATAGTGTTCGAGGACGTGGTTTGATGATTGGAATTGAATTCGAACGACCGGTCGCTGGAATTGTCCAAGCGCTTCAACAAGTAGGGATGCTCGTCGTCAGTGCCGGACCACACGTAGTTCGTTTATTACCGTCTCTATTTGTGACACGACAGGAACTAGATCTTGCGCTAGAAAAAATAAAACAAGTCTGCCAACAGGAGGTCATGGTATGAACGGGATAGGTACATTAACGCTTGCAAATGGGACAACGTATTCAGGAGAGCTGGTCGGTACATCATCCGCTAAAGGAGAAGTCGTCTTTTTCACCGGTATGACCGGTTATCAAGAAGTATTGACGGACCCCTCTTACCGTGGACAAATCCTTGTTTTCACGTATCCGCTAATTGGGCAATACGGAATCGCCCATGATGAAGCAGAAAGTAATCAGATTCAAGTCGCGGGTGTCATTGTTCAAACGCTCGCACAAAACGGAGCACGAACGGATTTTGCCGACTGGTTAGCAGAAGCGGATATACCTGTTCTGACAGGAGTCGATACACGGGCGCTTGTCCATCAACTTCGATCATCTGGCGATCAAATGGGAAGTATTGAGGCAGACGCTCTACACGAGAAACGCCATCAGACAGGAATCGCATCCGTCTCCGTCAAAACGATGAAAACATATGAACTCGAGAATGCTGATGGACATATCGTTTGTCTGGATTATGGCGTCAAAAAATCGATGATTGAAGCTTTACTGGCACGGGGTATGCGCGTGACAGTTGTTCCATTCGATACAGAAGCGTCCGCCATCAAAAGATTGCAACCGGACGGGCTGTTGTTCTCGAATGGTCCTGGAAATCCGGATCAACTTGAACCATTTCTCTTAGAAATTAAACAGCTCGCGATGGATTATCCGACGCTCGGCATTTGTATGGGGCATCAAATCATCGCGAAAGCCTTCGGCTGCCAAATCACGAAACAACATCACGGGCACCGGGGGGCAAACCACCCCGTCCGTCACCTTGCTTCCGGTCGTGTTTTCATGACCTCGCAGAATCATGGGTACGTCGTTGAGGCAGAGAGTGTTGCGGCGTCAGAGCTAGTTACGGCATACGAACATATTAACGATGGTTCGATTGAAGGATTGATTCATCCATCGCAACCAATCATGACGGTGCAGTTTCACCCAGAAGCAAATCCGGGACCGACAGAAGCAATGGTCGTGTTTGATCAATTCGTCGCCTCGGTTTTATCACAGGAGGTAGCCCATGTTGGATAACAAAAAAGTCATGGTCATTGGATCGGGACCAATCGTCATTGGTCAGGCGGCGGAATTTGATTACTCCGGAACGCAAGCATGTCAAACACTTCGGGAAGCGGGCTGCGAGGTCATTCTCATGAATTCGAATCCGGCTACGATCATGACGGATCCGTCGACGGCGGATCAAGTATATATCGAAGCGATGACACTCGAAAAGGCGACAGAAATCATCGAACGAGAACGCCCGACGCATTTACTTGCGACCGTTGGAGGACAGACAGCTTTGAACCTGTCGCTCACGCTGGATGAAGCGGGCATCCTCGAGCAATATGGTGTTTCGCTGCTCGGAACATCGCTCGAAACGATTCGGGACGGAGAGGATCGTGAACGTTTCAAACAACGGATGATTGAATTACATCAACCACTCCCGGATAGTCAAACGATTGAAACGATTGAGGAACTGGAGAATTTCATGGAGGACCACGGTGTACCCCTTGTCATCCGTCCTGCATTCACATTAGGGGGAACCGGTGGTGGAATCGCGACGACGAAGGAAGAAGCACGTACGCTTGCGATGAACGGTCTGCAAGCAAGTCCGATTTCCCAGTGTTTGGTCGAAGTCAGTATCGCAGGTTACAAGGAAGTGGAATATGAAGTGATGCGTGATGCATACGATACGACGATTATCGTTTGTAACATGGAAAACATCGACCCAGTCGGTGTCCACACGGGTGACTCGGTTGTCTTTGCTCCAATCCAATCAATTTCTGATCGAATGAATCAACTTCTTCGGACCGAGGCACGTCGCATCGTTTCCGCACTCGGTGTGATCGGTGGTTGCAATATCCAATTCGCGATTCATCCGACAGAGCACCGGTATTTCGTCATCGAAGTCAACCCGCGTGTCAGTCGTTCTTCCGCCTTGGCCTCGAAGGCAACAGGGTATCCGATTGCAAAACTAGCGACACGTCTTGCGCTCGGTGAACGCTTGGATGACTGCATCAACCCTGTGACGAAAGAGACGATGGCGAGTTTTGAGCCGGCACTCGATTATATTACGGCGAAAGTACCATGTTTCCCATTTGATTTATTTTCAGGGTGTGACCGTGCGCTCGGAACACAGATGAAGGCGACCGGTGAAAGTATGGCAATGGGGAAAACGTTAGAAGAAGCACTGCAAAAAGCATGGCGTGGTGCAGGGGTCGAACAGGCACCACTCTATCCATCGTGGATGCGTGAGGCGACGAGTGAGCAGTTGTGGAAAGAAATCACGACTCCAACCGATTTACGGTTGTTGGCGATGCTCGCCTTGCTCGATCGTCAGGCGACGACGCAGGACGAACTAGCGGCACAGACAAGTATCCAACCGCTCTTTTTAGAACTGTTTGCTCGGTTGCTGACGATACGCGACTCGCTCGACCTGACGAAACCTGTTTCCATTCAACAAGCGAAACGGCACGGTTTTACCGATCAGCAGATTGCCGACATCACAGGTGTGGCAGCGGAAGATGTCCACGAACTGCGGATAGCGCATGACATTACTCCCGCCTTCCAAATGATTGACACGTGCGCAGCAGAATTCGTCAGTACGACTCCTTATTACTACGGAAGTTGGTCTGGGCGAACTGAAGTACAACCATCGAATCAACAAAAGGTCGCAGTCATCGGAGCGGGTCCGATTCGAATCGGACAAGGCATTGAATTCGATTACTGCTCCGTCCATGCGGTCCGCGCTTTACAACGTGCCGGGTACGAAACCATCATGATTAACAACAATCCGGAAACCGTTTCGACGGATTTCGAAGTGGCAGATCGCCTCTACGTTGAGCCGTTGACGATTGAGGATGTCGTTCATGTCTTAGAAGCAGAACAATGCCAAGATGTCCTTGTTCAGTTCGGCGGACAGACGGCAATCAGCTTAGCAGCCGATCTCGAAGCACGTGGGTATCAGTTATTAGGCACGACCTCAGACACGATTGATGCGATGGAAGACCGCCACCGGTTTTACGATTTTCTCGATCAATTAGACATCAAGCATATTCCGGGAGAGGAAGTCATGACAGTTGATGCATTGAAGAAAACTGTGATGGCACTTGGTTATCCTTTAATCGTTCGTCCATCGTATGTGATTGGCGGGAAAGGGATGCATATTTTAAACGACGACGCGATGTTAGAAGCGCTTTTACCATCGCTGACATTCCCCGTGCTCCTCGATGCTTACATCGCTGGTCAAGAGTTTGAAGTCGATTGTATTTCAGATGGGACGACGAGTTACGTTCCAATCATTATGGAACAAATTGAGGCGGCAGGCGTTCATTCAGGTGACTCGACGATGGTTCTTCCGCCAAAGTCAGCCTCAGCTCAGCTACAAAATGAAATCGAGCGGATCTCTAAAAAAATCGGTCAGCATCTCTCATACCGTGGAGCGTTCAATATTCAATTCGTCGTCACGGGACAACAGATCTATGTTCTAGAAATTAATCCTCGCGCGTCACGGACATTACCGATCGTCGCGAAGGTAACGGGACAACCGTTACTTGAATGGGCTGTAAAGGCAGCAATTGGTCAAAAAATCGAATTGCCGTCAGAGCGGATGGAACTCTCTTTCCATGCGGTCAAGACACCGGTCTTCTCGACGTTGAAACTGACACATGTCGATCCAAAAACGGGTCCGATCATGCGTTCGACCGGAGAAACGTTACAGTGGACAGAAAATGGTCATGCAAAGGAGCGTTTCTTATTCGATGAAACAACGAAACGTCACATGACCAAACCTGCGCATACGATTGCTGGTCACGGGACAGAAGCATGGGGACAAGCGACGCCGCTCGGAGATTTCCCTGTGTTTGACGAGTGTGTTGCCTTTTTTTCTTTCATTCCTGAAGAAAAAGGACTCCGGGAACAAGCCCTTGCAAAAGGCGTTCATGTCATTACTGAGCAACATCTAGCCGAATATTACGAAACGGTTCGTGATTGTGCATCGATTCCAGTCAAGCCGTTAAGCGAATGGATGATCAAGCAAAAGGAGTGGATGAAAGGATGAAGACGAAGCACAAGTTACAACATATGTTGACGCTGGAAGAATTGACGGCTGAAAGTTTAACAGAGCTACTTGAGCTTGCAAAAGCAGTCAAACAATCCCCAAGCGACTATCAAACGGCACTGGCGGGAAAAAAGGTTGCGCTCTTATTCGAAAAAGCATCGACACGGACGCGGATATCATTTGAAGTCGGTGTCGTCGAACTAGGCGGATACCCGGTCGTCCTAAGTGGTGCTGACATGCAAATCGGACGCGGAGAACCGTTAAGCGATACGATCAAAGTCATGAGTCGTTACGTAGATGCATTGATGATTCGGACGTTTGCCCATGAGACGGTCGAAACGCTTGCTACGCATGGAACGATTCCTATCATTAACGGCCTGACGGATCTACATCATCCGTGCCAAGTACTTGCAGATTTGCTGACGATTGAAGAACACTTAGGTTCTCGTCAAGGCAAGATTTTGACGTATATCGGTGACGGAAACAATATGGCACACTCCTTATTGCTCGGTGGAGCACTGAGTGGGATGGAAGTACGTATTTGTAGTCCGGATGCGTATGCGCCGAACGAAAAAATCGTTGCACAGGCGATAGAAATCGCGAAGGCGACAGGTGGAACAATCCAGCTCTTTACGGATCCCGTAGCAGCTGTAAAAGGTTCAGAAGTCATTTACAGTGATGTGTTTACGAGCATGGGGCAGGAGTCAGAGTCGATTGAGCGCCTGAATGCCTTTGCAGGCTATCAAGTGAACCTATCTTTGCTTCGCGAGGCAGCAGATGAAGTCATCTTCTTACATTGTTTGCCGGCACACCGTGGGGAAGAGGTGACGGCTGATGTCATCGATGGGACGCACTCCGTTGTGTTCGATCAAGCAGAAAACCGTCTTCATGCTCAAAAAGCACTGATGATTGAGCTGCTGGGCAAGTAAGTGACAGACGTTGGTTTGTTGCTTGAAAAATAAAATCAAAAAGGAATCATTCTTTCATGCGCTTTTCTCAGGGGAGGTGCCCTCTTGCCCTTTTCCTGTAGAAGTTGCGTGAAGCGAGTGTTTCCTTATCCTTTCTACAAGAGATGAGCTCCGTGTCCTAAATAAGCGGACGCCATGATTGAAAAGAATATGCATTGAAATGGCCGATGATCCCATGAGAAAAGGGAGTATCGGCCATTTGGTTGATGTAGGACGGAAACGTCCGTTGTGAAAATCGATATCGGACTGCCGCATGATTCAGTCCCCCTTTTCCGGTGAAAGAAACGAAGGGAATTAATCGAACTGCCGTCGTGCGAGACGGGCTTCATGCTCTTTATTGACCTGTCGTTTATTTTTTTCATGGAGGCGATGCATGAAGGGAGTTCGTTGCCAAGATGCAGACCATTCCGACTCTTTTCCGGCACGGAGGCCGAGAATATAATCATAACTATGATGTAGACGTTCAATCATATCCGTCCGCACATCACAGATATGTCCGTGACCTGGTACGAGCAATTTCACCTCGTATTCATAAATGAACGATTCAAGTAGTTCGAGCGTCGTTAAATATTCCGTCGAGTCATGTTCAATCAAGGGGATTTCAACATCTGACGCATAATCCCCACAAATGAGTAAATTCATTGGCATGACGACGAAGGATAGGTGTGTTTCTTCATGACCCGGCGTCAAAAAGAAAATAAGTTTAGTCGATCCGATGGTGAGTGTTGTTTCCGATTCTTCAATGATATGCGTGATCTCCGGAAAGAGGACAGGAGAATCGATATAGTATTCATCATTAAAATTTTGAACTTCTTCTAAAGCGACTTGTGTGTCAGTTTCGATGAACCGACGCGATGCAACCGCGATGGCGTCTTTAAAAGCATAAGCTCCTAAAATATGATCAAAGTGAGCATGGGTGTAAACGATATAGAGCGGACGTTCATGGCGGATGATTTCAACATCTCGGCGAATCGTCGCAATTTCATCCGGCAACCAGCCGGGGTCGACGACAATCAAGCAATCCGGCGTTTCAATCAAGGTTGAAGTTGTTTTCATCAATGTACTTTGATAGACGGTCACGCCCGGCATCTTCATCTGGATCATGAAATCCCTCCTTTTATATCGAACTATACCCTGAAACGATGAGGAATTACCCTAGAAGACAACAAAAAAGACGGCTTGCATCGCGCAAGCCGCCTGCCCTCTAGAGGGATTATGGTCGTTGACCTATGTTATGTCTTAAAATTGGAGCGGGTGAAGGGAATCGAACCCTCATCATCAGCTTGGAAGGCTGAGGTTTTACCACTAAACTACACCCGCATGAGTGCTACATGAAATATAGTAGCATAGCAAAGCAGTTATTTCCATAACTTTTATGAAAAAAAGCTATTTCGGTTGATTTTATGTGTACAATAATAATAGCTAAATCGTTTACATGAGCTTCCTGTAACGATTGTGAATGGCTGAAGATGGATAGAGGAGCGTATGAGTAGTGAACAAAGTTCAAGTTTGGAGCGAACAGCCGATGGGAAAAGGATGGAGGGCACAATGCCATCATCAAATCGATCGTCATCGCTTCACGACAGGAGAGTGGTTCCTTAACGCAAGCTTACTTGCCTTTTCGATTGAACAGGATGCGGATATGTTACCGGACGTGCTTCCGAACGTGTTGAACATCCCGCTGGTCTCTGAACGGATGAAACAGGCGCTTGAACAGTTTACACCGTTTTCTGTTCAATGTCTTCGGGTTCAACTTCAAACGAGATCGGGATGGAGCAACTACTATCTCATCAATATACTAGCGGTCAGACGGGTGGAACATCTACATAAGACGAACATTTTCCGACCAATCGGAAAAAAGTATGTCTACTTCATGACAGAGCGACTCGTTCAAGATTCGCTCGGTGTCCATCATCTATTACGAGACGAACTGACAGATCGAATTTTCGTCTCCAGTCAGCTAGCACGGTATTTAGAACGATTAACCGTGACCGGGATACAATTTGACGAGATAAATCGAATGGAGGAATTAATATGAAACAATACACGGTCGATAATTGGATTACACTTGAATATCCACAAGCATTTGAATATCAAGAAGAAGAGACTTTTGTCAGTTTTTATTCGACAGAAGAAAATGCGATGGGAACCTTACAACTTTCGATTTATGAATCGGAATCGGAGGAATTGACGCCATTCGAAGCAGCCGAACAAGAAATCAACTTGTTGGTTGAAGAATTTGATATCGAATTGACGAGTCCACTTGAAACGCGTCGTAATTCAACAAAAGAAGCGTTGCTCGCAGTAGATGGAAAAGAGGAAGGAATTTTCCTTCGCATCTTTGCGTATTCAGATGGAGAACGCCTTGTATTATTAACGTACTCAGCGGATCGCGAATCGCTCGAGTTAGAAGAAATCGAAACAATCATGACATCTTTAAAATGGATTTCTTGAGTTGAAAAAGGTGCTAATTCAAAACGATTCCCTTCACAATTCTTTGTGATGGACCGTTTCGTCCTTAGCATAAGAAACGCCGATGATTCCGTTTTTCATACGGAGTCATCGGCGTTTTTTTGCTTCATCTCGTTCATGATGACTGGATGCACACTTGGTTCCCGTAGCGAAAAGCCCTTTTTCTTTGAAATACAGTAAACAAGTGTTTTACGCACTTTTCAGGGGGGACACGCCAACATGCTCTTCACTCGTCCTAAAAGTTTATTTACAGCCGGAGCTGACGTTAACGTCAGCTCTTTGTTTCGATTAAGAGCCCTGTTTTCGAATAGAAGCAGGATATGGAGCATTGATATGATTATTCAACCAACCGGCAATGTCTGCGAACACACGAATGCGTTCGAACTCATGGAAGAGTTCATGACGTAAACCGCGATAGACGGTCAGTTGAGTATCTTCAACGCGAACGCGATTGTAGGCATCAAACAATGCGTGAATTCCTTTTCCATCAAAGGCGACCGGATCATCTTCTCCGGCGACGAGTAGAAGGGGGAGATGCCGTGGGTGCTGATAAAGATTTGCTAGCGCATTGACGGATTTGGTTGCCGTCAAGAGCTCATGGAAAAATCCGAGTGTTACGGTCTGCCCTGAAAGTGGATCTTCATCATACCGCAAGACGGATTGTGGGTCCGAGGATAACCAGGCATTCGACGAAAGGGCGGGGAAAAAACGTAAGTTGTATCGACCGAATACAGCACGCCCCATCCCTTCAGCTGGTTGTTTGGCGGAAGTATTAGCAATCAACCGTTTAACGAGTTGTTTACTGACTGTTCCTGAAACTCCAGCATCGGTAGGTGGACCACTAGCGATGACGCCTGCTAGCACATGCCCAAGCGTTTGACCAAGGCGTCGTGAGATGAGGGAACCAAAACTATGTCCGAATGCGAAAACCGGTAATTCAGGATACTGTTGCTTAATATCTTGTACGAGCTCCTCTGCGTCCTGAATGAGTTGTTCAAACCCTTGGTTCGGCTCTAGATGACCGAGGGCATCTTGCTGCTGCGCACGTTCACCAAAACAGCGAAGATCGGGAATGAAAGTATGGAAGTGGTGAGCATTGAGAAATTCTGCGAATTCGTCATAGCGTGCCCCGTGTTCCATCATGCCATGGAAAACGATGACGACTCCCTTTGGTGCTTGTGCTTCTAGGATCCGCATATTTGTTGTATAGCCATCAGAAGCAATCCAGTGTGTATGATTAATTGTCACATGTCTCATCCTCTCTTGATTACGAAAGACCAAAGATTGTTCCGTCTTCAGAAATCCCCATCTGATTAGCAGCCGGTTTTTTAGGAAGACCCGGCATCGTTAATACATTCCCGGTTAGAGCAATAATGAATCCGGCACCGATGGCCGGCTTGATTTCACGAACGGTGATGGTAAATCCTTCGACCCGACCATATTTTGATGGATCATCCGTTAAAGAAAACGGTGTTTTCGCCATACAAATCGGCAGGTCATTCAGCCCGCGTTCTGCACAACGTTCAAGTTCGCGCAATGCTTTGTCTTCAAAATGTACGTCAGCAGCACCATAGACACGCGTTGCGATTCGTTCGATTTTTTGCTTGAGGGGTAACTCTGCTGGATACAACGGTTTGAATTGACTCTCTTCCTCGAGTGCCTCCATGACTTGACTGACGAGTGCTTCGCCACCAGCACCACCTTGGCTGAAGACTTCGCTCTCTGCGACGCGAATGTTTCGTTCGCGACACCATGTTAAGACGGTTTGCCGTTCTGTTTCTGTATCAGTGAAAAATCGATTGAGTGCGACAACAGCGGGAACACCGAATACATCCATCGTCTCGACATGTTTTTCGAGCAACGCCAGTCCTTCTGTTAAGGCGGCTAGGTTTTCTTCGACGAGTTGATCTTTTGCGACGCCACCATGCATCTTAAGTGCTCGGATCGTCGCGACAATGACAACAGCATCTGGATGGAGATTACCAATTCTTGATTTGATGTTGAAGAATTTTTCAGCCCCTAGGTCAGCGCCGAATCCAGCCTCTGTCACGACATAATCACTTAACTTAAGTGCAGTCCGTGTTGCGATGAGTGAGTTACAGCCGTGGGCGATATTTGCAAATGGCCCGCCGTGAATTAAAGCGGGTGTTCCTTCGACGGTCTGGACAAGGTTCGGACGGAACGCTTCTTTTAGCAGTAATGTCGCAGCACCCGACGCTTCAATGTCTTTGACCGTGATTGCTTGCTGATCATAAGAATAAGCGACGACGATCCGGCTGATCCGTTCTTCTAAATCTTTTAAGGAGTCGGCTAAGCATAAGACGGCCATGATTTCGGAAGAGACTGTAATATCGAAACCGTCTTGTCGTGGAATGCTGTGTGCGGGTCCCCCTAGACCAATCGTAATGTTTCGGAGGGCGCGGTCATTCAAGTCGAGAACGCGTTTCCAGGTGATGCGACGTGGATCGATGTGAAGCTCGTTTCCTTGATGCATGTGATTATCGAGTAAAGCACTAATCGTATTATGAGCCGAAGTAATCGCATGCATGTCTCCAGTGAAATGAAGATTGATTTCTTCCATCGGTAACACTTGACTATACCCACCGCCACAAGCGCCACCCTTTAATCCCATAGTTGGTCCAAGGGAGGGTTCGCGTAAACAAATCATCGTTTTATGATTTTGACGATGGAGTGCTTGACCTAAACCGACGGTCACAGTTGATTTTCCCTCACCGGCAGCCGTCGGGTTGATGGCTGTGACTAAAATGAGCTTCCCATCCGTTTTAGTTGCGAGGCGAGTTGCTAATCCATCACTTAACTTTGCTTTGTACTTTCCGTAGCTGTCGTAATCAGCCTCCGTAAGTCCGATTTGATCAGCAATCTCAGAGATTGGTTTTAAAATCGTTTGTTGTGCAATTTCTAAGTCAGAACGAATGGTTTTTTCCATGGCAGCTTCTCCCTCTCCAATTATAGATTTCTCTCTATTTCCTTATAGTAGCGTATCTAAAACAGACACGCCAAATAATCGTTCAATATTTTCCACCCAAAGAGTCAAATCGTTACGTTTTCATTTTTTGTCGAATTTCGTAATGTAAGGTAGAGGAGGGATGATAAATGGCATCAGGCAATAAGAAAAAACTAAAACGCGGACTGGATTTCTGGATGTTCGTAGGACCGGTTTTTTTGGTTTTCGCGGTCATTGTTCTTGTTCCATTTTTTAATGGCGTTATGTATTCATTCACGGATTGGAACGGGATTACAGGTGAACTGAATTGGATTGGTTTTGACAATTATGTTCGATTGTTTACGAGTGATGAACAGTTCCAACAGTCATTTTGGTTAACGACGCGCTATACAATTGTTGCTGTTGTCTTGACCAATCTAGTTGGATTCATCCTGGCATTTTTATTAACACAAAACATTCGGACTCGTAATTTTTTACGAACGATTTTCTTTATGCCGAACTTGATTGGTGGATTGATTCTTGGGTTCATCTGGCAGTTTATTTATGTGAAAGGTTTTTCTTCGATTGGCGAGTTAACGGGTTGGAGTCTTTTTGAATTACCATGGCTCGGAGATGCCCGAACAGGTTTTTGGGGAATCGTCATCGTCTCGATTTGGCAAGGTGGCGGGTACATCATGGTCATCTATATCGCTGCGTTACAAAATGTACCGCAAGAATTGGTTGAAGCGGCAAAAATTGATGGAGCGAATCGCTTATCGACACTGCGTAATATTACGATTCCATTGATCATGCCGTCGGTGACGATTTGCTTATTCTTAACGATTTCCTGGTCATTCAAACTGTTCGACACGAACTTATCGTTAACGAACGGTGGTCCGTTCAAGTCGACAGAGATGCTCGCTTTGAACATCTACAAAGAATCCTTTACAAATAATAATTTAGGACTTGGTTCAGCGAAGGCTGTCATCTTCTTTGTGGTCGTTGCGGCGATTACAGTCACACAGGTCTACTTAACGAAAAAGCGGGAGGTGGAAGCATGAGTACAGCCCAACCTTTACCGACGCCAAAAAAACAAACGCCAAAACAAAAACCGAAAAAAAAGGGACGTTATTCGATTCGACTTGGAATGGTCGAAATTGCGGCGCTCATCATGGGACTGCTCTATATGATTCCCTTTTACTACGTACTTTCGAATTCGTTTAAGTCGAGAGGGGACATCTTTACGAATACATCCGGTCTTCCAAAAGAGTGGATGGCTTCAAACTACGTGGATGCCTGGGAAGCGATGAACTTCGGAAGAGTATTCTTGAATTCCGTCATCATCACGGTCGGTGCGAATGCAATCATCGTTATTTTCTGTTCGATGGCGGCATGGAAACTCGTTCGGACGAAAACACGCTTGTCGACGATTATTTTCTTTTTGTTCGTCGCAGCGATGATCATTCCGTTCCAATCGATCATGATTCCGTTATCGAAGTTATCGGGTCAGCTCGGTTTGCAAAATAGTTACTGGGGCTTAATCTTGATGTATCTCGGGTTTGGATCAGGATTATCGATTTTCTTGTATCATGGGTTCATGAAATCCATTCCGGAAGAAATCGAAGAAGCGGCCATTATCGATGGCTGCTCACAGTGGGGTGTCTTTTGGCGGATCGTCTTCCCGCTCCTTAAGCCCATTACGGTCACAATCGTCATCTTGAACACGCTTTGGATTTGGAATGACTTTTTGTTACCATCGCTGATGTTACGTGATGTTGATTTACGGACGATTCCACTGGCGACTTTCTATTTCTTCGGTCAATACACGAAACAATGGGACTTGGCGCTTGCCGGACTCGTGCTTGGTATCATCCCGTTACTGCTCTTCTTCTTCGCGATGCAAAAGCAAATCATTCAAGGAATTACGAGTGGTTCCATCAAATGATTTTTGAAAGCGCGTTCTCGCTTCTGCGGGAACGCTTTTGCTTGATAAACTTAATCAGACTAATCAGACAATTTTATTTTTTTGAAAAAAAAAGCTTTTCAAAGTGTGACGGCATAGTGTACGATAATCTCAATTCAATTGTAACAACGACGTTGAAGGGAAGAGTAACACCTTGAAAAACCGTATTAGCGAGCTGGGGACGGTGAGAGCCCAGTCGGAAACAAGTTGTGAAGAACATCCTGGAGTCGCTACCCGAACACGATTGTCAGTAGGCGTAGCCGGAAATGCCTGTCCGTTATCATATGGCCGAAGATTGAGATGATGATTCATCAAGTCTTTTGAGTGAGTAGCTTTGCTACTAACATGGGTGGTACCGCGGAACTGAGTCTTTCGTCCCATATTCTTGGGAGAGAAGGGCTCTTTTTTATGGCTTCTTTTTCAAAACACAATTGAGGAGGAAGAAAACCATGACAACACTCGTATCGATGAAACAGACACAGGAAGCCATCACACTCGTAAAAAAACGCTTTGAGGACCAGTTCTCTAAAACACTCGGATTGACACGTGTAGAAGCACCTTTATTCGTAGAAAGCACACTAGGTGTCAACGATCACTTAAACGGAACGGAGCGTGTCATTCGCTTTGATGCAATCGATCATCAAGTAGAACTTGAAATCGTTCAGTCACTCGCGAAGTGGAAACGCCAAGCGTTGCACACATATGGGTTTGCAGAAGGCGAAGGGCTATATACATTGATGCATGCGATCCGTCGGGATGAAGTACTCGACGCGACACATTCGATTCATGTTGATCAATGGGACTGGGAACGGATCATCTCAAAAGAAGCTCGGACAATCGATTCATTAAAGACAACGGTCTTATCCATCTATGAAACAATTCGCCAAGTTGAATTAGAAGTTCAAGAGCAGTTCGGGATTGAAGCGACGTTACCGAAGACGATTCATTTCATGACGACACAAGAGCTCGAAGATTCGTATCCGAGCCTATCATCAAAAGAGCGGGAAACGGCAATTACAAAAGAGTACGGTGCGGTCTTCCTTATGCAAATCGGCGGAGCTTTAGCTTCTGGAGAAAAACATGATGGCCGAGCAGCTGATTACGACGACTGGTCACTAAACGGTGATATTTTAGTTCATCACCCGGAAATTGGTGCTTTTGAGTTATCATCGATGGGAATTCGCGTCGATCGGGCGGCACTCTTGTCTCAAATCAAGACGACAGGAGAACACGAAAAATTAGAGTTTCCTTTCCATCAAGGTGTTCTTTCAGAGACACTCCCGTTGACGATGGGAGGAGGGATCGGGCAATCACGAATGGCGATGTTCCTATTGAAGAAACGTCACATCGGGGAAGTCCAAGCATCCGTCTGGTCAGAGGAAACGCGTCGTTCGTACCGCGAGCAAGGTGTGCACCTCCTGTAAGCGAGTGACTATATTATATAGAAGAAATGAAAATGAGATCTCACAAACGTGGGGTCTCTTTTTTAGTATGAGTAAGTTCATAAGACCTTAGACGGAGGGAAAACGTGTTGAATTGACGTATAATGGGCATAAGAATAAATAAGAAAGAGGTGAAGACATGTCTGCATTACTCATTACAGGACTGGTATTTGCGTTATTATTTGTTCTATTTCTTTGGTTTAACATTAAAGGACTTCGAACGATGTGGCGTGATTATAAAGAAACAGGCTCAATGGTAGCACTAGGTTTCTTTATTGTAGGTGTGATTGGTATTTTCACTGGTGTATGGACGACACTTGTCGTCATCATCTATTATCTCCTCCGTCCGCGAGGTTAAAAAAGAGGAGGGGTCAAGCGTGTTAGAGTGGTTATTTGCAGCTGGAGAGTCAAATCTCTGGCTTTTTTTAGGGATTATGATTCTTGGATTAGGTACTGAATTAATTCCGGCAGAAGTCGGGTTACCCTTACTGGGTCTGTATGTCTCAAACGGAACACTCGGCTGGACGACGGCTGTCTTAATCGGCTTCTTTGGTAGCCTGATGGGAGCGACATTATTTTATTTTTTAGGTCGTTATGCTGGACGACCATTACTCGTCCGTTACGGGAAATGGTTATTGATTAAAGAACGGGAAATCGATCAAGGGGAACGAATTGTTTCGAAATACGGAACGTGGTCAGCACTATTTGGTCGTTTCTTTCCTGTCGTTCGGTCGGTTGTCTCGATTCCCTGTGGACTATTTAATCTTTCCTTCAAGCGTTATATCCTTGCTTCGAGTGTCGGATTATTTCCGGTCTCGTTCTTCTATATTTGGCTAGGAGAAAAATTTGGGGTAGCACGTGCAGAGTCGATGTTAAAAGCACTTGAAAAAGAACTGTGGTGGATTCTCGGGATTATCATCATCGGAATCGTCGGTTACATTATTTATCGTCGGAAATCGAAAAAAGGAGAATCGTAAACACGATTCTCCTTTTTGTTATGACGTTTTAGGGAACAGGAAGCGTTTTAACGTTTTAATCCGGTGTTTCGGTGTCAACAACAACAGTTGATCATTTCCTTCGAATACAGTATCACCACGCGGCGTAATGATTTGGTCGTCACGGATGATTGCCGTGATCAAAAATTCTTGAGGGAGTTGAATATCTGAAATCATTTTTCCGATGAACGGATGGTGACGTGGAATCGTTAATTCAATGATTTCAGCGTTTGGTTTTCCAATCGACATAAATTCGATGACGGTTTGAATTGTTGATGAGCCCGTTTCGTTTAAGTGTAAGCGGTCAGCTAATAAACTTAACAAACTCCCTTGAATCAATGTCGAAAGTAGCACTGTGAAGAAGACGATATTGAAAATCATCGAGGCATTATCAATTCCTGCAACAAGTGGATAAGTAGCGAGAATGATTGGAACAGCACCCTTAAGACCTGCAAACGAGATAAAAATCTTCTCACGCCAACTGTATTTAAACGGCAGTAAGCTTAACCAAACAGAAAGTGGACGAGCGATGAAAATCAAAATCAAAGCTAGCGCGATAGACGAAAGAATGACTTGAGGATCAAGCAGCTGTTTCGGGAAGACGAGTAGACCAAGTACGATGAACATTCCGATTTGAGCGAGATGGGCCATGCTCATCGTGAAACGGACGAGTGTCTGCCGATAGACAAGTTCATGGTTGCTGATGTAAATGGCTGTGACATAGACAGCTAAGAATCCGCTTGCTGAGAAAGCAGAAGCAATACCGAATGAGAGGAAACCAAATGACATCAAGAGAATCGGATAAAAACTAGAAGAACTTAAATCGATTCGGTTGATCACGGCAGAAGCGACCCAACCAATCGCGAGTCCAAGTAACAATCCGATAACCATCTCCCAAGTGAGTGAAAACAAGCCGTTTAAAAGAGAGGCATCTTGCGGATTGGTGACAAACTCAAGAAAGAGAACCGTCAAGAATACAGCCATTGGGTCATTTGTCCCTGATTCGACTTCGAGGGTTGAACCCACTTTACGCCGGACGGATTGACCACTCAGCACAGAAAAGATAGCAGCCGCGTCTGTCGACCCGACGATGGCTCCGAGTAAAAAGGAATTGGGCCAGTTAAAGCCAAGAATATAGTGGGAAGCAACGGCAACGACAGTCGTTGCGATGAACACACCGAACGTCGCGAGGGACAAAGATGGGGCGAGCTCTTTTTTGACATCTTTCCAGACCGTTTGAAGACCACCTTCAAACAAGATGACGATTAAGGCAATCGTACCGAACAACTGTGCCAACTCTGCATCGTCAAAACGAATGAAGCCCGTGACATCACTACCAGCAATCATTCCTAAAGAAATGAAAATAAGTAAAGCAGGTATGTTAAAGCGGCTAGATAATTTTGTTGTCCAGACAGCGATGAACAACAAAGAACCAATCAGTAAAATAATCGAAGGTAAGGACATTGCATCAAACTCCTTTGTTAAAATTTAATTCTAACTTCATTATACACTAATCCCGAGTTTTTCGGTCGGATAACGACTGTTCAATATTTTCCACCACACCCGACAAAATTATCTATCTTATTTGGTAGCGTTTTCATTTATTGTAAAAGCGTAGCACGATTATCAACTCGAAATCAGGGAGGTATCCGAATGCGTAAACGTAAATGGGCAACAGTACCAGTCGTCACTACGGCAATGGTCGTCGCATTAGCAGCATGTGGTGGTGGGACGCTAAATAGCGACGATTCTAAGGACAGTGATTCTTCCAAAGATGGAAAGACGCTTAATGTATTCCAGTTTAAAGCGGAGATTGCGAAAGACATGGAACAAATGGCGAAAGAGTACGAAAAGGAAACAGGAACGAAGGTCGTCGTTCAAACAGTCGGTGGTGGATCGGATTATGGTGTAGCCTTGAAGTCACAGTTCGCGTCAGGAAATGAACCGGATGTCTTCAATAATGGTGGTTTTGCTGAAGCAAAAACGTGGCAAGATAAACTTGAAGATTTATCAGACGAGGAGTGGGTCAGTGACTTAACTGATCTTTCAAAAGAACCGATGACGATTGATGGAAAACTATATGGTATGCCGATGAACTTAGAAGGCTATGGTTTTATTTATAATAAAGAAATCTTTAAAAAAGCTGGCATCACAGACTTACCAAAAACGTTAACGGAACTGACGGATGCTTCTAAAAAACTTAAAGCAGATGGTGTGACACCGTTCTCGATCGGATATGGCGAGTGGTGGGTACTCGGAAATCACCTCTTGAATATTCCGATGGCGCAACAAGATGATCCCGACCAGTTTATTGCAGATTTAAACGCAGGAAAAGGGAAATTCGAGGACAACAAACAGTTTAAAGAATTTATTGATCTCTTTGACTTAACGATTGAATACGGGAATAAAAATCCGTTGACGACAGACTATAATACACAAGTCACACAGTTTGCTGAAGGAAAAACAGCGATGATTCAGCAAGGGAACTGGGCGCAACAGTTGATCACGGATGTGAACCCGGACATCGAAATGGGCTTCATCCCGATGCCGATCAATGATGATAAAGAAAAAATGGACCGTCTTCCGGTTGGTGTCCCGAATAACTGGGTCGTCAATAAAAACTCGAAGAATAAAGAAGAAGGTAAGAAGTTCCTCGAGTGGATGGCGACATCGGATACAGGAAAAGACTATATGGTCAATAAATTTAAGTTCATTCCGGCCTTTAAATCCATCGAAGCGACGGACTTAGGACCGCTTGCAGAAGATATTCAAGCTTACTCGAAAGAAGGCAAAACGATTTCATGGAACTGGTTCAAATATCCGGATGGTGCTGTAAATGAATACGGAGCAATCATGCAAGCCTATATCGGTAAACAAAAAACGTCAGAAGAGATGTTACAGGACTTCACGAAGACATGGATGAAAATGAAAAAATAAGCAGTAACTACAGCGATCTCAGACCAGTGGTTTACATGGTGGGGATCGACATGAAAAACTCCTCTTTCCTATCGAATCGATGATAGGGAAGAGGAGTTTTTTACATCTTATAAGAAAAATAACTGGATAAAGAACAGGATGGCAAATAGATAGATTAAGGCATGGACCCGTTGCTTTTGTACGGCTTTCATGATCGGATAGACGATGAATCCGAAGGCAATTCCGGTCGCGATGCTTCCTGAAAGCGGCATGATGATGATGATTAGAAAAGCAGTGAAGGCCTCACTGAAATCTTCCCACGCAATTTGCTTGATGTTTTGAAGCATCAATGCACCGACAAGGATTAAAGCGGGTGCCGTAATCGAAGGAACACCTGAAATCGCTTGGACGACTGGTCCGAAAATCGCTGCGAGCGCAAAGAGCAGACCGACTGTGACCGACGTTAAACCAGTACGTCCTCCGGCAGCAACACCAGAAGCAGACTCAACATAAGCAGTCGTAGGACTTGTACCAAAGATCGAACCGACGACCATCGCCATTGAATCAGATAATAAAGCACGATCACTATTTTTAAGTGAACCGTCCTTCTCAATCAGTCCGGCCTGTTCACCGACTGCGACCATCGTACCTGTCGTATCAAACATCGTTACGAGGACGAACGAAAGGACACCACTAAAGAGTCCGTATTGAAAGACATCTTGAATCGCTGTGAAAGGGTTTGTGACTAACAAGCCTTCCGGTAATGTTGGCCAAGCCGTGAGTGTATTTGAAAATTTGAGTTCTCCCGTGATGAAAGCGAGCGCACCCGCAAGAATCATCGCGTACAGTAATCCACCTGGAACACGTTTGACAGTTAAGATGGCAGCAGTCATCAAACCAATGAGTGTAATAATAGCTTCTGGTGAAGACAGTGAGCCAATCGTAATCAAAGTCGCTTCATCTGCAACAAGAATACCTGACATCTTCAGTCCAAGTGAAGCGATGAAAAGTCCAATTCCACCAGTGATCGCTAACTTGAGTGTCAGTGGAATGATTTCAATCAGTTTCGTCCGGATTGGAGACAACGAGAGCAATAGAAAAATGATTCCGGATACAAAGACGACAGAGAGTGCTGTTTGATAAGGAATTTTTTCACCGATGACGAGAGTATACGTGAAGTACGCATTCAGTCCCATGCCCGGTGCAACGGCGATGGGGAGATTCGCATATAACCCCATTAAAAGCGTTCCGACGAGTGTAGCGATAATGGTCGCAGAAAATGCTTGTGCTTGCGGAATGCCCGCGTCAGCTAAAATCGTTGGGTTGACAACTAAAATATAGGCCATCGTGATGAACGTAATGAACCCGGCTTGGATTTCGCGTTTCACGGTCGTATTATGGGCAGAAAGCTTAAACATAAATAGAGAACCACCTTCGATGAGTTTAATTAAAAAACGAACATTAACGATACTATATGATTATTCATTCGGAATCAAGGATTATTTTTTAAGTATATTATGGATAACTTGATCTATAAACCATCGTAAGCGCTAAAAGGAAGTGGATGTAAGCGGATACAGTTGTGCTATACTATTTATTAGAAGAAAAAGGGTGGAAGGTGGCAAAATGAAGAGCATCCGGACGCGTCTTATATTACTTGTAGCCCTCGCTATCTTGGTTCCGACAACACTTGCTACAACTGCTTCTTATATATATGTACGTCAACAAAACATTGCAGAAGCCGAGCGTTCGAGTTTAAGCGCTCTCCAACGCGGAAATAGTCAAATCAGTCATTATATGGAAGACGTGAAACGGTTATCAACAAGTCTCTACGCTAATCGTTCATTGATGAATATTATGAATGCTGGTGCCGATGCTGAGCTTGGTGAGTCAGATAGTGTCGTCGCTCGTTCCTTACTCGGTCTCTTTTTATCAAGACAGGATGTTGAACAAATTCATTTTGTGATTTTAAAAGGGTACTCGGAATACTCTGTCTATAATATGAAGACTTCCGGTCGTGGCAAATTTGATTGGTTACAAGAGACTGATTATTTTCGATTGATGCAACAAGAAAATGGTTGGTTGATAGATCCGGAACATGTGATTACAGCATATAATTCTCGGACGATGATTCTTGATGAAAAAGAAGTCGTCAGTTTTCGTTACCGGATTGATCGCGTCGAAACGAGTGAACCCATCGGCTTTTTGTCAGTAGACATTCCAGTTCGGGTATTTGAACAACAACTACAGCTGTTTGAAAATTCACCGGACGAATCATTATGGTTAATGAGTGGGAATCACTTAATCGCGAAGACAGGAACGACATTACCGGTGACGACTGAAAAAATGACTGGAAAAAGTGGGAGCATGCACGTCGGTAGCTCGTTCATCGTGTATGTGAAGACCGAAAAGCAAGGCGTGCCGATTACACTGATCAAGAAAATTCCTTATGCTTCTGTCATCAAGGGAGCAAATGAAACGGCAATCATTTTATTGGTGATTGGTTTAGTGTCACTTCTATTAATGATTATGGCGGCAAGTCTCGTCGCACTCGAAATTACAAAACCGATCAAACAATTGACGGCAAATGTCTGGCGGGTCGAGCAAGGGGACCTCTCCACACGTTTTGTCGCGACGACAAATGATGAAATCGGTTTATTGAATCGCCAGTTTCAACGAATGGTGCACCGGATGGATCGTTTGATTAAACGAGAATACCGGTTAGCACTTGAAAATCGGACGAACGAGCTACGTGCGTTGCAATCACAGCTCAATCCACACTTCTTATTTAATGCGCTACAATCAATCGGAACAACGACGTTGCAAGGGGACCGGAAAGTCGCCTACCGTTCGATAACCGGTCTTTCACAAATGATGCGTTATTCGATGAACAACGAACAGACGATTGTCACATTAAAGCAAGAAGTCGACCATCTTCAAGGGTATATGCGCTTACAACAACAGCGTTTCCCAGAAAAATTTCGTTATATCGTCGATGTCCCGTGGCACATGAACCCGATTGAAGTACCAAAAATGATTTTGCAACCGTTCGCTGAGAATTACTTTAAACATGCCTTTAATCAGCAAAGTGATGCGTTAGAAAATTACTTAGCGTACAAAATTAGAACCGATGGGGACCAACTGATCATTAGCGTCGAAAACAGCGGACCGATCATGTCTGAGGCAGATCTTGAGATGATTAACCAAAAAATGCGGGCACATCGCGCTCCTGAAGACCGGCAAACATCTGGTATCGGCTTACACAATATATACGAACGTCTTCAAATTTTTTACGGTGAACGCACAAACATGACGCTCCAATCTCCAATAGAAGGTGGATTCAGAATCACTATCCGAATTCCAATCGAACAGGAGGAATTGTAATGAATGTACTAATCGTTGATGATGAACAACACGTTCGTGACGCTGTAAAGTTACTTGGTGAATGGGGTGACTGGAAAGTATCGCATATTTTTGAAGCGGAGGATGGAGCAGCTGCGAAAAAAATCTTAAATGAAGAAAAAGTCGGATTGATGCTGACCGATGTTGAAATGCCGGGAGTAGACGGATTAAGTTTATTAGAATGGACAAAAAATCATCATCCAAAGGTCGTCACGATCGTGTTGACAGGTTATGATGATTATACGTATATGCGTCGTGCGATCTTACATCAATCGTTTGATTACTTATTGAAACCGATCGATCCAGATGTTTTAAATGATGCGCTTTCCCGAGCGATGGAGCTGATTTGCCCAGTTCAAGAGCAGGGAGAGGCGATTGATCAAATTGCGAAGTATATCGAGACACATTATGCGGAAGAGTTAACGCTCCAGCTCATGAGTGAGCGCTTCTATTTAAGCCGAGAATATATATCAAGGCGCTTTAAACAGCGTTTTTTGGTTAACTTATCGGATTATATCCAAACGATTCGTCTAAATCGGGCAAAGGAATTGCTGGGAGAGACGAACGCCCGTATATATGAGATTGCCGTTGAAGTCGGGTATCAGGATGATAAATATTTTCGAAAAGTATTTAAGAAGCAATTCGGCATGACACCGAATGAGTTTAGAGAGTTGTTATCTATTTAATTAAACGAACGTCAAGGAGGAAACGTACATGAGCGTACACATTAATGCAGCAGAAGGTCAAATCGCAGAAACAGTTTTACTTCCGGGAGATCCTCTTCGCGCGAAGTACATCGCCGAAACATTTTTAGAGGACGTTGTTCTTTATAATGAAGTGCGTGGGATGTATGGCTTCACAGGAACATACAAAGGGAAAAAAGTATCCGTTCAAGGAACAGGTATGGGTGTTCCGTCGATGTCAATTTATGCAAATGAACTCGTTCAATCGTATGGTGCAAAAAACTTGATCCGTGTCGGTACAGCGGGCGGGATTACACCGGATGTAAAAGTACGTGACGTCGTCATCGCGATGAGTGCTTCACACGACATGGCTCAAAATCGTGTCCGTTTCAATGGATTGGATTATGCGCCGACAGCTTCATTCGAGTTATTGCATAAAGCGTACACAATGGCACAAGAACACGGAATCGACGCAAAAGTCGGTCAAGTCTTCACGACGGATCAATTTTATCAAGATGATTTCCACCACTTCAAAAAATGGGCGGACTTCGGTTGCCTCGCAATCGAGATGGAAGCAGCAGGTCTCTACACACTCGCTGCAAAACATAAAGTCAATGCCTTGACGATTTTGACGATTTCAGATCACCTCCTAACGGGAGAAGAAACAACGTCTGAAGAACGCCAAACGACGTTCAATGATATGATGAAAGTGGCACTTGAAACAGCGATTCAGCTGTAATCAATCAGATGAAATAAGACGATGCGGATGGTAAAATCACTGTCTTCATGAAACGAAAAAAGCAGGACTCGCGTTTCGAGTCCTGCTTTTTTGTCTAATCACAAAGAAGAGGGAGCATACGATTGAATCATTGCTCATTCGCTATGATAGAATGAGGAAAAGATACCCTAGACCATGAGGAGGAACACGAGATGGAATCGACGATGACTGAATCAACTATTTCGAATCTTGTTCAAACGCAACGTAATTTCTTTAAGACAGGCGCGACGCGAAGTGTTGCGTTTCGTCTAAGTATGTTGACGTTTTTAAAGCAAGCGATTGAAACGCATGAAGAAGCAATTTATGAGGCATTAAAAACGGACTTGAATAAAGGACGTCAAGATGCGTTTACGACGGAAATCGGATTCGTCTACGGCGAACTCGCACGGATGGAGAAGAAACTTCGCCGACTTGCTAAACCGAAACGAGTCGGGACACCGTTGTTACATATCGGGTCAAAAAGTGACATCCATTATGAACCATACGGAAACGTGCTCGTCATCGCGCCGTGGAACTATCCTTTCCAGCTCGCTGTTGCACCAATCATCGGGGCGATCGCTGCCGGAAATACGGTTGTCTTGAAACCATCAGAACTAACACCAAACGTCTCGCGTGTTCTCCGTGAAGTCTTTGAAACGGCATTTCACGAACGATTTGGACTTGTCATCGAGGGGGATGCGGACGTCAGTTCAGCTGTTCTTGAAGAGAAGTTTGATTACATCTTCTTTACGGGGTCGACGCGTGTCGGAAAAATCGTCCATCAAGCAGCGGCGAAATATTTGACACCTGTCACGCTTGAACTCGGCGGGAAGTCTCCGACGATCGTTCACCGTGATGCGAACTTAAAGCTTGCTGCAAAACGAATTACTTGGGGCAAATGGTTAAACGCAGGACAGACGTGTATCGCCCCTGACTATGTTTTTGTCCATGAAGACGTCCGCGAGGAATTTTTACGCTTGATTGAAAAGGAAGCTTTTGCCCAGTATGGTAATGGTGTTGGTGTGAATTCTTACGTCAAGATTGTTTCAGACAGTCATTTGGATCGATTGAGTGGCTACTTGCCCCAAGGTGAAATTTTATTTGGTGGTCAAGTCGATGCAGCGACGAGAAAGATGGCACCAACCGTCATGACGGACGTTGATCCAGAAAGTCCGTTGATGCAAGAAGAAATCTTTGGACCGATTCTTCCAGTCTATTCTTATCGTGAAGTGGAAGAGGTCATCCGTTTCATCAATGACCGTGATAAGCCGTTGGCGCTCTATCTCTTCACAGAAAGTAAAGCTGTTCAGCATCGTGTACTCGATCGTGTGTCATTTGGTGGTGGATGCATCAATGATACGTTGATGCATGTTGCGCAACATAACTTGCCATTTGGCGGGGTCGGCGGAAGTGGTATCGGTGGCTATCATGGGAAATTCAGCTTTGAGACGTTCAGCCACCGTAAAGGAGTCGTCAACAATACGACGAAGTTCGATTTGCCGTTCCGCTACATGCGCTCGAATACCGATTCAAAATGGATGCGTTATTTATTATAAATGGGACTTAAACGGAGCCAAGAGTAGATCCAATCGGTCTACCTTGGCTTTTTTTTGTTTATTTAATTTGTGAAATAGTGAACAAAGTTTGACAATCTTTTGAAAAAACGCTATTTTCCCTTGTGATGTTCTATACTGAAGGCAGAAGCTACGGAAAGGAGAATGCGAGATGCTTACTTGTGGGACGACAGAAGCCAATACGTTCGTGTTGTCGAGTGAGACACGTGAATTACTTGAAGAGTTCATGACTGAGGTATCTTTTAAAAAAGACTCAATCGTCTGTTGGGAAGGGGAAATGAACGATAAACTTTTTTATGTGAAACAAGGTGGTGTAAAACTATCAAAGCTCACGAAAAAAGGTAGCCCGCTAATGATGTTCTTATATTTCAAAGGTGACTTATTTGGTGAATTCGATGTCGGAGAAGCATTTCCAAGCTCCTATAGTGTCGAAACGATGGAGGACAGTGTCATTGGCTTCATCTCGAAATCGACACTCGAAGATTTGATGAAAAAAGATGGAACATTCGCATTAGATATCATGCGCTGGCAAGCCTTGATGCGAAAACAAACGGAAACGAAGTTACGTGACCTCTTATTGTTCGGGAAACAAGGGGCACTCGCTTCGACACTCTTACGACTAATCGCAATGGACGGAAAAAAAGTCGATGACGATTACGTGATTTCAAAGCGACCGTCGGATACTGAACTCGGTCAGTTGATCGGGGCACCACGTGAAACGGTCAACCGGATGTTTTCTCAGTGGAAAAAAGACAATGTCATTTCGATGACGACGACTAAAATCATCGTTCATGATGCCAACTATTTACGCGATCTTTGCCACTGTGAAGGGTGTCCTGTCGGTGTCTGCCGGATTTAAACTTAACTTGAGCGTTAGCTTACGGAGCCATACGCTGGAGCTGACTTAAAAATTGCTCCAACATCATCCTTTTGATGGAACCGCAACACGTCAAACTTTAGAAGAACTTATCAGCAGTCTAGGATCATATTCTTTTTGAATGTGGTCCTTCAGGATGTAGACAACGTGCTATCGGGAGATCAAGCGTCTTTTTTCGTTGCTTTCCTCGGGCGAGGCGCAAGCCGTTGCTCCTTGATCCTCACGGACAACGAGCAGGGTCTTGCCTGCCTCTGAACGTGCGTTAAAAACGCACTTTTTCCCGTAGGAGTCAACGAAATGTGACGCTTTTTATAGGAATACCGTGACGGAAAGCCTGGCATGCAGACGGTTTAGCACGCAATCCGTCTCGAATCGCTTAGAACCGCGAAAAGCAATCGGTTGCGACCCTGCAGCTTGGCTGTAGCGGCGCGGAAGGTTGCCGCTTTGAAGACGAGACGAGACAGGGACGCGCGAACGGATTGCCTCTCGTTATAGTATGTTCACTCTTCATAATAGTTTGTCTACACGCTGTAGGATCACATTCTTTTTGAATGCGGTCCTTTTTTGTGTCGCACAAACAGTAACGGTTCAAAATATGTTCAGTACGTAATATGTTCAGTACGTAACAAGTTGTGAACTTTATGTGTGTTTTATAAAAGAAAAGCGCGAAATCGTCACAATTGGTGTGACGTTTATCACATATTACGAAGGGTGTCTTTTTCTAAAATAAAGGTAGGTTAAGTCACCGATTCAACGACGGAAGGGAGCTACTGATCATGCGTCAGAAATCAGATACAGAACTGAAGGGAACGTTTATCGCTGTATTTATCGTTGCCGGAGTCATCATCGGAATGTGGGGATCAATCTTTTTATTATTCACTTCAAGATAAGGGGGAATCAGGGTGCATATTCATCGTTTAGAAAAAATATGGTTAGTATTCGGTTGTATCATGTTGGCAGTCTTTTTAATCATCATTGGCGTATCAGCATTCGCTTCTGATAATCAACCACCGTCGGATGCAACATTGATTGACCCGACGCAAGTCGATCAGACGAAGCCATTTGATAAACCGGGTCTAAAAAAAATTGACGACAATAAATATGAGGCCGTCATGGTCTCACAAGCTTTCCAGTTCACACCGCAAGACATGATTATCAAAAAAGGCGCGACCGTCGATTTTCTGGTGACGTCGAAAGATGTCGTCCATGGATTTGAAATCGTCAAGACGAACGTCAATATGATGGTCGTTCCCGGACATATCAATTCAATCGAGTACACATTTAAAGAAGCTGGTGAATATTTAATTGTCTGTAATGAATATTGTGGATCGGCGCATCACATGATGTCGACTAAGATTAAGGTGGTGGAATAAATGAATGCGATTTCGAAAAAATTAATGGAGTTTGAGATGGAGCGGGGAATCCCCGCAGGAGAGATTGGATTAAAAGAAGCAAAACTCGGATTTGCCTACGTCAGTTTTTCACTTGTGGCGTTACTGATCGGTGGACTATGTGGTCTACTACAGACACTCGTCCGTACTGGAGTCATTCCAGAAATTGCTGGAGTCGGTTATTATGAATTGCTGACGGCTCACGGACTAATGCTTGCGATTGTCTTTACGACATTATTCATATTTGGACTTTTATTTTCATTTTTAGGACAGTCGTTCGGGCGTTTTGAAGAGTTTCCGAGACGCTTGGGCTGGGTTGGATTCTGGTTGATGATTGTCGGTGTCCTCCTTGTCACATGGATGGTGTTAGCAGGTGAAGCATCCGTTCTCTACACATTTTATGCGCCGCTGAAGGCACACCCTGTTTTTTATATCGGACTCGTGATTTTCGTTGTTGGAACATGGGTTTCTTCTGCCGCAATGTTCCGGATGTACGCGGATTACAAACGAGAACATAAGGATGTCCATCCACCACTTCAAGCCTATATGAGCATTATGACGGCTTTGTTGTGGGTCATCGCCACGCTAGGTGTCGCAGCGACGATTCTCTTTCAACTCTTGCCGTTATCACTCGGTTGGACGGATAAGGTCGGGATCGAATTATCCCGGACATTATTTTGGTATTTTGGTCATCCGCTCGTCTATTTTTGGTTATTGCCAGCCTATATCGTATGGTACACGGTCATTCCAAAGATTGTTGGGGGTAAGATTTTTTCAGATGCTTTAGCACGAATGTCATTTTTACTGTTCTTATTGTTCTCGTTCCCTGTTGGTTTTCACCATCAGTTGCTCGAACCCGGTATTTCAGCATTTTGGAAGTACATCCAAGTCGTCTTGACGTTCCTTGTCATCATTCCTTCATTGATGACAGCATTCTCGATGTTTGCGACATTTGAACTAGCAGGTCGTCGTCAAGGTGCGACCGGACTATTTGGGTGGATCAAGAAAATGCCGTACCGGGATGTCCGCTTTCTTGCACCGTTCGTCGGCATGTTGTTCTTCATCCCGGCTGGAGCCGGTGGTGTCATCAATGCTTCTCACCAATTGAATATCGTCGTGCATAACACTTTATGGGTGACAGGTCACTTCCATATCACAGTCGGGGCTGCAGTCGCGTTGACGTTCTTTGGAACGGCCTATTGGCTTGTTCCATTATTACGAGGACGGACCTTAACAAAACGGATTAATACAATTGGTCTCATCCAGACGGCGACGTGGACGATTGGTATGCTCTTTATGTCGACTGCGATGCATATTTCAGGCTTGCTTGGCAATCCGAGACGGACGGGTCCTGCGGCATATTTCAAAGATTCGCTCGTCGCAGATTGGATTCCCTATCACGTTGCGATGGCAATCGGTGGTACGATCCTCTTTATTTCAATCCTCTTATTCTTGTTTGCGATGTTCCAACTGGCCTTCCGGACACCGAAAGGAAGTACTGAATTTCCTGTCGCGGAAACAGAGGAAGCAGCGATGAAGACACCACTCTTCTTTGAGAACTGGAAACTTTGGATTTTCGTGACGTTTGCTTTGATTGCGTTTGCTTACACAGTACCGATTTGGCACATGATTGATAATGCGCCTCCTGGAGCTCCAGGTTGGAAACTCTGGTAGCCCTATCGAAAAGTGCTGATAGCTTACTAGCACTTTTTATACACGCTGAAGGGTGAAAATGCTATATTGAGAAGCAATCCGTTCGTGCTTTCCTGTCTCGCCTCGTCTTCAAAGCGGCAACCGGTCACGCCGCTACAGCAAAGCTGCAGGGTCGCGACCGATTGCTTTTCGCTTTAAAAGCGATTTGAGACGGATCGCGCTCTAAACCGTCTCCACGCCTGGATTTCCTTCACGGTATTACTTGAAAAGCGTCACTTTTCATTGACTCCTGCGGGAAAAAGTGCGTTTTTAACGCACTTTCAGAGGCAGGCAAGACCCTGCTCGTTGTCCGCTAGGATCCAAGGAGCAACGGCTTGCGCCTCGCCCGAGGAAAGCAACGAAACACGGCGCTTAATCTCCCAATCGCACGTTGTTTACAGTCTGAAGGGCCAGCTTTGATAAGCTGACCCTTTTTTTAATGAATGGATGCGTAGACGAGTGCAAAAACTAAGTAAAAGATTACTTCACGATGTGGTGCTTAAAGGCATAGACGACGGCTTGCGTCCGATCGACGACATCGAGCTTTGATAAAATGTTGGAAACATGCGTTTTGACTGTTTTTAGGGAGATGAACAGTTCGTCTGCAATCTCTTGATTGGCCATACCGCGCGCCATCAACTGTAAGACTTCTTGTTCACGCTCCGTTAAATCGTCGTGGAGTTGACTAGCAGGTTTGCGCAGGCGTTCCATCATCTTACCTGTCACTTGAGCTGCCATGACAGATTGTCCGCTCGCTGTCTTGCGAATTGCTTCCGCAATATCAAACGCGCTTGCCGTTTTTAGGACGTAACTCATCGCACCGGCTTCAATGACGGGATAAACTTTCTCATCATCTAAGAAACTTGTGACGACTAAAATTTTAGCTTCCGGCCACTCGGCGCGAATCAGACGTGTTCCTTCGACACCATCGACCGGCTCCATGACTAAGTCCATCAAAATCACATCAGGGCGATGTTCAAGAGCAAGTTTCGCTCCGATTTGTCCGTCAGCAGCTTCTGCGACCACTTCAATATCAGGTTGGGTCGATAAAAAGGCAGAGACTCCAGCGCGAACCATTTCATGGTCATCGACTAATAATACGCGTATCATACTTGCACCATCCGTTCTTTTCTAAGTTTGACTTCAATCTGTGTTCCTTGACCGGGCACACTGACGAGGCGAATCGTCCCACCGATTTCAGCCGTACGTTCGCGCATCGAGTTGATCCCGTACGAGGCGAGTTTTTTCTCGTCGACGATAAAGCCGACACCGTCGTCATTCATACTCAAGATGATTGTCTCATTGAATTGACGCAATTCGATATTCATGTGCGATGCTTTCGCGTGGCGTAAAGCATTCGTCAAGCCTTCTTGAACGATGCGGAATAATTCATTTTCAATCGGGCGCGGTAATTCAATCGGTTCGAGTTTCCAGCTCAATTGCGTCGATTGTTTCCTTGATAGTTCTTCGAGCAGTTGGGTTAGTCCTTGTTGTAAAGTCATGCCTTCGAGTTCCACGGGACGTAGTTGGAGCAATAAAGAACGCATTTCCGATTGTGCCGTCTGTGCCATCGTCTCGACTAAGTCAATTTGTTTCGCTGCCGTTTCCGGTTGCGTCAAAATCGTTTGTTTGGCAGCCGTCGTCATCATCGAAATGGCATAAAGTTGTTGGGAGACGGAGTCATGGAGATCACGTGCGAGACGTTTGCGTTCTTCCGTGATGGCTTGGACACGAACTTGTTCGACGTGTTGCGGACGTGTACTGATTTTTTGAACCGTCTCGACCTGTTCATCGATTCGTTTCCCAATTCGTGAGAGGCGGGTCAGTGTGTGGAAGTAAGGTCCGTTGACAATCGTGACTTCTTTTCCTTGCTCGAGTTCGATGATGGCAGTTGTGACACGTTTGAAGTCACGACGTAAAAAGAAGTAGTGGATGCTGCCGATTGCGAGCGGAAGTAACAGGGATAATCCGACGACAAGCAATAAGACAGGTAAATCTTGTTGACGGACGAAAAGTACATGCCAATCGACTTGGCGTGTACTTAAAAACAAACCAGTCGTCACGACGGCTGTCAGAAATCCGGTCAATACTTGGAGCGCGATGACACCGAGCGGGAAGTGATCACGTTTCATATCGAGGTCACCTCCACGTTACCGATGCCAAGCATGACGTGAATGCGGACTTTTCGAGTCGCTTCTTCATATTGTGGTGCCCGGAACTGAATGCGACGGTTAAAAAATGTCGGGATCCGGCGGACATCTGTTTTGACGCTTCCAAAACCAATCGACGTATCAAGCGTATAGTCATATCCTGAAGGTAATAAAATACGCACATCTCCGACGACACCACTGATGACGATGAGTGTTTCACCTTCTGGGACATAGGCATGCGTTAAATCGATTTCTAAATCTTTGACGATGAACTGTTCACTCAAGTCTTTTAACACGTAAGGTGTTTCAGACTGCGTCGAAAACGAGTAAGCAGGTTGGATCGTAATGCCTTCTTCTTCATAAAGACGTGGTGAAATCTTCGAAAAGAAAAATTCGCGGACGGAGTGTCGGGTGACAAGGATAATTCCGAGATATAGCAAAATTCCGGCGATGACGAATCCGACAGCTGCCGAGCTCAAGACGACTCCAGCTAAGATAATCGTACCGACGATATAAAACAGGATGGCCAGTTTTTCATGACCGCGACGCCGAAAATGAATCCCGACATAATACAACAAGAACGGGAATAAGATTCCAAATAAGACGTTTCCGGCTCCAGTCATCAAATCATAAAATAATCCGAGCGCGAATAGGATCGACACGTAGCCGACTAATTGTTTTGTACTTAATCGTCGCACGATCAATCTCCTCCCTGACATGACAAAGGGAGGCAAGGGCCTCCTTCGTCAAAATACTTATTTTTGGAAGCGACGTTCGAGTTCCGCAATACGTGAATCGATGTCGTCTTCTGGTGTTTGTTCTGCGACATCCGGTTCTGATACCGTAAACGGATGTTCTTCTTGTTTAATAGTAGCATTTGGTTCGCGTTCTAGCACCTGGTTCATCTTTGATTTTAAATTAGAAACGTTTTCCCGCATCATCCACTCATAGCGTTTATTTTGCAAGTCTTCGAGTTTAAGTTTCAACTCGAGTGCTTCCCGTTCAAGTTGCGTCAATTCCCGTTTCGTTTCAACAATCAACTCTTCGAAGAAACGGAACTGTTCACCGTAATGTTTGGATTCGATAGCGGCGCGTTCTGCAAGTTCCTGCTCTTCAGCTTGTTTAGCAATTTCGACTTGGGCAAACCGCTTATCAGCTAGTTCTTTTGCTTCATCTTGTTTTTGTGTGAGTTCGCTTAGGAGTGACCGTTGACGTTCGAGTAGCCGGTCGATTTCTTTTAAATCAGATTCGGTAATCCGGATATGACGGACTAATTTTTTAGCCGGGACTTCACCTTGCTCGGCTGCCTTTTTGACTTCCGTCATCATTTGGTTAGCAAAATCATTGAGTTGGTCGAATACGTTCTTCATTGTGAATTCCTCCTTGAGTATAAGTAGCGATTAAAAGCGTTTTTGATCGAGGTCTTTCCAATCTGCCTCAAAATGAGACGCGTTTGACCGACGACGGCGAGAAAATAAATCGTTTGGGTTCACACGTTCCATCTTCATCCGCATGTAACCGATGTAGAGGGCAAGTGCTGCCGCGATACCGAATACCGCCCAAATGTTTGAAAGGGCTAAGCCGATTCCGACTGCTGCGAGTAAACCAAAACCGATTTTTGCGATGACTTTTGTTGAACGGATAAACTTACTGATGGCGTAAAATGCAAGCAGTCCACCGAGCCCGAGTCCAATCATATGTGGGAGTGTCCCGATGACGACTGCGAGAAGAGCGATACCAGCAAGTATCATCAAAGCCTGTTTGCCTTTTGATTGCTTCATGATGAAGCCTCCTTTTACTTGATACCTTTATGATAAGGGATGGTGAAAAAAACGACGACGCCCCTCGGACCGTATTCGTCTCGGCCTTGAGGCGGAGTAGTAAGGTCTGACTTTATCGCCCAACGGTTTTTGAAGTGGCTACATATGATAAAATACAAAGGAAGTTACTGGAGAGGAGTGAGGTTTATGAATGTGCAAATCAACGTAAATCAAACACGTACTGGAGAACAGGGAGGGGTTTCCCTCCCTTAAATTAGAGGAGGAAACCATTTGAACGAATGGGGTAAACCACCTGCACATGAGGCAGGAGAACATGAAAATTTAGGACGGATCACTGCAGTCTTTCAAAAACAGTATCGTGTCATGACGGCTGCTGGCGAGACGCTTAGTGAATTATCTGGAAAGATGCGCTTTGAGGCATTGACGAAAGCAGATCTTCCCGCAGTAGGGGATTGGATCATCCAGACAGAGCGAGAAGCGGGATTAGGACGGATTGAGCAAGTTCTTCCGCGGACCTCACAATTCTCAAGAAAAGCAGCGGGTACGGAAGTCGAAGAACAAATCATTTGTGCGAATGTTGACGTAGCTTTGCTCGTCATGGCATTCGGTCACGATTTTAATGTCCGGCGGCTTGAACGTTATTTAACGGTCGCCTGGGAAGCTGGCGTCAAGCCGATCATTGTTTTGACGAAACGAAGTCTGATGGAATCCGTCGAGTCCGAGTTGGCTGAGATTGAAGGAATTGCCTTCGGGACACCTTATGTTGCGATTGATTCGTTGACCGGTGACGGGTTGGAAAGTCTTCGAGATGTTCTCGAACCACGTGAGACGATTGTCCTCGTCGGTTCATCCGGTGTCGGGAAATCGACACTCGTTAATGCGTTAGCAGAGGAACAGTTGATGGAAACAGGTGGCGTGCGAGAAGACGATCAACGCGGACGGCATACGACGACGCACCGTGAACTCAAACGATTAGCGAACGGTCTGTTGCTCGTCGACACACCGGGTATGCGTGAACTGGGACTATGGGACGGAAGTGACGGTCTGACTTCGACTTTTTCTGATGTCGAGTCGCTCGCTGAAAACTGTCGTTTCCGGGATTGCCAACATGGCAATGAACCCGGGTGTCGAGTCCGCCAAGCATTGGAAGATGGAAGTCTTCCGCACGAACGCTGGGAAAGTTATCTGAAGCTGCAACGGGAAATTGCCTATGCTGAACGGAAGCAAAGTGTAGCGCTACAAGCTGCCGAAAAAGAAAAGTGGAAGAAGATTCAGAAAAACGCGCAGGCACATACAAAATTAAAGTATCAAAAAAGATAAGTAAACGAAACGCCGATGTTCCCCTTCTTTACAGGGAATCATCAGCGTTTTTTTCGTTCGCGGTAATTAGATACGCATGTGGGAGGCGCATGGAAAAGTACCGTATTTCTTTTTAAGTTAGCATGCTTTTATCATCGTGCTAAAAATCAGTTCGTGATGTGACTTCCGTCAATTACACATCAAAGTCGATTTCACCGGTCAGTTCATTCAAACGCCGTAAGTCAGCCCGGATTCCATCCGAATCAGAAGCACGTTGTTCCCGTAAAGCCTTTGTTCCGACAGGATGGACTGTGAAGTCACCGGTCAAGGAAATCGTTCGGTTTGATAAACGATCGGTAAAATAACGGTCATGGGAAACAAACAGCAACTCACCGGGAAAAACTTCGAGTGCCGCTTCGATTTGTTCCCGTGTCGCAAGATCAAGGTAATTCGTCGGTTCGTCGAGGATGAGTAAATGCGCGCCGGAAAAATAGAGGCGTAAAAAGGCAATCCGGCATTTCTCGCCCATACTCGCTTCAGCGATTGGTTTATAGACGGTCTCTCGCCGAAATAAAAAGCACGCGAGTAGTGTCCGGGCATCTGTTTCCGATATCTCGCTCGTCTCAAGCAAGGCATCAAGTAGTGTGCCGGTATTCGGTAAGGTGGATAGAACTTGAGAAAAGTAACCGACTTTTAAAGTCGGGTGCCGTTTGATGATACCGGCAGATGGCGCCAATTCTCCAAGTAAAAGACGTAATAACGTCGTTTTCCCAGAACCGTTTCGACCAATCAACGCGATTCGATCGCCACGTTGGATGGAGAACGACACATCCTGAAAGAGCCGGCGATGCGGATAGTCGAATGAGAGAGCATCGACTGAAACGAGACGTTTCGCTAAAAAATGTTCTCCTTCGAATCTGACATGGACGTGGGACGGCGTTTCCGGTTTTTTGACCCGGTGTTCCAGTAGGCGTTCGAGCTGGTTTTCTTTTGCTTTGACTTTTGTCGCATGTTTTGCTGCCTTTTTTTTCGCGTACGGATCTCGTTCACTTGCACTAGCCGTCGCTTTTTGATGCCAATTTTGATATTGACCAATCATCCGGGTGAGTTCTTTTCGTGTTCGTTCTTGCTTCTCATATTGATGCCACTGTGCAGTCCGTTCTTGTTCCTTTAACGTACGGTAAATCTCATAGTTTCCTTCGTAACGTGCCGCTCCTGCTTCAGTCAATTCAATGACGGCGTCAGCCGTCGCATCGATAAAGGCACGCTCATGTGAAACATAGAGCATCGTCGTCTTCGTTTGACGCGTCCACGCGACGAGCCACTCGAGTGTGTCTTCATCTAAATGGTTGGTCGGTTCATCAAGCAGGATGAAGTCCGGTTTCTTCAACAGTAGACATGCAAGTTGAATCCGGGTCTGTTCGCCGCCGCTCAGTGTGTTCAAAGGCTGAAACCAAAGAGATTGCTCGAGTTGAACTTCTTTCAGGACACGTCTCGCATCGGCTTCGAGCGTGAAGGCATCTGCGTCAACGGCAGCCTGGTAGTCGGCCACGGCTTCAGTGGTTAAGGCACGTTCACGTAAGTCGTAACGGGTTACATCCGCCTGTTCGACGATTTGAATTGCTACACTTGTCGAGGGTTCGATTTGTTGGGCTAAGAGCCCGATCCGGTCATACGTGCGATGGATTGTCCCGGTCGTCGGGATGATTTCTTTTAGGATGGCGCGCAAGAGCGTCGTTTTTCCAACGCCGTTCGGTCCGACCAAGGCGACGTGTTCGCCGTCGCGGATGGAGAACGTGACATCGTGGAAAAGACACTGCCCGGCAAAATCGATTTGTAAATCATGGATGGATAATACTTCAGTTGGCATAAGCTCAGCTCCCTTTGTTTCATTTCGGTTGAGATGAAATGAAAACACACCATCCTGAGCGTACGGATGGTGTGCGGGAGTGCAATTCAAAGAAGGTATCCACCTGAAATAGGGAAATACCGAAATTGAGCAGACTCGTAGCGTCAGTCATCCGCAAGCGATTGCGAAAGTGATGAGTTCATTCATCATTAGACGTTAGCGAGTGATTGCTTCATTTCGGTATTGTACCTCCGTTTCATAGACTATGTGTTCAGTCTATCAAGTCACATCAATCATGACAAGTACGAGTTGAGTAAATCTTGCGCGGCAAACGTTTCCTCCGCGGTAGGCGGTAAGACATCTTTTAGCGCATATTCGAGCCCGAGTGCCTCCCATTTATAGACACCTAATTGGTGATAGGGGAGGACTTCAACCCGTTCGACATTTCCGAGTGTTCGAATGAATTCACCTGTTTGCCGTAAAAACGTTTCCGTCATCGTCACGCCGGGGACAAGGACATGGCGAATCCAGACGGGAATGTTTCGTTCTGCGAGCAATTTTGCGAAGGCTAGTGTATTGATGTTACTTCGCCCGGTCAAAATTCGGCACGTCGCATCATCGATGTGCTTGATATCGAGTAAGACGAGATCTGTATAGTCCAGGATTTGATCCAGGTTTTTCGGGACGACCGAACCTGCTGTATCGATGACGGTATGCAAGCCGTTTCGTTTTGCTTCACGCAGCGAGGCTTCTAAAAACTCGGGTTGAGCCAACGGTTCGCCACCGGAGAAGGTCACCCCTCCACCCGTTGCGTCAAAGAAGGAACGATAGCTGTTCGCTTCTTTGATGATTTCTTCCGGTGTTACTTTTCGACCACAACCGAATTCCCAGGTGTCCGCATTGTGGCAATATTGGCAGCGTAGTGGGCAGCCTTGCGTAAAGACGATGAAACGAATACCGGGACCATCGACAGTCCCACAAGATTCGACAGAGTGAACCGTCCCGTAAGTCATAGTGATCAAGTCCTTTCAGAAAAGTTAAAGTGCACCGTGGAATGTACGGTTGATGACATCGATTTGTTGTTCGCGTGTCAACTTAATGAAGTTGACGGCATAACCCGATACACGAATCGTCAACTGTGGATAAAGTTCAGGATGCTCCATCGCATCGAGTAAAGTGGCGCGGTCGAACACGTTGACGTTTAAGTGATGACCACGGGTAGTCGTACCGCCCATATAGCCGTCAAGTAGACCGACTGTATTGTTGATACGTGTTGTTTCATCTTTTCCGAGTGCTTTCGGAACGATTGAGAACGTGTAGGAAATACCATCTAAGGCATGCTCATAAGGTAATTTGCCGACAGAAGTCAACGCAGCGACTGCACCACGTGTGTCACGTCCGTGCATTGGATTTGCTCCCGGTGCGAACGGTTCGCCAGCGCGACGACCATCGGGTGTATTCCCGGTTTTTTTACCGTACACGACGTTTGACGTGATCGTCAGAACAGATTGGGTTGGTAAAGCATCACGATACGTTGGATGTTTCCGGATTTTTTCCATAAAGAGTTCGACGAGATCGACGGCCATTTGATCGACACGATCATCGTTATTTCCGAATTTCGGGAAATCGCCTTCGATTTTAAAGTCGACTGTAATGCCATCCGTATCTCGGATTGGTGTGACTTTAGCATAACGAATCGCTGACAGACTATCGGCGACAACGGATAATCCGGCAATCCCACAAGCCATCGTCCGTAAAATTTCAGGATCGTGGAGTGCCATTTCAATGCGCTCATAACTATATTTATCATGCATGAAGTGAATGACATTCAGTGTATTGACATAGAGCTCAGCTAACCAATCCAATTGTTTATCATAGGCGGCCATGACGGTTTCATAATTGAGCACGTCATCTAAAATCAAGTCGGAAGAAGGGGCGACTTGAATTTTGAGTTTTTCGTCGACGCCACCGTTCAACGTGTAGAGTAAGGCTTTTGCTAAGTTCGCCCGGGCGCCGAAGAATTGCATTTGTTTACCGATTTTCATCGCTGAGACACAACAAGCAATCCCGTAATCATCACCATAAATCGGAAGCATCAAGTTATCATTTTCATATTGGATCGAACTAGACAGGATGGACATCTTCGCACAAAAATCCTTGAAGCCCCGTGGAAGTTTTGGTGACCATAAAACGGTTAAGTTCGGTTCAGGTGCCGGACCGAGGTTGACGAGTGTCTGCAAGAAGCGGAACGAACTTTTTGTGACGTTCGAGCGACCATCTTCACTCATACCGCCGATTGATTCCGTTACCCACGTTGGGTCACCGGAAAAGAGTTCGTTGTAATCGGGTGTCCGAAGAAACTTGACGATGCGAAGTTTCATTACGAAGTGGTCGACAAGTTCTTGCGCGCTCTCTTCTGTCAACCGACCCGTTTGCAAGTCACGTTCGATATAAATATCAAGGAAGGTCGAAACGCGACCGAGCGACATCGCTGCTCCGTTTTGTTCTTTGATTGCTGCGAGATAAGCAAGATAGACCCACTGGAATGCTTCTTGGGCCGTTTCAGCTGGTCGTGATAAGTCACATGTGTAACGTTTACCGAGTTCTGTCAGTTCATGAAGGGCGCGGAGTTGTTCGTTCATCTCCTCGCGATCACGAATCATCGCTTCTGATAAAAATCCACCGTGTGCTTTCAAATCCGCTTTTCTTGCAGCAATGAGGTGAGCTGTTCCATAAAGGGCGACGCGACGGTAATCACCGATGATCCGTCCGCGACCGTACGCATCAGGAAGTCCAGTGATGATACCGGCTTTACGGGCAGCACGCATTTCGGGCGTATACGCATCGAAAACCCCTTGATTATGCGTTTTACGGTACTCGCTAAAAATCTGTGTAACAGTGTCATCTGATTTAAAACCATACGCTTCTAAGGCATCATTGACCATTCGGATACCACCGTTCGGATGAATCGAACGTTTGAATGGTTCATCGGTCTGTAGACCAACGATTTTTTCGAGTTCAGGATTGAGGTAACCTGGACCGTGCGAAAGAATTGAAGATGGAGTTGCAGCATCAACGGCATAGACACCACCACGAATTCGTTCTTCTTCTGTTAACTGCATGATTTGTTGCCATAACGTGTTGGTTGCATCGGTCGGACCGGCGAGGAACTGATCGTCTCCTGTGTATTCTGAGCGATTGCGCCGGATGAAATCAGCGACATCAATCTTTTCCATCCATTCTCCACCTTCGAATCGTTGCCATGCTTGTGTTTTTTCAAGTAACATCATCAACACTCCTTCATTAGTAAGGTCAGCGGTTCTTAATACATCTCTTATGTGAATAGTGTAACAAACAATTCGGGATAGAGGTTTTACGTATATGTGAATCTTTTAACAAATGTAAAAGTGTTGCTATGACTTACTTCACAGTAAATTGTATCAGTCAGTGTCCCGTGTTCAAAAAACAGAAAAAGACTGCTGTGAAAGGATTTTTCTGTAGCTGTATCATTAATTTGTAGTGGAATGGATAGAGACAGAAGCTAGTGTGATAAAAGTCACGCGGCGCTACCTTGTATTTTTAGGACGTATCGTTGACAATGAAAAAGGGAATATAGAACGTGGAGGTGGAGTGAATGGAGTTTTCGCCATTAAAAGAGCAAGCAGACTATCGAACAGGGGACTGGGTTTCCCTAAAAGTATCAACTGAAGGAACAGAACGGATCGGGATGATCACCGAGTTTGAAGACGACGGGTTTTGGCTCCGGTTTGAAGATGATTTTGATTTCGAGGACTTTATCGGTTACGACCAGAAGTACCTCGCACGATTAGTTCGACGCCCAATCGATGTCAGAGCAACTTATCCTGTACTTGCTGGTTTTGAAACACTTGCTGTTGAGCTGCAAGATCGAATGGCGCAAGGTTTCGAAGTGTTAAGTGCAGATCAACAAAATGAGACAGAAATCGTTTTTCATATTCGGTTAATCGATTCTGGAAATGAATATACGCAGACGTTACGCGGTATTAAAACTGAAACCGATGATCGTTTCGAATATGTAACAGAATGATAGACAAGAGAGTAGGAGAAGATACGTTATGAATTTTACTAAACCTTTTATTAATGAAGCGTGGGAACGAGCACGCTTTGAACAAATGATGCCCGTTCAAGAACAAGCCATTCCTCTAATCCGTGAGGGGAAAGATGTCTTAGTCGAAGCGCCGACAGGAACTGGGAAAACGCTCGCTTATGTCATTCCAGCCCTCGAGCGCATCGATCCGAATGAACCACACGTTCAAGTCGCGATTACGGCACCGACACGAGAACTGGTCATGCAAATTCATCAAGTCATCCAATTATTTGCCCAAGGAAGCGGGATTAAGTCAGGTGCGTTCATCGGTGGCGTTGAATTAAAACGTCAATATGAGCGTCTCAAGAAAAAACCACAAATTATTGTCGGGACACCAGGACGCTTAGTTGAGTTGATTGATTCAAAAAAGTTGAAGATGCATAAAGTAAAATTGATTGTTTTAGATGAGGCTGATCAAATCTACGAAAGTGGAATGAGTGCATCAGCGACGCGCATCGCGAACAGTGCGCTTCGTGACCGCCAGTTAGCACTCGTATCAGCAACATTACCTGAACGGACAGCAGAATGGGGACGGACACTTTCGAATGATCCAGAAGTCATCCGAGTTGAACGGACGGAGACGACGCAAGTCAAGTTCGGTTACATCGAAACGTCCCGTCGTCTGAAACCGGAAATGTTACGTCGTTTGTCTAATATGCAACAGGTCAAAGTGTTGACGTTTATAAACAACCGTTCTTTCCTCGGTCCGTTAAACGGTGAATTAAGCAAGTTTTCGCTGAAATACCGGATTTTAGATGCCGAAAAAGGGAAAAGAGAACGGATGGAGACGTTACGTTCATATAAACGGGGAGAGTTTCCGTTACTCGTCACGACGGGGCTTGCTGCACGCGGTCTGGACATTGATGCCGTCACGCATGTCGTGCATTATGATTTACCGGAATCCCTTGATGATTTTGTCCACCGCTCAGGTCGAACAGGGCGTGGGAACGCGTCCGGTATGGTCCTTGCGCTCGTCACGGATCATGATCTGAAACACCTGAAAACATTAGCGAAACAAATGGGTGTGGAAATTGAACCGATGGAGATTTATGGCGGGGAAGTGATTCCAAAACGTGAAGTCACGGAACCGGAAGCACTTAAAAGTCCGGCGAAACCACACCGGAAAGGACCAACACGATGAAAAGTGAGCGAAAGATTATCCCGTTTCCGACGACTGTATCCGAAGCAGAGATGAACACAGCGCTCAAAACTTTATATCAAGAAGCAGCCACTGCTCGAAGCACCGATTGGGTCGCATTTATCGAAGAAATCGCGACGGAAGGACGTTGGTATTTAAAAGATGCTGAGTTATTCCGAGACTTGTTCGTCGATTGGGCCATTTTTTATGAGACCGATGAACAAGGGAAAACACCGCATGGTCGTTTTTTAGAACAAGTCAAAGAAGATATGTCTCAAAGTCTGTATCGTGCCTTAAGAGGGCTGGCCGATCCTGTTCCGTCGCTTTTCCTTGTAAAAGAAGACGGCGTCTTCGACATCATGTCGGAACAAACGTATCAGACCGATTTGACAGAGATTGACGTTGCGGTTGGCGATCTGTTAGTCGGCAAACTTCTCTACATTTCAGGCAAATGGCGATTCGCAATCGCCTATATGAAGGTTGCGCGAGCACTTGTACCTGAAGTGCGTGTTCTTTTAGCTGATTTTGTCGATGAAGTCGGTGACGACGCACTATTGCGTCAGTATCCTGAATTTTGTGCGGAGTTGATTGACTTATTACTCGATATCGAAGAGGGAAACATTGCACCACGACCTGAAGCATAACAGCAAAAAACAAACGTCCATTCAATCCTAAGTTAGGGTGAATGGGCGTTTGTTCGTTTAAAAATCTTGATGGTACAGCGCAATATCGTTTTTTTCGCGGTTTTTGATGCGATACATGGCGAGATCAGCATGTTTCAGCCAACTTTCTAAATCATCGTTTTCGAAAAATGGAGCGACTCCGATGCTGGCCGAGACATGTAACGTTTGCCCTTTATAAACATAAGGGCGACGCAATAATTGTAAGAAATGTTTACAGCGACGTCGGAGTGAAAGTTCATCTTTCGCTGAAGTTAGCAAGGCGAACTCATCACCACCCAGCCGGTAAACTGACTCTTCGCGTTCGAGGTCTAGACTTATTCTACGAGCAACTTCGATTAAGACATAATCACCAGCTTCGTGCCCATACGTATCGTTGATTAATTTAAAACCGTCTAAATCAAGTAACGCCAGATAGTTTACGGACTGGTCAATCGATAAGAATGTCCGTTCGAGCGAACGACGGTTACCGATACCAGTTAAAACATCATGAAACGCGTGGTATTCAATCCGTTGCTGCCGCTCCTTTTGTTCTGTTACGTCGTGTAAGACTAAGAAATGACCGGCCGATTTTGAAGCGATGTGGATGGGGATTTTTGTTAATTCATATTGGCGGTTAGATTCATCGAGATAACGATTGGAATCAAGCTGTAAGGAAGACTGAAGATGTAAGACTGAGTGAGTGGGTACTTCGATTGACAAGGCAGAAAGCTTAAACGTTGCTTGAGCCGCAAGATTGGCATACGTCGCTGTTTCGTTTTGATCAAAGCGGATGATTGGATCAGGATGACTTGAAAACAGTGGCAGGACTTGTTGCTCACTTTCTTTGATTTGCCGGATCCGGTGTTCGATGCGTTCGGCTAACTGTTCGTTTCGCTCGTTTAACTTTTGCACGAGCAACGTATGTTGCCGAGCGATGATGATTTGTCGAATGATTAGTAACAATAAGATGATGAACACATCAAATTTTTTACCTTCGAGTTCGATGACATAATGTAAAAATAGTGGAATTGCGAGCAAAGGCAGCCAAGTTCTCTGAACGACAGGAGACGCTTGTTTACCTTCAGTGATGTGATCAAGGTGCCATAAGATTGCTGCACTTTGAACAAGACGAATCAATACAGGAGAAAAGACTAAATATTGTTCCGTGAAATCTGGAAAGTATACAGCAGATACTTCATACATGCCACGAATGAACAGTGAAAAGAATAGTAGAGATAACGTCGTTCGGGAAACCCAGTGTGTTTCTTGAACAAAAAAGAAGTAGAAGAGAACAAACAATCCGAGTGAAGTGTTGAGGACGACGATCATATCGTACGGGAACGTACTAGCTGTCGGGTCGGCCAGTTCGCTTAATGTATGAAAAGCAGCAAGTCCTAAAAAAACGACGATGATTAGAGCATCCACGAATGCAAGCAGATGTTGTGAAAAACTCTTTTGTGAAGCAATCCGGTAAAAAAGTCCGATTAAAAATATATAGTGCGAAATGGAGAAACAAATTAAGCTATAACTGTTCGGAAAAGACAGCGTATTACTGAATAAGTTAATGGTTTCAAAAATCGAAGCAGCTAGCGAGAAGATAAGTGAAATGAAGGCGATGATCCAAAATTTTCGTCTTGGCACGACGAGTGACCGTTCTTTTTTATAGGCGATGAGGATGAAAAGTCCGATTAAAAGAAATGACAAGTACTCTAGAATTTGTTTGACAAGGTGGTTCATGAATGAGCCTTGCGTGTATGAATAGAGAATTAAAATCAAAGAAATGATTAGTAGTGAAGGGAACCATCTGATGAAGTAGGGGGATTGTTGCATATGCGTTTCCTCCTAGTTGCGTTTTAGTTGAGCGGCGAACTGAAAATTATTTTTGTTCGTATTTTTAATGTGATACATGGCTTCGTCTGCGCGGATCAAAAGGACATTCGAACTTTTTCCATCACTCGGATAAAGCGAAATACCGATGGACGGTGTGACAGACATCGTTTGATCTTTAATATAAAACGGCTCATTGAGTGATGCGAGCAACTTACTCGCAAATGCAGTCGTCTCATCTTCGTCTCGAACGGTGAATAAAATGAATTCGTCTCCTCCTAAACGGGCGACAAGCTCCTCTCCTTGAATTAGTTGTTGTAGCCGGCCTGCGGTTTCTTGAAGTAATAAATCTCCAGCATCATGCCCGTACGTATCATTGATAGCTTTAAAACCATCTAAATCAACAAACAATAACGATCCATGTCGTATGGTAGGGAGGAGAGTCTGCAATTGTTCTTCAAAAAAGCGCCGATTCGGTAAACGGGTCAAAGCGTCATGATTTCCTAATTTCTCCAACCATTGTTCTTGGCGAACATCTTCTGTGACGTCGGATAAAATGATAAAGACACGTTCTTGATCGGCTATACAAATCGACGTCATCGTGTAGATGAGGTCCTCTTCGTCATGGGGGATATAAAACGTTTTTGATAAGGAAGGGACCCCTTTATTGGCATGTAGCGCCTCCATTACTTGTTTGAAAAGACGGACCTGTTCGTCTTTCAATGACTTCTCCATCCATCCTTCTCGAATGGCTGCAGGATTTCCGGATAGAATGTGACTCGCTTGATTTACTTCAAGTACCATTTGCGGATAGGAGAGGAACAGTGCCTTGAATTCTTGTTCGCGTAACCGAAGTAACTCCGTTTTCTGTGAAACGATGGTTTCCAAATTTTCTTGTAGCGAAGTCGTTTCTCGTAAAAGGCGTACATTTTCGCGATAAGAAAAAAGCTGCCGCGTTAAGAAAAGTAAAAAAGTGGTCGCGATTGTGATGAAGTAGAAGCGTGTCGTGACAGGTGAAAACGTGACATAGGTAATTAACAGTAATAGTAAGATGTATGAAAAAGAAGGACGAAGAATTTGTTCAATCCGAAGTAACAATAATTGTTGTTTAGCGATGATCGGTAAATGCCAAGTTACTAGGAAACTAATGAAAAAATAGCTACTCAGCGGATAGAGCGGTAATAAAAGCATTGCGTAAAAAGTAAAATCGTTCAATAAAAAGCTGTAAAATAAAAAGTTGATCATACCTAATAAAAACGTTCCACCCATTAAAAAACTAAAAGCGAACAACGAGACCGGTTTTTTTAAACCGGAAGCATAGAGTAAGAAAAAGAAAAGAGTCAGGAGAATGGTCAAGAATGAATAGATATCCCAGCTGAGCTGCTCCGCGAACGTTCTTGTGTATTCGGGGATGTATTTAAAAATTGTCAAGTATCCAGCAATCATCGCGACAGTAAAAAGTGTCAATGAATCAAGAATTAAAAGCTTTTGTGAACGGAAATGTTCAATATCCAAAAGACGGAATAAAAAAATGGTAATCGTCAAGAGATGGATTGTATAGGGAAAGTCGAGTAGGACGTTCAAATTGACAGACGTGAGCGAAAAGTAACCACTGACAACTCCACCTAAGTCTCCGATGAAATAAGCACTTACAGCAATGAGGATCCATTTAAGTTCTGGTGAAGGTGTTTTTCTATAAAATAAAATGGCGGCACTCGTAATCAATAAAGACCCGACAAAGCTTGAAAAGACGGCTGTGGGTAAGACGAATGAGTTTGGAATTAAAAGAAGGATGGTATACGAGATAATCAAATAAATGACGATTCCTCCTGTCATTCGTTTGAACGCTTTTGACATGAGAAAACCTCCTGTCTAATGAAAGTAACAGTTTAACTATATAATTCATTACCCTCAATTTGGAAAAAACGTACTTGGAACAGAAGAAAAAAGACCGCATTTTTCCGGAAAGGAAAATATACGGTCAAATAGACAATAAATCAAAAACAAATTATTTTTTATAAGATTCGTACGCCTCTATCTTCTCGGACAAGTAAGACCAATAGTCCATCAGTTGATCGAGTTGGGATTTTCCTTGCTCAATCTTTTGATAGAGTTCATTAACTTGCCCGATATCGCTACCTGCCGAAGCGAGCTGTTGTTCGAGTTGCTCAAGCGCAGCTTCCGCGTTTTCAATCTGTGTCTCAATCGTTGTCCAATCTTGTTGTTCCTGATAAGACAATTTTTTCGGGATGTCGGTTGGAGCAGCTACCACTTCTTTTACCTCAGTCACGATAGCTGCTTCAGGTGTCTCATCCTCACGCTGTTCCAGGTAATCCGTATACTGCCCATAATAAGAGACAATCGTACTATTCTCGAACGCAAGTAACCGATTGACGACACGGTCGAGGAAATAACGATCATGACTGACTGTGATAACCGTCCCGGGGAAGGACTCGAGATAATCTTCAAGAACCGACAGCGTTTCTGTATCTAAATCATTCGTCGGCTCATCGAGGAACAAGACGTTTGGTTCATCCATTAAGATCGTCAACAACTTGAGTCGACGCTTTTCGCCACCGGATAATTTACCAATCGGCTTATACTGTGCTTCCGGTTTGAATAAGAACTGCTCAAGCATCTGACTGGCTGTGATTTCTTGACCATCAAGTGTCGTGATCACCTGGGCGATCCGTTCGACTTCATCGATGACACGACGTTCCGGGTGCGTGAACTCGGCGAACTGTCCATAAAACCCAACTTTGACCGTTTCCCCGTGCACGACTTCCCCTTGAGTCGGTTCAAGTTGTTTCGCTAAAATCGACAACAGTGTCGATTTCCCGCTCCCGTTCCGACCGACGATGCCATAACGTTCTTTTCGACCGAATAACCAGCTAAATGATTCGAACAGTGTTCGTTCACCAAATGTATGACCAAGTTCCGTTGCTTCGATGACTTTTTTACCGAGTCGTGTCGAACCGACTTGTACTTCAAGTGTTGCTTCTTCTTCTTCATAAGAGAGTTCTTGGAGTGCATCGACACGCTGAATCCGTGCCTTTTGTTTTGTCGTCCGTGCCTTTGCACCACGACGTAGCCAAGCGAGTTCACGGCGTAAAATGTTTTGGCGCTTCTCTTCCATTGAAGCAGTCCGTTCGCGGCGCTCAGCCCGCTTTTCAAGGAATGACTCATAGTTTCCGACATAAAAATGGGCCGTCCCGTTCGCGATTTCCATCATGTGATTCGTGACACGATTCAAGAAATAACGGTCGTGGGTAATCAACAGAATCGCTCCACGGTATTCCTTGATCTGTGATTCGAGCCAAGTAATCGTTTCTGCATCGAGTTCATTCGTTGGCTCATCGAGTAGTAATAGATCGGCTTCGTCGAGCAAAGCTTCTGCCAAGCCGACACGCTTCCGTTGGCCGCCCGATAACGAACCGATTTTTGCTTCTAAATCTGTAATGCCAAGTCGCGTTAAAATCATTTTAAGGCGAGACTCCGTATCCCAGGCATTTGCGGCATCAATTTCCGTTTGGGCATCGATAAATCGTTTGAGTAACGTTTCATTTGTCGGATCTTGTTCAAGCGCTAAACGAGCTGTTTTATAATGGCGTAAAGCATTGATTGTCGGTGTGTTTCCGGAGAGGAGCACTTCCATCACTGTTTGATCTTCCGGATAATCTGTCGATTGTGAAAGTAAACGTATCCGGTAATCGTTCGGATGATGCAGTTCACCGAAATCAGCTGTCTCTTTTCCTGCTAAAATATGGAGCAGTGTCGATTTTCCTGTCCCGTTGACACCGATAATTCCAATCCGGTCTCCGGGTGTGACGGAAAATGTTACGTCTTCAAAAACGATTTTATCAGCAAATTCTTTTTTTAATTGATCTACTTTAAGTAGCATGTCAGACTCCTTCTACAATATGCTTGATTTGTTGTTCAACAGTAGCGACGAGTTCTTTTTGGGTCATTGTAGCAGGGTCGATGGATGGAAGGATTGTCACATCGACAGTTGCCGGTCGAATCCGACCAGTCTCTTCCATGACACGATAGCTTCCTGAAATGGCAATCGGAACGACGCGTGCACCACTAGATGTTGCTAGGGTGAAGCTCCCTGCTTTGAACTCAGCAATCGGTCCGCCTTTCGAGCGAGTACCTTCCGGGAAGATGATCATCGATTGCCCATCTTTGATTGTCTCGACACCGGCACGAATCGCCTTTAAAGACTGTCGGCGATCTTTTCGGTCAATCATGACACATCCCATTAAATTCATCCAGACATTGACGATTGGAATCTTATTGACTTCGATTTTCGAAATAAAGGCTTTGGGTTTTGCGATATGTCCGAGCAAAATCGGGATGTCAAAATTCCCTTGGTGGTTGGCGATGAAGACGACAGGTTGATCAGACGGAATATGTTCTTCCCCTGTCAGACGGACTTTCACTCCAGCTAAGCGAAGGAGCGAATTCGCCCAAACGTGTGCTACTTTTTGTGTATACGCGTAGCGAGCGGCGTGTGTTCGACGTTTTGCGCCAGGCAAAAATGGTAATGTAAGAGGTAATACTAGCCCAAAATGAATGAACCAGATGATCGTGCGTAACATGATGGCATCAAACTCCTTTTTTACTGTGTATTATTATTGTACAAAAAAAGACCAGGTATCGCACCCGGTCTTCTTCTTTATTCCCAGTAACGAGGTTCAGATTCCTCTTCACTCTCGCCGAGTTCGAATGTCAGGCGTCTCGTCGTCGGATCGATGGAGAACGAGGCATTCGTATTATCGATTTGTTTGATTTCCATCGTCTCTTCATCGAGGATGAGTGTCAAACGTACCTTATCTTCATGATCGACGAGTAAAACACCATCTTCTTTTAGCCATAAGTCGATGACAGGTGAGTAACGAAGTGTCCAGCCGTTGGATAGTGGTATTTCATTCATAATGAATCGGTTCCTCCTAAAAACATGAAGTCAAACTCTTTATTTATCATGCTGTTCTGTCGTTGATAATGCAAGTGATGCGACTGTGTCATTTTGTTCATAAGACAATTGATAAGAGTGTTCCCGTTTCTTCATACGCTCCAACTGTTTTTTGACGCGGCGGTATTGCATATATTCATGATAACCATGATATGTCGTACGAATTAATTGTCTAAAAGATGAAAGTGAAAGACAAATGGATAGGGTGAAGACGAAAATCCCGACTGAATCGGTATAATATCCCGTGATAAAACTAAGGTATGTACTAATGAGACCCGTAAGCGTCGTAAATAAGTAAAAATACACAGTACTTCCTCCTTCGTGTCACTCTACTAAGTGTGTCTAGTAAAGCAATTCGCTAACGAAGCAGGATTTCCTTTATCGTCCAGTAAAACTTCGGAAACAAATAAAAAAATCTACACGATGAGATGTAGATTTTAAGGTGTATCGATTTGTTGGAGTGCAGGTGTCTTTGGAGACAAATCAGTGCTACTCGACCCTTCAGCGAATACAATTCCAATCGTTGCGAGAAATGCGAAAAAAGCGAATACTAACGTTTTTGTAAAGCGTCTTGCGAAAGAACGCGATTGAATGTCATGAAACATAGTTTTTCCCCCATATTTACCAAAACTAAACCTTCTTTTTCCTATTCTTTTATCATATCTGTTTTTTTCAAAAAAATCACTTAAATCAGATTCGTTCACAAAAATGTCACAACTGTTCGCTTCCATTTGATGTCGGAGATAGGTTGAAAAAGAGTATAGTATTGAAGGTGATGAAAAGAACTTACGGTTAGTTGAGTGTTTCAGCTTAACCAAGTTAATGAAAGGAGATGACCATAAATGGCACTACGTGCAGGACAGGTTGTCACATTAAAAGTAGAGCGTGAAGCAGAATTTGGTGTGTTTTTAAGTGATGGTACGGAGGATATCTTACTTCATAAAAATGAACAGACGAAATCGCTCATGCTAGAAGAAGAGGTCGAAGTATTCCTTTACCAAGACAATGAAGGGCGTCTCGCCTCATCAATGACGATTCCGGAAGCGTCATTTGAGGATTACGTCAAAGCACCGATTAACGGAACACGTTACAATACAGGTGTTTTTGCGAACATCGGAATTCAAAAGGATGTTCTCGTCTCACTAGACGATCTTCCGCAACGCCGGACATTTTGGCCGGAAGAGGGAGACGAACTTTACATTCGTTTGAAACATGATCAAAAATTACGTTTGTTAGGTGACCCGGCTCCTTATGCCTATTTCAATCTTAAGGCGCAACCGGCACCGGAAGAGTGGAATAACATGGACGTTGAAGGACTTGTCTTTGCCCAGCGTGATCCGGGTGTCAACGTTTGGGTGAACGATCAATCGATTGGTTTTCTACATGAACAAGAGATGGAACGGTGGCCGCGTCTCGGAGAAGTTATGAAATTACGGGTGACAAATGTGAAGCCAGATGGTACAGTATTACTTTCAGCAAGACCACGTGCTCACGAGGCAATCGACATCGATGCGGATTTAATCCTGAACCACCTACTTGAACATGGCGGTCAGATGGCGTATGGTGATAAGACACCTCCTGAGACGATTGATGAGGTATTCGGCCTAAGTAAGGCTGCCTTCAAACGTGCTCTAGGTCGATTGTTGAAAGATAAAAAAATAGAAAAACATGAAACGGGTATTCGGCTAACGAAGTAAGCTAGCCAACTGAACCTACGTTTCGAATAAATAGTTAGGAATTCATCATTTTGGTGGTTGCGGCTGGTTTTAACCGGCGACCATTTCCAAATAAAACCCCATCACTAGTGGGGGCAAGCGGCGCGATTTAAAGCGTTGAACGGTCCGGGCATCATGCCTTTCCCTCGCCCTTATGGCAACGATTATGATGGTGACTTCCCTAAACATTATTATCAGTAGAAATAGCCTCTATCTTTAAGGACGGGCTTCTGCTATAATAGGTAGTCGATTGTATTCGTTACGGTAGCGTCTGTTTAGTGGCAGACGCTTTTCATATGACAAAGGAGAGTATTTAGCATTGACAACATTTCGTGAATTAAATCTTAGTGAGGCACTTATCAAAGGTGTCCTAAAAATGGGCTTTGAAGAAGCAACTCCAATCCAAGCAGAAACAATTCCAGTCGGTCTTAGCGGCGTTGACTTAATCGGTCAAGCACAAACAGGTACTGGTAAAACAGCAGCATTCGGTATTCCGACGATTGAGCGTCTTGACGCAAAATCGCGCCATATCCAAGCGTTGATTCTTGCACCGACTCGTGAACTTGCGATTCAAGTAGCAGAAGAACTTAACCGCATTGGTGAAATGAAACGCGTTCATGCATTGCCAGTATACGGTGGTCAGCAAATCGATCGTCAGATTCGTGCGCTTCGCAAGAACCCACAAATCGTCGTTGCGACACCTGGTCGCCTAATGGATCACATGAACCGTAAAACATTAAACCTTGACCACGTTCAAACAGTCATCTTGGATGAAGCAGATGAAATGTTGAACATGGGCTTCGTGGAAGATATCGAAAAAATCTTAGGTACACTTCCGCCAACTCGTCAAACACTTTTGTTCTCTGCAACGATGCCACCACAGATTCGTAAAATCGCGGATCGTTTCATGACAACACCAACGCACATCAAAGTAAAAGCAAAAGAAATGACAGTCGAAAACATCGACCAATCATTCATCGAACTAAAAGAAAGCCAAAAATTCGATGTGCTTTGCCGCTTGATTGATACAGATTCTCCAGAACTTTCAATCATCTTTGGTCGTACGAAAAAACGTGTTGACGAAATGACGGAAGGACTTATCCAACGTGGATACACGGCGGACGGTTTACACGGTGACTTAACACAAGCGAAACGTGACCAAGTCATTCGTCGCTTCAAAAAAGGAACAATCGATATCCTTGTTGCGACAGACGTTGCAGCACGTGGACTTGATATTTCTGGTGTTACACACGTTTACAACTTTGATGTACCACAAGATCCAGAGAGCTACGTTCACCGTATCGGTCGTACGGGACGTGCTGGTAAAACGGGATCAGCAATCACGTTTGTTACACCACGTGAATTTGGTCAAATCAAAACAATCGAACGTGTAACAAACAAAAAAATGTCACGTCGTCACGCACCGACACTTGACGAAATCTTGGAAGGCAACTTGAAGCTTGCTGCACAAGAACTCATCAAACGTGTAGAAGCGAAAAACTCACAAGAGTATACAACACTCGCGCAAGAACTTCTTGAAGAGTATGAAGCGGTTGAATTAATCGCAGCAGCGCTTAAAGGATTAACGAAAGAGCCGGATGCAACTCCAGTTCAAATTTCGTCAATCGAACCAATCCGTGTCAAACGTTTTGGTAGCAACGGTGGCGGTGGTAACCGTCGTCCTTACGGCAATAAAGGTGGATCAGGTTCTGGTTCTTCTAACCGTGGTGGCGGATACCGTGGCAGCAACCCGCGTGGTGGGGAGCGCCGTGAAGGCGGTCGTCCTTCTGAAGGAAACCGTAGTTCATCGTCATCAGATCGTCGTGAAGGTGGATACGCTGGTCGTAGCAACCGTAGCGAAAGTGATCGTAACCGTGGCGGACGTAAACCACGTTTTGAAAAGTAAAAAATCCGAACCGATTTGTCACAGACAAGTCGGTTCTTTTTTATGAATTCTCATGATAAAATGAGCAATGAAAGATATAGAGAGGGCTGAATCGTTCGTGTATACCATTTATGCAGCAGCATTCATTTGTCTGATTGGACTGCTCATCGCAACTAAAAAAATTAGCGAGCAGACGACAAAAGGACACTTTCGTTATATCCCTTTAGCGACGTTATTGTTTGGCGGGATTATTTTTCTCGTCTTAGCGATTGGTAAGGGTGGTGCTACAGGCATTCAATACGGTGTTCTGAGCATTATCTATTTAACGGCGACATTTGGTGTCTATTTGTACATTGCGTTAAGAAAAGATACAACGTTATTTTAAAGACGGGGCCTCTCTGATTACAGGGTGGTCTTTTTTTTGATAAGATAGAACAAGAGAATAGGGGGGGAGAAGAATGGATGCATTAGATGTCATTGTTCATCCCGAACAGATTGAGGCGTGGTTCCAACCAATTGTTGGAGCGGCACCTTTTAAAGTGGAAGGGTATGAAATCCAATCTCATTTTCGCGGTGAGCCGCTGAAGCCATTTTTTCAAGAAGATGATGTACCAATTGAATACCAGTTAGAAGTCATGAGTCATGTCATTCGCCATGCTTTTCAAAAAGTCCCGGCCGATGCGCATTCATTTGTCTTAATCCGCTGTCGACCTGATTGGTTATTCGAAAATGGTGGTGAAGATTTTTTGAGTATCTTACGTGACGCACAGATCGACTTTCCGGAAGACCGGTTATATGTCACACTGACCGATGTCCAAGTGGATGACTTTGATCGACTCGGACGAATCGTTGCGTACTATCAAAACTCTGGCTTAAAGGTTGCGCTTGATCGTGCGGAGGCGACGAGCTTAGAACGCGTTTTTGCCATGTCGCCGGACATGCTGATTGTCGACTTATCTTCGATGATTGAGAAAAAAACCGTTTCAGCGAGCTATCCGCACCTGTTACAAACGATGGAACACTTATGTGACCAGCTCGGTGCGCCACTTCTTTACAAAAATATCAGCCATCTTGGTCAACTTCGGTATGCATGGCAACATGGTGGGCGCTATTACATGGGAAATCTACTCGGTGAGACGACACCTGACTGGGTGACGACATGCCCAGGCATGGAAATCTTATTACATGAAGTGCCAATGTTCTATAAATATGACCGGGAACAGATGAATCGTTTGTTCCAGCTCGAACAAGACTGGACGATTCGGTTTAATGAGTACTGCCAGTCGTTAAAAGCAGATGAAGCATTGGATGAATGGCTAATTAGGCTGGCCCAAAAGATGGAACCCGAATTCATTCGCTTTTACATCACAGACGCGAATGGCTTTCAAAAATCATCAAACGTTAGTAAAAAGAGCGGTGGATGGAAAACATATGCGTTTTACAAAGGTTATAACTGGAGTTTTCGACCGTACTTCATTCGGACTACGGTTGCGATGGAACGACGGCATACGGGATACCTCTCTGATCGATACGTCGATTTCAGTTCGAGTGAACAAACGCGAACGTTCAGTATGCCGCTAAATAATGGGATGTTCTTATTTGCTGATATTTCAGCAAGTTATTTATATCAAGAACGGTTAAGTGAATAAGGAGGAAATGAAACATGTTGGACTATGATTATGATGCACTACGTGAGATTGGGCGCATCGTCGCCATTGCGCGCGATGAAATGGCGGATGCTGTCAAACCAGGAATTACAACGAAAGAGCTTGATGATATCGGAGCGCGTATTTTGAAGGAACATGGAGCGGAATCAGCACCGATCGTCATGTATGATTTTCCTGGAGCAACGTGTATCAGTGTCAATGAAGTCGCGGCTCATGGTATTCCTGGTGCATATGTCATTCAAGAAGGCGATATCGTCAACGTCGATGTCTCGGCAGTCAAAGATGGCTACTATTCAGATACAGGTAAAACGGTGATTGCAGGAGAAGCGAAGCGTCCTGAGCACGTCCGACTGGTCGAGGTGTCATTGTCTGCCCTTGAAAAAGGACTTGAGAAAGTCAAAGCAGGTACGAAAGTCAATCAAATCGGTAAAGCAATCTATGCGGAAACACGCAAAAATGGCTTTACGGTCATTCGGAATTTAGCTGGACATGGATTAGGAAAAACGTTGCATGGTGAACCGGAGTCGATTTCGAATTACTTCAACCGAGAAGAAAATGATTTATTGAAAGAAGGACAAGTCATCGCAGTCGAAACGTTTATCTCGACGAGCGACGAATTTTGTATGGAAGATGAAAAGGATGGCTGGACACTGTACACGCCAAATAAAAGTTTGGTTTCACAGTTCGAACATAGCGTCGTTGTCTTGAAGGATGGATACGAAATCTTGACGAAGGCAGACTAAAAAAAGCGTCGTTCCGCAAAGGGATGGCGCTTTTAGAATGCAGAAAAAGTGCTATCGGGAGATCAAGCGTCTTTTTTCGTTGCTTTCCTCGGGAGGAGCAAGCCGTTGCTCCTTAATCCTCACGGACAGGTCTTGCCTGCCTTTGGTAAGTCGCGTTAAAAACGCACTTTTCCCCGCAGGAGTCAACGAAACGTGACGCTTTTTAGGTAATACCGTGACCGATTGCCGCTTTGAAGACGAGGCGAGACAGGGAAGCGCGAACGGATTGCATCTCGATACCGCGTGTTTACGCTTCTTAATGGTTTGTAGACGAAATGATGCCCGGTGGACAAAAGCGGTAGTTTAACAGGCACTACGTGTTGTTATTCTTTTTTTGAGGAGCAATTGCTCCTTCGCGTCTTCAAAGAACGATTTTAGACCGGGTAAGCCGATTTAACCGCTCGAGTGAAACCTCGTGCTCGGCGTATGGAATGTGACCGTTCCCGATTCGATAGTCGACTTCAAGGAGATCTTCGGCGAAATAATGATCGGTTCCAGCCATGTCAATCGGATACGCTAGACCAGGTAGTGTAGCGAAAGCAAGCGTCTGCCGACGCCCGATTCCACTCTCGAACATTCCACCGAGCCAGTACGTCGCTTTATCTCTTAATGCTAGGGCGTTCGTCAAGCCTCCGACGCGTGCCGGTTTAATGTTGATGATTTGACCTGCACCGAGTGAGAGCATTAAGTCAGCGTCAGTGACCGTTTGGATCGATTCGTCCAAACATAAAGGAGTCGAGAGCAGTGACGCAGCATATTGATGCGTCAACCAATCATCTGCCCGAAATGGTTGCTCCATCATGATTAATCCATACTGATCCCAGTCCTGCAGGAGATTCATCTCGGAACGGGTGAAACTTCCGTTGGCATCAAACATTAAAGGCGCATCAGGAAATTGTTTTCGAACGTGCGCTAAGACGGAGGTATCCGTTGGGTCTAGCTTTAGCTTGATACGCTGAAAACCGTCCTGTAACGCGTCCTCAACGGCATGTACCGTCTTGCTGGCTTCCGCGCGACCAAGTGCTTTTCCGCAAGCGATGGCTTTGTTTTCGTCACCCCCGAGATACGTGGCAAGCGTTTGGTTACTCGCGCGAGCAAACAATTCATAGACGGCGCCGTCGAACATTGCTTTTGCCATCTGGTTTCCTTGAATCGGGTGAAAGCGTGTTGCGACTTCTGACGGATGATTGAGCGGTCCTTTAAGCAAGCGATAGAGGACGGGAGCTAAGGCATGAATCGAATCTTGTGTCTCCGCGGTATACCAAGGTGTTTCAAAGGCGACACCTTCCCCGTAACCGATGTTGCCTTCTGTGTCCGTCAATCGGAGAATCGTCGTTCGGCGATTACTTAAAGTAGTGAGTGCCGTTTTCATCGGCTGACGGAATGTTAATCGGACATCAAATAATTCTGCGCTTCGAAGTGTGATCTTCATACGAAGTCCTTCAATTGATGGCGCAGCAGTTTACCGTTCGCATTACGCGGTAAAGCGTCACGATAAACATAGGTGACGGGACACTTATATTTGGCAAGCAACTGACTGATTGCTTGACGGACGACCGATTCATCGACAGCGCTGACGATAAACGCAACAGGGACTTGTCCCCAAGTCGAATCAAAGCGACCGACGACACCAGCTTCCTTGATTCCGTCAATCGAGAGCAGGGCAGATTCGACTTCAGCCGGATAGACATTCTCACCGCCTGAAATGATTAAATCGCTTCGCCGATCGAGAACGTATAAATAGCCTTCTTCATCTAAACGTCCAAGGTCACCTGTCTTGAGATAGCCGTCTGCGGTAAAAGATGCTACGGTCGCTTGCTCATCTGAAAAATAACCTTTCATGACGGTCGGTCCTTTGACTTCGATTTCTTGATGGCGTGTGATTCGGATATCGGTCGGGGCAATTGCTTGGCCGGCAGAACCGATTTTTCGTAACGCATCTTCCGGCAATAGTGTCGCAATTTGCGAAGCGGTTTCTGTCATCCCGTATGTTTGCATGACGGGAATCTTTCGATCGAGGGCGCGAGTCAAAATCGGTAAAGGGACCGGTCCACCGCCCGTCAAGACGACACGTAAATCATAGCGACGCAACCCTGCTTCAAGCAGCCGATCCAACATGACAGAAACGAGGGAAACATGGGTAATCCGTTCATTTTTAATCCATTCAATCGTTTTCGTCGGGGCGAAATGAGGTTCAAGGACGATAGGGGCGCCGTAGATGACAGCACGGTAAACGACAGCGAGACCACTCATATGAAACAGTGGGGTAACAATTAAGAAGCGATCATCCGTCGAGGAACCGATATGACGTGCTGCATTCATCGCACTTGAAAAGTGATTTAGCATTGTCTGTTCGACTGCCTTAGCCCGACCTGTCGTTCCGCTCGTAAAGAGCATCGATTGGACATAGTGTTTTGGCATATGTCGAACGATGATGTCAGGTGCCGTGTTCACATAGTGGAACGGTAAAATCTTGATATCGGTATCTAGCGTCCGGTCGGAGATGACATATTTGACTTGTGCTCGTTTTAATTGATCATCCAGTTCGCGCTGACTTAAGCGGACGTTGAGTGGGACGATTGTTAATTCAAGTAGTTGTGCCGCATGGATGGCAATGATATATGACTGACTTGCAGGACCATAAAGAGCAATCCGGTCACCACGCGAAAGGTGGCTTGCCCAGGCACTTGCTAATTTGTGTGCTGCCGTATATAATTCCTGCCAAGATAAGCGGGCTTGATCTGTGACTAGAGCTAAGTCGTTAGGTTGTTCCTTAGCGCGTGTATAAATCCAAGGGTACACCAGAAATCACATCCTTTCTTCAAGATGATACGAAAAAGGTTCAAACGTCTCACGACATTGAACCTTTTTTCGTATTATGGGAAACGTGGGAATTGACCGAAGTCAGGATCACGTTTTTCTTTGAACGCATCGCGTCCTTCTTTTGCTTCGTCTGTTGTGTAGTAGAGTAATGTTGCATCTCCAGCAAGTTGCTGAATTCCAGCAAGACCATCAGAGTCTGCATTGAGCGCTCCTTTTAAGAAACGAAGAGCTGTTGGTGAATGTTGAAGAATCTCAGAACACCATTGGATTGTTTCTTGCTCCAGATCAGCAAGTGGAACGACCGTGTTGATGAGTCCCATGTCGAGTGCTTCTTGAGCACCGTACTGACGGCAGAGGAACCAAATTTCACGCGCTTTTTTATGGCCGACGACACGAGCCAAGTAACCAGAACCATACCCTGCATCAAATGATCCAACTTTAGGACCGGTTTGTCCAAACTTCGCATTATCAGCAGCAATCGTTAAGTCACAGACTAAGTGTAAGACGTGTCCGCCACCAATTGCATAACCAGCGACCATCGCGATGACCGGTTTCGGGATAACACGAATCAAACGTTGAAGGTCAAGGACGTTCAAGCGTGGGATTTCATCTTCACCGACGTAACCACCATGTCCGCGAACTTTTTGGTCTCCACCTGAACAGAAAGCGAGATCGCCTTCACCTGTCAAGATGATGACACCGACGTTTTGGTCGTCACGCGCACGTGAGAACGCATCGATTAATTCATGGACCGTGTGTGGACGGAACGCGTTGCGCACTTCAGGACGGTTGATCGTAATTTTAGCGATCCCATTCCATTTTTCGTATTTAATGTCTTCATAACTACGGACTGCTGCCCATTCTGGAGCATATTTCATCTAAATTCCCCCATTTGCTTAAGTTAAGAGTAGTTTCTCTACTATTGTAACAAACTTTTCCGGTTGGTCGATATGTGGGGCATGCGTTGCATGCGAAATCTGGTGGATTTTTTTTGGATCCGCCGCTTGGTGCGCAATTTTTTTAAATTTTTCATCATGTTCCCCGACAATCCATTCAATGGATACGTCTTGAAGACAGGTCCATAAAGACGGCATGTTCCCTGTTCCTTGCGCGGCGAGTGAAGCGGCTAGCCCCTCTGCTGATTGGGACAAACGCTCCGACCGAATCTGTTGCTGCGCAAATGACGGTAATTGCTGCTGGCTTGCGAATAGCGGTAACGCTTCCCAGTGCCGGACGAATGCTTCGAGTCCGTCTTCAAGCAACATCTGTTGCAAAAGCCGATCTGTTGCACGCCGGGCACGGCGCTCGTGTGCTGTCTTTAGGCCAGGTGTCGTACTGACAGCGATCGTCTTTTGGACTTGCGTTGAACAGGCTGCAAGCATCAAGGCAATCCGTCCACCCATCGAGTAGCCTAACACGGTCCATCGTTCATTTCTTGTCGCAAGTAACGCTTGTAAGTCTTTGGCTTGTTCCGTCAAACGCATCCGCTGATATGCAGCAGGCGGCGTCTTTCCATGACCAAGCAAGTCAATCCGATAGACGGTGTAGGTTTCCTGAAGTCGTGCACTGAGCATCGTCCATGTCCCGCTGCTGCCGGTAAACCCATGCAGTAACAACAATGGAGGACCTTGCCCCTCGATTTCGAGATGGTAGTCATGGTCACGTAACTTCATTGAAAGCACTCCGTGAGCGCATGATTCGTCTGTTCCCAAATCGTACGGTGCTTCAGGACGTTCGTCGCACGATCTGTTCGAATCTCGAGAATTCGTGTGACGGTCGTCGGTTCGGTTAACCGTGTTTTCAGTTCGGAAATCGACGTGACGACTTGATGTTTGACCCCATAACCGGCTGCGATATGACTGAAATCGAGATGCTGGGCTGTTCCGAATAACGGTTCGAAGACCTCGGATTCAAGCTGTTGCTGTTGTGGGAGGAAGTTGAAAATTCCGCCCCCGGTGTTGTTGATGAGCAAGATGGTAATCGGACGAGTCCGTGCCATCATCAAGCCATTGACGTCATGAATAAAGGCGAGGTCACCGACGAGCAAGTAGCGTTCCTGTGCATCGTATGTCGCACCGACTGCGCTCGATAAAATCCCATCGATTCCATTCGCACCCCGGTTGGCGAGAAGGCGAAGCGGTGTACCTGCAGGCAAAAACGTATCGATGTCGCGAATCGGCATGCTGTTTGAGACGAATAAGCTGCCTGACGACAAGGTGTTTAAGGCACGAACGACGTTATACTCCGTCAGGTCGTCTTGATCGAGCGTCGTAAAGACAGTGCCGACTGTTTCTTCAGCTCTTTGGATCGTCTTGAGATAAGCAGGATCATGCTCAGTCACGGGCATCCTCAGGAGCTGACTCGGATGCCCGGCTAACAGATTCGTATGCAGTTGCGGAGCACGCCAATTTGCCGCATGACCGACGACCGTCGTCGGAATATCATGTGACCAAAGTAAGTAAGGTTTTGATGTCGGCATTGCTCCGAACCGTAAGATGTGGTCGGGTTTAGCTACTGTTTTGACTGTCTCATTTTTTAGCCACGTATCATAGAAGGCAAAAACGGTGTCTGTTTTGTACTGACGTCCTTGACTCAGGGGATCCGCTAATACGGGGATTCGCGAGTGTTTCGCGTAATCCAAAATAATTTTTGTATCGACCGTCGAAAGTTGTGGTCCGATGACAATCAAAAGACGCTTTGTAGATAGAAGAGCTAGGAGCTCGTCAGTCGTCATTTGCTCGGCAAAATGGGGGAGTGTTCCGACAGTTCGCCCAGTCCGCAATGGATCAAGCTCCGGAATCAACGGTTCGCGTAGCGGGACATTGATATGGACCGGTCCGGCCGGTTCGGTCATCGCCAACAGGACGGACCGCGTTGCAACATGAGCGACATACGATAGACTTTGTTCCTCGGGTAAAGGTAAATCGAATGCATGACGGACTTGTTTTCCGTAAAGACCGACTTGATCGATGACTTGTGGTGCTCCAACCCCACGCAATTCGTGTGGTCGGTCAGCGGTCAAAACAATCAACGGGAGTTCAAAAATGTTTGCTTCCGTGATGGCGGAAAAATAATTCGTCGCAGCTGTCCCGCTCGTACAAATCAAAGCGACGGGACGTGTCTGTTCTTCCGTCCGTGTTAATCCTAAAGCAAAAAAACTAGCCGACCGTTCGTCAACGAGGACGTGGGTACGGCTAGACGGGTGAAGAAATGCAGCAATCGCGAGTGGTGTGGAGCGAGAGCCGGGACTGATTACGAAATCCCGTACCCCGCTAGCGACGAGCGTATCGATTAATGTGTGCATCCACTTAGTCAACATAAACATCATCCTTTTCTAACGTGCACAGATGTGAAAGAGCTTGAAGCATCGGTGAAAGTTTCGTTTCCGTCTCTTCTAGTTCGCTCGTTAGTTGTGACCCGTCGACGAGTCCGCAACCGGCATAGAGAATTGCCGACCGTTCAGTGAAAAGACCTGACCGGATGGCAACAATGAATTCACCGTTTTCTTGACCGTCCATCCACCCGACAGGAGAACCGTACCAACCGCGTTCGAATGTTTCAATCTCACGGATGGCTTGAACTGCTTCTAGTTTAGGTTCGCCACCTAAAGCAGGCGTCGGGTGTAATTTTTCGATAATCTGCAGCAACGTCACATCCGGTGACAACGTAGCAGTAATCGGTGTATACAGGTGCTGGATGTGGCGGTTCTTAAGCAACATCGGCTGATCCGGTTTCTCGATTCGAGTCGATAAATCGTGTAACGTACTCGTGATGGAGTCAACGACGATTGAGTGTTCGACACGATTTTTTTTATCTTCGAGCAACTCGAGACCGAGTGCATCATCTGTTGGTTCGACTTCGTGACGTGGCGCAGAACCAGCGACGGCAGCTGTTTTAATTTGGTTTCCTTCTTTTAAGACGAGTCGTTCTGGTGTAGCTCCGAGGAACGCCTCGTCGACGGTCGGCTGGAAGAAGAAAACATAACTTCCCGGTTGAGACTGCTCGAGTTCGCGGACGAGTCCGGCAAGGTCGACGGCCTGATCCATTTCGTACACGACCTCACGGGCCAACACGATTTTCTTTAACGATGTTTTTAAAAGTTGTGTCGCTTGATGGAAAGACGCTTCAAAAGCCTCATTCCCGTCGCGAGTCATTCGGATCCGAGTCACGAAACGACTTGTTTTTGGTTGGTGTAACTCGGCGTAATCGGAAGCGAGTTGATTGAGTGTTTTTTCAGCGTTTGACTGAGGGTCGACGATCGCGAATAGTGTAACGGTCGTCCGTCCATCCCGTTCTAAGAATAAAAACTTTGGAACTGTCATCGAGGCTTCTCCAAAGGAAGACCAGCGATAATCGGGGTTTTTGAGTTCGCTGAACGAAAAACCGCAAAACGCAAATAAATCATCACCCACATGATCGCGGTTGAGATTCGACCATTTGGATTGAATTCGTAAAAATCGGTCGTGTCCTGACGCTTTTAACTGTTTCGCAATACCGAAACCGATGGCACGCATCGATCGGTCGGGTGTCGTAAAGTAATAGCGTTCTTTTGTTCCGTACGTCAATGAATTGACGTCTTGCGCTTCGATTTCCCATGAATAAGAAGCGATTATAGAGCGCTGGTATGCGTTCGCATGACCAACGGCCTGTTCAATACGTTGTTTAAGCTCTTGTTGAGCGTAAGCCATACCGCTCATTGCCCCCTAGTCTGTAGATACTGTGATACGTTTCACTTAATCTAAGTGTAAACTTTTTGTTGAAAAAAAAGAAGGAATAAGCTATCTTTCATTGAGCATTGACAGCAAAAAACGAAACCCGATACACTTAGACGGGAAAGGGGTTTATTATATGAATAAATCAATCGCCGTATATTGGCGAATGACACGGCCACATACATTAACAGCGAGTTTTGTACCGGTCGTCGTGGGGACGGCTATCGTCGCACCACGTATCGAGTCATTACGACTCGATCTATTTTTTGCGATGTTGATCGCATCGGTGTTGATTCAAATCGCAACGAACTTATTTAATGAATACTATGACTACAAGCGGGGACTCGACAATGAAGAGTCGGTCGGCATCGGTGGTTCAATCGTCCGGGACGGATTCAAGCCGGGGACGATTCTTGCCTTCGCCTTATCACTCTATGGCATTGCTGCACTGCTTGGGATTTATCTCTGTCTTGAGACAACATGGTGGCTGCTCTTAGTCGGACTTGTTTCGATGTTCGTCGGTTACATCTATACCGGGGGACCGCTCCCGATTGCATACACGCCGTTCGGGGAAATCGTCGCCGGATTCTTCATGGGGTACGTCATCATCGCCATTTCGGCTTATCTCCAGATTGGCTATGTCCCGACGGAAGCGGTCGCGATTTCAGTGCCAGTCGCGATTTTGATTGGATCGATCTTGCTAGCGAATAATATTCGTGATCTCGACAACGATAAAGTGAACGGAAGAAAAACGATTGCTTGCCTCGTCGGTCACCGGGCGGCAGTCTACGTCCTGATCGCCTTTTTTGTTGCTGCCGTCATTTCGTTAATCGTTGCCGTCGTTGCGTTTAACGTTTCCTGGTTCGCGTTACTTGCCTTACTGAGTATTCCATTGATGATCAAGGCCGTGAAGCTGTTTTGGGACGACCTTGAACCACAAGAATTGATGCCGGGAATGGCGCAGACGGGAAAAGTAAATACAATTTTCGGATTGTTGCTTGCGATTAGCTTGACGTTCGCTAACTTCTAAAATAATACCTTTAAAATATCCTACTGCCGTGAATACGGGCAGCAGGGTATTTTTTTGCCATGCACGAGTTACTCGTAAGAGTAGGATTGGTTGTCACAGATTTAAAATTTTACTATAATTGAAGCAATGTGCCTGAAATATTCGAGTGGATACTCGGGAATCATGAATTTTTTTTAGAGGTGGAACTGGAATGAATAAAATCGCGGTAATCGGAAAAGTATTCGTCGACATAAAAGGAACTTCGTTCGCTCCATTGCATAAGGATGCGAAAAACGTTGGAGACATCACGTTTTCAAATGGTGGTACAGGACGGAATGTAGCGCAGAACTTAGCCGTTCTCGGGAATGATGTTCGCTTTATCTCGACGGTTACGAACGACCAAATCGGTGTCGGCGTGTTGGAAGAACTAAAATCATACGGTGCAAATGTGGATCACGTCGAAATGCTTGACGACAACGGAATGGGTATGTGGTTAGCCGTCATGGATAACGAGGGTGACCTCCAGACATCGATTTCAAAGCAACCTGACGCAAAATTATTAGAAGAAGCGATTCTTCGCCAGTCCGTCTACGCCCTAGATGGAGTCGATGCAGTCGCGATCGATTTAGATTTATCCGTGACCGTTTTAGAACGGTTGATTCATCTCTGCCGAAAAATGGAGTTGCCGTTGTTCGGAGTGTGCGGACACCTCAGTGTCATCGAACGGAATCGTCACCTTTTGCAAGGATTCACAGGATTTATCTGCAGCCGCGAAGAAGCAGAAATCTTATCTGATTTATCAATCGTGACGGTTCAGGATGCGCTTCATGTGGCAAATGAACTGGCGAAAAAAGGGGCACCGTTCACAGTCGTGACGATGAGCGAGCTTGGTGCAGTCTATGTTGATCGCCGCAGTGCGACATCTGGTCACATCGGAACAAAAAAAGTGAAGGTCGTCGATTCGACTGGAGCGGGAGACTCATTCTTCTCAGCTGTTTTGTCGGAGTTAACAGACGCAAAAAAAGCAGAAGACGCCTTAACGCTCGGAATGAAAGTCGCGGCCGAAGTCATCGCTTCTACAGAAAACGGCTTAGTTCCTGAGATGTTAGAGACGATTCGATAAGTAACCGGACTATGTCTAATGTAAATGTGGGGAGGATAGCCATGCCAATACAACGAAGTGCCGTCATCATTTTGAATGAAGCAGATGAGGTTGCCTTGATTCGCCGGGATAAACAAGACGTGACGTATTACGTTTTCCCCGGAGGTGGTCTCGAAGAGGGGGCGACGCTCGAACAAACGGCGATTCGGGAAGCTCATGAGGAATTAGGTGTCGATGTCGAACTCGAAGGGGTAGCAGCAATCGTTCGTTTTAACGATTTAGACAATCCATATTACTGGGCGAAAATCACGGGTGGAGTATTTGGTACAGGGACTGGAGAAGAGTTCGAAGATACATCATCTGGGTATACCCCGCTTTGGGTCAAACGTAGCGAACTAAAACAGTTACCGGTTCGTCCGACTTCTCTCGTCAAGGAATTGTCAGAGATGACAGAACGATTTTATGATATTCGACTAGAAGATATTTGAGGTTTTAGTTGAACTAAACAGGGAAATAAATAGGAAGATGATGAGGTAGTCCTAGACTGCCTCTTTTTAATTAAGGAGAGATGATGAGGATGGCGCATACACGTGACCCAAAAGGGTTAGCACTTAATTTAAAGCAGCGGATGTCTGATCATAACATTACAGACTACGCTGGAACGCTCGCCTATTATTGGTTTTTATCGATTTTCCCAGGTATCATTTTTGTTATTTCAGTATTATCATTTTTCGATATTGACCAGCAAACACTTGAATCGCAACTTCGCGATTTAGCACCGGGTGGATCAGTGAATACATTCACGGATGTCATCTTCCAAGCAATCAAAGAACCTCAAGGTGGTCTGCTCTCGATTGGTGCGATTTTAGCGATTTGGTCAGCATCTAAAGGTGTCGATCGTTTGATTACAACTGCCAATCACGCCTATGGAGATTTTTCTCCACGGAGCTTTGTTGCTTCGCGTGGAATCGCCTTAATCTTGACGGTCGTTCTCGGGATTGGGATGTTATTGCTAATCATCTTAAACGTCCTCGGTGGTCCGATCATTAGTTACTTAGCAGATTTCGTTTTACCGATTGATATGGGGCAAAAAGTTCTCTTGACGGTCCTTCGGTATACAATCTCGACAGTATTACTGATTGTCATCTTATCCATCTTTTATCGTGTTGCACCAAAGCGTCCGATTACGATGAAAGAGGCGATTCCAGGTGCCGTGTTCGGTGTCATCGTTTGGCAATTGCTGTCCGTTGGATTCGGATTTTACGTATCGAACTTCTCGAATTACAACCAGACGTACGGTTCACTCGGGAGTGTCGTCATCGTTCTCTTATGGCTCTACTTCACAGGATTGATTATTTTACTGGGTTCAGAATTAAATGCTTCATGGGAACGTTTCATGAAGAAGGCTGATCCGAAAAAAATGGAAGAAAAACGTCTGAAAGAACAAGCGGATCTCGACTCGATTCCGACGAATACGTTCGGGTGATAAAAAAAAGACTCTAAAAACCGGTTGCTCGGTTTTTAGAGTCTTTTTTAGTGAATCACTGAATTAAGCTGCGACTTTTTTTAAGCTGGCAGTCATCTCTACAGGTGTGGGAGCGTCTTTTTGTAAAAGACGTAAGCCGTTGAGGATGACGAGAATCGTCGATCCTTCATGCCCGACGACAGCGAACGGCATGATGAGAAATTGAGAGAGATTCGAGGCAATCAAGATTAAGATGACGCCGATTGCGAGCGTGATGTTTTGTTTGACGACACGGTTCATTTTCCGTGCCTTATTGACAGCGTAAGCGAGACGACCTAAGTCATTTTTCATCAAGACTACATCAGCAGTCTCTAATGCAGCATCTGTTCCTTCGCCCATCGCGATTCCGACATGAGCAAGGGCAAGAGCAGGAGCATCATTGATTCCGTCACCAACCATAGCGACAGTTTGTCCATCTGCTTGGTATTGTTTGATGTAGTTTACTTTATCTTCAGGTAGACATTCTGCGACAAACGATGTAAGACCGGCTTCTTCTGCAATTGCAGCTGCCGTGACAGGGTTGTCGCCTGTCAGCATGATTGTCGTGATGCCGAGCGAGTTGAGAGAAGTGATGGCTGCTTTTGCTTCAGGACGAATCGTATCACGGAGTGCATAGAGTGCAACGATGGATTCGCCGTTACTGACGTAGACCATTGTATTTCCTTTTTCTTTTAATGTTTGTTCCATCGAGCGAAACGGGTCATTTAAGCCTTCATGGAAACCATATTTCCCGATCCGATACGTCACGCCGGAAACCGTCGCTTCAATGCCGTATCCTGTCACGTCTTTAAAAGCAGACGGTTCTTGCGTCTCGATTTGAAGATGATCGACAATCGCTTGAGCGAGCGGGTGATTTGATTGCGCTTCGATCGAGGCGACGGCTTGTTTGAGCAAGAACTGATTAGCATCCTCTGCATAATGACTTTCGGTCACAATCGGTTTACCGGTCGTGAGTGTACCTGTCTTATCAAAGACGATCGTGTTGACTTGACCTAACGTCTCAATATGGGCGCCCCCTTTAAACAGGACACCATTCCGGGCAGAAGCTGCAATGGCTGATAGGGCAGCTGGTGTGATTGAGGCAACGAGGGCGCAAGGTGACGCAACAACGAGTAAAATCATGGCACGATAGATGCTTGTTTCAAAGCTCCAACCGACAAGATAATGTGGGAGAACCATCATCAATGTGACGACGACAAGGACGACCTTGACATAACGACTTTCAAACCGCTCAATGAACTGAGCAGAAGGTGATTGTTCACTTTGCGCATTTTGAACCATATGGATGATTTTTTGGAACAACGATTCATCAGCGGCTTTCGTCATCTCAATCGTCAAGACGCCGTTCATATTGACGGTTGAGTTGTAAACCGTGTCACCGGTCCGTTTTTCGACAGGAATGGATTCACCCGTAATCGAAGCTTCCTCAATCGCGGCTTGACCACGAATGATCGTCCCGTCTACGGGAATTCGTTCACCAGGACGGACATAGACGATATCACCAACCGAGAGATGTTCAATTCCGATGACTTCAAGTTTTCCGTCTGCGTTCAATCGTGTTGCTTCTTCTGGTTGTAGTGACATCAGGCTTTGAAGAGCACGTTCGTTTTTGTTCATCGTATACGTTTCAAGCGCACCGGATAACGCGAAGATGAAAATTAGGATCGCACCTTCCATCCAGTAGCCGATGGCTGCTGCACCGATTGCTGCTAAAATCATCAACAATTCAACATTCAATGTTCTTTCTTGATACGTTTCTGTCAATCCTTCTTTAGCTTTCGCATAGCCTCCGATCACATAGGCGGATAAGTAAAGTGTGACGTAGACAGTTGCCGGAATTTGTAGTTTTTCGAAAGCGTAAGCAATTAAAATTAATATTCCGCTAAAGAGTGCTAAAATCAATTCGTGATGCTCCTCGATAGCATGACGAATTGCGGAACGCTGATGAGTATCGGTAGTAGTAGAGGTAGTCATAAAAAAGCTCCTTCCAAATTATAAATGAGAAATGAAATCATTATATTAAAACAATGAGAATGTTTATTACCAACGTTTTTAAGTCAATGATAATGAGTTTCATTGTCGCTAGATTATAATTATTATTATCTGTAAAGTTACTATACCATGCCTCAGTGAAAAGAAACAGGGAAGGAAACTGAAAAAAATGAAAAAAATCTTAACCCATCCGGTCGGGATGGTTGTTTTTGCATTGTTTACGACACTTTTATGGGGGAGCGCCTTTCCGTTCATTAAAAAGAGTTATGAACTTTTAGCAATCACATCTTCAGAATATGGAGAGCAGTTATTGTTTGCGAGCTATCGCTTTTTTCTGGCAGGAGTTTTATTGCTCATCGTCAGCGTCCTGATTTTTAAACAGCCGATTACTTTGAAAAAGAGAGCGTATGCCTATAGTCGTCTTGGATTCTTTTTGACCTTTTTACAATATGTCTTCTTCTACATCGGGTTGTCATTATCGACAGGTGTCCAAGGCTCAATCATTGCCGGTTCAACATCGTTCTTTCAGATGTTACTTGCACACTTTCGTTATGAAGACGACCGCTTGAATCGTTTTAAAGGACTAGCGTTGTTCTTAGGGTTCACGGGTGTCATTTTAGCAAACTGGCCACAAGGGGCGGCGGGTGTCACGTTCGGTGTCGGTGAGATTTTGTTGATTTGTGCAATGATCTCAGGGGCATTTGCTAACTTGATTGCGAAAGAGTATTCGGCTGTTTATCCGGTCGCACCGATGACGGGCTGGGCAATGGTGATTGGTTCGATCGGCCTGTTCATCGCAGGTGCGGTGCTGAATGGTCAATGGTTCCCGTTCCACTTCACACAAACGACGGCCTGGATGTTGTTCTATCTTGCTTTTTTGTCGGCGACAGGCTTTACACTTTGGAATTTATTAATGAAGTACAATCCTGTTAGTCGTGTTTCATTATTCATGTTTTTCGTTCCGATTTACGGTGTCAGTCTATCGGCACTGATTCTCGGTGAGACGATTCCGCCGCAAGCGCTCCTTGGATTGGTTTTTGTTGTATCAGGGATTCTTGTCTCGACGTATCTTCCAGTCTGGTTTCAAAAGCGTGGTTGACGAAGAATCTGAATCGTGTGAGAATAGTCTCAATTAAAGTTTCATTCTTAATCGTTCGTTGCTGAAGCCGACTTGTTCGGCTTTTTCTGTACGGTCATAAAACACCGATTCGGCCTTGCCAAAAAGGCTAGTATGACTAGAAAACGAGAGGAGATGAGAAAAGTGGAACGTAATGAGATCGTTCGAAAGATCATGGCAAATCGCCGTCCCCGGGATGAGTTCGCTCGGTTCGTCGTAACGTGCGTCAGCCAGCAACTCAAGGAAACCCATGGCGAGGTCGATGTGGAAATTATTGAGGCGGAAAAGGGGTACGATTCAGTTTGGTCGATCAATGGTCGAGAGGTCATCGTGTTATTGGAGACGGAAGAGTTGAAGCAAGCAAAAAATCAACCGTACGCAATCGATGAAAAGCTCTGGCAACGTTTTCGACAAGTCGGAATCGTCAAGTGATACCGTCTCGTGAATAGGAGTCATCGAATTACGATGGACTGAATGAAAAATAAACGCTAAACAATAAAGGGAGTGTCGCATCGAGCGGCACTCCCTTCTTACTGTACATGAAAGAACGGGTCTCATTTAATTTGTATCGACTTAGCTGTCGAGCGAAATAATAAATAAGCCAGTGTAAAGAGGACGCCGACAAATAAACTAAAGTAAAAAGCAGGAGGAAGTAAGACGAACACACTGCCTGCAATCGGTCCAAGAATCGACCCGAGACTAAAGGAAATACCGGCTAGGAGGTTGCCGGTCGGTAATAAATGACTCGGTAATTGTTCGGTCATGTAAGCGACCCCTAATGAATACGTCGAGCCGAGTGCCATGCCGCTAAAGGCGAAGATGGCAAACAAGGCACCGTAACTTTCAAAGAGGAAACAAGCCGCGAGAAACGCGCTTGCCCCGATGCAGAGTACAGTAATTAAGGTACGCCGTTTTCCGAAGTGGTCAGCTAGCCGTCCGAGCGGGAGTTGCATGATGAGCGAACTGACGACGAATGTCGTGATTAATGCACTCGTTTCGGACAAGGCATACCCGTTACGTGTCGCGAAAACGGGGAAACTTGCATTCAATGTCGCTTCCAAAAATCCGTATGTGAAGCCAGGCAGTAACGTAAACCAGGCACTCGCGAGGACGAGACGATAGCGGGAGGCTGCACTTTGTAATTCTTCCGGCATGATGTCGGTTGGTTTTTCATTCGGCAAGCGACGTAACAATACGAGGACGATGACGGTCAATGTCCCGGTTAAGACGAACGGAAGCCAGTCAATTAAATCGACAAGTGGAGCGGCAAGAGGACCGAGTGCGAAGCCAAGCCCGAATGCCATGCCGTAAAGCGACATCGTCCGTCCTAACTTTTCATTGGGGGTAATCGATGTCACCCAGACTTGCGAACCGTAATGTAACGTTTGATCACCGAACCCGACGATGAAGCGTAATACCATCCAGGCGAGGACGCTTGGTAACAACGGAAAGGCGAACACAGCGACGGCGACTAACGATAGACCGAAAGAGATGACGGGGACATAGCCATGACGTCGTAAAGGTTTTTCCATCAATGGAGCAGCGACGATAACACCGATATAAAGGACGGCAGCACTCAGACCATTTATGTAAGCAGGTGTTCCTTGACGCTCGAGTAAAATAGACAACAAAGGAATCAATAATCCTTGCGTAAAGCCGGAGATAAAGACAATCGATAAAATCAGGGCGAAGCGACGAGACACGACAAAACAACTGCCTTTCATTTTTTTGAATTAAGCATAACACGCCCCGCCTGCACGATTGTACAGCGGGGCGCTTGTGTTCCTATTTTTCAGTCTGTTCAAAACGTGTTGGGCGTGGCATATGCAGAAGGTGTTCGTCCCAATCCGTCTGATCGAACACTTCATCATGTTCGATGCTGTGGGAAGAACGAATTCCAATCATCATGATTCCGAGTACCATACTGAACATCCCGATGATGGTGACAATCCCGACGAGCCATTCCATTTTGAAAACTCCCTTCAGCGAAAGAACGTGTGTCAACTTTGTGACAATCTTTTCCCCGTTTGGAAGCAGGTAAAACCTGTCGGCTGTTATAAGCGACTTGATTGCTTGAGGAAGTCGACATCTGGATAGTAGGCATTCTTGACGAGCGCATTCGGTCCGAGGCACTTAACGGCCGGGCAATGACACGATAGACTTTTATTTAGTTCAGTTTGTTGCCATTCAGCATAGGCGTCGTTGAAAGAGGTATCATGAATCGTTCCGAGAGAAGCGAGTTCATCACCAAAGTCCGTGACGATGATCTCACCATCAAAAATATTGACGTTTAGGCGTGAGCGTCCATCCGGATCGTTTCGGACAGATACATTCGTTTCTTGACGCAGACGGCGATGAAGAGCTAAATCTTTTTCCTCCATCGAACAGGCATAGAACGGGAGTGTTCCGAAGAGCATCCAGATGTTCGGGTCACGGACGTCAAGCAAACGATGGATCCCGTCGCGAATTTCATCAAGACTGGCAGCTTCAATCATTGAAGCGAAATCTGCTGGATACATCGGGTGCACTTCATGACGGACGCAACCCATATCCACGATTTCTTGATGAATCGCTTCGAGGTGCGGGAGTGTCCGTTTATTAATCATTGTTTCGGCGGAGACAAGGACGCCACGGGCATTTAAAATCCGTGCATTCTCCTTCATTCGTTCGAATAACTTCGTCCGCGCTTCACGTGACGGTTTCCGTTCCATCATCGCAAAACCACCATCGATGAAATCGTCCGCCGTTCCCCAGTTATGGGATATGTGTAAAACGTCGAGATAGGGGATGATTAATTCGTACCGTGAGAGTGGAAGTGTTAAATTTGAATTAATTTGGGTTTTAGCGCCGCGTTCGTGGGCATACTTAAGTAAAGGGACAACATATTCCTTGACCGATTTCGTCGATAGCATCGGTTCGCCCCCTGTAATCGAAAAGGCCCGGAGATGTTTGATTTCATCGAGACGTTTGATTAATAGTTCGACGGGGATTTCTGGGTTCTCGCTACTCGCTAACATATAGCCGACGGCACAATGTTCACACCGCATGTTGCAGAGTTTTGTTGTCGTCACTTCGATGTTCGTCAGCATGGCCTGACCATACTGTTCGATATCGCGATAGGCTTCCCACGGATCATTTTCGATCGTGATCGTTGATTGTTGTAACATAGTTATATTCCTCCTTCATAAATGCTCCACTTCGTATCGTATGCTAAAATAACGACGGAATCTATAAGAAGAAAGGAAGTCTGAATAATGGGAAAAGCAAGAACTGATAAACTTGGCCAGATGAATGTGCTAAAATCAAGAATGCAGCTTCTATGCCACACGATCGATTCACTGGATGAAACATCAGATATCGAGGATTTAGAACGACTCGCAGTTTCCTTGGACCAGTTAAAAGCCAAGGTACTTCGTTATGCAAAAGATATGAAGGAACATGAGGGATCAGAAAGCGGTTAATCGAAACCGCTTTTTCATTTGTATCATGGAAAGGATGAAGAGAATGGCAACGAAAATTAAACTAAATGTCGGAGAAATCCGCTCCGTCACGTGTCTACGGATGGGAATCAATGGCGAGGGGATTGCGACACTCGAACGACAAATCGTGTTCATTCCGGGGTTACTCGTCGGAGAAACAGCACAGATTGAAATCACGGAAGTCCACGACAATTTCGCAAATGCAAAACTAGTCAAACGTGATGATCGCTCGCCGGATCGTGTCACACCACTCTGCCCGATTTACAGTCAATGCGGCGGATGCCAGCTTCAACATATGGGCTATGCAGGACAACTCCGTTACAAAGAAGAGATGTTACGAAATGCATTCTCGAAATCAACGAAGTTGAACATCGAAAAGGCAGATATCCGTTCAACAATCGGTACAAAAGAATGGGAATACCGGAATAAATCGCAATTTGCGGTCGGAAAAGAAGGCAATCAAATCGTCAGTGGTTTGTATTCAGCGAATTCAAATCGTCTTGTCGCGATTGATGATTGCATCGTACAAAATAAAGAAACGTTACGCGTCAACAATGCCGTGACGAAGTTATTGAACGACTACAATGTACCGGTCTACAATTCTGCGAAACAAGATGGTGTCATTCGTAACATCGTCGTCCGGACAGGAATCAAAACAGGTGAGATTCAAGTCGTCCTCGTCGCGTTTAAAGATGGATTTAAAGATCTCGAAGGACTATCACGTGATATTCACAATATTCCGGGTGTCATCTCGGTCGCGCTAAACATCAATGACAAACTGACGTCACGTGTCTTCGGAGAAGAAACAGAAGTTCTTCGTGGTGTCGAAAAGATTGAAGAGCAGATGGGTGAATTCACGTATCAACTTTCGCCACGTGCCTTCTTCCAATTGAATCCGGAACAAGCAGAACGGATGTATGAAGAAGTCGTTCGGGCAGCGGCGCTGACGGGTGAAGAGCGTGTCGTCGATGCGTATGCTGGAGTAGGATCGATTGGTCTTTGGCTTGCAAAAGGAGCAAAAGAAGTCCGCGGTATGGAAATCATTGAAGAAGCGGTTGAAGATGCGAATGCACACATGAAGCAATATGGTTTCAATCACGCCCATTACGTCGTCGGGAAAGCAGAAGCTTGGATTCCGCGTTGGGTCAAAGAAGGTTGGGTCCCGGATGTCTTCATCGTCGATCCACCACGGTCGGGTTGTGATACACAACTATTGAATGCGATGATTTCGTCAAAAGCTAAAAAAATCGTCTACGTTTCGTGTAATCCACAGTCGCTTGCCCGCGATTGTGATCACTTGATGAAGGCTGATTATAAAGTGAGTTACATTCAACCGTACGATATGTTCCCGCAAACGGCACATGTCGAAGCAATCGTCGTCCTCGAGAAAAAGAAAAAGAAAAAGTTCTAATACGTACGAACGCCGCCTTCTTGAAGTAAATCAAGAAGACGGCGTTTTTTGTTTGGATTGATACTGTTTGTAGACGTGGTGAGCCGCATACAGAACGATGACGACACCGACGACAATCCACTGGATTACCGCATCGCTTCTAATGAACCAGCTGACGCTCGCGACCTCGATGAAGAGAGCAGGAATCTTTCCAAGAGTACTTGCGATGAAAAAAACGAGCGGAGAGACACGACTAGCCGCACTCAGTAACGTGACGAGGCCAGACGGAATGAACGGCAAGACACGCAGTAAAACGATCAGCCAAAACGCATCACGTCCGTTCGTTTCAGCGAGCCGGTCGGTCCATTTTCGAACGCGGACCGAGTCAATCTTTGGTGTAAGATGCCTGACGCCGAACCGGTACAAGTAAAAAGCGATGAGTGCACCAAAGGCCTCACCTAGGAAGGATAACAAAAACCCTTCCCAGTAACCGAAGTAAAGCACGTTTGCAGCGGTGACGAAAGCACTCGGTAAGAAACCAAAAATACTGACGATGAAGCTGACGAGCAAGCTGATCAGAACCGCGAAATGGTCCGCACCCTGAAGTAAATCAATTAATCTCGTTTCGATGAAGAAACACTCCTTTTAAGCAAACACTTCTGAAAAACAATCGTGAAAACGGATGACTTTTTTTGTTATGCAAATCCATCGTCTTCATCCGGTAAGAGGGGAAGCGTGATTGTGACGGTCGTTCCTTGTCCGATTGATGACGTAAAGGCAAGCGTTCCATCGTGGCGATCGATGATGTGCTTCGTGATCGCGAGGCCAAGACCGGTCCCGCCATCTTTACGTGTCCGCGATTTGTCGACACGATAAAAACGTTTCGTCAAACGCTCTAAATGTTCAGGGGGAATTCCTTCTCCTTCATCACGGATCGTACAGATGGTCAAATTGCCATCCGTTTTCGTCGTCAAGTAAATCGAACGGTCAGACGGTGTGTACCGAAGGGCATTGTCAATCAGGTTTCCGATGACTTGTTCCAACCGGTCATTGTCACCGAGGACGATTTGACTCGGATCAAAGTCTGTCACGAGTTGAATGCCTTTTGCTTGCGCGATCGGTGCCATCCGGTAGACGACATCTTCGAGGACCTGGCTGAAAACGAGCGGTTGTTTCGTCATCGGATACGAGTCCCGTTCAAGTTGCGCGAGGTCGAGTAAATCGTTGACGAGACGCTGCAGACGTTCCGTCTCCCGTTCGATGATTTGGTAATACTGATCGCGTGTCTTCGTGTCTAAATGTTCATCTTGCATCATTTCCGTATAACCACGGATATAGGACAAGGGTGTCCGGAGTTCGTGGCTGACATTCGCGAGGAACTCTTTTCGCTGTTCGTCGACTTCGCCAAGTGATTCTGCCATTTTGTTCAATGTTTCGGCAAGCTCCCCGATTTCATCATCCGATTGAATCGGAATCCGGTAATCAAAATCACCTTGGGCATAGACCGTCGAGGCCCGTTTCATGTCAATCAATGGACGAATGATCGTATCGATGATTTGTCGACCGAAGATGACGAGGTTGAGGACGATTAAGCCGATCATGAAGAAAATCATCAGCCGCAGAGGGCGGAACGGTTCACTGATCTGTCCCAGTTCAAGGTAGAGGATCAACGTCCCGACTAACCGGTTGTTTTCGATGATTGGAAATCCCGTCATCAAAATATCAGTGCCTTCAATCGGATGGGTCCGGCTCGAGACGACCGTTTGGCCGTTTCGGAGCTGTTCGATATCTTCGTTCGTCAGGAAACGCAGTCCGCCCGGATTCTTTTGTAAGAAATCGATGAAAAAGACTTTTGATTCCGTCAGCTCGTTCGTATAGGTCATTCCGTCATAAAAAGCACCGGACAGGCCTTCCGATTCATAGATGTTAATCAATTTTTCACCGCGGTTCAGCAAGATGTCTTCTTGTGTCTGGAGATAAAACCGGTCGTACAGATAAAACGTGAGTAACAGGAAGAGAATCGCCGAAAAGACGCTCGTGAACCAAATTGTGATCCAAATCCGCTTTCGGATCGTGTAGCGTTTAATCATACTTCCTCGAATTTATAGCCGATGCCCCAGACCGTTTGAATGGCGCCCCCAGCTTCTCCGAGTTTCAGGCGAAGTGTTTTGATATGCGTATCGACCGTCCGTAAGTTTCCGATATAATCGGCTCCCCAAATCTGGTCGAGCAGTTGTTCGCGAGAAAAAACTTTGTCGTTATGTTGGACGAACAAGTGCAACAAGTCGAATTCTTTTCGTGTCAGGCTGACTGGTTTACCGCTGACGTGGACGCTTCGGCTTTCTGTATCGAGTTCGAGTTTGCCGATCGATAACGACGCCGATTGATCGACAGCGAAACGGTGCGACCGGCGGAGCGTCGCTTCGATTCGCGCAAGGAGTTCCCGTGGACTAAAAGGTTTCGTGATGTAGTCATCGGCACCGATTTTTAAACCATGAATCCGGTCGAGTTCGTCCGAACGTGCCGTCAACATGATGATCGGGACATTTGAAAATTCGCGAATCCGCATGCATGCCGTCAGTCCATCCATTTCAGGCATCATCACGTCAAGTAAAATGAGATGGAAGGTATCCTGTTGAATTTTATCGATTGCTTCTTGTCCATTCGTCGCAGTTGTCGTGACGTAAGCTTCTTTTTCAAGGTTTGATACGAGTAAATCGCGCATCTGTGCTTCATCATCGACGACGAGTATTTTAAACTGTTCTGCCATTCAAATCGCTCCTCATTCATCCGGGAAACGGGATTTGAACCCAGTTGACCGGTGAGTTTTTTTTAATCATACCATTTGAGCGTTTCACGCCGCATCAAAAGTACGACAAAAAAAGCACGAGTGGGCGATGCCACTCATGCTTCGAGTTGTTGTTCGTAGACCGTTTCGAGCTCACGACCATGAATATACATGTGGAAACTCGACTTTGATACTTCATACAGCGTGAACTGGGTCTCGCCTGTATTCAATTGTTCGAGTAACGTTGGACGGAGTTCATCCGCACAAAAGGCATAAGGCAATTTTTCAGCTGCTTTTTGTGAACGGATATTCGTCTGGCGTATCTTCATAAAGACACTCTCGAAACCGAGTTCGAAAAACAGCTCGGAAAAGAATGCTTCTTTTGCAAGGTTGTTATAGCCTTTTCCATGATACGGTTTACCTAACCATGTACCGAGAAAACCATAATGTCCTTCGATATCGAGTAAACTGATTGTACCGATTGGTTGATCGAATTCATCCAGGATTGTACGTGAGACAAGTTCACCACGTTCTTCCTCTTCGATTGCCTGCTTTGTAGTAAACAGAAATTCATCAAAGTACTGTGTTTTTTGGCGGACGTACGGATATACGTCTTGATGCTGCATCAGTTCGAACAAATCAGCGCAGTCGCTCAGCTCCCGTTGCTTGAGCATACTTCCATTCCTCCTTCTTAAGACCGCTAGAATGATTGTCGAAAGCTACCTGTCTGACTCGTTTGAACCGCGCATGGTATGCCTTCTTCAGTTGTCGGATAAGATAATATTACCTTCTTTTTTTAAAAATGCAAGTAAATAATTTTTGTGAAAAAACATACAAAAACAAGACAAATTTTGCAAATGAAAATGACTGTTTTTCACAAAGAAAAAAGCCTTTGATTTTCAACGTTTTAGCGTTAAAATCAAAGGCTGATTTTTTAAGACATCGAGGTTAAATGCGTGTGTTCAAAAATGACGTTTCCGTCAATCATCGTCATGAGCGGTTTTGCTAAATAATCAAGTGGGAAATGGCTCCATAACACTAAGTCAGCATCTTTTCCGACTTCAATCGATCCGACATGATCCGATACGCCAAGCGAACGAGCTGGATTGATCGTGATGGCGCGGAGGGCAATGTCGACGGGTAAGCCTTCACGAGCGGCGAGTCCTGCGCACAAGTTCAAGTACTGAACAGGCGTGTACGGATGATCGGTCGTGATCGAGACTTCGAGACCATGTTCGTGGAGAACGCGATACGTCTCCCATGTCTTATTTTTAAGCTCGATTTTTGATTTGCGGGTGAAGGTCGGTCCGACGGTGACGTGTTCAATCGGCAATTGTTGTAATTCTTTTGCGACGAGATGACCTTCCGTGCAGTGTTCGATCCGGACATCGAGATTAAATTCTTCAGCGAAGCGGATGGCAGACAGGATATCATCCGCCCGGTGTGCATGGACGCGAAGTGGCATCTCTTTATTCAGGACGCGTTCAATCATTCGGTGAGCGAACGTATCTGCCGTCCGTTGCATCTTCACTTCGAGGAACGCTTCACGGAGCATGCCCATGATGCCCATCCGCGTCAATTCTCCTGCACGTCCGGCACTGTGGACACGTTTCGGGTTTTCACCAAGCGCAATCTTCAGACCGGCATATTTCCGTAAAATCATATCGTCGATAAAGCGTCCGTGCGTTTTGATGACACTCGTCACACCACCGATGATGTTCATGCTGCCCGGCATGACTTGGACGGTCGTGACACCATGTTCTATCGCTTCTTTGAATCCTTCATCTAGCGGATAGACGCCGTCAATCGCACGCAGGTGTGGTGTCATTGCGAAAATCGTTTCGTTGGCGTCATTTCCGACCGTTCCCGTTCCTTCGTCATAAAGCCCGAGATGGGTATGGGCGTCGATGAAGCCCGGCAATAAAAAGCGTCCTTCGGCTTCGATGACACGTTCGTTGTCTTGAACGTCAAGTAACTCGTGGATTTCGTGGATTTTGCCATCCTTGATGCGAATATCACCATAAAAACTATCTGCTGTGATCGGGAAAATGTGTGCATTGCGTATTAATACGTTCAACGTTTCGTCAGCCCCTGTATTAGTTTGTCTGCTCTAAGTTGCTTAGTGCATCCTTTAATTCAGCATACCGAAACTTGAACCCATTTTCGAGTGCTTTTTTCGGAATGACGCGTGCTCCTTCGAGGACGATGACGCTTTTTTCACCGAGTGCGAGTTCGAGAGCAAAGCGCGGAGCCGGTAACCAGTGGGGGCGCTGTAACGTTTTTCCGATTGTTTTTCCGAACTGACGCATCGTTTCCGGATGCGGTGCCGTAATGTTAAGCGGACCAGTGAGTTGATTTGTTTTAAGGGCAAAGATGAATAATTCAACGAGGTCGTCGATATGAACCCAAGAGACCCATTGCTTTCCGTCGCCCATCGTCCCGCCGCCGAAAAGCTTGTAGGGGAGGCGCATCAATGGATAGGCTCCGCCTTCTTTACTAAGGACGACACCGATCCGCGGATGGACGAGCCGAATCCCGAGGTCAGCGATTGGTTGGGCTAACGCTTCCCACTTGACGCAGACTTGACTGAGGAAGTCACTTGTCGGCGGGAGTGGCTGTTCCTCCGTGAATGTCTGGTGCCGGTCCTGTCCATAGATGCCGACAGCGGAAGCGGAGAGGACGACAGCCGGTTTCGTTGTTAATGCCTGGTTGATGCGGACTAACTCTTTCGTCGAATCGATCCGGCTTTGCAGAATCGTTTGTTTCCGTTCTTCCGTCCAGCGACCATCATTGATGGAAGCGCCAGCCAGGTGGATAAAGGCATCGATACCTTCAAGCTGCTGTTCTGGAGCGGCGGACGACGTCAACCACTCAACGTAAGTAGTGTGTTCTGTGTTGTCTTGTACGGACCGGGTCAAAATATAGACATGATGCCCCTCCGCAATCAATCGTTTCGAGAGCGCCTGCCCAATCATTCCTGTCCCACCTGTAATCGCAATCTTCATCTGTATCATCCCTTTCAACAATCTTGTACATATGTTCCCGTTTGTCAGTTTCACTCAAACATGAGGAAGCATGTTATCGTTAAGTATTCAGTTTCATATAGGAGGATACCCCCTTGAAGATTAAACGGATTTCAACCCAAAAGAAAAATAATGAACGGTTTAATATCTATATCGAACGGGACGGAAAAGAAGAGTATGCGTTTGCCGTCGATGTTGACATCTTAATTAAATATAACCTTGAGCGTGATAAGGAAATCGATGACGACTTCGTCAAGGAAGTGTTGACGGCGGAAGAAGAACAAAAAGCTTACCGGTTGTCGTTGAACCATTTGTCTTACCGGATGCGGGCGACGAGCGAAGTCGAAACGCATTTGATCGAAAAGGAAACGCCGGAACACGCAATCAAACATGCGATTCAGCGCCTGACGGAACAAAAGTATATCGATGACCAGCAGTTTGCCCTTGCCTATACGGCGACGAAAAAAGCGACGACTCCCCAAGGTCCGGGACGAATCCGGCGTGATTTAGCAGCATTGAAGGTAAAAAAAGAGTTTATCGATGAAGCGTTACGACAGTTTACGGAAGAAGAAGAGCTTGAGAAGGTCGTCAAGTTCTTGCGCCAAAAACAAAAGGAATTAGCGCGGCGTTCGGTCCGGGAATTGAAACAGAAACTGCAACAAACTCTGATGCAACGTGGTTTTTCGTCAGAAGTGACGCAACAAGGGTTTCAAATCGTCTTTGAGGAAGTCGAAGTCGACGCGGAAGAAGAGGCGGCGCTCTATCAAGCGCGTAAATATTATCCGAAATATCATAAACTGGAGCCATTTGCCCGAGAACAAAAAACGAAACAAGCACTCGTTCGAAAAGGGTTCCCATATGCAATCGTGGCAACAGTCATCGAACAGGTCAAGCAAGAAGAAGAAGGAATCTAACAAGCGTCTTTCCTTTTGAAAAAATTGAAAACTCATTCTCCTAAATAGCAAGATGGAAAATTGACAATTGTCCGACAATTGTGCTATTCTACGCTCAGATTAAGAAAAGGAGGAACCGTCACATGAAAAAGCAACTTGTTATCGCATCTACTATTGGACAGTTGAATATGACGGAGACTCTCGAACTCGTATAAACACTCATTTTAGTGTGCGATTGACAGGGAATCCGTTCCCCGAGCGCGCAGACCATATTTTTGATTCATATCGTCTTTTCAAGGCATATTGATTCTCGGACTGCTTCCGGAAATCAGTATGCCTTTTTTGTGCGTTCGGAAAAAAGGAACACCATAACATGACACAAAGGGGGGAACCATCGTGCGATTATTTCGCCAACTCAGTTGGTTTCTAAAAGAACACAAAACATCTTATCTGATTGCCGTCGTACTCTTAATTATCACGGGTTTTATTGATTTAACGCCGCCGTGGCTGATTGGAAAAGTGATTGACGGGTTACGGTCCGGGTCGATGGACCGGACGACACTGATTCAATATGTCGTCGGACTGCTCGTAATTTCGATCGCTTCGTTTATTTTGACGTATCTATGGCTCGCGAAATTGTTCGGGACGGCATTTTTACTCGAACGGACATTACGAAGCCGATTCTTTACACATTTACTGAAATTGACGCCGACATTTTATCAAAAGAACCGAACAGGAGATTTGATGGCGCTTGCGACGAATGACTTAAAAGCGGTCGAACGAACAGCCGGATTCGGTGTGTTGACGCTTGTCGATTCGTTGAATATGACGGCGATTACCCTCGTCGTGATGGGGGTCGCGATTGATTGGAAACTGACGCTCGCGGCACTCCTTCCGATGCCGCTCCTCGCGTATGCGATGAACAAGCTCGGAAGTCAAATTCACGGCCGCTTCATCGTCGCCCAAGATGCGTTTGGAACGATGAATGACCAGGTCGTCGAATCGATTTCCGGACTTCGTGTCATCCGCTCGTTCGTCCAAGAAGAGATTGATGTCAAAAAATTCGATGACACGACGACGGATGTCTTCGAAAAAAACATGCATGTCGCAAAAATTGACGTCTTATTCGAACCGATCATCAAGTTATTGGTCGGTGTCAGCTATTTAATTGGTCTATCGTTCGGGACGTACCTTGTCTTTACGAACGATATTACGCTCGGTCAGCTCGTCGCTTTCAATATTTACCTCGGGATGTTGATTTGGCCGATGTATGCCTTCGGTGAGCTCATCAACGTCATCCAGCGCGGGACGGCGAGTCTCGATCGCTTAGAAGCGACGATGCGTGTCAAACCGCTGATCACATCGACACCGAAAGTCGAAGTTGTGCGACCGGAAATGATTACTCTGGCTAACTTGACGTTTACGTATCCAGAGATGAATCATCCGTCGTTACACGGGATTGATTTGACGATCAAACACGGACAGACGATTGGAATCGTCGGTCCGACTGGATCTGGGAAAACAACGCTCTTACGCCAATTTTTACGGGAGTATCCGATTGGACGAGACATGTTGAAAGTAAATGGAACCCCCTATGAAGACGTCGCACTGGAGACCGTCCGCGGGTGGACGGGCTATGTCTCGCAAGAGCATCTACTCTTCTCAAAATCCGTACGCGATAACATTTTGTTCGGGGCGGGTGAGGCAACAGAAGCTGAGTTGCAAGAAGCGATTCGTTTAGCGGCCTTTACGACGGATGTCGAGACGCTTGACCAAGGGTTACAAACGATGGTCGGAGAACGGGGAGTCACGCTTTCCGGTGGACAGAAACAACGCTTGTCGATTGCCCGGGCGATGTTGAAGAAACCGGAGTTGCTGTTGCTCGACGACTCGTTGTCAGCCGTTGATGCGAAAACGGAATCACAAATCATCGACGCGATCCGGACGAACCGTCATCAGTCAACGACATTGATCGTTGCGCACCGGTTGTCTGCCGTCGCGCATGCGGATGAAATTCTCGTCTTACAAGACGGCGTGATCAGTGAGCGGGGAACGCATGAACAGCTGATGGAACGACGTGGCTGGTATGCAGAACAATTCGAACGACAAAGTGAAGAAACGTAAGGCAGGAGGTGCTGAAATTGACTGAACAAGAAAATTATTTACTCGATCCCGTCAGACGGAAAACGACGATTCGTTCACTCGTCCGCTATGCGATGCATGAGAAACGCGCAATCTTTCTCGGGCTTTTCTTGCTTATTTTAGCGGTCGGAGCTGAACTGACAGGACCGTATATCGCAAAAATCATCATCGACGAACACATCGTCGCAATCGAAAAAGACTGGGTGGAAGTCGAATCGGGGGGGACGGTCGGTTATGACGGACGACGTTTTGCGAAGTCGCAAGACGTTCCGAAGTCGGCGGTCATCGGTCCGATCTCGATCGTCCAGTCGAAGGCGGGGTATTATTTCGTTCCGGAACAAGTCGTCAGTGGTGGCGAACGTCAAGTCGCGGGGGACACGTTAACTGTCACGCGAGGAGAGGAAACGTTTCGGTACGCCGGTGTCGAAAAGCTCACGCAAGGACAAGTCTATGATTTTTATGCCTCGGACTTAAAGGCGATTGGTTGGTTATCGTTCTTTTATATCATTTTGCTGTTGATCGCAGCGGGCCTGAACTGGGTCCAACAAATCTTATTGCAACGCTCAGCGCATAAAATCGTTAAACGGATGCGGCTTGATGTCTTTTCACATCTACAACGCTTGCCGGTCCGTTACTTCGATCAGACACCGATTGGTAAAATCGTCAGTCGTGTCACGAACGATACGGAGACGATCCGGGATCTCTACCTCGGTGTCCTGGCGCGTGTGTTCTCAGGCATCATCACGATGGCAGGGATTCTCGTCGCGATGTTCTTCCTGGATGTCCGGCTGGGTCTCGTTTCCTTAGCCATTATCCCGATCGTCTATTTTTGGATTCAACTGTTCCAAAAGTTTGCGACGGAAAACAACTTTAAAGTCCGGGCACTCGTCGCGGATATGAACGGACAATTGAATGAAAACATCCAGACGATGCCGATCATTCAGTCGTACGCCCGTGAAGCAGAAGTGCTCGCTGAATTCGAACAGAAAAATGAAGAAAACTATCAAACCCGTGCGAAATTGTTACGGCTCGATGCATTGATGTCACACAACTTATCGTATTTCTTAAAAAACTTGACGCTCGCCTTATTGATTTGGGTCGTTGCCGGTCAAAGTTTAACGAACGGGACATTTTTATCACTCGGAATTCTCTATGCCTACATTGATTACGTGTCGCGTCTGTTCGAACCGGTCACACAAATCATGAATCAACTGTCACCGCTCCAACAAGCACTCGTCTCGGCCGACCGGATGTTCCAGTTGCTCGACGAAAAAGGTGAACCGGTCGAACAAGGTCGGATTCCCCGTTTCGCAGGGCGCGTCGAGTTTAAAGACGTCGGATTCAGCTATGAAGAGGGGTATCCGGTTTTACGTCAAATCGAGATTGAGGCACGTCCTGGTGCGACCATCGCCCTCGTCGGGCATACGGGGAGTGGGAAAAGCTCAATCATGAACCTGTTGATGCGTTTTTATGATCCTTCGTCCGGTTATCTCCTGATTGACGGACAAGATGTTACGACGTTACCGAAACAAGCGGTCCGTGACCACATGGGAATCGTCTTACAAGATCCGTTCTTGTTTACAGGAACGATTCGTTCGAACATTACACTGGATAATCCATCGATTTCGGAAGAACGTGTCCGCCAGGCAATCGTTGCCGTCGGAGCAGACCGCTTCATCGATCGACTTCCGCATGGCTTAGACGAACCGGTCATCGAAAAAGGTGCGACCTTGTCTGCGGGGGAACGGCAATTAATCAGTTTTGCCCGTGCGCTTGCCTTTGATCCCGCGATTCTCGTTCTTGACGAAGCGACGGCAAGTGTCGATTCTGAGACGGAAGCGATGATTCAAGAAGCCTTGCTGACGTTGACGAAAGGACGGACGACCTTCATCATCGCGCACCGGTTGTCGACGATTAAAGATGCCGATGAAATCATCGTCCTCGATCACGGTCAAATCATGGAGCGTGGTACACATGACGTGCTCTTGTCGGAAAAAGGGATTTACGCGAAGATGTACGCCCTTCAAAGCAAACGGAATCTTGAGCTGAAATCGAGCTAACACCATGATATGACTCCTCCTTTTCGTATATACTAATGACGAAGAGGGGGAGTTTTTTGATGGAAACACGGATGAGTCAATTATCGAAATACGAATTAGAAATGCTCGTCACGAAACTAAACGAGCAAAAAAGAAAAGCGGAGCAGCATGGGAACATGAGTGAAGTCGAAGTCGTCATTCGGAAAATCGCGATGGCACAAAGTTATCTCGTCGATGCAAGTCAGTTCGAAACCGGACAACTTTACCAAGTCGAAGGGGAAGAGGCGGTATTCGAATTACATTTCGTCAACGGCGTCATGGGTTGGGGGCATTTTGAAGGAACCGTCAATGAAGTCGCGATTCCGCTTGCGCTGATTCATTCTGAGGAGGGTGTATGATGGAAGAAAACCGCACAGCGGCACTAGAGCAACTAGCAGGAGAATTACAAGCCGTCAATCCGGTATTAACGCCAATCGAGGCATTGACATGGGTCGAAGTCCTTTGGGAAGATTTCGAGGCGACGCTTGCCCGGGCAGGCGAAAAATATCAAGGTGAGGCTGTCGCCGTCCGGTTCGTCGAGCAACAAATCAAACAACATGGCGCGATGTTGCACCGCTTCAATACATCGAATGAAAAGTTTAAGCACTTGATGCTCGGACGCGACGTCCAGTAAATGAACAGAAAAAGACTCCCTGTCTTGGTCGGTTGACCACGGACACGGAGTCTTTGTTTATAAAGCAGGGATAATCAGTTTCTTTTGCAGCGTCCGTTCGCTAAAGACCCAACCCGTATAGGAACTGACGATTTGTTGGGACGCCTCATCGATTCGGACGACGGCAACGAATGGGTAGACATCTTTTGTGAAGTACCGTAAGTTCGTGAAACGATATTCGACGATGCCGTCTTTTCGGGATACCGTATACGTGTGGATTTTTGAGAAGGCGAGGAAAGCTTTCAAGTCCTCATTTTGTTTGACGACTTCATAGAGTACATCCCCATGCGGTTCCTCTTTGATGCGGAAGTTTCCGCATTCGACGACGACACCAGAGTTGATTTTGACGACGGAATAGTCGTCGCGCAGTCGTGCTGCGACGTGCCACTCGTCCCACTTCATTCCGGGTGAGATGAATAACTTGTGGGCCCCGCCATAGTAACGGGCTGCCGTCGCCAGGGCATCATTTCGGAGTTTAAACTGCACGGCGTAATAAATCGCGACGATGACGATTAAAATCGGGAAAATAACGATGGTCGCGCGTGTCAGGACCCAGATCCCGAAAGCGCCGTAATACATCGTAAATAAATACGGATCAAACGTATTGATGACACCCCAACCAATCCAGGTCTGTTTGAAGGGGTGCAGAGCTTGTGTACCATAGGCGTTAAACAGATCGACGAAGACATGAAGGGCGACAGCGATCTGCGCCATCAGCCATAATGAAGTAGGTGGTACGCCGAATAAGGTACCGATGACGATTGATAAGAGTAACGGCCAAGCGAGTAGGGCAATCAATCCATGGGATTTTCCACGGTGTTGCGTCAAGTAAGCACCGTTCCCTTTAAATTTAAAAACCGTGTCAAAGTCGGGGGCGTGCGATCCGACTAAGGCAGTGGTCGTGACGGCAGCAAAGAGTGTTGCGCTTGCTGCGACATCCGGTTCAAGTGTTGCGATGGCGGCGAGACAAAGTCCCATTCCGATATGTGTACCAGTATCCAATGCGAATTCGCTCCTCTAAAAGTAGTAATGGTACGGATAAACAAACAAGTGTAAGCGTTCCGGGTAATTTTCATTCACTATAACGTATTTTTGTAGAAAAGAGGTAGACATTTGATCCCCGTTCAAGAATATTTCATAAACTTTAACAAACGAACGTTCACAACCGAATTGGTCGCATGGTTTTTACGTGAACAACGCCAGTTACCATGGCGAGAAACTAAAAATCCTTACCACATCTGGATTAGTGAAATCATGTTACAACAGACGCGTGTCGATACCGTCATCCCTTATTATAATCGCTTCACGGACCGTTTTCCGACGCCGCACGATTTAGCGGCGGCAGAGCAAAGCGAAGTCTTAAAATACTGGGAAGGCTTAGGATACTATTCCCGTGTTAAGAATCTTCAAATCGCCGTTCAAGAAGTTGTTGAAAAATATGGTGGAATTGTTCCTGACGAAAAAGAAATTTTTGAAAGCTTACGTGGTGTCGGACCGTATACGACGGGAGCAGTCCTGTCAATTGCTTATGGTCAGGCGGAACCGGCAGTCGATGGAAATGTCATGCGCGTCTTATCGCGGGTGCTTGGGATTTATGAAGACATCGCCGCACCGAAAACACGGAAACTGTTCGAGGCAGCGGTCCATGAACTGATTGATCCGCTTGATCCGTCGAGCTTCAACCAAGGATTGATGGAGCTCGGGGCAATCGTCTGTACACCGAAGTCTCCGATGTGTGGGTTATGTCCCGTCAATGACGTCTGTTTTGCGTACGAGCGAAATGCCCAAGGTGAGTTACCGGTCAAAACGAAAAAAGGAAAAACGCAGACGATTCAATACGACGCTCTCGTCTACGAAGAAGCAGGAAAAGTTGCAATCGAACAGCGACCGGATACGGGACTGCTCGCGGGTATGTGGCAATATCCGTTAGTCGAATCGACGGAAACCGTACCCGGAACGTATGTCGGGAAGATTAAACATATCTTTTCACACCGGATTTGGGAAGTCAGTATTTACCGTGTCGCGACGCAACCTGAAGGAACGGTACTGATGGATGAAGCAACGTACGTCAAGCAGCCGATATCAGTCGCACAAATGAAAATCGATCGTCTATTAAAGGAGGAGACTACATGAATACATTTCGTACGGAAACGAAAGTAACAGCGACGTTAGAGCAGGCTTGGACGTTTTTAGGCGATGCGAAAGCATTAACGGGAATGACGGTTTTCCCGAAAGTGAAAACGATTGGTGATACGCGGACAATCGCCGGAAACACGATTCAGCTTAAAGTCGGTCTTCCGCCCATTTTCGTCGAGTGGGAGTCACTAATTCCGATTGTCGGTCAACATGCTTTCGTTGATGTAGGGGTCAAGGTCCCGTTCCCGTTCGCTGCTTGGTGTCATCTCCACCGTGTCGAACAGCGTCCGGACGGGGTCTACATGATTGATGAATTACTCTATAAATCTTATTTTCCGAAAATGATTGTCGATCTACTGATTCTCAAACCGATGTTCAATCAACGGAAACGCGCGATTTTAGACTACTTTAGTTAATAAATCACAGTCATTTTTCTGAAAAAGTACCCTTTCGTTTTTCATGTGTTCTGAAAATGGGTATAATAAGCACGAGAGTATAGAAAAATTGAATAAAAAAGCTTCAGAAAGGAGTAGCACATGAGTCGATTCCCAAAAGAAGGTAGCAAGATTGAGATTCAAAGTTTCAAACATAATGGCAGCTTACACAGAGTTTGGGAAGAAACGCTCGTGCTTAAATCGACGGAAGAAGAATTGATTGGATTCAATGATCGAATCATGGTCAGTGAATCGGATGGTCGTCAGTGGCGGACACGCGAACCCGCGATTTGTTATTTTTCGACAGAACTCTGGTTTAACGTAATCTGTATGATTCGAGAGGATGGAATCTACTATTACTGTAACCTAGGGTCACCTTCGACGTTTGATGAAAAGGATCGAGCAGTCAAGTACATTGATTATGATTTAGACATTAAGGTGTATCCGGACATGTCGTATATGATTTTGGATGAGGATGAGTACGAGAAACATCGCCGGGAAATGAATTATCCGAAAGCGATTGATCGTATCCTGAAGGACAACGTCCAGATTTTAATCCAGTGGATTCGAAGTCGGAAAGGTCCGTTCAATCCGGCATTCGTTGAAACGTGGTATCGTGAATATGAAACAAGATATCGGAGATGATGGTTCGCCATCGTCTTTTTTTAATTGAAGGAAGTGAATCATCATGGGTAAGGAAACTCAACAACAGAAAAATAAGGCGCCAGGTTCGATTCGTCGCTACATGCAGTTCGTCAAGCCGTACAAAAAACAAATCTTTTTGACGGTGTTCGTCGGGATCATCAAGTTTTCGATTCCGTTAGGATTACCGTTACTGTATAAGTACATCATCGATAACCTCCTGACCGATAATACGGTACCGCTTGCAGAGCGGAGTAAGGAACTGGCGTATTTGATTGGAGCGGGCTTCTTCGTCTTCCTCGTCGTCAAACCACCACTTGAATTCGTCCGTCAGTATTTAGCACAGTGGTCGGCGTCGAAAATTTTGTTCGACGTACGGAATAATTTGTTTGATCATGTTCAGAAATTATCACTTCGGTTTTATTCAAATACGAAAACCGGGGAAGTCATCTCCCGAATCATCAACGATGTCGAACAAACAAAAGATTTTGTTGTAACGGGTTTGATGAACTTATGGCTCGATATGATTACGATTTTTATCGCAATTGCCATCATGTGGACGATCAATCCGAAATTGACGCTCGTCGCAATCATCCCATTGCCGTTTTATGCCTTTGCCGTGAAGTTCTTTTATGGGCGGCTCCGCAGTTTGACGCGCGATCGCTCAGCAGCACTTGCGGAACTCCAAGGACATTTGACGGAGCGGGTCAACGGAATGGCAGTTATCCGCAGTTTCGCCCTTGAACCACATGAAAACAAAGCGTTCAAAGGTCAAAATGATGGTTTCTTAAAAGCGGCACTTCGTCAGACGAACTGGAATGCACGGACCTACGTCGTCGTTTCGACGATTACCGACTTTGCACCGATTTTGATTTTTGGTACGGCTGCCTTTTTCGTCTTGAACGGACAAGTAACAATCGGGACGATGGTCGCTTTCATCGGCTACATCGACCGTCTGTATGCACCGCTCGGTCGCCTCGTCAACTCGTCCACTACGTTGACACAATCGATTGCTTCGATGGACCGGATGTTTGAATTTTTAGACGAACCGTATGATATTACGGAAAAAGCACATGCGAAAGATCCGGTCGCTGTTAAAGGAAACGTCCAGTTCGAAGACATCAGCTTCTCGTATGAAGAAGATGGCGAACTTGCGATCAACCGGTTGACGCTCGACGTCCAGGCGGGGGAACGAATCGCCTTCGTCGGAATGTCGGGAGGCGGGAAATCGACGCTCGTCAGTCTGATTCCTCGTTTTTATGATGTTTCGTCTGGACGGATTACGCTTGACGGTGTCGACATCCGAAACTTGAAATTGCGTGGCTTACGCGACCAAATCGGAATGGTCATGCAAGAATCGATTCTCTTTAGTGAATCGGTCGAAATGAACATCAAGATGGGGAACCCGGAAGCGACGGATGAAGAAGTAATTGCTGCTGCGAAGGCGGCGAATGCACACGAGTTCATTGAACGGCTGCCGCAAGGGTACAAGACGGCGGTCGGAGAACGAGGCGTTAAACTGTCAGGGGGACAAAAGCAACGCTTGGCGATTGCCCGTGTCTTCTTGAAGAACCCACCGATTCTCATTCTGGATGAAGCAACAAGTGCGCTAGATCTAGAAAGTGAATCGATGATTCAAGATTCGCTTGCGCGTCTCGCGAAAGGACGGACGACGTTTACTGTCGCCCACCGTCTGTCGACGATTACGGATGCCGATAAGATTGTCGTGATTGAAAATGGTCAAATCACGGAACTCGGTCGTCATGAAGAGTTGATGCGTAAACGTGGCGCATATTTTGAACTGTACGCGATTCAGAACCTCGAGCTCGTCGAATGAAAAAAGGCTATTCCGTTTTTTTCGGAATAGCCTTTTTGTATAAAGAATGAACAGCTTACAATTGTGCGAACGCACGGTTGACGGCAGCAATCGTCTCATCGATGTCTGCGTCCGTGTGAGCCGTCGTCAAGAACCACGCCTCATATTTTGAAGGGGCAAGATTAATGCCTTGCTCGAGCATCAATTTGAAGAAACGACCGAACATCTCGCTATTTGCGCGCTCCGCACCGAGGTAGTCAGTGACCGTCTCATCCGTGAAGTAGACCGTCAAAGCTCCTTTTAGACGATTGATTGTAATCGTGACGTCATGAGTAGCAGCAGCCTCGAGAATCCCTTGTTCGAGCTTCGCACCGAGACGTTCGAATTCTTCGTAGACACCAGGCTGTTCAAGTAACTCTAGGCAAGCGATACCTGCTGCCATCGATGCCGGATTTCCAGCCATCGTTCCAGCTTGATAAGCAGGACCGAGCGGAGCAACGTGTTCCATGATGTCTTTACGACCACCGTATGCACCGATCGGAAGACCACCACCGATGATCTTGCCGAGTGCCGTCATATCAGGACGGATATTCAATAGTTCTTGAGTACTGCCGTATGTGAAGCGGAACGCCGTGATGACTTCATCGTAGATGACGAGTGCGCCGTGCTCATGAGTAATCTCATTGATGGCTTCGAGGAATCCAGGATGCGGTTCGACAATCCCGAAGTTCCCAACGATCGGTTCGACGAGGACACAGGCAACTTGATCGCCCCATTCAGCCATGATTTGACGATAGGCTTCAACATCATTGAACGGTGTCGTCAAGACTTCTTTCGCTGTTGCTTTCGTTACACCGGCAGAGTCCGGTGAACCGAGTGTTGCTGGACCACTTCCTGCTGCAATCAACATTAAATCAGAATGTCCGTGGTAACAGCCGCTGAATTTCACGACGAGTTCACGACCCGTGTAGGCACGCGCGACTCGTATCGTCGTCATGACCGCCTCGGTTCCTGAATTCGTAAAGCGAACTTTTTCTAAAGACGGAATCGCTTGTTGAAGCTTATGTGCGAAGTCGATTTCTAGACGGTGAGGCGTACCATATAGGAGACCATTTTGCGCCGCATGCGTAATCGCTTCCGTAATATGTGGATGCCCGTGCCCGGTGATGATTGGACCGTAAGCGGCTAAGTAATCGATATAACGATTGCCATCGACATCGTAAAAGTAAGCACCTTCTCCACGTTCCATATAAACGGGGGCGCCTCCTCCGACGGCCTTAAAAGAGCGGGATGGACTGTTGACACCTCCGACGATACATTTTTGGGCAACGTCGTATAACGCCTCGGATGTCGGGCGTGTAGAATGGGTTGACATGGATGATTCCTCCAATCGTTGATTCGTGAAAAATATCACGATATGATTGTATCACGGACGTCAAATCAGAAGCAGAGCCGTTGACGGACGGGAATAATGTAGGTAGACTAATTATAAAGATTACAATCTAATAATCAATGAAAGATAGAAATGAGGGGATGGACGTGGCTAACGAAATGCTAGATGACGCAGTACGATCTTTACGGGACTCGGGCGTTCGCATGACACCACAACGTCACGCAATCTTGGAATACTTGACGACAGGACATACGCATCCGACGGCAGATGATATCTATCGTGCGCTCGAACATCGTTTTCCAAATATGAGTGTGGCGACAGTTTATAATAATTTACGTGTTTTCCGTGAAAAAGGAATCGTTGAAGAGATGAACTATGGAGACGCTTCGAGCCGATTCGATTTCGTTACGACACGTCATTATCATATGATATGTGAAGGGTGCGGTAAAATCGTCGACTTCAATTATCCGGTTCTCGATGATGTCGAGACGGTCGCTGCACATTTGACTGGATTTAAAGTAGATCGTCATCGTCTCGAAGTATACGGGACGTGTCCTGAATGCCAATCAAACGTACAATAAAAACGAGCTTCCTTTAACGGGGAGCTCGTTTATTGTGTTTATTGTATTTTTCATCGAATTCTTTTCCTTCAAGTTCTTGGTCCATCGTGAGTGGCTCATCGCAATGCATACATAAATCGACGCGACCGAGGACTTTTGTTTCTTTTCCACAGTTCGGACAAGTGGCGACGGCTGCTTTCGTTGAAGTTAAACCAATCAAGAAATATAAGGCAGTACTCGCTAAGACCATGACAAAACCGAGTAGCATTAAAATAACCATGATGATTTCAAATTGTTTTAATAGAAGACCGCCATACATAACGAGCATTCCACCAAAAACGAGGAACATCGCCAAGTTACGGGCGCGGTTTATTTTATTCTTGCGTTGTTTTTTCAATTGAATTCCCCCTAACGACAGTCTAGCATATTGTAGCTTATGTCCTGAAGAAGGAAACAATGAATTTTTGTCGAAAATGGTAACGGATGAGTATGAGTGAAGAAGGGTGAGAATTGAATGGAACAAGTCACAAGAACAATTTATTCCGAATATGCTGCCTATCAAGAAACGCAAGGGATCATCGCTGTTGAAAAACAGCAACCGAAGGATTCATTGACGGACCAATTTGATATACTGTTACTAGTTGTTACACGGGACTCCTCTATTGAATGGACAATCAAACACTACCGCCTAGATACACTCAAGGTGTCACTTCATGTCGTCCATGAAGATGTACTGTCACGATGGATTGTACTGAACGCGAATCGGCGAGCTGTCCATTGGATATCCGAAGGAACAATTATTTTTGAACGCAATGATTATTTAACTGATATGAAAAAAAGGCTGTTGAATTTCCCGGAAGCAGAACGTTGCCTGCAAATGTCACTGTCTTTTGCGAAACTACTACGTCGTTTTCAAGACGGGCGTAATCTCTTTAGTCGCGGTAACTACTATGATGCTTACACGCACGTGCATCATGCTTTACATCATTTAGCACGGCTTTCCGTTCTTGAAAAAGGAGCACATCCTGAAATTGTCGTTTGGGAACAAGCTCGCATGGATGATCCGGAAGTGTACAAGTTATACCAGCAATTACTATTAAGTGAAGAAACACTTGAATTGCGAATCCATTTAGCTTTGATTGGTCTGGAACATCTACTTCAATCGAAAGTATTATCCGGTGGAAAGTATTTGTTTGAAGTGATGCGTGAAAGAACAATCCCGTGGACGATGTATGAACTAATGGAAAATGAACGATTGCAGGAACTGAAGGTTGATTTAGGTAGTTTAGTCGATTTCTTTATGCGTAAAGGGTTAATTCGCATCTCTTATCGTCAAACAAAAGGTACGGGCGTGGAACTCGTAACATATGAACCAGTCGTTTAAACGATTGGTTCATATGTTTTTTATCGCGAATCGAAAATACTATATATAGAAGAAAAAAATAATTAAAAGTTTTTTATTAAAATCTGTTGACGTTACTATTTTGAGATAGTATATTAATACATGTCGACAGGGCGACACGCTCTGAACGACGAAAACAAATTAAAAAAATAAGAAAAAGGATTGACGGTTAAGTTATTCCATGATATCTTATTAAAGTCGCTAACACGACACGACGAACTTTGAAAACTGAACGATGAGGCAAAAAACGTATCTTCGGATACAAACAATGAATGAAGCGCAAGCTTCGTCAACGTGACTTT
>NZ_JACSMI010000005.1:0-158810 GCF_018618605.1 Exiguobacterium sp. s125
GCTTCATTCATTGTTTGTATCCGAAGATACGTTTTTTGCCTCATCGTTCAGTTTTCAAAGTTCGTCGTGTCGTGTTAGCGACTTTAATAGATTAACAGGTTGTTTTGATTATGTCAACCGTGTTTTTGAAAAGATTTTTCAGCCCCAACAAACCGTTTATAAAAGGCGTCTCGCTGGAACATTTATTAATATAACAACAAAATTCGACAAACACAAGCATTATTTTAAAAAAACTTTACAAAAAGCTGTTTTGCGTTTTACATACAGCATCAGAGTCTTAACATACTCAATAAAGTAAACCCGATATTTGCAGGTCGTTCAGCCAGACGTCTCATCAAGTACGTATACCAGTCTACTCCGTGCGGTACATACACGACAACACGATATCCTGAATTGACCAACTCTTTCTGACGTTGCGGTCGCATCCCTTGAAGCATTTGAAATTCAAAACACTCATCTGAAATGTCAGCTTGTCGAATAAAGTCGAGTAGTTCCTCAATCATATCGTCATCATGTGTCGCGATTTGCGTATAACGTCCTTTCATCAAATTCTGTTTTACTAATAGAAGATAGTTGGCATCTACCATCGCCTTATCCTCGATGTAATGTTCTTTCGACCCCGTATATGCCCCTTTTACGATCCGGGTCATTGGTTCGAGTTGATCCAAGTCAAAACGACTACGGTGCAGATTTGCTTGAAGCGCCACGCCAAGGTTCGGGTAAGAGAACTGAAGCACACGGAAAATTTTCAAAATCGACTCAGTCATTTCGTACTCTTCCATGTTGATCGTCACCCGACGATTCAGCTGAAGTGCGACTTCAAGGATACGCTCCATCTGCATGAGGGCGAGTTCCGGATCTAACCGCACGCCGACGGATGTTAACTTTAATGAAATTTGTCCATCCACTTGTTCTTTCTCTAATCGGTACAAAACATCAATGCATTCATCCGCAATCGCCTTTGCATCCTGCACACTGTGAATAAACTCTCCTAAACAATCAATCGTGACTGCCCGCCCCTGCACATTCAACGTCCGGACTGTTCGGAACGTCTCATCGATTGTTTGCCCTCCTACGAATAATGTTCCCCCTAAAGGTAAGCCGACTGCTCGGGCCACACGAATAAGACGTTTATCGACAGCGAGTCGTTCGAATATCGGACCTGTTAGTTTTTCCAACACGTTCATCACCTCCTGTTTGTTGATTCCCTACTCTCCATTAAAAAAACGCCTTTCTTCTATATAGAAGAAAGACGTCAGCTTAATAAGAAAAATTAGTGTAACCAGATGAAGTATGCTAGGAATCCGAGTGACATGGCGTACATGATCGGGTGTACTTCTTTCGCGCGACCTTTCGCGATCATCGTGATTGGATAGAATAAGAACCCGAATGCGATTCCCGTTGCGATCGAATACGTAAGTGGCATCATGATGACTGTCAAGAAGGCTGGAACTGCATACTCGAACTTTTTCCAATCAATCTGGAGAAGTGAGGATGCCATTAATACACCAACGATGATGAGTGCCGGTGCTGTGACCGGCGCCGTGATGACGGCGAGAAGTGGTGAGAAGAATAAGGCAAGTCCGAAGAATAAGCCGGTTACGATTGCCGTCATTCCTGAGCGACCGCCTGCTGCGACACCTGCACTTGATTCAATGTATGAAACCGTCGTTGATGTTCCAAGGATTGAACCCGCGACTGTTGCTGTTGAGTCAGCGATTAAGGCGCGTCCTGCACGCGGAACTTTATTTTCCTTAATTAATCCTGCTTGGTTCGCGACGGCAACGAGTGTTCCCGCTGTATCGAAGAAATCAACGAAGAAGAACGTTAAGATGACGACTGCCATCTGGACAGTAAAGATTTCATTGAAGTGAAGGAACGCTTGTCCGAATGTCGGTGCGATACTCGGTGGAGCTGAAACGATTTCCCCAAGGCTTGACGGAACAGGAATCAATCCAAAAATCATTCCCGCGATTGCCGTCAAAATCATTCCGAAGAAGATGGCGCCTTTAATTCCGCGTGTCATTAAGATCGCTGAAACGACTAAACCGAACACCGCAAGCAATGTTGTCCCTTGACCCAAGTTACCGAGTGAGACGAGCGTCGCTTCGTTTGCGACGACGATTCCACCTGTTTTCAAACCGATGAAGGCGATGAATAAACCGATTCCGGCAGCAACTGCCATTTTAAGTGGTTCTGGAATCGCATTGATGATTGTTTCACGAATCCCTGATGCCGTGAGTACCATGAAGACAAGACCCGATACTAAAACACCGGATAATGCCGTTTCCCACGGGATCCCCATGCCGATGACGACACTGTAGGCGAAGAACGCGTTCAATCCCATACCGGGTGCGAGAGCAATCGGATAATTCGCGAGTAAGCCCATCGTGACTGAACCGATAACGGCGACAAGCGCCGTTGCACCGAAGACAGCCCCAGGATTCATCCCGGCGTCTGCTAACGTATTCGGGTTAACGAATAAGATGTACGCCATCGCGAAGAATGTTGTCATACCGGCGATGAACTCTGTCCGCATATTCGTACCGAGTCCGTCGAAGTCGAAGAATCGCGCGATCGCGTTCTCCTTTTGTTTAGGTTGTTGCGGTTTCATCTGTGTGCTCATGGTTGCCTTCTTTCCAAATAAGCCGTCTCAAGAAACGAAAAAAACGGCAGTTACCTAAGCGGTAAAAGCCGTTTCTTTAAGCGCACACCAGAAATCAGTGCACGCCGTAGTAGGAACCTTTAAGGTGTTCCTGTAGAGACTTCCGGGCCATATCCCCAGAATTATACGGCATTATTTTTTGTTTTTTAGTAGATGATTTAAAATAAGAACAGACACATCGTAGCACGCTCAAAATAGACGGTCAACCATAAAAGCGAAATTTAGTGGATTAAATAAGCCGAACGTTCGGTTTTGGAAGCGTTTTTTTAGACTGACTGACTTTTTCTTTGTTTTTCTTCTCACGGTTATTTTGCTTTAATATGTAAGGCAATAACTGAAAACGGATGGGCAATCTTCCAAAGACCATCACGAGGACTGCCGCTAACATCGGAAGAAAAAGCACTCGTCCGATTGTGAGCTCATCAAAGTAAGACGCAGCGACCAGTCCTTTGACGATAAAACCGTGGAGAATATAAATCGTCAATGTCTTCGTTCCAAGATGGGAAATTACGAATGGTTTTCTCGGCAACAACGTAAAGAATGCCATGATCATCAGACACTGAATCATATACAGAACAAGCCGCAAGATTAATCCAGTTTCATCTAACCCCATCTTGAAATATGAATTCGCTCCACTCAGCAAATCAAACTGAAAAAGGTTTGGCCATGTCCACATCATTAGAGCACTAGCCAGCATGACCACTAAAGCCATCCCGCGGTTCGGGAACACCTGATAGATGATTCATCCACGACGCTTGAAGTAATAGCCGAGCACATAAAACGGAAAAAAGACGACAATGCGCGATAAGCTCCATGCTCAGCCGATTTGATCGATGTAGCCGGCTGGCCAGCATACTGACCAACAAAATGTGCCCGATTCCCATCTTGACGGATCGCCTCAGCCAAAGAACCGCCGGCAGCAGGGGACTCCAGACAAACATCGCAAACAGATATCAATAGATATAAGCCGGTTGTACCGCCAAGAATTGATATTGGTCAATTCCGTTCCCTTTCATCACCGCTACAAATACCAGTTGTATCAGGATGAATAACACAAGATAATCCAAAAAACAGTTTCAGCCCGGCTTTAAGAGTTAATTCCCCCTTTGTAAAATAACCCGATATGAAAATGAAAGCTGGCATATGGAAGAAATAAAATTAAATACACTTTCCAACTCTGGGCTTTTTAAAATAAAGGGCTCGATTATATGACCGAGAACTACTTAAAAAATCAATACTAATTTGGCATGATCGTAAACCCAATCGCGTCCGTTCATTGCCTTCCTCCAACTCCTTTTTTCGTCTGTTGATTGATATCTCTCTTTTTAAGTTACTAAAGTCTATATTTAAACACACGTTTTTTTGAAGAAAAGAAACAGAAATGTTGTAGACGCATCACGCGAAAAAGAAAGTAACTGACAGTCGCTCTTCCGATTGGAAACAAATTCTTAATTCATATGGAGCTTGTTCCTTATTGAAAGTTAACGTTGACGGAGTACTTCTTTAAAGTATTCTGTCAATAAGCCTTCTCCTTTAAATCGATCTTCTAAAACAGGTTGTATCTGCTTTAATTCATTCTTAAGTGTTCCATAGGTATTCGGGAAATATCCTAAGTAAGAATACTTATATACAGGTTCCTCAGGATACAATTCATAAGCACGTTTTAACATAGAAATCCCTTTTTCTTCCCACTGTTCATAGTCGCCAAAATAATAGGGAAACACAGAAATCATATAACCAAAACACCAGAGAAAATCCTCATTCGTCATAAAATGCGCTAAGCCGAAATGTGTAACTTCCTCCAGTAACGACTCTAATTCATCCATATCTACATCTGCATCTGTAATTCCTAGCGGTCCTTGTTCGACTACGACATACCAACAAAAAAAGCCCAGTCGAATCACAGTTTTTAAGTCTATGGGATTTTGTTGCCATGCTTTTAAAAGATATTCTTTTGCTTCATTCCACTTCTCTTGATGCTCTAATCGATCAACTTCAGCCCATGTCCAATCAATCATAATGGTTCGCCACCTACTCCATTTAGTTATTCACTTCATATTATATCAAGTGCCCGATGCACATCTCGATATATCGTGGTCTCCTCCCTTGAATTTGTTGGTTTAGTTTAAAGTCATCCAACAGTTCCATGATTTTAGTCACGAAAAAAGCCCCCTTTCATTCACAAATAATGCGAACAAAAGAGAGCTTCATTTTTAAATATAATTGTTGAAGGTGAAACGGACTTCTTTTCACCTATCCCCTTTAAAGCGTTGGTACGACAGGCTTCATGAGACGAATTTCCTCAGCAAGTCTAGTTCTTACTCCCACTCAATCGTTGAAGGTGGTTTCGACGTCACATCGTACAGGACGCGGTTAACGTTCTGGACTTCGTTGACGATCCGGACGGAAATCTTCTCGAGCACGTCCCACGGGATGCGTGCCCAGTCCGACGTCATGCCGTCGATTGACGTAACGGCACGGATGCCGACTGCATAGTCGTATGTCCGCTCGTCACCCATGACACCGACTGAACGAAGTGGTGGCAAGACCGTGAAGTACTGCCAGATTTCACGTTCAAGACCGGCTTTTTTGATTTCGTCGCGGAGGATGAAATCAGATTCACGGACGATTTCAAGTTTCTCATCTGTGATTTCACCGAGGACACGAATGCCGAGACCGGGTCCTGGGAACGGCTGACGCCAGACGATTTCGTCCGACAAACCAAGTTCTTTACCGAGTGCACGGACTTCGTCCTTGAACAACGTATTGATCGGTTCGATCAATTTGAACTGCATGTCTTCCGGCAATCCACCGACATTGTGGTGTGATTTAATCGTTTGTGCCGTATCCGTTCCGCTTTCGATGATATCCGTATAGAGCGTTCCTTGGGCCAGGAAGTCCATATCCGTCAATTTTGACGCTTCTTCGTCGAAGACGTAAACGAATTCGTTACCGATGATTTTACGTTTTTGCTCCGGATCTGAAATCCCTTTTAATTTGTTCAGGAAACGGTCTTGCGCGTCGATTTTAATGACGTTCATGTGGAAGTGATCGGCAAATGTCTTCATGACACTTTCCGCTTCCCCTTTCCGTAAGAGACCGTGGTCGACGAACATACATGTCAATTGGTCACCGATTGCCGCATGAATCAGTGCTGCGACGACAGACGAGTCGACACCGCCTGAAAGGGCACAAAGAACTTTTTTGTCGCCGACTTCTTCTTTAATCTTCGCGATTTCGATTTCGATGAAGTTCTCCATCGACCAGTCGCCTGTACACTGACAGACTTCGAACAGGAAGTTTTTCAAGAGTTCTTTGCCGAACATCGTGTGGTTGACTTCCGGATGATACTGGACACCATACATTTTTAACTCTTCGTTTTTGATGGAAGCGATCGGGCAGGAAACGTTTGTCCCATCGACGACGAAACCGTTCGGAACCGTTGTGACGAGATCACTATGGCTCATCCAGACCGTCTGCTCGAGTGGTAAGTTTGCATACATCGCGGACGGATCGTTCAGCGTCAATGTCGCTTTTCCGTACTCCCGGTGTCCGGCACGCTCGACTGTCCCACCGAAGTGTTGCGACATCAATTGCATGCCGTAGCAAATACCAAAGATCGGAATTCCGAGTTCGAAGATTTCCGGATCACAGCGGTACGCGTCTTCTGCGTAGACACTGCGTGGTCCACCGGAGAAGATGATACCCGCTGGTGCGATGTCTTTGATTTCTGCTGCCGTAATCTTGTGCGAATGCAGTTCACTGTAAACTCCGAGATCACGGATGCGTCGTGTGATCAATTGGTTGTACTGACCTCCAAAATCGAGGACGAGGATCATTTCTTGGTCCAAATGTGCTTCCAAATCTATTCCCGCCTTTCAAGTTTCATGCGTACCCCTATGAAAAAAGCCCACTCTTCCCCCATGAATAAATGGAAAAAGAGCAGGCCGCTTCACAAAAAAATGTATACGAAGGGTCTGCTCCTTCATAGTCAGGTCGTTTAAGGTGACCCGGTAGAGACTCTCGCGCCATATCCGCGAGTATATACAAAGGAGATGCATGTATGATTTACGTTGTTCTCATTGTAACTGTATCAATTCAAAAATATCAACCCTCTACGCGACGAATCATATTTTCGAAATATTCACGTTTCTTTTCGAGCGACAACGTCTCACCACCATAAATCATCCGTTCATAGGCATCCGTCAACGGGCGCATCGCGTACGTTTCGTAATACCCATCGACTTCATGTGCAAGTTCCGCGAGCGTCCGTCCATCCTTATAATGGAACCCTTGTTTATCGAGACGTCGGAGCAAGAAGCGATACATCCGTTTGAATCCTTCCGGTCGTTTGATTTGGCTACGGAAGAAGAGAATTGCGGCCGTTCGTCTGATTGGTTTTCTAAACAGATAGAGGAACACAAGACCGAGCAACGCACCAATGATCGGCCAGACGGGAATCGAACGTTTTTCCGCCTGATTCGCTGTCGTCGCTTGGGCGTCATCGAGAAGATTTTCCTGCGGACGGTTCGGTGTTGCCGTTTCCGTATCTGTCTCTGTATCCCGTTGCGGATTTGATTGTTCCGTTTCGTTATCAGTCTCTTGATTGATCGTATATTGCCCTGTACCGTCAAAACTTACAGTCGGCTCGAGCGGTACCCAACCCGGTCCTTCGATGTAGACTTCGACCCAGGAATGGGCATTTTTGTTTCGGACCGTATAACTCGTGACAGCAGAACCGATGACATCGGATTCGCCACCTGTAAATCCTTTTACCCAGCGTGCCGGTAATCCAGCCGCCCGTAGTAACACAGTTGCTGAAGTCGAAAAGTTATCACAATAACCGAGCTTCGTCTCGAACAAGAATTGATCGACATAGTCTTGATCTTCTGCCGGGACAGCAACATCTTCCGTATTGTACTCAAAGTTTTCTTGCTCGAAGTAATTTTCAATCGCTTTCGCGCGCTCCCACGGTGTTTCTTCATCAGCAACGATCTCAGCCGCTAAATCACGAACCCGGTCCGGTAATGTTCCCGGCAGTTGCAGGTAACGATCTTGTTCCATTTCTGAAAGTTTTACCGGTTCATCCGTTTGGAGTAGTTTTTCAGTAAACAGTGGATACGCGTACTGAATCTGATAATTTTGCTGGCGCGTTGCATCGTCAAGATACGAAATTTTTTGATTTTCCGGGTTGATTAAAAGATTTTGCCGTTGATCATCTGCCGTCAAGCGCACATTATCTCCATTGTAAGGGACAAACGGCAACTCGCGAGCCAACTTGAACGTCGCACTCTCTTCACGTGTCTCGACGTCATCGCCAAAGTGCGAGAAGAAACCACGCCCGTTAATCTCCGGACTTGACTCCGATAAAATCCAACCTTTACCGGTGTAGACGTCCTTCGTCTCGACCCGCCAGTAACGATTCCCTTCACTCTCGACTTGAAAAACTTCCCGGTCGTCCATTTGGAATGGACCACCGAGCTGTTCATCGTTCGAGCCGTATCCGACTTTTTGAATCGCATTCGTCGATGTACCTTCTCCTTCAAAACGTGACGTCCAGTCATACCAACTGTTTTGCCACGTCGCTGTGATGACCGGACTTTGCAGTGCCGCAACGATCGTTACACCGATAATCAACAAGGCACTAATCGGCCGAACGTAAGAGGCAGTCGGTCGTTCATTGATTTCTGTCGCATACAACAAAAGTAATGCCAGGAGGATTGGATACAAGATGAACTGGTCACCCGAGTAATCCGTCCATGTGTCACAATAGGCGATGAAACCGATCACACCGACGGTCAACCCAACAACAAATCCTCGATTCGGGAAGGTTCGGCGACCAAGGTAGCCGATTAAAAAGCTAATTAGACCGATCGATAAGGCGAAGGCCGGTCGTCCCGGCAACTCCCCATTGATGACACGTGATACATCATCCGTAATTTCACCTAATAGTCGCCACGGTGCCTCTCCTGGTGTCAAGATGAAGTAAAAAGACACCATCAAAGCAAGTAGACTGCCACTTAAAAACCACCGTCTTCGGACGTGCGATAGCAGGAGTGGTGTCAAAAGAAGCGGCAAGAAAGGAACGATGCTGTCAAACGTCGTCAGTTCCAGTAGCGGGGGCATGAAGCTCGCAAGTAGTAACGCCGCGAGTAAGTTCCAAATCAGTCGTCGACTCATCGGCTCCCCCTCCTTTCCGGCGTATAGACATGCACGGTCGCTTCCTGTCTGATTTTAGACATCCACATCTCGTTATTCGATTCAAGATCCGGCGTGATGAAGAGGACGTTTCCACTCAGACGTAATGCTTTTGAGGAATACTCCCACGACTCAATGAATGAACGGGTCCGACTCGGTTGAGCCGTCATCAAATAATGTGTCAGCTTCGCCCCTTCAAGCGGTAGGGACAGGGACTGGACAGCATGACCGACGAGATGGATCCGGTAATTCAAGCGCCGTTTGTTGAGTTGATCGGTCGCATCGGCAAGCATCGAAATGCTCCGTTCGAACTGCGCATCACTCACCGTTCCTTCATCAAAAACAATTGTCGTTTCCCGCTCTTGTTCCCGTTCAAATGTCTTCGTCATCAAACCTTGGCGTTTCGCCGTTGCCTTCCAATCAATCTGGTTCATCCGGTCGCCACTGACATATTCCCGGACTCCAACGACGGTAAAGGATGACTGCCGCAAATCGAGCGAGACGGGCGAAATTCCGCCGTCCCCCCGGTCGTCTTCATGTGGCAACTGCGTCGCGAGCCGTGCCGGTTCAATCGCAAGATACGTTTCGACCGGATAGAGTTTTTTTCGCATGAATACACCGAACGGATCCGTGATTTCAATCACACAACCCGGAATCTGATACAGTCCACGACGAATCGATGGAATGACATATTCAATCTGTTCCGTCTTCCGGTAATGGGCACGTAACGAGCGCCGAATGTCTAAACGCTCCGCACTCAATGCTTCCGGTACTTCCTCTGTTACTTCGACGGTCCCGACAAGAAAAGGGTATTTTCGTCTAACTTGTAAAACGACAGGAATGTCCGTCCCGGCAATCAACATCTTATTCGAAACTTCTCGCGTCGCGACGGCTTTCGTCACGGGCCAGATTAAAAAAATCGTCCAGTAGACAGTCAAACCTGCCATGACGTAGAACAGTAACGAGGCTACATTTCCACCATCCACACGGGCGTAAATCCACAATGCCGTGACCATCAGGAGCAGGACGGCATAACGCCAGCCGATTTGCCACCGTTTCATAAAGACTCCACGTCGTGTTGAATCGGCACCGCAACTTCTTTTTTCACCTGTTCCAATACCCGTTCAGCCGACTGTCCGTGGTAGCGAGCATCTGCCGTCAAAATCAACCGGTGTGATAAGACGGGTGTCAACAGGTGTTTCACGTCATCGGGTAATACGAATTTCCGCCCTTCCATATAAGCCCAGGCTTGCGCGACTTTCATTAAAGCAATCGATGAACGCGGACTGGCTCCAAGGTAAAGCGAAGCATGCTCACGCGTGGCCTGGACGAGCTGAACGATATATTTTTTAACCGGTTGTGAAACGTGGACTTCCTTGACTTCTTCCTTCATCCGTAACAATTCGTCGCGCCCGATGACCGATTCGATCGTGTCGATTGGTTCATCGCGTTCGAATCGATTCAGCAACTTCATCTCTTGCTGAAAATCCGGATAGCCCATCTCGACTTTGACTAAAAAGCGATCGAGTTGTGCTTCCGGCAATGGATATGTCCCTTCATGCTCAATCGGATTTTGCGTCGCCATGACAAAGAAGGGATTCGGAAGCGTATGGATTTCTCCGTCCACCGTTACATTTGCTTCCGCCATCCCTTCCAGTAACGCCGATTGTGTTTTCGGAGAAGTTCGGTTGATTTCATCCGCGAGAACGATATTGCCCATCAATGGACCCGGACGATACTCAAATTGACTCGTTTTTTGGTTATACATCGAAACACCCGTTAAATCCGAGGGGAGTAAATCGGGTGTGAATTGAACACGCTTAAAAGTCAGGCCGATTGAGCGACTGAATGCGCGCACGAGCATCGTTTTCCCGACCCCCGGTACATCCTCAAGTAAGACATGTCCTCCGGCAAGTAGCGCTGCTAACGATTGTGTAATAACATCTTCCTTACCGACGATTACTTTTTCTACGTTGTCGATGATTGCTTGAATCTCTCTTGTGTATGTTCGCATTGTCAGGCCCCTTGCTCTTTAGTAGTTGAATTTTCTGACTCTTTCTATCTTCTCATACCCGTAGTCCCTTTGGAAAGGCATATGAGTCTCTCAATACGCACAAAAAAGGGGGCGCCGCAGAGCGACTCCCCCTTTGTGTTTCAGGAACGATTACATGCCGTAAACCGTTCTTGATTCGTGCAGAGTGCACGTAAAAAACGGGTACAATCCGTGTCTATAAACTTATTCCGTTCGTCAAGTCCGGTGATCCTCTTCTACTCGAAGCGACATGCGATCGTTCCCTCTACATTGATAATCATTCATGTGCATCACCATCCTTTCATATATTGAATATTACCGAATCTATTCGAAGTTAAACCTTGTTTTTTAATTATTTTTTTCGAAACCGGTAATACGTCGTTGCTAAAGCAAGTGCAAGGACAAGCCCCTTAATAATATTCAATGAGTAATACGGAACAGATAACATAACGAGCCCATTCTCAAGAATCCCGACTAAGCAGGCTCCGACTAATGTCCCGAGTGCGTTCGGTTTCCCTTGTCCGGCAAACGATGAACCGATGAAGGCAGCCGCGACTGCCGGCATCAAATAGCCGGATCCGGCATTAATCTGTGACGATCCAACCTGCGACGCAAGCAGGATTCCTCCGACTGCCGCGAGTAGTCCGGCAATCACATAGGCCAGTGCCCGGTAACGGTGCACCGGGATTCCCGTCAAGTGTGCCGCCTCCGGGTTTCCGCCGATGATGTATAAGAAGCGGCCGTGTCGTGTATGGTTCAAAAACAGATGCGTCACTGCTACGACGGCGAGCATGATTAGGATGATCCACGGTGCCTGACTGATTTTTAGGAAGGACTCCGGAATCATCCCGACTGTCGGTGTTCCGTCGAGACGGGGCATCCCGGCACTGATTGATCCGCCGCCGGTATACGTCATCGCCACCCCTTCAAAGATGAACATCGTCGCAAGCGTCGCAAACAAGTCGGGAATCTTGAATTTGACGATCAATAACACGTTGACCAGCGCGACGCTTAAGGCAATCAAAATCGCCAAGCCGATCGACAGACCAAGCGGAAGGCTGTACCAGACAAAAAATGAGACGACGAGCGAGCTGGCAAAGGTCGCGGTCGAACCGACCGATAAATCAAAACCGTTGACGGTCAGCGAAACGGTCAACCCGATTGCGATGATCGTCACAATCGAGATACTGCGCAAAATATTAATCAGGTTCGCGCCCTGTAAAAAGCTTGGTGCCGTCACGGCAAAAAAGACGATGAGTGCAAGGATTGCGAGGACGATCCCCCAGTCATTCAAAAAGCGTAACAACCGTTTACCGGATGCGTGTCGTTCCGTGTTTGGTTTTGATTCCGTCGTTGGTTCGTGAAGTACCTCGTTCATCAAGTCATCCCCCCTGTCGCATACAGCAGTAATTGGTCTTCCGTCGTCTCCGACGTATTCGTCTCGAACACGATTTTCCCGTCATACATGACATAAATCCGGTCCGTCACCGCCAGCAATTCATCGAATTCACTGGACGCATACAGAATCGCTTTTTGCTGTCCGGCCAGTTGATCGATCACGTCGAAGATTTCCCGTTTCGCCCCGACGTCGACACCTTTTGTCGGTTCGTCGAGCAGCAGGACCGCAGCATCGGCGAGGAGCCATTTGCCGATCGCGACCTTCTGCTGGTTCCCGCCGGATAAGCCTTCCACGCGTTGCGTTTCATCCGTTGATTTGATCGCCAATCGTTTGATGATAGCGTTGGCGGCAGTCCGTTCCGTTCCCGTCTTGACCCAACCGAACCGATTGACGAATTGTTTGAGACTTGCCGCGGTCATGTTTTGATAAATCGGATCCGTGACAAGGATGCCTTCTTTACGGCGTTCTTCCGGGACCAGACCAATCCCGTGTCTGACTGCCTCGTGCGGCGACCGGATAGTCGCCGGTTCGCCGGCTATCCGAATCTGTCCCGCCACAGTCGGAGTCACTCCGAAAATCGTCTTACAGAGCTCGGTTTTTCCCGCTCCGACAAGTCCGGCAATTCCAATCACTTCACCTGCATGAACCGTCAATGACAGCTGATTGAGTTCACCCGGGACCATCACTTGATTGAGCTCGAGCAACGCTTGCCCGACGGTTCGGGTTTGCCGGTCCGTCTGTTGCAAACGTCTTCCGAGCATCTGTTCAACGATTGTCTCTTTCGTTTGCCCGGCTAATGCTTGGCGGGCGACAAGTTTTCCGTCACGCATGACGGAAATCGATTCACAGATTTCAAATAATTCCTGAAGGCGGTGTGAGATGAAAATCACGCCCAATTGTTCGCGTGTCGCGAGTTCCCTGATGATGCGAAACAAACGTTCCGTCTCCCGTTGACTGAGCGGCGCCGTCGGTTCATCCAGGATTAAAAAACGGCTGTCTTGAACGAGTGCCCGGGCAATCAAGACCAACTGTTTGTCGGCAAGGCGCAGTTCACTGACCCGTTGCCGGACATCAATCGAAGACTGGAGTTTCCCGAGCGCCTCCCGTGCAATCTGTTCCAACCGGCGTTGCCGGATGACCCCTTTGAGCTGTCCGTTCGTCAACAAATCGAGGCAAATGTTTTCCGCGACCGTCAAGTATGAAATCAATGCCGTATCGACTTCTTGGTAGACGATTTCAATTCCCGCCCGTTTCGCGGCACGCGGCGAATCGATCGTCAACGGCACACCTTCAAACGAAATCGTCCCGTCATACGCCGCATGCGCTCCCGCCAATACTTTCATCAGCGTCGACTTACCGGCGCCGTTCGCTCCGACGAGCGCATGAATTTCCCCGCGGCGGACGGAAAAGTCAACAGCATCAAGCGCTTTGACACCGGGGAATTCAATTGAAATCCCACGCATCTCGAGCCGGTTCGTCGCGTCCAGATGCGTCATTTCGCAGCATTCGCTTTCCGCAGTTTTTCCATCCACGGTTCATTGAATTTCTCAGATGTGCTCCAGCCCTTGATGATTGTATCGAGATTGTACATCGTCGTATCGGCTTTGAGCGCCTTTTGCTCGACTAATTTAGCGTCCAGATCAAAGCTGCCCGGTGTTTTTTCGCCGGCCAGTTTTTTCGCGAGCAGGCGCATGTCCGTCTGTCCGATCAAATGCGGATCAACGGCACTCGTCGACACCCAGTTGCTACCATTCTCACGCATCAGGTTGATGTCCTGATTCGAGACATCGATTGAAATCAACGGGATTTCCTGACGTTTGTTGTCTTTTAAGGATTTATAGGCGCCTTTTGCGACTTCATCCCACGCTCCCCAGACGGCATCGATGCTTCCTTTCGGATATTTCGCGAGAATCGCGTTCATCTTCGTCGCGATATCGCCCTGGACATCCTGGAAATTCGTCGGTCCGACCGTTTCAAGCGTCTTGATTTTGCCGTCCGCTTCATACGTCTTATAGATTTCCTGACGGCGGTCAAGCGGTGCAAACCCCGGACCGAACCACAATTTGATGACCCGGACCGGCTTGTCGTCTTTCACTTTCGTCACTTCATCGAGTGAAAGTTCTGCCAGTTTGTGATCATCCTGGAACGTCTCCGTGATGCCTGTTAACGTCTGGTCCTTTTTCTTCGTCACCGTATCAAACGTCACGACCTGAATCCCTTTGTCGATCGCCGGTTTAATCATGTCGTAGGCATAATCTTCTTTTCCGTGCGAGATGATCAGTCCGTCATAATCCTGCTGAACGGCTTGCGCCACCAGTTCCTTGAACTTGACGTCATTGCCTTCGGAAATGAACGTGTTGACCTTAAACCCAAGCGCCTCCCCTTCCGAACGGGCACCGTCTAAAAATTGTTTCGTATGATCATCGGACGCCAGATTGCGGATGACGGCAATCTTGATGTCGCCTTGGACACTTTCCGGCACACCGCTGATTTTTTTCGTCGGTGTCGCTTCACTATTGGCGCAAGCAGCCAGCAAGACCGCCGGTGCGAGTAAGAATGCTAATTTTTTCATCTCGATCTCTCCTGTCTGTTTAGATGACCTGTTGTCCAATCGCCTATTCGATCGTTTCCACGCTCGGCCGTTCAATGACGCCGAGTTCCGTGATGATCGCCGTGATGAGCTCGTGCGGTGTCACGTCAAACGCCGGATTAAAGACCTTTGTTCCGGCTGGTGCCGTTACTTTCCCCGCCAGTTGTGTCACTTCACTAGCATCGCGTTCTTCAATTTCAATCTCGTCACCTGATAAACTCGTCACATCAAACGTCGACAGCGGTGCCGCGACATAAAATGGAATCCCGAAGGCACGTGCGAGTAACGCCAGCTGGAACGTCCCGATTTTATTGGCCGTATCCCCGTTACGGGTGATCCGGTCCGCGCCGACGATGATGGCGGTGATCTGCTTTTCCTTGATCGTATGCGCGACCATATTGTCCGTGATCAAGGTGACGTCAATCCCTGCCCGTTGCAGCTCCCATGTCGTCAAGCGCGCCCCCTGCAACAAAGGCCGGGTTTCCGACGCATAGACGGATAACGGGATGCCTTGTTCCTTCGCAAGATAAAACGGGGCCAGTGCCGTCCCGTACGCCGCTGTCGCAATCGATCCGGCGTTACAAATCGTCAACACCCGGTCTCCCGCTTGAAACAGCTCCAACGCATGCACACCGATTTGCCGTGACGTCTTGGCATCGGCTTCATAAAGGGCAATTACTTTTTGTTCCAGACGTTTCGGCAGTTCCTCGAGCGTTGTGCTCGAAAGGATAAGCTGATTGAGCGCATCGAGTACGTTCCGCAAATTGACGGCGGTCGGCCGGGTCGCCAGTAACTCCGCCGATACCGTCAACAGTTTTTGTTTGACCTCGTCAAGCGATCCCGTCGTCCGGAACGCTTCCTGCACGAGGACGAATCCACCGAACAGACTGATTGCCGGCGCTCCACGGACACGAAGTTGTTTAATCGCCTCAACCGCTTGCGCCAAATCATGAATGACTTCGTACCGTTCTTCTTGCGGGAGACGGGTCTGATCAAGGATCTTTAAGCACGCCCGCTCATAGATGACACTACGGATAAACTCGCTCATCGGCTCAATTCCTCCGTCACGTCAAAATTCCGGAGATCGGTAAACGTCTTACATTCGCCGCGCCGTTTAATCAATGCCGTCCCGAGGCGTAACGCATGACGTTTCCGTTCAAGGCGCGTCGCAGCATCCGGAATTTGTTCCAAATCAGCGACCGGTGCCAAACCAATCGTCCGCCGGATCAGTTCACAACCGGCGAAACCGAGCGCGTCTTGGAGAATTGTACTGAGGACATCATCGACAAGCCCGGGTACCGTCCGGAAAGGTTCGACGGCTTCCCGTTCCCACAGTGCCGTGAACGTCGAAGCAAACGTCAGCCAGAACGTATCGATATCCTTCACCCGCTTCTCCCGCAACTCAGCATAGTTCGGATACGCCGCAAAGCAGAGGTGGGCAATGAACTGACCGACATCAAACCCGAACGGTCCGTAAAAAGCGAACTCCGGATCGATGATTTTCGTTTCGCCCGCCGAAGCAAAAATGCTTCCTGTATGTAAGTCTCCGTGTAATAAGGCCTCCCCTTTCGTGATGAACAACGTTTCGAGCTTCGCCACTTCCCGCTTCAGTTTTTCGTCCTGCCAGAGCTGCTGTACGTCTGTTTCCAATCCGCTCTCGATATTGTTTGTTTCCGCGTCGCAGAACGGATCCGTAAAGATTAACTTTTCCGTAATGTCGCATAAATCCGGGTTGTAATAGTCACGTGCGACCTGTTTTTTTCCGACCGGACCGAGCGCAAAATCTGACGTGAAAAATAACGTCCGTGCCAAGTATGAACCGACATGCTCAGCAAGGAGCGGGTAGGTTTCGCCTGCGAGCAATCCCGTCCGAACGATTTGCAGGTGCGACAAGTCCTCCATCACTGTATACGCTTCTTCATGACTCGCATGAAAGACCCGTGGAACGAATGGCGTCGCGTATTTTGCGAATTCCTTCAGTGCCAACTGTTCGATCCAGGCCCGCTCGAGTGACAAGGGCCAGCTTTCCCCGACGACTTTTGCATAAGGTAATGCCTGCTTCAAGATCAAACGTTCTTTCCCTGCCTGAATCCGAAAGACTAAGTTCAAGTTCCCGTCGCCGATTTCTTCTGCCGTCGCTTCTTCCTGTCCGATGAGTCCGAGTTCCCGGACACGTTTAATGGCGTCCTGTTCTGTAAATGCTTGATATGCCATCTTGCTTCCCCCTTCATTTCTACACAAAAAAACGCCGCTTTTCGTCATAGAAAAGAGGCGCGGGGTATCATCCGTCCTCTTATCTCTCAGACGAATGTCTGTTGGATGTAGCACCGTGCCGGATGGTCGGTTGCTGCGGCGTCTTCGGGCCAATTCCCTCTGCCAACTCACGATAAGAGTCATATGTGGTTGTTGTGTTCGATGTTGATTCGAATATTACGCCCGTCTTAAATCATCTGTCAATTCCAATTTTTAGTGAAAAACCATTTAAAAGACCGCCATCTATAGAAGCTGATTTCAAAAAAAATAAATTTTCAAAAAATTATTTGACATCACGTCCATCTCATGTAAAAATTGCAATTAGATTTCACAATTTCATCCAATTCTTATCAAGAGCAGACGGAGGGACGAGCCCTATGATGTCGCAGCAACCGACCAGTTGGCACGGTGCTAATTCTTGCAGCTAACACGCTGACAGATAAGAGTCCACGCGCAATTTTTCATGGTCTCTTGTCATTGACGAGGGACCATTTTTGTATTTTTTAACAAGGGAGAGACGACGATCATGGTGTACATTACCGCAACTTACCAACTCGGCGTGACCGATCAGTTACCAAAACGGGCAGAGCAAATCGCCCTCGGTCTGACGGTCGGCTCATGGACCGATTTGAATCACTTGGAACAACAACAGCTTGAATCCTTTAAAGGACAAGTCGTCCATACGGAAGAACACGACGGTAAAGGGTATGTCACGATCCGTTATCCGGAACACAACGTCTCACGGGACTTTTCGGCGATTTTGACGACCGTCTTCGGCAAGCTGTCACTCGACGGTCAAATCAAACTGACGGATCTTCAGCTTCCCGCTTCGTTCACACTGGATTTCCCCGGTGCTAAATTCGGCATTGAGGGCGTCCGCCAATTGATCCAAGTCCATGACCGCCCCCTGTTGATGAGCATCTTCAAAGGCGTCATCGGACGGGATCTCGTTTTTTTACGGGAACAACTGGAAGCCCAGCTCGCCGGCGGGATTGATCTCGTCAAGGATGACGAAATCTTATACGACAATCCGCTGACACCGGCACTCGACCGGGCGCGGATTGGACGGGAAGTCCTCGATGCACACTATGAACGGACCGGTAAACGGGCCCTTTATGCGATTACATTGAGTGGTCCGGTCTTCCGCTTGAAAGAGCAGGCGAAACGACTGGTCGAAGCCGGAGCGACAGCCCTCCTGCTCAACACGTTTACATACGGGCTTGATGTCTTGCGGGAACTGGCAGCCGATCCGGAAATCCCGGTCCCGATCTTTAATCATCCGGCGTTGAGCGGTGCCTTGATCGCCAGTCCCGAGTACGGGATTGCCGCCCCGGTCCTGCTCGGAACGTTGCCGCGGATTGCCGGTGCCGACTTGACACTGTTCCCGTCGCCGTATGGGAATGTCGCCCTCGCCAAAGACTTGGCCCGCGGGATTGCCGTTGAAGCGACCCGAATCGGTGAGACCAAAACAATTCTCCCGGTCCCGTCCGCCGGAATCCACCCGGGTCTCGTCGCCCAGCTTGTTCGTGATTTCGGCGTCGATTCCGTCATCAATGCCGGAGGCGGTGTCCACGGTCATCCGCAAGGTGCTGCGGCCGGAGTCATCGCTTTCCGCCAGGCACTGGGCGCAGCACTGGCCGGCGAATCACTGACAAGTGCCGCCCACCGGCACGAGGAATTACGTGTCGCTCTCGATGCTTGGGGGATCACGAAATGACGATCCGGATTTTATGTGACTTTGACGGAACAGTAACGGAGCACGATAATATCATCGCCTTGATGCAGGAGTTCGCTCCGCCGGAAAAATTTGAACCGTTAAAACAAGGTGTGCTCGACCGGTCGCTCTCGATTCAGTCCGGCGTCGGACAGATGTTTCAGCTGCTTCCGTCCAGTCAAAAACAGGACTACATTGATTTCTTGATGACACGGGCGGTCATTCGTCCCGGCTTCGACACCTTACTCGCTTTTGCCAAATCAAACGAGATTGATTTTTCCATCGTCAGCGGCGGGATCGACTTTTTTGTCCAGCCGATTCTTGCGGATGTACTGACGGACGAAGCGATTTATTGCAACGGCAGTGACTTCAGCCAGGAGACGGTTCGAATCGAATGGCCGCATGCCTGCGACGCGACCTGTACAAATCAATGCGGCTGTTGCAAAACCTCGATCGCCCGGAAGCTGAAGCAGAACGGTGACACGATCATCGCGATCGGCGACTCCGTAACAGATTTTGAACTGGCTAAGCAGGCGGATCACGTTTATGCACGGGATTATCTGATCACGCTATGTGAACAGCACGGCATCCCGTATACGCCGTTTGAAAACTTTCATGACATATTGAATCATCTGCAGACAAAGGTGGTGTACACATGACCTTCTTAAAACGATATGAAGAATTACGTGCCGTCAAACAGGAACTTGCAGCACGCGACTGGTTCCCCGGCACAAGCGGCAATCTCGCCATCCGGACAGCCGATCAACCGACTGAATTTCTCGTGACGGCAAGCGGGAAGGACAAACGGCAGGATACACCGGACGACTTCGTCCATGTCGACGCATCCGGTCAACTGATCGGCGAACAGACGGGTCGTCCCTCTGCCGAAACGTTGCTCCACGTCGAGGTCTTCAACCGAACGACTGCCGGGTGTTCCCTTCACGTCCATACGATTGACAATAATGTCATTTCGGAACTGTACGGCGACCAAGGCGAGATTCGGTTTGCCGGTCAGGAAATCATCAAGGCACTCGGCCGTTGGGAAGAAGATGCGGAAGTCCGTGTGCCGATTATCCCGAACCATGCCGACATTCCGACGCTTGCCGCTGCCTTTGCAGCACATGTACATGCCGAGAGCGGCGCCGTCCTGATTCGCAATCACGGCATCACCGTCTGGGCACCGACTGCCTTTGAAGCGAAAAAACAGTTGGAAGCATTCGAGTTTTTGTTCAGTTACACCTTAAAACTACAAACGTGCCGACAGGCGATTCATTAAAAGGAGGAATTTACAATGGCAACAGTACTTTTCCAACAGACAAACGAACGGTATACGGATCAAAATGAGGTCTCTTCATTCCTTGCCTCACGCGGCGTCTTATATGAACAATGGGACGTCTCGAAGTTACCGGGCGACCTCGTCGAGAACTTTACATTAACGGATGACGACAAACAGACGATTTTAACGACATTCGCGGACGAGATTAAAGATGTTTCGGAACGTCGCGGTTACCAGACGGCTGACATCATCGCACTGTCGGATACGACACCGAATCTCGATGAATTACTCGTCAACTTCCAAAAAGAACACCATCATACCGATGACGAGGTCCGCTTCATCGTCAGCGGCCATGGCGTGTTTGCGATTAAAGACGAGGAGGTCGGCTATTACAACATCGAGCTCAATCCCGGTGATTTGATTTCCGTTCCCGTCAACACGCGCCACTACTTCACGCTCCAGGAAGACCGGAAAGTGGTGGCGATCCGAATCTTCGTCACGACGGACGGCTGGGTGCCGATTTACGAGCGGAACGCCCTGTCTTCAGCAAACTAATTCAGTCCGGTCTGCCCCAAGTCTTTTAGCAATAGAGGACCTGGGCTTTTTTTTGTACGGAAACGTCGTCTGACAAACATGTTTGAGGAAAGCGCGTGTACGGGAGCATTTCCTATTCTAGAAACATGCCGTTTGTTTCATCCATCTCCGATATAATGAAGAAAAGGACACAAAAAGGAGCTGACGTGTATGATGATTCGTCTCGTTCAAGAAACCGACTTACCGGACGTGCTCGCCATATATAATGAAGGAATCGAAGACCGGATCGCGACGCTCGAGACGGATACGAAAGATCTCGCCTTCATGCAGCAATGGTTCAGTGAACGCTCCGAGCGACATGCTGGTTACGTTGCCTATGAAGGGTCAAAGATTCTTGGCTTCATTTCGCTCGATGCCTACAATCCGCGTCCCGTCTATCAGTCCGTCGGCGAACTGTCCGTCTACATCACACGGACCCACCGCGGACAAGGAATCGGAAAACGACTACTCGACATCATCGAAGAACATGCAATCATTCACGGCATGCATAAGCTGATTCTCTTTACGTTCCCCTTCAACCGGATCGGACAAAAACTCTACATCAAAGCCGGATTCCGAATCGTCGGTACCTTTAAAGAACAAGGAATGTTAAACGGGTATTACGTCGATGTCCTGGCCATGGAAAAAATTCTCCCTAAACCGGACCAATGATGTTTTGGATTAAAGGTTCGGCAAGTCGGGAATATGAGACGAGGAAGATTCGTACAAGAAAGGAAGATTGCCTGTGAACATCCAGCAAATTCGAAATGCGACACTCGTCTTGACCTATGCCAACCAAGTTTTTTTAATTGATCCTTTTCTCGGTGAAAAGGGTTCGCTTCCTCCGTTCGACCATACACCGAACACCCACCGCAACCCCCTTGTCGACTTACCAGTCGATGTCTCGACCTTACTCGACCCGGATGCCGTCTTCGTGACACATCTTCACGCCGATCATTTCGATGAGGCCGCAAAACAATTGTTACCGAAGACGGTTCCGCTCTATGCCCAAAACGCGACGGACGCCTCTGTCATTAAAGAAGCCGGTTTCACCGACGTTCAGCCGTTCGACCAGGGTGTGACACTCCGTGATGTCAAAGTTTTCCGCACGAACGGTCAACACGGTGTCGGCGAAATCGGACAACGGATGGGACACGTATCCGGTCTCGTCTTTACACATCCCGATGAGCCGACGCTCTATATCGCCGGTGATACGATTTGGTGTGACGACGTCGATTCTGCGATTGATACCTATGCACCGGATGTCATCGTCGTCAATAGTGGTGCCGCCCAGTTCCAGACCGGTGAACCGATCACGATGTCGGAACGTGATTTATTAGCGGTCCACGCGGCAGCGGCTGAAGCGACGATCATCGTCTCGCATCTCGAAGCTGTCAATCACTGCCTGCTCCGCCGCGATATGATCGCTGACTTTTTAGCAGCAAATCATCTCTCCGCTCACTTTTTGATTCCGGACGACGGCGAGACGCTCTCCTTTTAAGTCTCTCCTTCGAGAGTCGTATGAATACAAAAAAACCGGACGTTTTCCGTTTCCCTAAAAGGAAGAGGAACAGCGTCCGGTTTTTTCATGTTCATTCTTGCGGAATGACAAGACCGAGTAATCGGGCAAATGCGATTGCTTGTCCTTCCGTCACGATCGCCCCTGTCAAAAAGCGTGGATCAATCGTAATCCCCGAGACGTCCGCTTGTCGCAAATCGAGTCCTTTTAACGGAGTTTCAACCCACTGGCTTTCCATCAATTCAACATCCTCAAAACGTAAATCGATGAGTTTCCCTTCGAAGAATTGTGTCTCCCGCATCGCCGTCTGCTCGAACGTTACTTGTCGGAGCGATGTCCGAATCACTTGTAAGTAATTCGCCTGGCATGCTTTTACCGTGACATGATCAAGCGTCGTTTCTTCTAATTGAACCCCCGTCAGGCGACAGTCCTGAAACAGAACGCGATGAAAACGACTGTCACGGAACTGACAACCCGTCAAATCACACTGCTCAAATCGGACATTTTCAAATGACGCGCGATCAAACACGAGACCCGCAAATGAGACATTCCGAAAACAGACTTGATTGGCATCGATCCGCTCCGTCAGCTCGATGGGTAACGTTTCTTTTTCATACAGCATTTGATACAAGTACGGATCATCGATTTCGATTTCTGCAAATGTTTCGACTGCTAAATTATTCGGGACATCCGGTAGATGGATCATCGGTTTTTTCTTCATTCTCTCCCAACCCTTCTTCTTCTCAGTCCTTAGTGTACCAAACCTGTTACCTAAATATGACTCAAGAGGATGATTTCTAAAGTCATGCTGCGCTCTAAAAAGTGATGACATGTACACTCTTTTTCAATTTTTGATTTGAGACACTTTGAGACCGTGCTAGAATCAACATAAATAAAATAAGAACAAACGTTCTAAAAGGAGTGATTTTCGTGTCTTCTGATGCGGACTTTCCAAACCAACGTATTTTTTGCGTGGATAGTGTCTCTTTTTATGCCAGTTGCGAGTGCCATTACCGAAATCTACCACCATTAACAACAAAATTAGCCGTCGTTTCCGATTTAAAACGGAGCGGCTCCGTCATTTTAGCGGCGAGCCCTGCTTTGAAGACGCTTGGTATCAAAACGGCAAGTCGTCTCTACCAGATTGAACAACTCCCGTACAAGGAACGAAAGCAGATTCACCTCGTCGAACCACGCATGTTATGCTACATGAAAACGTCGATTCGTGTCCTCGATGTGCTCCATCAATTCGGACCACCGGAAGCAATCCGGGTATACTCGATTGACGAAAGTTTCATCGACATGACGGGAACGGAGCACCTCTTCGGTACGGATTTTGAAGCTGCTAACCAATTACAGTCAGCCATCCTGGAACAAACCGGTATTCACGTCCGAATCGGGATTGGTCCTAATAACGTCATCGCGAAACTTGCCCTTGATTTACTCGGGAAAAAACAGGGCATTGCGCGTTGTGGTTATGCTGATGTCCCCCGTCTCTTACATGACTTTCCCGTTCGCAAGATGTGGGGGATCGGTCATCAAATGGAGCACCATCTGAATCAATTAGGCATCGAGACGATCGGCGATTTGGCGGCCGCACCATTAGAAACACTACACGAACGTTTTGGTGTCATCGGTGCCGAACTTTGGCATCATGCATGGGGCATCGATCAATCTCCGACGACGATTGATCCGACCGCTTTATTTCGTCCGGCATCATCCCGACAGAAGACGGTTGGTCATGGCGTGACACTAATGCGTGATTATTACGAATACGACCAGATTCGGCTGGTCTTAAGTGAGCTCGCAAGCGATGTCGCAGCCCGCGTCCGCTTTTCCAATCAACTTGGATGGACGGTTCACTTAGGTGTCCGTTACTCGAGACATATCGTCCGGGCAGGGTTTTCAAAGCAACTCCGTCTCCCTTATCCGACTTCAGACGAACGGATTATCCTGCGGCATATCCTTCAGCTGTTCGAGCCGAACTGGCTCGAACACGAACCGATTCGTTTTTTGTCCGTCTCGCTCGGTCAACTTGTCCCCGACCAAGGTGCACTGCAACTGTCGTTGTTCGAAGACAATACCCGTGTTTGGAAACGCAAACGCTTGTTAAAGGCAATCGATCATGTCAACGTCCGTTACGGGAAGGGAACCATCCGCCTCGCTGTTTCTTTTCTTGATACAAGTGTCGCCAAGCGCCGCCTCCGCTTCGTCGGTGGTCATCCGGGAGGTGACGGCAATGACACGGTATCGTGACCGTGGCAATTTAAAATGGATTCCGTTTTTGATGCCGGAGTACATTCAACTGTTGCGCGACTATTATAAAGATACGCATCGTTTAACACTACCGCCCATCGATGAACAACTTCAAGAATCATGGCAATTCATCCTCGAAGAAGCATTAATGGAAGGAAAAGAACTTGAAATCACGTATTATAAGGAAGGAAGCTATATCACACTGACCGGATTCATCGAACGAATCGAGCACGAACGAGGACTTCTGTACGTCCGGAGTCAAAATCCGATCGAAATTCCCCTGATGCGACTAGTTCGGATTGAAAACGGGTAGGAGTGACAGTGGGCTTCAATAATGCACTTATCTCTTGAATTATGATTTGAAAGAAGGAATGTTTGTATGTTTGAATGGTTTACTTCACTCCCCGTCGTGATCCAGGCATTACTCGCCGGGATGATGACATGGGGCTTGACCGCACTTGGGGCGGCACTTGTTTTCGTCTTTACGACAATTGAAAAAAAGGTCATGAATATGATGCTCGGCTTCGCCGCCGGTGTCATGATCGCTGCGTCCTTTTGGTCACTGCTCGCTCCGGCGATTGAATTTACGGAACAGGATGGTGGCATCGCCTGGCTTCCGGCTGCAATCGGATTTTTAGCAGGTGGCTTCTTCGTTCGCTTACTCGACTTCGTAACACCACATTTACACTTATCCGCACCACTTGAAAATGCAGAAGGCCCTTCGACCGGTCTTAAAAAGGCAACTCTGCTCTTTTTAGCGATCACCTTGCACAACATCCCGGAAGGTCTAGCAATCGGTGTCGCTTTTGGTGCTGCTGCGTTAAATATGGACGGGGCGACAGTCGCTGGTGCTTTGACGCTCGCACTCGGAATCGGAATTCAAAATATGCCGGAAGGTGCTGCCTTATCGATTCCGCTTCGTGGTGAAGGCATGTCACGCCGTCGCGCTTTCAATTACGGTCAAATGTCCGCCATCGTTGAACCGATTGCGGCAATGATCGGGGCGGCTGCCGTTTTCTTCATTCAACCGTTACTGCCTTACGCACTCGCCTTTGCAGCCGGCGCGATGATTTTTGTTGTCGTTGAGGAATTGATTCCTGAATCACAAGCTGAAAACGGCTCGGATTTAGCGACACTCGGTCTAATGGTCGGCTTTACCGTCATGATGATTCTTGATGTCGCCTTAGGCTAAAAACAAACTGATTGAACAAAAAAAACTCCTTCATCGCCGGTGAAGGAGTTTTCAGATTGATATTGGAATGACTTTTGAGTTCTTACCTTTCAACGTGTACCTTTAATTATTTTTTGAGGATGCGCATCGCATTTAAAACAGCCAGGACGGTTACACCAACATCCGCAAACACAGCTTCCCACATCGTCGCGAAACCAAATGCACCAAACAGGAGAAACACGGCTTTCACGCCAAGTGCGAAGAAAATGTTTTGATAGACAATTTTTCGTGTCGCACGGGCAACCTCAATTGCTTCGACCAACTGCTTTGGTTCATCTGTCATGAGGACGATATCTGCGGCTTCAATCGCCACATCACTGCCGAGTCCGCCCATCGCGATTCCGACATCGGCTCGTGTCAAAACAGGGGCATCATTGATGCCGTCGCCAACAAAGGCCACTTTTCCATCCGCTTGCTTCAAAATCAGTTCGAGTTGTTCGACTTTTTGATCAGGTAATAGTTCTGCTGCAACTTCGTCAATCCCGATTTGACGACCAATCACTTCTGCTGTTGCCAGGCGGTCCCCTGTTAACATAATCGTTTTCTTCACACCGAGTGCCTTGAGGCGAACAAGTGCTTCAACCGTGCTGTCTTTAATGTGATCAGCAATTCGGATGTAGCCCAGGTACGTATCATTGCGTGCGACATGAACGTACGTCCCGTCTGCCGTTTGATCAAGCGTCTCATAACCAAGTTCGTTGAACCAACGGGCATTCCCGGCACGAATCGTATCCGTTCCGAAGCGACCGACGACACCTGATCCTGCGACTTCGCGATACTCTTGAACGGATTCCGTCACTTCACCATAACTTGCATATGTCCGTTGGATGGACTTTGCAATCGGATGATTCGAATGCTGTTCAACAAGCGTTGCCACTTTCAATAATTCTTCGTCTGAACAGGCAACCGGGCGGAGTTCCGTCACTTCAAAGACCCCTTCTGTCAAGGTCCCTGTTTTATCAAAAACGACCGTATCCAGCTGTTGTAATGACTCGAGGTGATTTCCACCCTTCACGAGAATCCCTCGTTTTGAAGCGGCACCAATTCCACTGAAGAACCCGAGCGGAATTGAAATGACGAGCGCACAGGGACAACTGATGACAAGAAAAACAAGTGCCCGGTAAATCCAGTCCTCCCATGTCGCACCCGTGACAAACAATGGAGGCAAGACAGCAAGCAATGTCGCAATCCCGACGACTGCCGGTGTGTAGACACGAGCAAATCGGGTGATGAATTTTTCCGTCGGCGCCTTGTGGCGCGAAGCATTTTCAACGAGATCAAGAATTTTTGCGACCGTTGACTCACTATAGAGACGGTCGACTTGAATCAACAGTCGCCCATCTGTATTGATCGTTCCTGCAAGAATCGTATCGTTCGTGCGGACACGTCGTGGTACTGATTCTCCCGTCAAGGCGACGGTATCGATGAATGCTTCTCCTTCAAGGATTGTTCCGTCGAGCGGAATCTTTTCGCCCGGTCGGACTAAAATCCGTTGTCCGACCTTCACTTGTAACGGACTAATCGTTTGTCCATTTTCAAGAGTTGCCGTCTCAGGACGAATATCCATTAATTCAGCAATCGATTTGCGGGATTGATCGACTGCCCGGTGTTGGAAAAACTCACCGACTTGATAAAACAGCATGACGGCGACCGCTTCCGGGTACTCGCCAATTAGAAAAGCACCAACCGTCGCGATGACCATCAAGAAATTTTCATCAAATACTTGTCCCTGACGAATATTTCGGATCGCGTTTCGTAACACATCCCAACCGATTAAGAAGTAAGCCAGCGCAAATGAGATAAGTTCAATTGAGCTCGGTAAAAAGAAGGCACTGATGAAGGCAACCCCACCGATGCTGTATTGAATCTTTTTCATTTTCGTTAAAAATGGACCGTGGTCATGAACATGACTTTCGTCAGATGGAACGTCACGAGAAACTTCGACGTTCGGCTCTAATTCTTGTACCCGTTTGACGACCGCATCGTATGTTGCGTCATCCGGTGCCTCTCCTTGATAAGTGATATAAAGCTTTTGTCCCGTAAAATCAAGATTTGCCGCTTCGATTCCTTCGACAGTCGAAACACCACGCTCGACCTTCGCCGCACAATTGGCACAATCAATTCCTGAAATTCGTAATCGCTCAGTTTTCGTTTCCATTCCTCCACCTCATTCAAATGTTCGTTTGATTATAAGTCCATCCTACTCTTTTTTTATTCATTCGACAAGGTGTTTTCGTTATCGGTCTTGCGCCCGATATTCAGATTAGTTCTATCTCAGAAGAATGAAACATGATATGTTTTTAGATAGTAAAATATAGAAGGAGAATAACATGACTATCATTGAATTACTTAAAGCACTCTTACTCGGTTTCGTCGAAGGGATGACGGAATTCGCCCCTGTCTCTTCAACTGGTCATATGATCATCGTCGACGATATGTGGCTTCAAACTTCAGAATTCTTAACTCAGTATTCCGCGAACACCTTTAAGATTGTCATTCAGCTCGGATCAATCCTTGCCGTCATCGTCGTCTTTTGGAAACGGTTGTTCAGCTTAATCGGACTCTATAAAATCGAAGGCGAGCATGATGCGACGGGCACACACAAATTAAAATTGCGTCACGTCTTAATCGGACTGCTTCCTGCTGCCGTGCTCGGTTTATTGTTCGAAGACTTCATCGATGAAAATCTCTTTTCGATTGATACCGTCATCATCGGTCTCGCTGTCGGTGCCATCTTGATGATTGCAGCAGATAAACTCGGTCCAAAAGAACCGAAAACGACGACACTCGACCAAATTACTTACCGTCAAGCAGCACTCATCGGATTGTTCCAATGTATTTCACTTTGGCCAGGATTTTCGCGTTCCGGTTCAACGATTTCCGGCGGGGTCTTCCTCGGGATGAATCACCGGACGGCGGCTGACTTTACGTTCATCATGGCCGTACCGATCATGTTCGGGGCCAGTTTCCTCTCGCTCGTCAAAAACTGGAATTACATCGAAATGGCTCACCTCAATTTTTACATCGTCGGTTTTGTTGCATCGTTCGCGTTTGCGCTACTATCGATTCGTTTCTTCTTGAAACTGATCAATAAAATCAAACTTGTTCCGTTTGCGATCTATCGTCTTGTCTTAGCTGGGATTCTTGCAATCGTCGTTTACATGTAAGAAACAAAAAAACTATCAGTTTTTTGCTGATAGTTTTTTGTTTTTTTGAAACTTATTGAAACCGTTTAGGGTATATAGTAGATGAGATACAGAAAAAGGAGTGAACGAATTATGGCACGTAGAAATCGTGGGGGTTCTAAATTACCTCTCATCATCGGAATTGCTGTTGTTGCCATCATTGCATTTTTAGCAATCGGACAATACAACAGTCTCGTAAACGTCGAAGAAGATGTTTCGAACAAATGGTCACAAGTCGATAACCAAATTAAACGACGGGCGGATCTCATCCCGAATCTCGTCGAGACTGTTAAAGGTGTCGCTGGTCAAGAAGAAAAAGTTTACGGCGATATCGCAGAAGCACAAGCCGGCCTTGCCCGCGCTGCTTCGACAGAACAACGGATTGAAGCCGACCAGCAAGTCACGTCTTCTCTCCGTGGATTAATCGCCTTACAAACGACGTATCCGGACCTCAAATCAAGTGAACGATTCCAATCATTGATGGATACGCTTGAAGGGACAGAAAACCGTCTCGGTATCGCACGGAAAGATTACAACGATTCAGTCACACTCTACAATAAGAAACGTCGCAGTTTCCCAACTTCGCTTTATGCTTCGGCGTTTGGTTTTGATAAAAAACCATACTATGAAATTTCAGAAAGCGACCGCGAAAACCCAACGGTCGATTTCAACAGTGATTCGAAATGATTTGGCGAAGAACGCGCCTCCTTTTGAGTGCGTTCCTCGTTTTCTTCCTTCTGACTCCGACTGCCGAAGCCGTATCAGAACGCACGGGAGCCGCTTTCTTCATCCAAGATGATGCAAAGTTGCTGACCGCGTCGGAAGAAGCGGAACTCGCTCGTCTTGGTCAGGAACTCGAACAATATACGACCGCACAAGTCGTTTTAAAAACTGTCCCCGACTTAAAAGGACAGGACTTGAGCACGTATGCGAATGAAACCTTCCGTGCCCAAGGGATTGGACAAGAAGGAAAAGATAACGGTGTCATGGTGATCGTGGCACCAAACGAAAAAAGCCGGAATTTCCGGATTGAAGTTGGCTACAAGCTTGAGGGTGTCCTGACCGATATCACGGCAGGCCGGATCCTCGACCAATATGCCGTTCCTTATCGTGACGAAGGCGATTACGGAAAAGCAGCTTCAGAAACCTATAAAGCCGTCATCAGTGTCGTCTCGAAGGAACAGTCACTCGAATCACAAGATCCGCCTAAAGCGAATGCTGAAGAGGGATTGAGTCTTTGGGTCAAAATCGTCATCGGTGCAGGCCTTGTCCTGTTATTGTTCTTGGATATGAAATTTACAGGTGGCATGTTCTTCTTCGCAATCATCAACATTCTGTCAGCCGTTATGCGCGGCGGTGGCGGTGGTGGTGGTGGAAGTCGTGGTGGCGGCGGTAGTTCCGGCGGCGGTGGCGCAGAAAGGTAGGAACAATAATGAACGGATTATACATGGTTCTTATTTTTTACGGCGTGATGACCGTCGTCGGCTTCTTCTCGATGTGGTCCGATAAACGTCGCGCGAAACAACACGCGCAACGGACGCCGGAAGCTACATTGCTTTGGATTGCCTTTCTCGGAGGTGCGCTCGGTTCATTACTCGGGATGCAACTCGTACGTCATAAAACACGCAAACCGAAATTCCAGTTACTTGTCCCGCTTGCTCTTTTGTTACACGCGACGGGCTGGGTTTTGTTCATGACAGCATGATCGATCGTTTTACTTTTCGTTTCAATCACCCGATAAAGAAGATAGAGGATTCGATTTTCTTCGAATTCTCTATCTTTTTTTAGTTTGGTCAATAGCGTATTAAATGTTTGAATTCAGGTTACATTTCAATTATCTTTGGGTAAAGTATTTAACCAATTTAATAAATACATCTTTTTTTAGATGTATCTCTCTACAGGAAAGGTGGAAATCATTTTATGTGGCATCCTTGCGCCGAATGTACGACAACGATTCGTTTTATAGAGGCCGGCTCCTTACATATCCAGTCGAGCATCCCTCAAGTTTATTCGTACACATCGTTTAACCAGTTAGAGGAGCTTCTTGAATCAACGTTACAGATTAATGATGTTCCCGTCTCATGTCGAAAAGATGGATCGCGCTTTTCTACCCCAATGCTTCTCGCTTCTGTTCTACTCGAGCAATTACGTCATCGTCAAGCCATCGACTTCATCCAAACAGGTAACATGACGAGTCACCTGCAACCGATTTACGATATTCAGGCCAACACGCTGTTCGCGAATGAGGCACTCCTTCGCGCCGCTGATCACAATGTCTCGATGTCACCAGGTATTCTTTTTTCGACTGCTTCAAAGATGGGACTCCACTCACGACTTGATCAACGCGCACGCGAAGAAGCGATTCGCGCGACACATCATATTGGCGGAACAGAGAAAACGTTCATCAACTTCCTTCCCTCGACGATTTATAACCCAGAATACTGCCTTCGTCATACGTTCGAAATCGTTGAACGATATAATGTCGACCCGAGTCGTCTTGTGTTTGAAGTCGTCGAAACGGAAAAAATTGAAGACGTCAATCACTTGAAACATGTCTTCGAACAATATAAAAAACAAGGGATACAAGTCGCGCTTGATGATGTCGGCGCCGGCTTCTCGACACTCGATATGTTGACGTTGTTGCAACCGGACTATATCAAAATCGATCGGTCTTTCATCTCGAACTGTGATACGGTCGCAGAAAATGAAGCCTTCTTACGAAAAGCTCGCCATCTTACGAAAGAAATGGGAATCAAGATTTTAGCAGAGGGCATCGAACGCGAGGAAGAACTCGAGCTTTGCCGGCAGCTTGGTTTCGATCTTGGCCAAGGATATCTGCTTGGTCGCCCTGCACCTTACGCACAATTCGCAAAGGCACAATAACAAGAAAAACAGCCCCCATTTTTTAAGCAGGGGCTGTTTTTTCATGAAGTTGTGATGATCTCGACATCATTTTGCTTAAGCACGCCCAGTAAACGTGCTGGCGATAAATCCGTCTCAATCAACTGACATAATGGTTCTTGTCCGATTCGTGCTGCCAACTGACTAAGTTCTACCGATGTCAGTCCTAAATCAAGACTCGTTATCGGTTGTCCGTTTTTTTGTAAATACGTCCGCAACTCGTTGTATGCTTCACTTTCACCCAACAACTGCTCCTGGACCAAGAGACCATATCCGACCTTACTTCCGTGTAAAATTGAATGTGTTGATGCAAAAGGAGACATCGCATTATGGACACCATGACCAATTGCCCCACGCGTCGCATCATCACCAAACCCGCCGACACTACCCGCTAACGGAATGACGGTTTCCACCAAGTGTTCGATGCTGGACGGATACGCCCGAAAAATCTCCTCGCTGATTGGTGTTTTTAAGATGAGGTCTTTGCACTGCTCCGCAACCCGTAAAGCCATTTCAATGATTGGATTCTCCACTGTGATCCCACTTAAAGCACGTGCCTCATACCATTTTGCAAGTGTGTCTACGAGACCCGCGACAAAATAATCATAGGGGCTCGCCGACAGAATCCGATGGTCGAGTAAAAGTGCCTCGATGACAACCGGCAGCGTATCAAAACGAAGATATTGACCTTGCGTGTCGTACATGACGCTAAGTGGCGTCCACGGCGCACAATTCGAGACGATCGTCGGAATGACAATCAAAGGTCGGTTCAATTGAACAGCAACTTTCTTTGCCGTATCAATCAATGATCCGCCCCCTAACGCAACGATGACGTCATATGTCGCACATGCCTTGACTAATTCCGCGACTTGAAAATCCGTACAATGCCCTTGAAACAGGACTTTCGGTAATGCTGGCAAGTAAGGATTCGCCGCTTGTAAGGCTTTTGCTCCGTGTAGTAGCACGCCACTCCGCTTCCCAAGCAACGTGTCAAGCTGAGATACGGCTTCTTTTTCATGTATGTATTGCAAAACTGCTTGACGAATCATCTAAATCCCCTCATTCCATTATTTGTTATTGCTCAGTATACGCAGACTGTTCCTTTCTTACAACCCCTCATTTCATTCGATTTTCATACTGAATAAGCGTACACTTATGAAGATAAAACGATTACATGAAGGAGGACTTCCACTCATGCAACACGTCACACTCAACAACGGTCTAAGTATGCCTCAACTCGGTTACGGTGTTTTTAAAGTACCTGAAGAAGAAGTGTATCAAGCAGTACTGGAAGCGTTACGTGCCGGCTATCGTTCAATCGATACGGCGATGATTTATGAAAATGAAGCAGGTGTCGGACGCGCATTACGTGACTCTGGAATTCCGCGCGAAGAAATTTTTCTGACGACGAAAGTTTGGAATGCGGATCAAGGATATGCAGAAACGCTCGCAGCCTTCGAAACAAGCCTCACTAAACTCGGGGTCGATTATGTCGATTTATATCTTATCCATTGGCCGATGCCGAACGAAGATCGTTACGTGGACACATGGCATGCGCTCGAAGAACTGTACAAGCAAGGAAAAACGAAAGCCATCGGTGTTTCGAACTTCCATATCCCCCACTTAAAGCGGATTCTGGAAGAAGGAACCGTCGTACCTGCTGTCAATCAGATTGAATTACATCCGTTCTTAAGTCAGGAAGAAATTCGGACGTTTTGTAAGGAACACGACATTTTAGTTGAAGCATGGAGTCCGCTCATGAAGGGACGCGACGCCTTGACTGAACCTGTCATCACGGACATCGCGACGACAAAAGACAAAACACCAGCCCAAGTCATTCTCCGCTGGCACATTCAACACGGGATTATCGCAATTCCGAAATCGGTCACGCCGAGTCGAATTCGTGAAAACCTGGCAGTCTTTGACTTCGAACTTTCAGCAACTGAGATGCAACAACTTGATGCGTTAAATCAAAATCAACGAACCGGTTCGAATCCGGATGAAATGCATAAAAAATAATCAAAAAAGGGAGGGCCGTTTTCGGCTCCTCCCTTTTAGTAACTTTTTCAAGAGCGGATTAACGATCGAGATTGTTTCCGTGATCTTGCTCGGCTACATCATCCGAGTGTGACTGCGTCTGTTTCTTATTTTCTTCATCACGCTCAGAGTCGAGCCGTTTGAAATCGTCATCGCGACGCATCGCAATGTCCGGCTTGCGGTCCTGTTCTACTTTTGCCCGATTGATGGCTTGTTCGTCTTGCGGCATCTGATCCGTTCCGGCTCGGTGTAAATCAACTTCGGCATGTTCTTCCTTAGAGTCCCGATCGACATCAAGCGTATTCCCTGAACCGAGTTGAGCATTTGAATTTGCAGCGCTCGATGTGTGCGTCTCATCATAACTGCCGTAACGGACTTTGACATCTTCATGTGTATTGTCCGTATTCAAATGCGGATCAAACTGAATATCCTGAACCTCAATCAGAAGTACGAATCCGCCGCCTTCGACTTCGACTTTACGTTCTTCTACATCTTCTGCAGGTAAATCAAGTGAGTCGAACAACTGATCGACTTCTTGATCGCGCCCTTTGTTGCCGCGGATCCGATCCATCCAAGATGGTTTTGTCGCCGCAATTTCCGCGTCCATTTGACTGCGGACGAGTTCGATATCTGATTTTTCCTTGACGATGACATAAAAATCTTCTTCACGGTGCCCCTGAATATGCAATTCATCCATTTTCGAGATTAACTCTTCTTCCGAGTAATACGTACCGATGTATTGTTTCGTTTTCATATGAATCTCCCCTTATGTTCGTTTTGTCGTACAACGTATCCTTATAAGGAGTATTTCCTGTTTCTCTGTAAAATATGCCAACAAGTCGGCTCTTCCATAAAAAAATAATCTATTTGACATGTTTATTCGCCAATCAGCTTTAATCCGACCGTCGCACTAAGAATCAGACCGATACATACTATCCGCTTCCAGTCTTTCGCTTCCTGATAAAAAATCATACTCAGTACTGTTCCACCGGCTGCCCCGATTCCTGTCCAGACAGCGTAAGCTGTTCCCATCGGCAATCCGTTCATCGCAAGTGATAGGAATAGGAAGCTCAAGCCGAATCCGCCAAACATCAATAGACCATTCTTGAACGTTTTGTGTTGATTAAACGTATTGATGAAGACAACACCCAGCATCTCAAACAATCCGGCAATAATGACAAACAACCAACTCATTCTTCCACCTCCCCACTGACTAACTTCAATCCGATGACACCCATCAAAAGCACACCAATCAATCCTAACTTCATGACTGACGCACTTTGGTCAAATAAAATGATGTCCAATATGACCGTCCCGACTGTTCCAAGGCCGACGAAGACCGCATAAACTGTTCCAACCGGCAAATGGTTACTCGCCTTAATCAAGACAGCAAAGCTGATGATGATGCTGATGATTGTTCCCATCCATTCAAGTACGCTATCTGCATGTTTCAAACCGACTACCCAAGCAACTTCAAAAAAGGAAGCCACTAGAATTCCTAACCAGTATTTCGTCATCACTTTTCCTCCTAACATTCATCCTAAAAAATAAAAAAAGCCCGGAAGCAGGCGTCTAGACGCTCTACTCCCGGGCTTTTATCCCTCCGTTGCATGAGGTGTACTCATGTGCCTCCCTCGGTCCAAGTCTACGTTGCCGTACGGAACCCTAGAGGCTAGCTATTTCGTTCGATGTCTTCACCCTAGCACGCTTGATTTTATGTGTCAAACAGGAGAATCCACTACCGTTAGCCAATATAGATAAGTGAATCAATCAAAGAGGAGGGTCTCATCATGCGCTACAAAATCAACGATCAACTTCGGATTCGACGTTTCACACCAGAAGATTTGGAAGCTGTCCATTCCTATGCCTCACAACCAATCGCCAGTCAGTATCAGTCGTGGGGACCGAACTCTGAGAGTGATACAAAACAGTTTTTACACGATGCACTTGAAAGTGAACTCGAAAGTCCACGTCGTCGCTATGTCTTCGCCGTCACCTTTCCTGACGATCATGTCATTGGCGCGGGAGAGCTCATCGTCACCGACACAGAACATAAAATCGCAGAAATTGGATATATTTTATCGCCTGACGAATGGGGCAATGGTTACGCGACATCGATTGCAACATTTTTACTCGAATTCGGCTTCGAAAAATTAAACTTACATCGCATCACGGCAACATGTGATCCGCGAAATGTCGCTTCGGAGCGTGTCTTGCAAAAGGTTCGGATGACGCGCGAAGGTTTGTTACGGGAAACCGTTTATTTAGAAGACCACTGGCGCGATTCGTTGATTTACAGCATGCTCGACTGGGAGTGGCAGATTGATCACGAAGCAGAATAACTTCATTTCACCAAAAGAGATGGTCGAATTTCTAGCGAAATTCGTCCGTCTCTTTTTTGATTTATTCACGGCGGAATATGTCCTACGAAACCGTTCCCATAATTTAGTTCATTTTTACTATTTCTGATATCCAGCTCTTTTTCCAAAAAGAAAGTGCTAAACTTATCTTTAGACATGCTAAATTACAATTTTAATGATAGGAGCTCAATGAATGAAATCTTATAAATATTGGTTTACGAGTATCACGGCATCTGTCATGTTACTCGGGTCTCTCCCACTACAAGGCCACGCGGATACGAATCCGACACCAACGGAAGTGACAGAACAAACAGAAACAGAACAAGCAACCGGAACGCAGTACACACTTTCCGAAACTCCTGTTTTTGAGACTGCTGACGAGACGACTCTCGTCAAGACGTTACCAGAAACGACCGCCGTCGAAACCTTTGGCACAGATGGTCTCTTTACACGCATTTCAATCGACGGCGTCTATCGCTTCGTCAAGACAACGCAACTTGCAAAGCAACCGGTTTATCAAAAAATCGATTCGCAATACATAACAGCACTCGCGCCTTCCTATACGACTGCTTCAATTGATACGCCGACAGGAAAATCAATCACTCAAAATACGTTAATCGATACGTACGGGACATCGGGTGACTTCACGCGGATTAAACAAGGCGACGTTTACGTCTTCGTTTCAAGTAAATTCTTAAGTAAGACACCTGTTTATGAAACGACAGGCACTCAATTCGCCCAACAACAAACTGTGATTTATACAGATGCCGATACGACAAGTAAACAACTTGGGAGCTATTCTTTAAATGCTACCGTCAAAACATACGGGACGTCCGGCACATTCACCCGTGTCCAGTTCAATGGTGTTTACGGCTTCGTGCTTACAAAACAACTCGGTTCAAAGGAAGTTGAATCGTATCCGCTGACCGGGAAAAAGTACGCCCAACAAACGACATCCATTTACGACAAAGCAGCAACAAGTTCGGTCATCGGGACGCTAGCACCGAATCAATCGGTCGATCTTTACGGGACATCTGGTCTTTATTCCCGCGTCCGAATCAATGATACCTACGGATACGTATTGACGGCGCACCTCGGCGATTCCGTCGTCTACGCAAAGACCGATCGGCTTTACGTCCAAGATACGACACCGATTCAGGTAGAGCCAAACAGTTCGAGCACCGTCTTGAAGCATCATAAACAAAATACACTTTTGACGATTTATGGCACGAGCGGTGCCTACAGCCGAATCATTTTCCGTGGCGAGTATGCGTACGTCTTGACGAGCTCGCTCGCGAACTCAAAAGTCTATGCCAAAACAGATCGCCTGTACATCCAAAAAACGACACCGATTCAGGTAGAGCCAAACAGTTCGAGCACCGTCTTGAAGCATCATAAACAAAATACACTTTTGACGATTTACGGGACGAGCGGTGCCTATAGCCGAATCATCTTCCGCGGCGAATACGCGTACGTTTTGACGAGCTCGCTCGCGAAATCAAAAGTCTATGCCAAAACGGATCGCCTGTACATCCAAAAAACGACACCGATTCAGGTGGAGCCAAACAGTTCGAGCACCGTCTTGAAGCATCATAAACAAAATACACTCTTGACGATTTACGGGACGAGCGGCGCCTATAGCCGAATCATCTTCCGCGGTGAATATGCGTACGTCTTGACGAGCTCACTCGCGAAATCAAAAGTCTATGCCAAAACAAATCGCCTGTACATCCAAAAAACAACACCGATCCAGCAATCCCCAAGCAGTTCAAGTACGGTTCTTAAGCATCATCAAAAGAACACGCTCTTGACGATTTACGGGACGAGCGGCGCCTATAGCCGAATCATCTTCCGCGGTGAATATGCATACGTCTTGACGAGTTCGCTCGCAGCAACGAAAGCAGATCTGTATGCGACGACAGGAACACGTTACGTGACCGAAGACAAGTTGGTCGTCCATCCAAAAGCCAGTCTTAGCGGAAACATTGGGACACTGAAAAAAGGAGCATTAATCACGACCTACGGAAAAAGCGGTTACTACACACGCGTTAAAATCGGATCACGCTTCGGATTCGTTGACTCAAGTCGGCTCGGTTTAAATAAACCGACATCTAAAGCCAAAGTCGGGACCGTCTTTTACGTCCATTTCAACCAAACACCACTCTTTTCTGCTGACGTCGCCTACAGTCGTCCGGCGAGTCACTTAAGCAAAGGAACGAAATTGATCGGATTAAAATCGATTGATGATGACTTTTGGCAAGTCCGTCTACCGAATGGTCAAACGGGTTACGTCCTCAATCCTTATATCGGAACGAGCAAACCGGATATGCGGTATAACGAGCAAGCCATCAATCGTTCAAAAGTCTATACGGTCAAAGCAACGACTTCATTTTATGACACACCTGCCAGTCCAAAAAGTGCCGGGTTGGTCGAAAAAGGCAAGCGTGTGTATCCGCGTTACCGCGTCGGTAATTTCTATGTCATTCAGTCCGGCTGGACGCCCGTCTACATCCCGGTGACGGCCCTTACAGTGACGAGCGAAACAAAAGTTGACAAGAAAAATAATTCACGTGGCGAAAAGTTGATTCAAGCTGCTGTTGCCCATATCGGTACTCCGTACACATGGGGATCACAAAACGTGGCGAATGGTGGATTCGATTGTTCCGGCTTGATTCATTATGCGACGAACCAAGCCGGAAAATACGGCGGACGGACGAATGTCCGCGGTTACTGGTACGGAGCGTTCTTTACAAATCAACGCACAAGTATCAGTTCCGGAAAACGCTCGGATATCGTCTTCTTCGAAAACACGTATACGGATGGCCCCTCGCATATCGGGATCATGTTAGATAGTAAACACTTCATTCATGCCGGAGGATCACAACTGCAAATCAGTTCAATTTACGAGCCGCACTGGCGTGAGCACTTCCTCGGTTTCAAATCAATGTAATGATTAAAAAAACGGACCTTCCCTAACCCGGGAGGTCCGCTTCTTTTAGCTAACATTAAAATGTCATTTCCGCATATTTCGTAACTTGGCGATCGATTAAGTACAATTCGATTTGCTCGCGATACGCTTTATAGTGGTCTGACGCAATATGCGCTTCTAACGCTTCTTCATCTTGATAGACTTCATACAGCATGAACTGATGTTCATCTTCAATCGATTGATGTAAGCTATAACGCAAGCACCCCGGCTCGTTTTGTGAAGCTTTGTAGACCGTACTTAAAATCGGAAAGACTTGATCGGCTAAACCTGCTTTGACTGTGATGACCGCGTTGACAATAATTTCTCCCATGACTTGTTTTCCTCCTCATCATTCATTACTCCTATCTCTACCCGTTTTATAGAAAGTCATACCTCAAAAACCTGAAAGGATGATTATGATGCAACAGCAACTCTTCACTCAACTCGATCAACTCGAACAACAAATCATTGAAAGACGTCGTGATCTGCACCGTCACCCGGAACTCTCTTTTCAAGAAGTGCGGACACCAAACGCCATCGCCTCATTTTATGATGAGCTTGGTCTCCCTTACCGCAGGAACGTCGGTGGTAGCGGGATCGTCGCGACCCTCAAAGGAAAACATCCTGGAAAGACCATCGCCATTCGGGCCGATTTCGATGCCCTGCCACTGCAGGAGGAAACGGATCTCGCCTTCCGTTCGATTCATCCGGGTGTCATGCATGCGTGTGGACATGACGGACATACGGCGATTGCACTCGGTCTTGCCTCGGCCTTTACAGCACTGCAAGAAGACCTTCACGGAACAATCGTGTTCATTCATCAGCACGGGGAAGAAGTCTTCCCGGGTGGTGCCATTCAAATGATTGAAGACGGCTGTCTTGACGGGGTCGATGCAATTTTCGGTACGCATCTCGAAAATGACTTACCTGTCGGAACAATTGGCTATCACGCAGGACATACGCTGTGCGCCATCGATGAATTCGAAATCGTTGTCCACGGACAGGGTGGTCATGCGCAAGCCCCTCATAAAACACAAGATGCACTCGTCGCCGGGGCACAACTCGTCTGTAATCTCCAACACCTTGTCAGTCGGCGAGTTGATCCGTTTTCACCTGCCATCATCGCAATCGGTTCATTCCATGCCGGAACGGCTCCGAACATCGTTACTGGTGAGGCACGGATTGTCGGTGAAATCCGGACATTCGACGAAGCGCTGCGTCACCAGTTACGCCAGCAGGTCGATTTAGTTGCTCGGACGACGTGTGCCGGAATCGGTGCGAGCTACTCCATCGACTTTACGACGGGTTATCCATCCCTTTGGAATCATCCGGTAGAAACAAATCTCGTTAAAGAGGCGACTGCATTTTTAGGTGAAGCCCATGTCAAAGAACTCAAACCGATGATGGCAGCAGACGATTTCGCCTATTATTTAGAGCGTATCCCAGGAAGCTACTTCTTTACGGGGTCCGCCAAAACGGACGGGAGTACGATTTATCCGCAACACCATCCGAAATATGAAATCGATGAACGGGCACTACTCGTCGGCGCGAAATCTCTAGGTGCGACCGTCCTGCATGCCTTACAATCTTAATGATTGACTTTGTCGTTTTAGAGATGCTATTATCACATCAATGATAACGAATTTAATCAACTTCATATAACACTTATCAAGAGTGGACTGAGAGATCTGGATCGATGACGTCCCAGCAACCTGCCTTCAGTGGCAAGGTGCTACGACCAGCAAAGCGCAAGCTTTGGTTGATAAAAAGCGACGACTCCTTTTGCAACCAAGCAAAGGAGTCGTTTTCGTTTTCTCGCTGTCAGAGCACGAATGATTACAAGGCGACTACCGCCAGCGGAAAGGACGAGATATAGATGGAAAAAGCAACATTCGCAGGAGGCTGTTTCTGGTGCATGGTGACACCATTCGAAGAACTGCCCGGTATTCACGGAATTGTTTCCGGTTATACAGGAGGACAAATCGAAAATCCGACATACGAACAAATAAAAACAGGCACGACCGGTCATTCGGAGGTCGTCGAGATTACATTTGATCCGGCGTTATTCTCATACGAGCGGTTACTCGAACTTTACTGGCCGCAAACGGATCCGACTGACGCCGGCGGACAGTTCCAGGACCGTGGGACACAATACGCACCTGCCATCTTTTATCATACGGAAGAACAGCGCCTTGCTGCGATTGCTTCACGTGACGCGCTTGCTGCGAGCAATCGCTTTAAGCAACCGATCGTCACACGAATCGAAGCGGCACAAGCCTTCTATCCAGCAGAAGACTATCATCAAAACTTCCACAAAAAGAATCCGGAACACTACAAAAAAGACCGGAAAGCATCCGGTCGCGATGAATTCATCGATGTGGCTTGGAAAGAAGAAGTATCTGTCTAAACTAAAAAAGCCCGCTTCGTGCGGGCTTTCAGCATGTAGACAAACTCTTATGAAGAGTGACTATGCTATAACAAGAGGCAATCCGTTCGCGTTTCCCTGTCTCATCTCGTCTTCAAAGCGATTCGAGACAGACTGTGCTCTAACACTACTCTATGATTTTCTCTGCGGTACACCCTGAAAGCTTCGTTTTTCGTTGACTCCTACGGGAAAAAGCGCGTGAACACGCGCTGCCAAGAGGCTGGCAAGACCCTGCTCGTTGTCCGTGAGGATCAAGGAGCAACGGCTTGCGCCTCGCCCGAGGAAAGCAACGAAAAGAACGAATCTTTCATTCCACAACTACTGATTCGTCTTCACGCTAAAAAATCGACTTTATACTGCCAGAGTTAACCGTAAGAATTACGATACCTTTTCCGACAACTCATCCGAAGATTCGATTTCTACGACTTGATATCGTTTCAACACAAAAATACCGGCTAGCATCACAAGCAATCCAGCGACTTGTCCGAGCGAAAGCTCAAGTTCCGGTAAACCGAACCAACCGAACAAGTCGACACATAATGCAAAACTCAGTTGCGAAATCAAGACGACCGAAATCGCAATCGATGGACCGAGCAACTGAATCCCGCGCATCACACAAAATACGACACCGACACCGACCAGACCACCGAATAAATAAAGCGGTTCGACCGTTTGAATGTTCGAGAATGTGCCACCCCGAAATACGAGTAGCGCAAACAGTGAACCGATGAACCCGACAAAAAAGACGAGGGTCGTCGTCGCCCATGCCCCGAACGCATGACTCATCCGTGCATTCAATACCGTCTGTAAACTAATCATCATTCCTGCCGTAATCGCACAAAACATACCTAGTCCCATGCTAGCCCCTCCTTATTCGTAACTATTTCCGTTCGCTTTTTCTTTAATCCGCTCTACATCTAAAATAATGATTTTCCCGCGTCGTCTCGCCAAGATTTCTTCTTCACAAAGTGTTGAGATGATACGGTTTAAATGACGGTAACTCGTCCCGAGCCAATCGGCGACGTCATGGAGATTCGACGTTCGCATCTCTTGATAAAACAGACTGTCGGAAACGTCCGAGGTAATCGATAACAGATATCCGGCAAATCGTTCTTCGACCGAATAGAGGACATGAAATGATGCTGATTTCGAGTCCGCGTACCACTTGGTCGTAATGACCCGCAGTAAAAATTGTAAAAAGGTGTTCGTCGTATTGTGCTCACGTAAGATCGCATACGGAATGCTGAGTGCCACAACGTCCGTAATCACCTCGATGGTATTCAAGACTTCCCGTTGATTGATATATTCCGCATCACCAATCACCGTCATCGCCTTTTTGAAGCGTAAAATCCGTTGTTTCCCTTCAGCCGATGCTGCAGAGATTTTAATTTTTCCTTCGACGATGAAATACATCCGGTCAATCGGTTCACCCGTCACACATAACAGGTCCCCTTCCGAAAACGTTTCGATGCGTAAATAGCCTTTACTGGTCTCCGTAAAAATATCCGCTAAGTCGTACTGTTTTAAATAGGTCTCAATCGTCTGCATAGATCCTCCCTTTAGGACAGTGAAAAAATCGCAACTCCGGCAAGCATCAAACTGATCCCGATCCACTGTCCCCGGTTACTCCTTTTTTTGATGACACCAAACCAGCCGTTCAAATCAATCACGAATGCACATAAAATTTGTGCGACGAGCAACAAACACATCGCCCACGTCATGCCAAGTAACTGGATCGACGTCAGTTCGGTCACGACGACGAGTACGCCAAGCAATCCGCCACTGGCATAGAGGAGCGGAAGCTGTCGAAAACCGCCGATTTTCCGGTCACGAACCACACTATAAATCGCTAAGCACCCCATCAATCCGACGAAATGAACGATCGTCACCGAAAACCACGGACCAATGGCATCTCCTAAACGGGCATTAAAAATCCCCTGCAACGCAATGAATAGTCCACTCATTAATGCGAATATAACTCCCTGCACTTTAAGGCACCTCCTTTTGTTTCTTCTGTTATGAGTAGACACTATTTTCACCTTATCTGAAAAGGACAAATGTCCCATTTTAAAAAATTGTATAAAAAAAGACGGATTGCCCGTCTTCAGCGTGTAGATAATCGATTAAGAGGCGTAACCATGCGATATCGGGATGCAATCCGTTCGCGCTTCCCCGTCTCGCCTCGTCTTCAAAGCGATATCACCTAAAAAGCGTCACGTTTCGTTGACTCCTACGGGGAAAGCAACGAATAACGACGCTTGATCTCCCGATCGCACGTTGTCTACAGTCCGAAGACGGATTGTTCGTCTTCCCAGGAACAATCCGCCTTACTGATTACTGATCCATTACATATAATCGGCCCGCACCCGTTCAATTTGCGTATACGCTTCCTGTTGCATCCGCTCGAATAATTCAGATACGGTCGGAATATCTGTAACGAGACCAGACACGAGACCGGCGTTGACATACCCGTTGACCTCGTCACCATCGACCGCACCCGTCACGTGATACGCTTCTGTCGTCTTCGCGTTAAACTCATCAAGCGATGAAACACCTTGTAGTGCAGCAACGTACGGTCCATTTAACACACGCCGGACACGGCCGACGGAACGACCGATGATTCGTGTCTCAAGATCCGTTGCTCCTACGAGATGGTTCTTGTAGTTCGCATGAACGGCTGCTTCTTGCGTCGCAATCAGACGCGTTCCAAGCTGCACCCCGGACGCACCAAGCATCCAAGCGGCTGCAAGTCCACGACCGTCTCCAATTCCCCCAGCCGCGATGACGGGAAGTCTGACATGATCCACGATTTGCGGAACCAGTGTCAGCGTCGTCAGCTCGAGCGGTGAATTGATACCTGCCGCTTCCACACCTTCTGCAACAAGCAAATCGACCCCGGCCGTTTCTGCCTTTAATGCGTGTTTGACTGACGCGATGACCGCAATCGTCGTAATTCCGGCCGTCCGTAAACGTTTAGTATAGGGTGCTGGGTTTCCGGCTGATAAGGACACGACCGGAATCTGTTCTGCTATCGCTAATTCAATCAGGGCTTCCGTATGCGGCGAGACACCAATCGCAATGTTCAAGGCAATCGGATGCGTTGTTAATTGACGGGTCTGCTCAATCAAACGGCGCATTTCTTCCGGCGAACGTGTGCCACAACCGAGTGTTCCTAAACCACCGGCATTCGAGACGGCTGCCGTTAAGGCAGCATGACTGACATTTCCCATTCCGCCTTGGATGATGGGAACGCGGATTTGCAGTAACTCACATAATCGGGACATCGTCTTCCTCCAATCTGCTGTTTAAGAATGATATACTAAGTAAGACTGAATTGAAATTCATTAATCGGAAAAGAGGGGTTTTTATGAATATTCCATATCGTGATACGACACCTAGACTTGCGGAGACCGTCTTCGTGGCGCCGGGAGCATTCTTAATCGGTGACGTAACGATCGGTGAGGAGTCAACGGTTTGGTTCAACGCCGTATTACGCGGGGATGAAGGACCGATTACAATCGGGAAGCGTTGCAGCATCCAGGACAACGCGACGATTCATTTATACGAAGGGGCACCTGTCATCGTTGAAGACGAGGTGACGGTCGGACATAATGCGATTCTCCATGGCTGTCGCATCGGTCGCAGATCGATCGTCGGCATGGGGGCGACGGTCCTTGATCACGCCGAAATCGGTGAAGAATGTATCATCGGCGCCAATACGTTGATTCCCCCGGGCAAGAAGTTCCCGCCCCGCTCCTTGATCGTCGGCTCCCCCGGTAAAGTCGTGCGGCAGTTGACACCAGCTGATCTCGAGATGATTCAGGAATCAATCGACTCCTATGTCGATAAAGGGTATGCCTTCCGGGAACAGCTCGGACAATAACTGTTTTCCACATGCGAAAAGTGAACTTCCAGAAGACCGGAGCTCACCTGTAATAGATTCATTTCTCAATTGACGCTACGGTCGTAAGCACAAGGTTACTTGCGCTTACGACCGCTCCGCAAACAATGGATGCTCCGACGCATCGTAGTCAGCACTTTTTTGTGTCACGTCGTGTGTCTCTTTGAAAATCGACTCAAAAAATCGGCTGGCCGGTGCCGCAAGCAGGCGATAGTATTGTTCGAACAATACTGCCGCATGGTGTCCGTTCCAGGCATCCGGAAGTAATTCTTGCGGGAGACCAGGATCCGTAAACAAAAACTTCCGGTATTCATGGACGAGCTTCGTCCGTTCGACAAAACACTGTTCCTCATCCATCTCTCCGAGTTGGATTTGGCTTTGGTGGACGATGTAACGCCGGCTGTACTCAACGATGAATGCTTCGTACCGCGCTTGCAACTCGTCGAGCGGAAAAGCACGTTCGACGAGCGATTGATCTTGTTGCGGTCCGTGGTATTCGCCGACGAAAAAATCGACGTATTCGGTAATCTGATACGCCTCGATCAGACGTGTCGCTTCTTTTTCAAGCGGGTTCGGAGAAATCCAGACCCCGTTTGATAAGTTACCGAAACCACTCCACGTCAGTTCCTTCCGCAACTCATCCCGAATCTGACGTTTTTCCTCCGGAATCGTATACATCAATGTCCGCCATTTTCCATCCCAGACGTGTGGCGTCGACTTGTAAATCCGCCGCGCCGCCTCTTCCATCCGTTCGACCCCACGGTCCGTCAGCGAATAAAAACTTTTTGTCCCTTGTTTTTCAGAAATCAACCATCCTTGCTTGACCATTCGTGAAACGGCAACGCGAACGGCTTGTTCGTTATGTCCGAACTCCTTCAACAACCGAATCAGACTTCCCACCCAAACCTGATTCCCGTAGTGCCGGATGTAATCGCCATAAATCGTAAAAATCATCGATTGGGTATTCGCACTCATGTCATTCACTCTCTCTTTGATATAACGTTTTTTTGTGTACCGTTAGTATACGTGTTATTTCAGGTGGCGACCATCCTCATCTCCCTTGAAACTGCGGTGTTCGCTTCTCAGCAAAGGCGCGGAGTGCTTCAAGCCGGTCCTCGGTCGGTATGACTGCCTCATAGGCTTCCGTTTCAAGTCGTAAGCCGTCAGCGAGCGACACATCCATTCCGACGTCGATCGCTTGTTTCGCCTGACGAATGGCAATCGGCCCATTGCGGAGCATCGCTGCTGCAAGTTCAAAGCAAGCCGGTAACAACGCATCCTTTGTCGCGACGACTTGCGAGACGAGCCCGTATCGTTCTGCCGTCTCGGCATCAATTTTCTTCGCCGTAAAGATCAGTTCTTTCGCCCGTGTCTCCCCAATCAGACGCGGAAGGCGTTGTGTTCCACCCGCTCCCGGGATGATACCAAAGCTCGTTTCCGTCAGACCGACCAACGCGCCGTCGACGATGATCCGGAAATCGCAGGCAAGCATCCACTCAAATCCCCCGCCAAGCGCGTGACCGTTAACTGCTGCAATCGTCGGTTGAGGCAACGCCGCGATGCTCGCAAAGACTTCACGGATTGCCAGCACATTCCGACGGACTTCTGTTTCATTCAGTGTCACCCGCTCTTTTAAGTCAGCACCGGCACTAAATGCTTTCCCTGTCCCGGTAAATACGACGACCCGGACCGATTCGTCCGTTTTGACGGCATCCACAAGTTCCTGTAGCTCGACCAGCGTCGGATAATCAAAACAATTCATCCGTTCCGGACGATCAATCCGAATCAGCGCAAGTTGTCCACTTCGTTCAAAATGAATCATGTCAGTCCCTCCCGTTCGACTATCAAGGCGATTCCTTGTCCGACCCCGACACACATCGTCGCCAGCCCGTATGTCCGGTTCGTCCGCTTCATTTCATGCAACAAGGTCGTCAAAATCCGGGCACCACTTGCACCGAGTGGATGACCAAAAGCGATCGCCCCTCCGTTGACATTGACCTTGTCTGCATCAAGACCAAGTTCGGCAATACAGGCTAGACTTTGTGCCGCAAATGCTTCATTCAGTTCAACCAGGTCGAGTTGCTCGATCGTCAGTTCCGCACGGCGTAACGCTTTTTTTGTCGCGTCAATCGGACCAATCCCCATGATGGCAGGTTCGACACCTGCCGTCGCACTTGCCCGGTAAAACCCGAGCGGCGTCAGTCCAAGCTCGCGTGCGTGTTCCTCACTCATCAATAACAAAGCGGATGCACCATCATTGACACCTGACGCATTCCCCGCCGTGACCGTTCCGTTTGGAAACAACGGGCGCAATGTGCCGAGCTTCTCGCGCGTCGTCTCCGGTCGCGGATGTTCATCTTGACTGACCTCAAGCATCGCTCCTCGTTTATTTGCGTAACGAACAGGAACGATTTCGTCCGCAAAACGTTGACTATCGATCGCCTGTTTCGCCCGGAACTGGCTTGTATACGCGAAGTCGTCCTGGGCATCCCGGCTGATTCCGTAACGCGACGCGACATTTTCCGCCGTTTCCGGCATCGAGTCGGTTCCGTATTGTTCGGCCAGCCGTTCATTGACGAACCGCCAGCCGATTGTCGTATCGTATAACGTTTGATTGCCACGCGGGAACGCCGCATCCGGTTTCCCCATCACGAATGGAGCACGCGTCATACTTTCCGTCCCGCCGGCGATATAGACGTCGCCTTCGCCTAAGGCAATCGCCCGTGCGGCTGCGATGACAGCATCAAGTCCGGAACCGCATAGCCGATTCATCGTCGTTCCGGCGACGCTGACCGGTAAACCGGCAAGTAAGCCCGACATCCGGGCGACATTCCGATTGTCTTCGCCCGCTTGGTTCGCGTTGCCGAAAATGACTTCTTCGATTGTTTCAGGGGCAACTTGTGTATTACGGGCGAGTAAGGCTTCGATGACGATTGCTCCTAAGTCATCCGGCCGGACGTCTTTTAACGCCCCATTGTACCGTCCGATCGGTGTCCGGACGGCGTCGATGATCGCGACACGCCTCATGGTGCCTTCACCCCGCTTTCCGCATAGTCATATACTCCGCGTCCCGTCTTACGACCGAGTCGTCCCGCTTTGACGTATTGCTCGAGCAATGGAGCCGGACGGTATTTTTCTCCGAGCTTCTCATGTAAGTAACGTAAATTATGCAGGCGCGTATCGAGTCCGACTAAGTCTCCCAGTTCGAACGGTCCCATCGGATAATTCAACCCAAGCTTGATTGCCTTATCGATTTCTTCCGGCGTTCCAAGTCCTTCTTGCAGCATGTAGAAGGCTTCGTTACCAACGAGCGCACTGATCCGTGACGTGACAAACCCCGGGAACTCCTGAATGACGACCGTTTCTTTCCCCATCCGTTCGGCGACGCCCGTCAGTGCCGTCACGGTCTCATCCGACGTCTCAAGTCCACGGACGAGTTCGACAAGCGGCATCAGATGAACCGGATTAAAGAAATGCATCGCCATGACACGGTCCGGTCGCATCGTAAACGAGGCGATTTCCGTCGGACTCATCGTCGATGTGTTCGTCGCGAAAAAACATGCCGGCCGGGCTGCGGCTTCAATCGTCCGGAAGACGGACTGTTTAATCTCGAGCCGTTCCGGGACGGCTTCAATCACGAGATCGGCGTGTGCTGCGGCCGCTGTTAAGTCTGTCGAAAAACGAAGGTGCAAAAACAGTTGTTCGACTTCATCCGCCGACATCTTCCCGCGGACGATTCCTTTTTCGGCAATCCGTTCCAACTCCTGTTTGGCAGAAGTGAGCAAGGCAGTTTCGATATCGACGAGTGTGACTTCGAATCCTTTTGCGGCTGCGACGTAGGCGATTCCGCGCCCCATGACGCCTGATCCAACAACGACAATCTGATTAATCATCTGAATTCCTCCTTATAAAAAAATGTGCGGACTCGCGTCCGCACGTTGGTGTTTACAGTCCGAACGGATTAAGCGGACGGCTTCCGTAATACGATAAGATACTTTTCGTTTCCGTATATAAATCAAGCGTTTCGATACAGAGTTCACGACCGAAACCGGATTGTTTGTAGCCACCGAACGGCGTACCCGGGAAGGCTGAGAACGGACAGTTAACCATGACAATCCCGGCTTTGATTTGGTTCGCGACTCGTGTCGCCCGCGCCCCGTCCTTCGTCCAGACCGCTGAACCGAGACCAAATTCCGTATCGTTCGCGAGACGAACCGCTTCTTTTTCATCTTTGAATGGCATGACGACGACGACCGGTCCGAAGATTTCTTCATTGACCGCTTTCATCTCGTGCGTGACGTCCGTGATGATCGTCGGTGCATACCAGAAGCCTTTTTCGAATCCTTCGACCTGTTCGACTTGACCGCCCGCAAGGATCGTCGCCCCGTCTGCTTTTGCCGATTGGACGTACCCGTCGATGACATCGAGTTGCTGTTGATCGATGATTGCCCCGACATGTGTCCCTTTATCGAACGGGTTCCCGAGGACAAGTTGCTTTGTCTTCGCGACGAATTGTTCCATGAATGTTTCGTAGATGTCTTCATGGACGTAAAGACGTGACCGTGCCTCACACGATTGACCGCTGTTATAGAAGATGCCGAACAATGAGCCGTCGACAGCAGCCGTGATATCCGCATCTTCAAAGACGATGTTCGGTGACTTGCCGCCGAGCTCGAGCGTGACACGCTTCAGTGTCTCGGATGCCCGACCCATGATGTCTTTCCCGACCGGTGTCGAACCGGTGAAGGCTACTTTATCGACGTGCGGATGCTCGACGAGATGGTTTCCGATTTCGCGTCCTGATCCCGGAATGACGTTAACGACGCCTGCCGGGACACCGGCTTCCAGACAAATTTCTCCGAGAATGATGGCAGTCAGCGGCGTCAGCGTTGCCGGTTTGACGACGACGGAACAACCGACCGCGATCGCTGGTGCGACTTTCCAGGCAGCCATCATCAACGGATAGTTCCATGGAATAATTTGGGCACAGACACCGACTGCTTCTTTTTCTGTGTAGTTGTGGAATTGTCCCGGCACGTTATTGACGACACCGCGGTGACCGACGATCGCCCCGGCATAAAATTCGAAGTCTTCGATTGCCTGCGTGACTTGTCCTTGCGCAGCCGCTAACGATTTCCCGGTATCGAGAATCTCGAGTTCCACGATTTCATTGAAGCGCGACCGCATGATGCTTGCGATTTTGTTCAGGATTTGCGCACGACGACCAACTGGCCACATCTTCCATTTGCCATGGTCAAACGCCTCACGTGCTGCTTTGACGGCACGGTCGGCATCTTCTTTGGACGCTTTCGCCACTTCTGCCAGGACTTCTCCGGTCGCCGGGTTATAGGTCTTAAACGTCTCGCCTGTCGTGCCTTCGACTTGCTCCCCATTGATGACGAGGTGGTAGACCGACCGTTTCATTTCGATTGTTTTTTCGTGTACCGTTGACATGACATCCACTCCCTTTTTAGTTTCCTTTGAATGTAGGTTGACGTTTTTCGAGAAAGGCTTGCATGCCTTCCGTTTGATCGTCTGTCGCAAATAACAAGTAGAAATTTCTCCGCTCGTGTTCCATTCCGTCCTGAATCGACAAGTCGCCGGCTTTATCGACGGCATCCTTAATCAGGCGGACCGACATCTTCGGTTGCGCCGCAATCCGGTGGGCAACGGTCAATACCGTCGCTTCGAGTCGGTCGGCTTCGACGAGTCGGTTGACGAGCCCAAAACGCTCCGCTTGATCTGCTGTCATCTGCTCCCCCGTCCATAACCATTCGAGGGCACGTGTCCGGCCGATCCGTTTCGTCAGTCGCTGTGTTCCGCCTGCTCCCGGCATGACACCAAGATTGACTTCCGGGAAACCGAACCGTGTCGTATCTGTTGCATAAATCAAATCGCAGGCAAGTGCCAGTTCAAACCCGCCACCCAGGACATAGCCGTGAACGGCAGCGAGCAGCGGTTTCTTCAGCCGACTGATGCGGTCCCAATCGGCGAACGGGTCCAGGAGCTCCATCGAAATCGGTGTTGCCTCTACCATCTCGTCGATGTCTGCTCCGGCAGAAAATGATTTTCCGGCGCCACTCAATACGATGGCACCAATCGTTTCGTCGCGGTCGAACTGCTCCATCGCTTCAACGATTTCACGAATCATCGCCCGGTTGAGGGCGTTGTACCGCTCCGGCCGATTGAGAGTGATGCGTCCGACCGCTCCATCAATCGCTGTTTTAACGTACTGTTGCATCGGCATGGACTTCTTCACCAATCATCAATGTGACGAGATCCCCAGCGAAGCTCATCAAGTCCTTCCCGGATGCTTTCCCTTCAAGTGAACGCATACCGGCCTGCATCGTCTCGTGACTTTCGTAGACCATTTCACACATCAAATAATATTTTCCTTCGCCACCCATCGGTGAACCAACGATTTTCGTCACGGTCATCTCTTGTAAGCCGGGAATTTTAGCCGTAATCGGACCATGAACATTGAAGTAGTGCTCGTCAAACTGTTCCTTGTTCTCCGGGTGTTTATAAAGCGCGATTAGTTTTACCATATCAATTACCTTCCTTCACATGAGAGTAGAGACGGGTTTCATCGCCTCGAATGGATTTTTACACGTTTTACAGTACAGAATGCTGCGACATGCCGTCGGACCAAAGAGGTTTTCGATCGATACGAACGTCGAACCACAGTACGGACAATCAATTTCCCAAGATCCGTCGACGACGCGTGGTGGTGCAATCCCGAATGACTTCAGTCCCTCGATGCCCTGCTCAGTGATCCGGTCCGACGTCCACGGCGGGTCAAAGATGAAGACGACGTCGATTGTTTGTAACGCCGTAATTTGCTCGAGTGCTGCAATCGTATTTTTTTTGATGATGTCGAGTGCCGGACATCCGAGGAATGTCGGAAGCAACGTCACCCGAATCGCGTAACCGGTCGCAGATTCCGTCAACTCCATCTTGTCGAACATACCGAGATCAAGAATGCTGACGGCATCGATTTCCGGATCCTTGACGGTATCGAGCGCGGCCTGGATTTCTTGTTGTAACGCAAGCGTCGTCATGACGCATCCCTCCTCACCATACGGCGGACTGGTCAATCAAGTAGACTTCTCCGAGCGTCGACAAGGCATCGTTCAAGTCAGCCGAATGTTCACCGTTGCGGCCATTGGCTGACATCCGCATCTCCGGTAACGTGACATTCAACTCGACGAGCGTCGGCGTCAATGTCTGATACCACCGATCAAGTAAGATCCCCTGTCCTTCAATCAATTGCATCTCTTCGATCATGTCACCGTGCTCCCCGTAGTCAAACATGTCGCCGAAGTCCGCCAACACTTGTTCAAGTGCTGCATCCATCTTTTGACGTGCCGTCGGAGTCGCTTGATACAGTTGCGTGAACCACGTTTGCCAGTGGAGCAGGTGATAGTACAATTCCATATTGATTTTGACGGCGGCTGCCGCGAGTGGGGCATAGCTGCTGTTTTTTAAAGCATCGATGCGGATTTTTTTCGCCAGCGTGTAACAGTAGTTCCGGACGACGGCATACGCCCAGTCATATTCCGGTGTCTCCATGTAGTATCCGGGACCGTTGACCCGTTCGACGAGAATCGAATTTTTTCGTTCATGCGCCAGCCGGACGTGTGCCAATGCGTCCGCCTTCCCTTCCCCTAACTCTTCGAGCAATTGATAATACATCGCCGCGTGTCCCATCGAATCCTGGGCAATGGATGAGGACGCAACATCTTCTTCGATATGCGGTGCCAGACCAAGCCATTCCGAGCCGCGGAACGCATAAAGAAAATCGTCATCCGCTAACTGATACAGTAACGCTGCGAGCGCCGTCCGTTCTTGCTCCGTCATTTCGAGTCGCCTCCCTGCCAAGACATGATTTCTTTTTCGTCGAGCATCTGCTGTTCATAATGGCGCCACTTTTTCTTCAAGTAGCCGTACCCTTTCGTCGTCCGGTAATCCTTGTTATCGAGTCGCGTCAACATCTGCTTTTCGTCCGGAGTCAGGCCGCGGACGTCCGTCCGTTTGACGACCCAAATGTCGACGACCGGTTCGCGGCGCATGAAGTTTTCTTGCGCCATCAGTAACGCCATTTCCTTGTTTGGTGCAAGCAAGCTGAATTGATGCGTGATCGCGGCGTTCGGCGTCCGTTTACTAAACACTTCGAACTCCTGATAAAATGTTTCCGTCATGTCGTTCCCCTCCTTCATGCCATCGTCTTGGCCAACGCTTCACGGACCCACGCGTTATTTTGATAAGACGTCCGGCGTAAGGCGAGACGCTCCTTCGAACGCGGTCCTCCGCCTTGAATGATTTTCTTAAACTCCGACCAATCGGGCTGGGCATAAATCCATTGTCCCGATTCTTCGTCAAAACGGAGCGTTGGATCCGGAATGACCAGTCCAAGCGATTGAATCCGCGGGACATACTTCGTAAAGAAATTTTGGCGGAGTTCTTCGTTTGTCTTCGTCCGAATCTTATAGGCAATCGTGATGTCTTGTTTCGATGTTCCGGTCGTTTCTTTTGTCGCCGGACCGAAGAACATCAAGAGCGACTCCCACCATTCATCCAGTGATTCCTGAATCATCGCTTTTTGTTCGGGTGTTCCTTCAGCAAGTGCCATGATGATTGATTCACCATGCTGCGCATGGAACACTTCTTCCGCACAAATTCGTTGTAAGGCACGGGCATACGGACCGTATGACGCCCCTAACATGTTCGTCTGGGTGATGATTGCTGCACCATCAACGAGCCAACCGATCGTTCCGGCATCTGCCCACGTACGGGTCGGCATGTGGAAGACGTTGTGAAACTTCAGACGTCCCGTAAACAGGTCATCCATCAAATCACCGCGCGTTTTCCCGTACGGTTTCATCAAATCCTCGACGACGCGGAGCAACAGTTGTCCGTGCCCCATTTCATCCTGGACTTTCGCCATGATGCCGAGCTTCCGGCGCAGGGACGGGGCTTTCGGGACCCATTCCTTCTCTGGTAAGGCGCCCATGATTTCGCTGATTCCGTGCATCGAAATCAATTTGATTAACGTATCGCGGTAAAACGCAGGCATCCAGTCATCGGCTTCAATCTTTTCACCGTTCTCGATTCGTTCCGTGAACCGGGCGAGCTTTTCATCTTCCGTCATGACTTCCGGTTCGAACAAGTGTGTTGCATCGTACATGTTGAGTTCCTCCTCTTGTCTTAAACAGGTTCTTTATCCGACGTTTCGGTCCGACGATCGACAATCCGCTCTGCTTTTCCTTCTGAACGGCTGACGCCATACCGTGGGTGACAGATCATTTCAATCGAAATCAGGCATTCTGATTTGATGGCTTCACAGACGGTTCGCATGACTGCTTCCTGCTGCGTCTGTTCTTCGAGCTCGACGTGCAGCTCGATCGCATCAAGTCCATGTCGTTTGACGAGATGAATTTGATAATGTGGTGTGACACCATCTTGTTTCAATAGGACACGTTCAATCTCCGACGGGAAGACGTTGACACCGCGGATGATCATCATGTCATCCGTTCGTCCTGTAATCCGGGACATCCGGGTCGTCGCTCGACCGCAAGCGCATGTTTCACGTGTAATCGAAGCGAGGTCCCCCGTCCGGTAGCGGATAATTGGAAGCGCTTTCTTTTTTAAACTTGTAAAAACGAGTTCCCCGACCATCCCTTCTGGTAACGGTTCCCCCGTGCTGGGATCAATGACTTCCGTGATGAACAAGTCATCCATGATGTGTAATCCCTGTTGCGCTGGACATTCGATTGCGACGCCCGGACCCATGATTTCGCTCAGTCCGTAAATATCAAGTGCAGTAATATTCAATTTTTCTTCGAGCGTCCGACGCATTTCTTCCGACCACGGTTCAGCTCCGAAAATTCCATAACGTAAGCCCGTTGTCCGGGGATTGATGCCCCGCTCTTCCATCCGTTCTGCAAGGCGCAGCACATAAGAAGGTGTACCGCAAATCCCTGCCGGTTTGAAGTCTTCGATCAATGTGATTTGCCGATCCGTATTCCCGCCTGATACGGGGACGACCGTTATCCCGAGTTTTTCTGCTCCGGCATGTAAACCGAGCCCACCCGTGAACAGTCCATAACCATACGCGTTATGCAACAAATCCGTCCGTTTTGCACCTGCCATGACGAGACCACGTGCGACGGCACCTGCCCAGTCGTCCAAATCTTCCTGCGTGTACCCGACGACCGTCGCTTTGCCGCTCGTTCCGGACGAGGCGTGAATGCGCGCAACCTCTTCTTGTTTGACGGCAAACAGCCCGAACGGATAGTTCTCACGTAAATCACTTTTTCCGGTGAACGGAAGTTTTTGGATATCTTCTAGCTGATCAAAGGCAACAGCATCAAGCCCGGCTTCCTCAAAACGTTTCCGGTAAAACGGCACACGTTCCATCGCATACCGGACCGTTTCACGTAAACGATTGAGTTGCAGTCGTTGTCGTGTTTCATGCGTCATCGTCTCAAGTGCCTCATCATAAAACATAGCGCACCTCCCCATTCATTTAACACAATAAAAATACGCCCGTTTAAATTTAGTTATACGTTAAACCTACGATACGTTCACAATGTTGTCAATGATTCATTTTGTTAAAAGCTCCCATATCTTTCGTCACCCAATCGAATCTTCGTCATTTTTCGGATTTAAGGTCTTTTCACCATCATAAAACGGCATAACATACTACTGTTTGGAAAAAATTTCTGAAATGGTTTGCTCATTTTGTAACTGATTGATAAAATATCGTGTGACAAGTGTTATACTATTTTTGGTAAGACCACTTGGAGAGAAACAGATATGTTTTGAAGATAGAGGAGGATTCTATGAAACCTGGTTTAGCCCTTGGTCAGACGGCACGCGTCGAAACGACCGTCACGGAAGAGATGTTCGCACAGTTCGAAGGAACCGTCGTCCATCCCGCCTACTCCACTGTGTCGATGGTTTATCATATGGAGTGGGCCGCCCGCAAAATCATCCTCCCTTATCTGGAATCGTCAGAAGAAGGCGTCGGGGGAGCAGTCAACGTAAAACATCTGAATATGGCACCACTCGGATCACAGGTCAGCATCATAGCGACGGTGACGGAACTGCGGGACAACCGCGTCCGGACAAAAATCGACGTCACGAACGAACACGGGTTGATCGGCGTCGGCGAAGTCACGCAAATCATTTTGGATAAACGATTTATTGAGGACAAGTTGACGACACACGTTTTTTAAACTAAAAAATGAAAGCGCTTACTTAGAAATCCAAGGAGGCTTTGACATGAACATGATCAATCCATCTACAAACACATCTTTATCAATCATGGAAAAAATCGCAGGACACGAGCAGGTCATCTTTTGTAACGATCCGATTTCGGGACTTCAAGCCATCATCGCGATTCACGATACGACACTTGGTCCGGCACTCGGCGGTTGTCGTATGGCACCGTATGCGACCGTCGATGAAGCACTGGACGATGTCTTGCGTCTGTCGCGCGGCATGACCTATAAATGCGCCGCTGCCGACGTCGATTTCGGCGGAGGGAAAGCTGTCATCATCGGTAATCCGGCAACGGACAAAACGCCGGAAATGTTTCGTGCTTTCGGTCGATTCGTCGATTCGTTAGGCGGACGTTTCTATACGGGGACGGACATGGGGACGACGATGGACGACTTCGTCCATGCGAGTCGCGAAACCTCACGGATCGTCGGCATCCCGGAAGCCTTTGGCGGGAGTGGTGATTCGTCGATTCCAACTGCTGAAGGTGTCGTCAATGGATTACGTGCAACGATTGAGAGCCTGTTCGGATCGGACGACTTGAGTCGTGCCTCTTACGCCGTCCAAGGACTCGGAAAAGTCGGTTATAAGGTCGCAGAACAACTTTTACATGCTGGTGCCAATCTGTACGTCTCGGACATTAACGAAGCAGCACTCGCCTCGATCGTCAAAGAAGCCGAGATGACACCGGGAACGGTTCATGTTGTTGCCCCACACGAGATTCACCTGACGGATGCCGATGTCTTCGTCCCTTGTGCCTACGGCGGTGTCATCCGTGCGGATAACATCGCAAGTCTTCCATGTAAGGCAATCTGCGGTTCAGCAAACAATCAGCTCGCAGACGATTCGCTCGCTGAAGAATTGATGCAGCGCGGCATCCTTTATGCCCCTGATTACATCGTCAATGGCGGTGGTCTGATTCAAGTCGCAGATGAACTGTACGGAGCCAATCATGAACGAGTCCTCCTGAAAACACGCCACATTTACGATGCCGTCCTGGAAGTATTCGGACAATCACGTGCCGAGTCAATCACGACACTCGAAGCCGCAAACCGGATGTGTGACAAACGGATTCACGTCCGCGCCCGCCACAATAATATCTTCACGAATACAACGAAACCAAAGTGGAACATTCGCAATCAATCTTGATGGAGGTGGACGAGATGGAATCACAATTCCCGATTCAACGTATCATCGACGATGCCGGTCAAATCGTCGACGAGACGAAACGAGACGCTTTGACGAAAGAATTAGCGTTACAGTTATTCACGCACATGAACCGGATTCGGACATTCGACCGAAAAGCGATCAACTTGCAACGCCAAGGGCGACTCGGAACCTATGCCCCGTTTGAAGGACAGGAAGCGGCTCAAGTCGGCAGTGCCCTGGCGTTAAACGATACGGACTGGATTTTTCCGACGTACCGTGATCACGGGGCGACGTTGACGTTCGGTGCCGATATGGTACGGACACTCCTTTACTGGAACGGACGGGTCGAGGGGTGTGTCCCGACGGACGACTTGCATATCTTCCCCCCTGCCGTTCCGATTGCCACACAAATCCCCCACGCGGTCGGTGCCGCATGGGCGGAAAAACGAAAAGGAACGTCCGCCGTCTCCGTTGCCTATTTCGGAGACGGGGCGACGTCTGAAGGTGACTTCCATGAGGGGATGAACTTCGCAAGTGTCTTCCAGGCACCGGTCATTCTGTTCAACCAAAATAACGGTTATGCGATTTCTGTCCCGATCCAAAAGCAGATGCACTCGGAGACAATCGCCCAAAAAGCACTCGCTTACGGCATGCCGAGCGTCCGGATTGATGGAAACGATGCCTTTGCCGTCTACTTCACGATGCAAGAAGCTGTCGCCCGCGCACGGAACGGTCAGGGACCGACATTGATTGAGGCCGTCACATGGCGGTTCGGTGCCCATACGACAGCGGACGACCCGTCGAAGTACCGCGATCAAGAACGGTCGCGCGACCGTGTCGATCCGCTCGAGCGCCTCGAACAGTTCATGCGCACGCATGGATTTTACGACGACACGGAAATCGATGCAATCCGGACACGCCATCAAATGGAGGTCGAGGAGGCCGTCAAAGCGATGGAAGCCTTCAAGCTACCGGCGATCGATGACCTCTTCGATCATACCTATGCGACGTTGCCAGCAGACGTCGCGCGTCAAAAAACCGCTTACCTGACTGCGAGGGGGAACTAACATGGCGACACCAATCAATCAGCAGACCGACATGACGCTCATCCAAGCCGTCACGGATGCATTACGCATTAAATTAGCGACCGACGACACGACGCTTGTCCTCGGCGAAGATGTCGGGAAAAACGGCGGCGTCTTCCGGGCAACGGACGGACTGCAAGCCGAATTCGGCGAAGACCGTGTCATCGACACCCCACTCAGTGAAGCGGGGATTGTCGGGACCTCGGTCGGACTTGCCGTCAATGGCTTTAAACCGATCGTCGAAATTCAATTTCTCGGGTTCATTTATCCGGCTTATGAACAAATCATGACCCACGTCTCGCGCATTCGGATGCGGACGATGGGACGCTACAGCGTACCGATGGTCATTCGTGCGCCGTATGGTGCCGGAATCCGCGCCCCGGAAATCCATTCGGACAGCACGGAAAGTTTATTCACCTCGATGCCAGGACTCAAGGTCGTCTGTCCTGCGACGCCTTACGACGCCAAAGGACTGTTACTTGCTGCAATCGATGACCCCGATCCCGTTCTGTTCCTCGAATCGATGCGGAGCTATCGGGCTTTCAAAGAACCCGTCCCAAACGAAGCCTATACGATTGAAATCGGTAAAGCGAACATCGTCTCGGAAGGAACAGATGTCACGTTGGTTGCCTGGGGTGGAATGGTGCAAGTCGCTCAAAAAGCAGCAGCACAGGCAGAAAAACAAGGTCTTTCTTGTGAAGTGCTCGACCTGCGGACACTCTATCCGCTCGATCAAGAGACAATCGCCGCCTCCGTCCAAAAAACAGGACGTGCCGTCATCGTCCACGAGGCCCATGCGATGGGTGGTCTCGGGACAGACTTGATTGCTTTGATTAATGACACATCCTTCCTCTACTTACGGGCACCGATTGCCCGCGTGACCGGATTTGATGTACCCGTCCCGTTGTTCGCACTAGAGGATCACTATATTCCGACACCCGCCCGCGTACTTGAAGCGATTACGCGTACGGTCGACTTCTAAGGAGCTGAGTTTATGACTGAAGTGAAACTACATGATGTCGGAGAAGGCATGACGGAAGGTGAAATCGCCCATTATCTCGTCAAAATCGGTGATCATGTGACGCTTGATCAACCGGTTGTCGAAGTGTCGACCGATAAAATGGTCGCTGAACTACCGGCACCGATTTCCGGCGTCATCAAAGACATCTTAATTCCGGTTGGACAGACCGTCACTGTCGGAACGACGCTCCTCCTGATTGAATCCGGTGACGAGGAAGCGGCAACACGTGAAACCGTCACCGAGCCATCGCGTCCTGTCGTGAACGCGCGAACACCGCTTGCCATACAGACGCGCCGTGTCCTCGCGACACCGTACACACGAAAAATTGCTCGCGATCACGGAATTGATATCGAACAAGTACCCGCATCGGACCCATCCGGACGCGTTTCGGAAGAGGATGTTTTGCAGTTCGTCACAAGTCGAGAATCCGCGTCACCTGTCCGGCCTGAAGCCGTCACGGCTCCTGAAGCGGTCACACCGTCAACTACTCCGACGACGTTACCGTTTCGCGGGATCCGCAAACAGATTGCGAAGAAGATGACGCAATCGCTCTTTACGATTCCTCATGTCACGCACTTTGAAGAAATCGACATGACACGTCTCCTTGCACTGCGGGCAGAACTAAAAGCGAACGGGACACCGATCAGTGTCAACGCCTTCTTCGTCAAGGCACTTGTCGTCGCCCTAAAAGACTTCCCGGTCTTCAATGCCAAACTGGATGAAGCCAATGATCAAATCATTTTAGAGCAGGAGTACCATATCGGAATCGCGACGGAAACGGAAGACGGCTTAATCGTCCCTGTCGTCCGTCAAGCCGACCAGCTCTCACTCCGCATGTTACATGAACAACTCGCCGGACTGCACACACGGGCGAAAACAAACGAGTTGCGGGCGGGCGACTTAAAAGCGAGCACGTTCACGATGAGTAATGTCGGACCGCTCGGCAGTACCGGTGCGACGCCCATCATCAACTACCCGGAGACCGCCCTAATCGCTTTTCATAAAACAAAAAAACGGGCTTGCGTCGATGAAAACGATCAAATCGTCGTCCGCTCGATGATGAACGTCTCGATGTCGTTTGATCACCGCGTCGCGGACGGAGCGACGGCCGTCGCCTTCACGAATCGCTTCGCCGGTCTGATTGAACAACCGACTACTTTATTAATGGAGTTGATTTAAATGGTCGTAGGAGAACTGACACAAGAGCGTGACCTCCTCATTCTCGGAGGTGGACCAGCTGGTTACACAGCTGCGATTCGGGCGAAACAGCTTGGACGCGACGTCACATTGATTGAGCGGGAACGACTCGGTGGAACATGCTTGAACGTCGGATGTATTCCGTCGAAAGTATTGGCGCATGCTGCGCAGGAGCGAACACGTCTCTCACACTTGACGGCACTCGGCTTTTCCATCGAAACGACACATGATTTCGGCCAGTTAGCAAACTACCGTGATCAAGTCGTGACGAAGCTGCGCCAAGGCGTCGAAGCGCTTTGTAAAGCAAATGATATTGAATACGTGACCGGGTCTGCGTCCTTCCTCTCAGACGACCGGATCGGTGTCGAACACGGACATCAGTTCGATACGTATCGTTTTCAAGATATCGTGATCGCAACCGGCAGCCACAGCATCCGTGAAGAATCATCCGTTCTCTTGAACGCGGAACAACTGTATCAATTACAAGAGTTACCGGACAGTCTGATTATCATCGGGAACGATTATATCGCGATTGAAGCAGCGATGAGTTTTCAAGCACTCGGGACAGATGTGACGTTGATTGCTGACGGATTCGAGTTCGACACAAGTCTCGAAAAAGAATTGAAGCGGACGTTCAAAAAACAAAAAATCACACTTGTCAGTGGCACTGTGACGACGATTACACCGGCGGATACTCACGTCGACGTCACAATCGTCAAGGCTGAACAAGAAAAAACTGTCCAGGCCAGTTACCTCTTCCAGTCGTTGCCACGCGTAGCCAATACACTTGATTTAGGTGTCGATCGGCTTGGTCTGACGTTAAACGAGGATGCAACACTAGTCGTAGATGCGCTTGGTCGAACAAATTTCCCCCATATTTATGCGATTGGGGACGTAACACCTGGTCCGCAACTCGCGACGCGGGCAATCCATGAAGCAAAACGGACGGCGGAACATCTCGGTGGCGCTTCACCTGATACGACGATTCCTTACTTCCCGACAATCATCCGCTCACTTCCGCCAATCGCTTCCATCGGCTTGACGGAACAAGCAGCCACTGAAGGCGGGTTCACGGTGCAGGTCGGACAGTTTCCATTGACGGCAAACGGGGCGAGCAGTATCGATGCGGCCAGCGGTTTTATCAAAGTCGTCTCGGACGCGAAGACATCACTGATTTTAGGCATTCATATGATTGGGGACGGTGCCCTTGAACTCGCCGGTACATGTGCGCTTGCCCTTGAAATGGCTGCGAAACAAGAAGATTTACGTTTTCCGGTCCAAGCACACCCGAGTCGCAATGAAGCCTTGACGGAAGCACTCGAAGCACTGGTCGGACAAGCAATCCATCTTCCACCACGTCAACAGGCTGTCTTCTCGAACACGTAACCACACCACTTGTTTTTGAAGGAGCAATGCCCGATGGAACTTTACTTTACGAAACTTGAATGGGAACACCATTGCTTTCCGATTGCTGCGACGTCGGACGGTCTCTGTTATGTCGGTGCGTTTAACGAACCGTCCGAACTCTTTGAAGACTGGAAACGAAAGCATCTTCCACGGGCTGAAGTCTTAATTGACGATTCAAGAATCAATCCGTACCGGGAGCAACTGCTCGGTTATTTGCAGGGAGAGCGGACGGCCTTTACATTGCCACTTCACCCGATCGGGACACCGTTCCAGCTCGATGTCTGGCAAGCATTGCAAGCTGTTCCATACGGAAACACTACAACGTATTCCGAGATCGCAGCGGCCGTCTCACGCCCTCGTGCCATCCGGGCAGTCGGCACGGCAATCGGGAAAAACCGGTTGCTGTTAGTCATCCCCTGTCACCGGATTGTCGGCAAGAACGGTGATTTGATTGGCTACTGGGGTGGATTGAACATGAAACGCCGCTTGCTTGCCTTAGAGCAAGAAGTCAGTCCGAATTCAATGTAATTGAAAACCCGAGCGACTCCGTTTTCTAACAAGAAGCGGAGCACTCGGGTTTTCTCGTAGACACGGCGTTTATTACGTCGCGGTTGATGAACAATTAGCCTTTTGTTCATATGTTTTTCTCGGTTGAGGCATGAGTCATCGAGATTAAAACAAAATGAAATGGAGACAAGCTAAAAGTCAACGATCAAGCGGTTGTTGATTCTCATGCGAGACTTCGCTTTCCACGGGCGGAAGGCGAGCCTCCTTGTCACTTACGTTCCTCGGGGGTCTCACCTATTCCGCTGTTCCCGCAGGAGTCTCCGTCTCGCATGAGAATCAACGGATGACACCTGCTTCAGCATGTTCTTCATCAAAAGAATATAAAGATGAACAGCGGATGACTCAAACGAGGGACGTCACCCCTCCGATATCAGTTTACATTATTGATTCCAAACTGATATGTCGTCTCCCACTGGTACGTCGCACCCGGTTCGATGAGAATCGATGGAAAACGGGATTCATTGACAGCATTCGGATGAACTTGTGCCTCAAGGCAAAGACCAAGTGACGGACGGGACGGGACACCGCGAACCGTATAGTCGGTCAAAAGTTGTGTTCCCGTATATAAGACGACGACCGGCTGATTCGTCGTCATCTGTAACGTTCGTCCTGATACCGGATCCATGAGTTGCGCTCTCCCTTCGTCTAAGACGAACGGATGATCATAACCGTTCCCGGCATTGACCGTCTCCTCACTTTCCGATTCAGCGCCACTGCGAATCGACCGCCCTGTCCGGAAATCAAGGACCGTTCCGTCGACCGCACGGAATTCACCCGTCGGTAGCAGATCGGATCCGAGCGGTAGATAGGTCGAACTCGGTAACGTCAACTGATGATCCAGAATATCGCGTTGTAAGTTCCCGGACAGGTTCCAGTACGTATGATTCGTCACGTTCAGTGGTGTCGTCTGATCCGTCGTTGCTTCAATCGACAACGTCAATGCTGTCCCGTTTAGCCGGTAGATGACATCCACGGTTACATTTCCGGGATACCCTTCGCAACCATCCGGACTGAGCGTCCGTAAGTGCAACAGCTGTTCCGTTGCTTCGATGACATCAAAGAAGACTTGATCGAAGCCGTGCGTGCCGCCATGTAAGTGATTCGTTCCGTCATTTGCCGCAAGGTGATAGGTTTGTTCAGCAATTGAAAAGCGGGCTTGCCCAATCCGTCCGGCGACCCGGCCGACGATTGCTCCGAAATACGGCGAATGTTCTTTGTACGCGGCCAGTGTATCGAAGCCGAGCACCACACTCTCCATCTTGCCCGAGCGATCTTTGACCCGGACGTCATTGATGATGCCACCGTAATTCCATATCTCGACTTCCATGTCCGGTTGCATCAAGCGGTGCCGAACGAGTCGCGCGTCTTCTGTTTGATGTGTCTCGTACGTCATCGCCGGTCACCTGTCACTTGATGTGTCACCGTCTGCAGGAACCGGTTAAGTCCCGCCTGCCCTGCCTCCGTCTGTTTGAAGACACCGCAGTCTTCGAGTCCACGGACGAATTTTTCGGCCACCGCTTGTTCGACGTAAGCTGTGACCGGTTGACCGGTGTACTGTTGCTTCAACGATTCTGCCCAAGTCCGGTGTACCGGCAAGACGTCCGTCGTTTCACCGACGATGAACTGTTCGACCTGCTTTAGTTCTTCAAGCAACCGGGCTGGTAAGACCGCAAGTCCCATCACTTCAATCAAGCCGATGTTTTCACGTTTGATGTGGTGGATGTCCGCGTGCGTATGGAAAATGCCATCCGGATGTTCGACAGAGGTCCGGTTGTTTCGTAAGACAAGATCGAGTTCATAGACGCCGTTTCGCATCCGGGCAATCGGTGTCACCGTGTTATGCCGGACGCCGTCTGTCATCGCAATGATTTCCTGCTCCGCGTCACTATACGTCAGCCAGGCTGTATACACATCATCGGCAGCAGCGAGTAACTGGTGACGATCAGGGCTACTCAAGCGGATGACGCTGAGCGGCCAGTGTAACGTTTGCCCACTGACATCCGGTTGTTGCGGCAAGTCGAACCGGCTTTGGATCGTTGCTCGGTCCATCGCGAACTCATAACGCCCGCCTTGGTAATGATCGTGCGTCAAAATCGAACCGCCGACGATTGGTAAATCAGCATTTGACCCTGCAAAATAATGCGGGAATTGATCGACGAACTCCAGTAATCGTTCAAAGGCGTCGCGGTTGATTACCATATCGCGATGCGCCTGCGACAAAATGATGCTATGTTCGTTGTAGTAAACGTATGGCGAATACTGCAATGCCCAATCCTCACCTTGGAGTGTCAACGGAACGATCCGGTGGTTCGCCCGAGCCGGATGATTGCTGCGTCCGGCATAACCGACGTTCTCGACACAAAGCAAACACGTTGGATAGGTCGATGCTGCAACAGGTTCTGTCCGGGCTGCCGCAATTTCGCGTGGATCTTTTTCCGGTTTCGATAAGTTGATTGTAATATCAATTTCCCCGTAAACCGTCGCTGCCTTGTACTGGATGTTTTTCGCAATCCGTTTCGTCTGGATATAATTGCTCGCCTGACTGAGTTGATAGAAATAATCCGTTGCGTGCACCGGATTTTCTTTGTAGAGCTGATTGAACGTCGTCGTGATCGTCGAAGGACGATCGACGAACACATCCATTAATTCAGCTGCGAAACGTTCTTTTTCATCGAGTCGTGCTGCAAGCCGTCCGGACGCAATCATTTCTTCCACCAGCGCCTCGAGGATGTCTGGAATCGGTTCCGCTGTAACAGTCCCTGGATCGGTATAATCCGCCTGACCGACAAGCGCAAGAATTCGATTACGCGCATAGATTTCATCTTCTGCGTCAATCAGATGTTCAGCAATCGCTTGCTCAATCAATCGTTTGATGTGTTCATTCATCGCCTTCACTCTCCTCAATCCATTCTCTCTCTTATGTTGTCTGATAGCCGTTCGGACGGCGTTCGTGCCAGTTCCAGGCATCACGGATGATTTGGTCGATGTCCGTCCGACGCGGTGACCAGTCGAGAACACGTTTTGCTTTTTCTGATCCTGCGATTAACGTACTCGGATCACCGGCACGTCTTGCGACGACTTGTTCCGGAATCGGGTGCCCCGTCACCCGGCGCGCCGCCTCGATGATTTCGCGGACGGAAAATCCGTTGCTCGAACCGAGGTTAAAGACATCACTCGTGTGTCCTTGTTGTAAGTAATCGAGTGCGAGAATATGGGCATCAATCAAATCTTCGACATGAATGTAATCCCGGATGCATGTCCCGTCTGGCGTCGCGTAGTCATCCCCATAAATCGAGATGACAGACCGCTGATTGTTTGCGACTTCAAGGACAAGTGGAACAAGGTGTGTCTCTGGTGTATGGTCCTCTCCGACTTCTCCTGTCGCGCGTGCTCCAGCGACGTTGAAGTAACGTAACGCCACATAACGAAGACCATGTGCTTGTTCGCACCATTTCATCATCTTCTCCATCATCAATTTCGTTTCACCGTACGTATTCGTCGGGTTCGTCATTGCCGTCTCGAGAATCGGCATCGTTTCTTGCTCACCGTATGTCGCAGCCGTCGAAGAGAAGACGATTTGTTTGATATCATGTGCGACCATTGCCTCGAGTAAGACTTCCGTTCCGTAGACGTTATTGTTGAAGTATTTTAATGGTTGTTCCATCGACTCCCCGACCAACGAAAAGGCAGCGAAATGAACGACTTGTTCAATCGTCTCTTTTGTAAAGACACGGTCAAGGAACGACCGGTCGCGAATATCTCCTTCGTATAAACGGGCTTGCGGATGGACCGCCTTTTTGTGACCTGCCTGTAAATGATCAATGACGACGACGTCTTTTCCAGCATCAATCAACTGATAGACCGCATGGGAGCCGATATAGCCGGCCCCACCGACAACTAGTACTGCCATATTAGATGACCTCCCGTTCGACTTCACGCGCTCCGTCTCCGACAGTCGCCGTGTAGAACGTTGCCGGATAACCGATCCGGCTTTCATAGCGTTGTCCGACGGCATCGATGAATCGGTCGACTGTTGACGTTTCAACGATTGCAATCGCACAGCCACCAAAGCCGGCTCCTGTCATCCGTGCCCCAAGGACACCCGGTTGCGCCCAAGCCGCTTCGACCAACGCGTCGAGTTCTTGCCCTGTCACTTCATAATCGTGTTGGAGTGACCGGTGCGACGCATTCATCAATTCTCCGAATTCCTCGAGTTGCCCTGCTTGTAGTGCTTCCAAGGCTTGTAACGTCCGCTCATTTTCAGAAATGGCATGGCGTGCCCGGCGCATCAAGCGTTCGTCGTCGAGTGTGACGGTTTCGAATTCTGCCATCGACCAATCTCCGAGCGTTGCATACGGCCGGACTTGCTGTAACTGTTCGAGCACCTGTTCACACTCCGCACGTCGCTCGTTGTATTTTGAATCGGCGAGTTCACGCCGCTTGTTCGTGTTCATGATGATGATCGTATAGCCCGTCAAGTCGAGCGGTGCATACGTGTAATCAAGCGTTTGGCAGTCAAGGAGTAATCCTGACCCTGCCTGTCCCATCCCGATCGCAAATTGATCCATGATGCCACTGTTGACGCCGATGTAGTGATTTTCGACCTGCTGACCGAACTTCACGAGTTCGACCCGGTCGAGATCCAATTCATATAAACGCTCGAGCATGACACCGATGACGAGTTCGAGTGAAGCAGACGAAGACAACCCTGCTCCGTTCGGAATATCCCCTTTAATCAAGACGTCAAATCCTGACGTGATGGCGTACCCGGCTTCCCGGAGGATGTGCACCATTCCTTTGGCATAATTCGTCCAACCGTCTTGCGGATTATGGGCCAAGTCGTCTAATCCGACTTCGATGATGCCGTCTGCTTCGAAGTTGAGTGAATAGAAACGACACGTTGCATCATCCCGTTTTCGGGCAATCGCATGCGTCCCGAGCGTCAAGGCACATGGAAACACATGACCTCCGTTATAGTCCGTATGCTCTCCAATCAAATTGATACGCCCTGGCGCAAAAAAGCGATGTGTCGCCTGTACATCGAATTGCTCTTCAAAGATTTGTTCTAACGTCTGGTCGGTCATGCGATCGGCTCCTTTTGCTCAATTTGTTTCAATTGATAGATGGGTTGAATTCGTAAACAACGTGCTTCATAGTCCGTCGAATAAGAGAAGTTCAGTCCTTGGTTCATCAAGTAAGCACCGCTCACCTGGCGATCTTCCACTTGATAGAGTCTACTTGCATCTAATCCCGTCAGTTTAAAGCTGTACTGGTGAATGCCATGCTTACGCATCGGTGCAACCGCCAAAATGACTGTCTCAGTTTCAGACGTATACTGCATGATGCTCGCTGTCGTTTGTGAGAATGGACTGAGGCGGTATTGACGTCCGTGCTGAACTGTCGGCCGAATCGTCTTGTATGTCTCAATCCATCCTTTCGCTTCCGCGAGTTCACTTGCCGTCCACTCACTTAAGTTTCCACCGATGCCGAGCGTCCCTTGCATCGAAGAGACGAACCGCGTCGCAAGCGGTAAGTTCCGCCCATTCAACCAGTTCGGACCATCCGTCACCCAGCAACTCATCATTTTTGCATTATAGGCAAACGAGAAGTCATGTTGAATCGTCAACCGGTCAAGCGGGTCCGTGTTGTCACTCGTCCAGACTTGTTCCGTCCGCTCTAAAATCCCGAGATCAATCCGACCTCCGCCACCGGCACACGCTTCGAAGTCGACCGTCGGATGCCCGAGTCGTAGCTCGTCGAAGATTCGATATAAGGCATCGACGTGACGCTTCCAAAGTTCTTTTTGCGCGTCCGGCGTTTGCGACGGGACACCCGGCTCAGAGAATGCCCGATTCATGTCCCACTTGATGTAGTCGATTTCGTGCGACGTCAATAATTCATCCATCATGTCATAAACAAAACGTTCGACTTCCGGTAAACCGAGGTTCAAGACGAACTGGTTTCTCGATGTCGTCCGGACAGCACCCGGAGCATGATAAATCCAGTCCGGATGTGCGCGATATAAATCGGAGTCCGGATTGACCATCTCCGGCTCGACCCAAAGACCGAACTGCATGTTTTTTCCCTTCACATACTCAATCAAAGGGGTCAGACCGTTCGGAAACTTCTTCCGATTGACGACCCAGTCGCCTAATCCCGCTTGATCGGAGTGACGTTCACCGAACCAGCCGTCATCGACGACGAATAGTTCACATCCGATGTCCGCTGCTTGATTGACGAGTGCCCGTTGTCCCTGTTCCGTCACATCGAAATACGTCGCTTCCCATGAGTTATAGAGGACCGGTCGAACGTTTTCACGGTCAGACGCCGGCATGATCACGTGACGCTGGAAGTCATGCGCGCGCGCACTCATTCCGGCGAAGCCGTCCGGAGTATAGCCGATATAAAAGACCGGTGTTATTAGACGTTGTTCAGCGTCAAGCGTCCAGCTGAAGTCAAATCCATTCATCCCACCCGATAGTTGGACGAACCCGAAGGCATCTTGTTCAGCGTGAATCGACCAGTTGCCCGAATAGGCAAAATGGCCGTAAATGACTTCGCCCGTCGTCTCTGTCGCATTGTGTTCAAGCGCGAACCAGGGATTTGCCTGGTGACTCGTCACACCGCGTCGACTTTCAATCGTCTTGCGTCCTGCTGTCAGCGGCGTGATTTGTTTTTGGAATTCGCCCGTCCATGTCCCGGCATAATGATGGAAGTTGAGCGTCGGACGATTTAAAAGTCCCATCGCGAACGACTGCGCCGTCGTCAAACGGACAGGTCTTTCTCCTGCGTTTTCGACGATGAGCGAGCGCCCGATCATATCGTATGCCGCGAAAAGTTCATACCGTACCCCGACGCGCAAATCTTGGAGGGGATCGTGGAGCCATAAGACAAGTGCCGTATCCGACAGCTCTGCTTGCTCGAAAGAAAATTGACTGATTCTTGCTCCGTCTGCCCGTTCTGATTTTAACGTCGGTTCTGTATAGACCATCTCACCGAACGGGATAAAGTCGTACGTCGCGACGCCGTCTGGCGATTCGAATGAACTGTGGGCAAGAACCGCACTCGGTAACGCCGCATAATCTGCTCGATACGGAAGTCGTGCCCCGAAATACGTATGAACGAGCTTCCCATTCGCTCCGATTGTCACGACATGCGCGACATCTTGTCCTTCAATCACGAATCGGTGTTTCGATACTTCAAAGATTGCCATGGTCCTACCTCCTTACGTCGTCAGAATCAGTGTCGCAAGCGGTGCGAGTGTCACTGTTCCACTGTATGTCTCTTGCGTCGTCAGCTCCTGATATGTTCCGTCAAGCGTGACTTGTTTCGTTTCTTTTGTGTCATGGTTCATCAGGAAGACGAAATCGCGTGTTTCCCCGTGACGGCGAACGACTTCGACCTGGTCCGGCACTTCAAGCGTCTCGATTCCTGCTTCTTCAAAGGCTTGCGCGTAAATCGTATCGATCATCGCGTCATCGATCGACGCTCCGATGTAAGTGATTGTTCCTTTGTATTGATTTCGCGTGACGGCTGCGACACCATCGTAAAATGTATCGCGATAAACGGCGAGCGACTCTGCCGTCGTCGGTGTAATGAGATCGCACCAGAGGCGTGCCGTCGACGATTGTCCGTCAAGTCCCTCGACACGGTTTTGCTGGACCGCTTGAAGGGATTCATATTCATCGATTTCAATGCCGGCATACGTGGCAAACTTCCCGGGAAGTGTTTTCGGGATGACATTGTTATGCGGATCCTTGACACCTGTCCGGTACGTAAAGATGACGTGCCCCCCTTGTTCCATGTAATCAATCAATGCTTGATCGAACGTCGGGTTCGTCAGGAAGTACAGCGGCACGATAATCAGTTTGTAGCCGTCAAGCGCATCGCCCGGGAAAACGATGTCCGTCGCAACCTGCTTGCGGACAGCCCCGCCGTAAAAACGGACGAACTCGGTCCGGAAATCAAATGCATCGCTGTGTGGTTGATGCGTCCAGGCCCAAACGTTTTCCTGATCAAAATAGACACCGACATCCGCTCGGTACGTACTGGCATTGATCTCGTCGCCGAACGTATTTAGTTCCGTCATGATCTGTTTGACTTCAGCAAACTTCCGTTTCGGTTTCCCGTCGTGGTCGATGATGCCGTGGCAAAATTCTTCCGTCCCGAACAAGGCTGCCCGGAAGCGGAAATAGACGATCGCTTCCGCGCCGCGCGCAACGGCTTGATACGTCCAGAGACGAATATGACCCGGGCGTGGTAAGTATCCGATTTTGCTCCACCCCTGTGCGCCACTGAGCTGTTCCATGACCCAGAAACCTTTGCCCTGTTTCGACGACCGGCAGAGATCGTGATCGCTCGCCATCTTCTCGAAACGGTTTGGTTCCGGTAACCCGCCCCAGACGGGATAGTTATCAAATGAGACATAGTCAAGATCTTGCGCCATCTGTTGTTGATTCACAGCCATATCGCTGTAGACGAGGTTATGTGTGATAAAGGCATCCGGATGGATATGTTCCCGTAAGACATCGACTTGCAGCTTGTTGTAATAGTTATAGCCGTCGGCACAAAATCGGTCGAAATCGACGAGCAGGGCAGGACTATGCTCTTGGTAAACTTTACGCGGGACGGGAATTTGTTCCCACGCCGTATAGGTTTGACTCCAAAAGACCGTTCCCCATGTCTCGTTTAACACGTCAAGCGTGCCATACCGCTTCTTGAGCCAGACCTGGAAAGCGGCCCGGTCGATAGCACTGTAAGAGCGGTCCGACTTTTCATGACCGTACTCATTATCTGTCTGCCAACCGATGACACGCGGATGTTGCCCGTACCGTTTCGCCATTTCCGTCGTAATCGCGACGGAAAATTTTTGATAGGTCTCACTGTGAACCGTGTAGTGACGACGCGCACCAAAGCTGATCGTCACACCATGTTCGTCGACCGGTAAAATTTCCGGATACTTATAACACATCCAGGCGGGTGGTGTTGCCGTCGGTGTACCGAGGACGATATCGAAGCCCGCGTCACTGAGTCGTGCGACGACGTCATCCCAAAAGTCGAAGTCATAAACCCCTTCTTCCGGTTCCATCATCGTCCACGCAAATTCTGCAATCCGGACGACGTTGACCCCCAGTTCTTTCATCAAACGAAAATCTTCCTCCCACAATTCACGTGGTGTTTGTTCCGGATAATAATCGACTCCTAAATACATGTTGCTCCCCCTGACTCAAAAAACAAATTATTTTACTGCACCGGCTGTCATTCCTTTTTGGAAGAAACGTTGGAAGAAGATATAGAAGACCATCGTCGGTAAGCTGATTAACACAAGTGAGGCATAGATTTTACCTGGATCGCCGCCGAGTGCATCTTTGAAGAAGCTCGGTGCCATCGTGACTGTCTGGTAAGCGGGATCGGTCATGAACGTCAAGACCATCAAGTATTCGTTCCACGAGTTGAGGAACGCATAGATTAATGCTGTCGCAAGTGCCGGTTTCGCGAGTGGCAACATGACTTTGAAGAAGACTTCTAAAATTGTCGCACCGTCGATATAGGCCGCTTCCATCAGTTCGTTCGGCAATTCGTCAAAGTACCCTTTGATGAGCATCAAGCCGAACGGGAGGAAAAATGCAACTTCTGCCCCAATCAATCCCCAATGATTGTTCAGTCCGTCAAACGAACGGAGCGTAAAGAACAAGGGGACGATCATCGAAGCAACCGGTAACATTAAACCGGCGAGGACCATATTGAACATGAGACGCTTCCCTGCGAATTCTAGCTTTGAAAAAGCGAACGCTGCAAACGCAAGAATCGTGATTGAGATGATGATCATGAAGAAAGCAACAAAGAAACTGTTGAAGACGAACGTTGGGAAATTCGGGTTTTGTAACGTCGCGATATAGTTCTCAAATCCATTGACACGTAAGCTTTCCTTGAACATGACAAAGATCGGGAACAGCCAGACGATTGAAGCTAAGGCAAGGACAAGGTTGATCATCCAACGACTCTTTTTAGATTCTACATTCATGGTACGTTCCTCCTTAGTTATCCATTTTCTTTTGTATCCGTAATTGGAAGTACGTGATCAGCAACGCGATTGTAAGTAGCACGATGGCGACAGCACTCGAGTAGCCGACTTCCTGTTGGAGCATTGATTTTCGGAATAAGTAGGTCGAGATAAATTCTGTGGACGATCCCGGCCCACCGGCAGTCGTGATCCAGACTAAGTCAAATGTCTTCAGTCCACCGATGACACCGAGGATCGATAACGTGAAGGTCGTGCCCTTTAAGTTCGGGAACACGATGCTCCAAAGGGTCCGGAAGAAACCGGCTCCATCAATTTTCGCAGCTTCGAAAATTTCTTTTTCAATCGTCAACATCGCCATGTAGTACATGACCATCGACGACCCTGTCCACTGGAAGATATTGATGGCGATGACGGAATAAAGCGCGATATCTGGATCGCCGAGCCAATTCTGCTCGAGACTCCCAAGACCGATTGCACGTAAGAATTCGTTGATGTATCCAAATTGGAAATCATAAATTTGTGTGAAAGCTGCCCCAAGGACGACCGGACTCAAAACGACCGGGAAGAAGAAGACCGATTTCATCGCAGTCCGCAGCGGTCCTTGTGTATGCAGGAAGTACGCGAGAACAAGTCCGATTCCAGCCTGGATTGTGACCGTCAAGACGGTGAAGATGAAGGTGTTTTTGAGCGAAAGATAAAAGTCCGGATCTCCGAACATTTCCGCATAGTTTGAAAGCCCGACAAACGCTTTATCAAACGAAATCCCGTCCCATGAGAAAAACGAGTTATAGGCATTGTAGAAAATCCCGTAGTAGATGAAACTGACGACGAAAAGGACGATTGGTGCGACAAATGCCCAACCGACCATATTTTGTTTCATCTTGCCTTTTTTTCTTGGAGCAGGTGAACGTGTCGCTGCTGGTTTTAACGGCTCTGCTTTTGGTTTAATCGGCAATTCCTGACGCTCTGTCTGCATGTTGATTCCTCACTTTCCTCTTTTCCAAAAATCAGGAAGTGATACGCCAGGCGCATCACTTCGCTGTCTACTGCTTATTTCGCCGATTTATCCGCTGTATCTTGAACACGTTGAAGTGCTTCTTTCGGATCTTGACCTGTTGCGATATTTTGAAGTTCCTTCCCGAGGATATCGTTCAATTTCGTATCCCGGATTCCACGGCTCGCGACTGCGTCCGCAAGCGTATCGTTTAACATTTTGTATGATTCTTTTTCGCCTTCCGATGTGAAAGCGGAATCAGAGTCGATCGTGACATCTTTAATTCCTGGTGCCATCTCGAACTCACCCATGTATACTTCTTGTCCTTCACCTTGACTCATGAAGGCGATGAACTCTGCTGCACCTTCTTGTTGTTTCGATTCTTTATTGACGCCAAGCGCCATATCGATTGAAGCGATGATTGGTTGTTCTGTTCCGCCTACGAGGTTAGGAAGTGGTGCAAATCCAAGCTCATCGTCAATTTTCCATTTGTCTTTTTTCTCAGCCGTCGTCATCGAGTGTGCTTCCCATGAACCGATGACCCACATCGCAGCTTTTTTATCGAAGAACTGGTTCATCCCGTCATTGTAAGTCGCAAGACCAAGCGCTCCTTCTTGGAAGACTTTATCTTCGAAGAGGTCTTGCCATACTTGTGCTGTTTTGACCATTTCGTCATCTGTCCATTTTGCTTCACCCGACAAGACTTTTTGAATGTAACCCGGCGCGACTTGGTGACTGAGGACATTGTAGACATCGATGTCGATCCAAGCATCTTTTGCTCCGAGCATCAATGGAATGACTTTATCGCCAGACGCTTTGATTTTTTTGACGGCATCAACCGTTTCTTTATAGTTCTTAGGTGGCGTGACACCGTATTTATCAAGCATCGTCTTGTTGTACATCAAGTATGCTTGTCCTGTGAAACCGATTGGGACTGCGTATTGTGTACCATCAAGTGTCGTCTGTTCAATCCCGAGCTCGACGAATTTATCTTTCCATCCATCTCCGGCTGCTTTATCCATATATGAATCGACCGGTACGACACGATCTTTATACTGCTGAATCATCGGTTCTTTTAAGCCAATGATGTCCGGGCCTTTACCTGACAACATTGCGACTTGAAGTTGCTTTTCATAGTCTTCACTGTACCGTTTGAATTCGACTGAATACTTGTCTTGCGATTTATTGAACGCATCGACAACGGCTTTCCCAGCTTCAGGTTGTGGTGCCCAGCCCCACCAGGTAACGATTGTTTTACCGTCTTTTGTTGTCGTCTGTTGCTCATCTTCGCCACCACAAGCTGCGAGTAGTGCTGATAATGTAAGAACCGATGCTGCCGCTAAAATTTTCGATTTTTTAAATTTCATCTGATTGATCCCCTTTTTATGTGTAAGTATCATGCGTATTTTTGACCGTGTTGACCTTCCAGTTTCGCTTGTTTGCACCAGTCTTCCATCACCGTTTGGTCGATCGGCATTCCCTGTAGCCGAATCAACACGCGGGCAATCAAACGTAACCGATAATCCAATGTGTCGACTTCGCGAGCGACAAATAAGTAAAACTCTCCGCCAAGTGTTAAGCAGCCTGCCGTCCGCATTTGTTGCATCAATGCGCGTAATTCGATGTATCCGCTCTCATTTTTTCGAACATGCAGTTCTGAGGAACGGATTGTCAATACTCCTTGCACGGATGACATCCGGAATTGAAAAACTCCATCTTGTCGCGGACGGACGAGCACGATGTCTTGGTCCGGTGACCGTTCATCCCCTAGTTGTTGTTCAGTCATCCGCTGCGTTTGACGATCATAGTAAAAGCCGCGGATGGCCCCGTAACGCCCAAAAGCTTCACGATAGGAAACCCACGGATCTTTTGTTTCCATCGGCGCGTTGCCTCCTTCTTTCCGTTTCAGCTCGACTGGTCTTCGCCAGTCCGCATCCACCTCCACCGTTCACATGAACTTAGTAAATTAAATTTATTATCTATCTTTAAAAAGACTATAGCATATGACTTTTATATTTGTAAACGTTTTCATAAATTATTTTTTGGGATTATCTCGAGATTGCTTGAAGTCCTGATAACTGAGGGCGTGACAAAGCGTCTTTTTCGTTGCTTTCCTCGGGCGAGGCGCAAGCCGTTGCTCCTTACGAGCAAGGTCTTGCCTACCTCTGAAAGTGCGTTAAACACACACTTTTTCCCGTAGGAGTCAACGAAACGTGACGCTTTTTAAGTAATACCGTGAGAGAAATCCAGGCATGCAGACGATTTGGATCGCAATCCGTCTTGAATCGCTTTAGACCAATTGCCGCTTTGAAGATGAAGCGAGAAAGGGAAGCGCGAACTGATTGCTTCTCGTTATCGCATTTTCACTCTTCATAAGAGTTTGCCTACAGTCAAAAAAACTACTTCCGTCATATCGATGGAAGTAGTTTATACTTTAAATCGTTTGAAAGACACTATTTGTCGCTAAGGCAGCTGCACTAAGTGCTCCTTGTTTTTCACTCCACGGCACCATCTTCACGTCCGTCTGTCGCGAGGCTGTTGTCAGCGCCGTATGCGCAACCCGTTCTTTAATCTGCTCGACGATGCCCGGTGCGCGTTCAAACATCGGGCCGCCTAGTAAAATCCGTTTCGGGTTCAACAAGTGAATCGTATTCAATACACCAATCCCGATATACTCTCCTGCTCGATGATAGGCGCGCGCCGCTTGTTCGTCTCCTGCCACTAAACGACTCCGCAGTTCCAGTAAGGTTTTTACTTGCGGATCAATGACTTCAAAATCGCGCAACAGTGACTTTTCGCCTGCCAATGCCTCAAGGCAACCACGATTGCCACAAGAACAGATGGGTCCATCTAAATCAAGTCGCATATGTCCGACTTCACCCGTGATGTGGTTTTCCCCATCAATCAACTTTCCATCCAGTACATAGGCGCCTCCAATCCCTTCGCCTGCATAAAGGTAAAAGAATTGATCGACCCCGACCCCCTCGCCAAATAACAATTCGAAGGAAGCGAGCGCACGCACGTCATTCTCGATGAAAACTGGATAGGCAAATCGTTCCTCTAAATGTTTTTTTAGTGCGACATCATGAAGGTGGAACCGAGGGGCAAATAGGATGACACCTGTTTCCGGATTAACCATCCCGTGGACAGAAATCCCGATGCCATGAATCGTCCCGACACCGTTTGTCGCTTCAATCAATTCTTCACACAGTTGACTGACGGCATCAATCATATCGTCACTCGTATCAAAGTGTCCGATTGATTCGACTTCATGGATCGTATTTCCACTCAAGTCGGCGATGACACCGATGAAACGATGACTCGTCGCATCGATTCCGATGACATATTGTTCCGTCGCAACCAATTCAAGCATGATTGGTTTGCGTCCCCCATTCGAAACTCCGAGTTCCCGCTCCGTCACGAGACCATCGGCAATCAACTCACTGACGATGTTCGAGACCGTCGGCTTCGTCAAATTTGTCCGCTGGGCAAGTTCGACCCTCGAAATTGGCTGATGCATTCGAATCAGGCGTAACACAAGTGCCCGATTGTAGGAGCGCATCCATTTTGAATTACGTGGTGTCTCTTTAGTCATACTTCCCCTCATCCCCTCTAACCTTCTCCTTCCTATCTTCGCACATTTTGTAAGGGATTTCACTGTCTCCTTTTTAACTCATTTTGAAAGAGAAAGAGGCGAGGTTTCACGCTTCATCATACGGCTGCTCGATGACGAGGATTCGGCTACCGTCTGGCTTTTCCGTCAACTCCATTTCAATAATGGCCTGCCCGACTAGCAACACAGCCGGCAATTCTGGGTCCGTCTTCCGAAAAAAGCTGACATGACCTTGATAAACGTCCATATAATCAGCGAACAAAAACGTTCCATTGACATGGATTTCGTCTTGCTTCGGGTTGAATTCAAGTCGCGGGACCCCGAACCATGCTTCTCCGTTCAAATACAACAATGGTTTGTTTCCAATTCCTTCATTGGTGGCTCGGCGCACTTCAATCGCTCCTTTCGTCTCATAATAAAGGCGGTCATCCCCTCGTGTCGCAATGACAATCGGATTGTCTTGATACAGGACGATTTCAAGAATTTCATCCGCCTGTTCGACATAATAACCCGAGTCATCAGCTGTCGCAAAACTAATCGTGTACAGTTGAATCCAGGCGACGACATCTGTTACTTCGACCGGCTTCAAGAATAACGCGGAGACAAGATACGTCCGCTCCGGCATCACGATTAAGTTGACACAGATATCTGCCAATTGAATCGTTCGTACTTGTGTTGAAGGATACATTTCTTCGTAATCTTTCATAAAAATCACTTCATAATAATGCGTCGTCTCCCGGAGCTCTCTCCCAGGTAAACGACGATCAAAGTCGGCAATCTGGATGCGTTTCATGTTGTGCCTCCTCTGCAAAAACCTGTAAGTGTCTCATGCTGATTATTACCCAAAATTTGGTCTCTTTGCACTCCCCTAAAAATCAAAAAATCACCTCCCGATTTTTTCAGGAAGGTGACGCGTCAGATTGTTTTCATTGGAGATACAAGTCGTAGAGCACATAGAGCACTAGCGCAATCACAAAGACGAAAAAGAATTTTCCCGTACCAAAAAAAACACGGTCGCTTGTTTCGTTCCGATTATTTTTATCCGGATACATTATACAACTCCCTTTCTCATCTATCCAATTTTTCTCATATTGAACAGTTTCGCCTTTTGCGGCATCAATTCCTTCCGAACTGACGATCGATTGCTTTAAGATTTCATCCCGTTCGCAAAAAAGACGAGCGTTTCTTCTTCGTCCGTCGTTAACACACGGTCGACCGTTTCTTTGTATAATCGACGCATCTCTGAAATCTTCCCACCTGCTCGCTCCGTCACATCCATCGCCTGACGTAACATCGCGACTTCTTTTTCAAAGGCTTCGCGGGGCATTGCCTCACCGTGCGACCAGACGTAATACGCCGCATCATACTCCGCGATGGTATCAAGTAACAACGTCATTCGCTCGACCGTATAGTTCCATTTCGCCGAAAAGATATCAGCATACATCGCGTCCCCTAAAAATAAGACACGTTCTTCCGGTATGTAAACAAGCAGACTCCCGGGTGAATGGTCATTTTCGACTTCGCGCAGAATACAATGCACATCCCCTAAGTCGACGACAAGTTCTCCCTCGAATTGAATATCTGGCAATTGTACTGCTATATCACGTGTCGGACCAAACTCGAGCTTGATGGCATCGGCACAAAATGGTATCTCGATTCCCTGCTCGATCCGCGCTTCGAGTTCTTCATCTGTCCAGTCATAATCTAGCATCTGTTCAATTCGCGCGACCGTCCGCTTCGTTGCCATCGCCGGAAGGTTCATTTCTTTTAGTCCGAAAATGTGGTCCCAGTGCCAATGGGTCAATGCCAGTAAATCAGGTTTTTTCAAGCCATGTCGCTCCACTTCTTCTAAAAACAGTGCTGCATGCCGGCTCGAGTTTCCTGCGTCAATCATCAAACTACGTTTTGCTCCGACGATCAGTCCTAAAATCGGTCGATCCGTTTCACTGACCGGTGTTTGATACCATACACGATCCGTCAATTGGTTAAATTGTTGCATCTTCACCGCCTCCTGCTTGTAGTATAACGAAAAAGCCCATCCGGATGACGCCCGGATGGACCAGTTCAATGCCTTTACTTCTTATTTTCTTTTTGACGGAAAGGCCACCAGACACCTGAACCGAACGAAACCGTAATCGCCGGGATCAAGAGCGGTAAGACAATCAATCCATACAAGAGAAGACCCGTGATGACAATCGTCGCGATTTGAACGAGACTGAGGACACCGGATGGCATCATCGCACCGAACGTACCGGCGAGGATGATCGCTGCCGTAATGATGACCGAGCCCATTTTTTTCATCGAGATGTACATCGCTTCTTTCGTCTCAAGTCCGTTGATCGTTTCTTCGCGGAAGCGATCAAGGAGGAAGATTGAATAGTCGATGCCAAGTGCGACAAGCATGACAAAGCCAAAGAATGGAACCGCCCAACTGATTCCGTCATACCCCAATCCGTTGACGAAGATCAACTCTGCGATTGAGACCGACGTATAGTACGTCAGTAACAATGAACCAATCATGAACAGCGGCATGATGAACGAACGGAACATGATTGCGAGGACGATGAACAGACTCACGATCATAATCGCGACCGTCCGCGAAAAGTCCGCTTTTGACGTATCGTTTAAGTCACTATTGATGCTTGAAATACCACCGTAAGCAACTTTTGCCTCTTCGAGTGGCGTATCTTTTAACGTACTCGCAGTCGTTTTTTTAATCGCCGCGACTGTTTCGATCGCTTTTGGCGAATATGGATCGTCGTTTAAAATGACTTCAAACTTCAATCCTGTTTCGTCATCAATTGCATAGCGTTCGATGACCGGTTCAAACTCTTTATTCGTTAACGTCTCTTTCGGAATAAACATTCCGGTCCCGCGAATCGTTTTCGAATCGCCCATCTCAGTTAGAATATCCGCTACATCCGTTAAACCGTCTTCGATTTTTTGAAGACCCTCATTTGCCGAACCGACACCGTCCGCAAGTTGCGTCAAGCCACCACCGAGCTGTCCAGCTTGTGCACCTTGTTGTTCAATTCCTGTCGCCGCTTGCGCAATGCCGGTTTCAATTTGCGTCAATTGTTCCGATAAAGCGGACAACGTCCCGACCGCTTGCGGTATGTTTTGTGTCGTTTGCAGTCCTTGACCGACAGCGCCGAGCTGTTGATTGATTTGACCGAGACCATCTGCTGCCTGTTGCAATTGTGTTGCCCCAGCCGTCGCTTCGTCTCCAGCCGGAAGCTGTCCACTAATCGATTGAAGGTTTTTTTCGACTTCCTCTAAACCTTGACCGACTTCACCAAGACCCGTATTGGCATCTTTGACCCCATCTGCAATTTGCGCGAGTTGGCGGTCGACGTATAAATCGGGGATGACCTCACCCGTTGGTCTTGAAATCGACCGAACGGATTTGACACCATCCAATTTGACGAGCTCGCGACTTAACTGCTCCGCATAAGGAAGTGTTTCTTCTGTCACGATGTCTTTATCGTCCTTTAAGATGACGTTGACGGGGAGCGATTCTCCCGCACCAAATCCGTCTGAAATCGCATTTAACCCTTTGACGGTTTCGTATTTTTCTCCAATCTCATCGACTGTATTGAATGAAAGATCGTCATCATACGTAAAGAGCGTCGGGACTGTAATGACGGCGACGATTGCCATCGCGAGCAATGGACGGCGAATCGATAATCCGCCGTAACGTGCCCATAACTTACTATCACGGTGACTCGCTGCACTTTTCGACGGCCAGAATAATTTTTCTTTTAACGTCGCCATGAAGAATGGGACGAGTGTAAACAGGACGAGCAGTAAGACGGCAATCCCGACCGCTACTGCAACCGATGATTTAAAGATCGGGAAATCTGCGAATCCGATTGCCGAGAAACCGACGAGAACGGCAATCCCACTAATCAGCAATGTCCGACCCGCTGTTTTATACGTGTTGACGATTGCCGTTTCGACGTCATGTCCAGCTGTCAGTTCTTCCTTGTAGCGGCTTAACAGTAAGATACAGTAATCTGTCCCAATCCCGAATAAGATCGCGACGAGGAAGATTTGTGTGAAGTTCGAGACCGGGAAACCGAACCAATCAACAAAAAACGCCACAAATGATTGGCTCATCAGGTAGGTTACGCCGACTGCAAGCAGTGGAACGAACGGTGTGACGATCGAACGGAAGACGATAAGCAATAAACCAAAAATCAAACCGACAGTAATTAACTCCGTCCGTTTCAGTCCTTCTTGCGAACTTTTGTTGACGTCTGCATTAATCAGCGATTCACCTGTCAGATAAATCGTCCGGTCATTCGGAAGGACATCCGCCCGGATTTTTTCCGCGAGCGCTGTAATTTCTTCTTGTGACCCGTCCACTGTAATTGGAACGAGCACCGTTTTTTTATCTTTTGAGACAAGTTGTCCTTCCGTTTCCTCACTTTCAAACGGATTAAGGACACCGGTCACAGGTTTGTCGAGTTTTTCTAAATCCGTCACGATTTGACCGATGTCAGTGCGGTCAGACGCTGAGACCTTGTCCTTTAACGGGATGACGAGCGAAATGGTTTCTTCACTTGCACCAGCTGCCTGTAAAATATCTGCTGCGCGCTGCGAATCTGCATCACTTGCGAGCTGAATCGCTCCAGCATCCTCTGCTTGTTTCGATAAGTTCGGTGCCGCTAAAAATAGACCGACTGTCGCAATCAATAAGACGATTACGATCGGCCAGCGCCACTTGACGATTTGTCGCATGCCTTCTCCACCTCTTCTAGTTCTATTTTTCTCTGCTGCTTAATCTTCAATCTTTAAAATCGATTTAACCTTTTTAAACGTTTCGATAAACTGTTGAATTTCATCGTCCTCGACCTTACCGTCAATCAATTGTTCCAAATAGAGATAGATTGCCTGGTTCGATTCCTCGACGACATCGCGTCCTGCTTGCGTCAAAATGATTTGTTTCGTCCGATGATCATCTTCCGCCCGTTCGACTTCCACGAGTCCTTTTTCATTTAACTTTTTCAGACGGTTTGAAATCGCGCTTTTATGGACACCTTGCATGACGGCGATTCGTCCCGAAGCAATCGGTCCGTATTTACCGACGATTTTCAATAAATGAAGTTGCTCTGGAGAATACAAACGCCACACGGGAGATTCAACGGACTTTAATACGCGTTCCGTCCCATGAATCATGACTTCCTCAAACAGAAGGACGGCTTCCCGAAGATTGTCTTTCATTTTAGTTTACCTCCTAAACTGTTAGTGTTAGTTTAGCCCCTCAACTAGCTGACGTCAACTTCAAACTGTCACAATTAGGCAGACAGACCCGAGCAATGTTCGATATGATAAAAGAGAGCTTGATGTTTGCTAGATAAAGGAGGAAGAACGATGACCCTTTTATTTTGGATCGCCCTTGTGATTTGTATCATTGGACTTATTTTTACACTCATGGTCGGACGTAGCCGTAATGAAGAAAGCTACAGTAACAAAACAACTGCTAAAAACATGGTTTGGATGTACTTGATTTTACTACCGGTCATCTTAATCGTGCTTGGTGTATTTTATTACCTGCTGACAAAGTAAACTAAAAAAAGATAAGCGGTCCCTTAAGCTACTGCCTTTAAGAGACTGCTTATCTTTTTTGATTAATTTAACGTTTTTGGACGGACGATATAAATGTCGCATTTCGCATAACGGGCAATGTTTTCGGATACACTCCCAATCATAATCCGTTCCATTGCGTTCATGCCGACAGCCCCACAGACAATCAGTCCTGCCCCGACACGCGGTGCAATGACTTTCGGGATCAACGTCTTCGGTGACCCTGTCTCGATGACGAGCTCGACTGCATCCAACCCGGCTTGATGTGCCTGTTTTTCGTATCGTTCAAGTAATTCTTGTGCATACTCTGTCACGTTTTGGTCAATGAAGCGTTGGTTGGCACGGACATTCGCGAATGTCTGAATGTCGATGACATGTGTGATGACGAGCTTTGCATGATCAATTTTTGCAAACTGGACCGCTTTATCGAATGCCAAGTCTGCTGTCTTTGATCCGTCTACTGCGACCAGAATTGTATGGTAGTGGCTGTCCATCATGATTCACCCTCTCCACTCAAACAAAGGCAACACTCATAATTTATCGTTGTTTTCGTTCTCCAATGCTCTGTTTTCATGATCGAGTTTCCGTTCTGCTTCGATGCCTTCCGGCTCCGTCTCAAGAATACTTTTAGGTGACGGTGTCGGTCGCTCCGCACCTTCTCGATCCGCGAACAAGACGTAAGCACCATGCCGGACACCGACGACATGACGTTCGATTTCCTCGTCCGCTAGACCAAGCGACGTAAATGCCGTTCGGATTTCATCTTCTGTCGCCGGCTTTCCAGTAAAACGCTCGAATAATGTCCGTTTACCCGTGACGAGTTGTGCTGCTGACTGTCCCCGCAACATCGCCATATCGGTTTTATCCTGTAAGACGACGTATAAATCTTCCTCAAGATACCCTTTAAAATGTAAATCTTCAATATCCCGAATCAATTCGGTTTCATTTTCATACGTTCCGATAAATTGTTTTTTCCCCATTTGACTGTGTCCCCCTTTTTAACTTCTATAAGGGATATACCCGAAAAAACGAAAAGCAATGATTCAAACTGTCGGTTTGTTTCAAGAAACTGGTGTTTTTTGTTCTGAAAAAACCTTTTGTCGTCTCCGAAAGACCACTACTGTGACGATTGCGACTGCCACCGTCGCAATAACGGTAATCCATTCCTGTGTTAAAGTGAGACGATCGTTAAAGAACAGCCCACTATAAAACCAAATCATCACTACACCAAACACCCAATCCGAATGGAACCAGCTGAATACTAGTACACCACCGGCAAAAACAATCAGCATGATACTCGTCCAAAGCGAGACACTTAAACCAAACAGTTCCTCAAACCGGAAATCACGTAAAATCCGAAACGGTAAAATTAAGATTTGGACGCTCGACCAGGCTAGAAAGACGGAAAAAGGCGAGCGCATCCAAGGGGAACGGTTCGGATGCTGTTGAATTTTTGAATAGATGAGACAAAGACTTATGAAAGACACTGTCATCAACACGAGTTCCCACGGCGGACCTACAATCGAACTTACTCCGAGTCCAATCATCGTCAAACTGAACCATCCACTTATATCAAGTATCAACGTTCGATCTGCCGGATAAGATCGGACTGGACGGATGCACCAAATCAGGAGTGTCGTATACAAAACACCGACGACAGCATCAACGAATGGTGCCGGCATGATTGCTAACGGTAACTCGGTCGGCGTCTTATACCACACGACACGGGCAAGTAAAACGAATAAAAACGATAAAAAATTGAGTAAACGAAGTCCTGTCAGTGTCAACATCTCGCGTCCACCTCCTTACCTAGTCTTTTCCCGACGCGACATGCTCGAAAACAAAAAACCTGTCTTCAAGAAACGGATTCAGGTACGATGGAAATACAAAGGAGCGTTGATCATATGCAACCATTCATCAAGCCCCACCAATATAATTTCATCCGGAATCAAATTGAGTTATTACTTCAACAATTAACGACCGTGAATGACCCCGATGTCCGTGATGCCGTTTTATACAGCGCGACGACAAAAATTTTCGACATCATTCCCATTCTGTCCCCGGAACAAGAGGAACTTTTGATGACGATCCGGAATCAAGCTTCAGAGCAACAGCTGTTCACGTATCTCGATCAAATCCAACCGTTCGTCGAACCATTTCCGACGATCACCCCCGCTGAAATCCAGGCACTTTTTCCAAAGGTAAAAAAACTCCATCTTCCTCCACTCGATACGATTGATTTTTTAATGACGACGTATTTGAGTTGGAATGATACGAGCAACAAAAAGAAATTTTTTGTTTATCCGCTCGACGGGACGTGGATCGGACTCGAGAGCACCTATTTACCAAACATTCAGCACGGAATTTGCAGCCTCTGTAAAACAAACAATGAGGTCGCGCTCGTCTCGGTTCGAACAAATAAATCAGCTGATCACTATCGTGCTGTCGGGAACTACTTATGCATCGATAGCGACCAGTGTAACGCTTCCATCACAGCGATTTCTGATCTTGAAAAATTTTTAACAAATGCTAAATAACAGCAAAAGCGAAGCACCCTGTTTTCGGGAGGCTTCGCTTTTTAATCAGCTTGTAAATAGAATTGATTTTTCCCGCGCCGTTTCGCTTCATACATCGCAATATCCGCTTGTTCAATCAACGTCGTCCGTGACGTCGCATGTGTCGGATAGATTGCGCACCCGATGCTCGCTGTCATGCAGACCGGTGTGTCTTGAAGAATAAAGGGGCGTTCAAACAATTGTACGAGTAATTGTCCACACTCCTCAATCACGTTCGTTTCTTTCACGTCAAATAAAAGGACAACGAATTCATCACCGCCTTGACGGGAAATGACAGTGTTGTGTGGTAATTTTTTCTCAAGACGGCTGGCAATATCGATGATGAGTTGATCGCCGATTTGGTGACCATAGGTGTCATTGATTTGTTTGAAGTGATCCACATCAATAAAATACAGAGCGGCTAACCGTTCGTGTATTTCAGCGCGACGCAGCTCTTCTTTAAAGAGACGGGCAAACAAATACCGGTTCGGCAAATTCGTCAATGCATCGTGATAAGCCATGTGCTCCATTTCTTCGAGCGCTCGCTCCAAGTCCGCCGTCCGCTGGTCGACTTTCGCCTCCAAGTTTTCCCGAAGCCGTTGATTGTCCATGACAATACGAATTTGTCGCGAAATCAACAACGGTGTCGCAATCATCAGCCCGATGGTCAACCCGTTAAAGGTGACGGCTTGGCGCGCCATTGTGATAAATAAAATCAACAAGAAAATATAAGGCGTCACTAAGCGTACCCAATCCAGCACGCGACGATTTAACATGAAATCGACAGACCGCTCATCTGCATTAAATAAAATCGCGGCTCCCCCTACTGTCAACGTCGTCGCGAGCCAAACTGGATCGAGCCACATGGCGGACACCGGGAAGTCCGCCCGATACAACACGACGTACAGAAGGTCGGCTAATAGTTGTAAGTGAAAACCTAATAAGACGAGCAACAACGATCTACTGTTGCCTCGTTTCATCACGCCAAAGAATAAGATGATCATTCCTCCAAGGAGTAACAAATCACCTAGCGGATAGCGAATCAACAGCAAGGTTTCTAAGTCAAATCCGGTCGCATTTTTTAAATAGGGTGTAATCATATAGTGCCAAGATATCGATCCTGCAACGATCAGAATAATTAATTCATCGAATAAGAAAAATCGCAGATTGATTTGAGTACGGCGATTGAATAAAAAATAACAAAACGCAATCAAATAAAAGATAATCTGCAAGCTGAAGACAAAGTCAATCCAGTCGAATGGTCCAAAGCGTTCAGCCCGCTGAATTTGCAAAACCAATTGACCTACTTCACCTGCAATCAAAGCGATATTTCCTAAGAGCAACAGGAAAAAAAGTCGTTGCGTAAAGGGACGAGTGGGATGTTTATAAATCGCCAGTAGGAGCATTGCAGAAGATAAAACGGCACCACCCGTCATAAATAGACTATTACCGATTCGTGCGAGATCGGAGGACGTTCCTACGATACCTAACCAGCTAAAATGACTCAAAATCCAAGCAATTATCAAAATATAAATTAATTTTTGTCTCACTTCGTCCTCCTCCCTTCAAATAGTTCTAATGTCCTATCATCTATCGGTCAAAACAATATATTTTTAACCTTCTTTTCTTATTATATTCAAAAAGTTTTTTATTTTCCTCTATTCCGCCTATCGAAGTATTTGGTTTGGTCGACCCTAAAAAATGCTTGCTCGAATGAACGAGCAAGCATTTTAAACTGTAGACAAAGTGCTATCGAGAGACGAAGCATCTTTTTTCGTTGCTTTCCTCGGGCGAGGCGCAAGCCGTTGCTCCTTAGTCCTCACGGACAACGAGCAGGGTCTTGGCTGCCTCTGAAAGTGCGTTAAAAACGCACTTTTCCCGTAGGAGTCAACGAAATGTGACGCTTTTTAGGTAACACCGTGACGGAAAGCCGGGCATGCAGACGGTTTAGAGCGCAATCCGTCTTGACTCGCTTTTAAAGCGAAAAGCAATCGTAAGCGACCCAGCAGCTTTGCTGTAGCGGCGTGACCGATTGCCGCTTTGAAGACGAGGCGAGACAGGCAAGCGTGAACGGATTGCCTCTCGATACCGTATGTTTACGCTTTTTAATAGTTTTTCTACACGCTGAAATGCTTGCTCGAATGAACGAGCAAGCATTTTAGTGTATTTTTAAGATGGAAGTACGCTAGACAATGGAAGTAGAATCGTAAATGTACTGCCTTCGCCTTCTTCAGATTCAACGTGGATCGTTCCATCATGTTCCTTGACGATTTCTTTACAGATTGATAACCCGAGTCCCGTTCCACCGATACGACGCGTATCGGAATTGTCTACGCGATAAAATTTATCAAACAGATGAGCAAACGCATGAGGCGGTATACCGATCCCTTCGTCAATGACACGAATGATGACATGTTCATCGTCCAAGTCCAGAACGACGTCAATTTCTCCACCATCCGGTGAGTATTTGATTGCGTTATTAATTAAATTACTTAAGAGCTGTTTAATGCGATCTTCGTCAGCATGAATGGCTGGCAATTCCTTATTTAAGAGGCGTAGTCGAATCGAGTGGCGTACACTCGACGTCTCATAAATTTCGACGACTTGTTTCGCGACAGTATACAAATTAAGTGTCATCTTTTGATAGAGCTGCGCTCCTGATTGCATCCGTTGAACGTCTAAGAAGTCTGTCACTAAGTTCGACAAACGACCTGTTTCGTCATGAATCGTTGCTAAATATTTTTTTTGCTTCATGACATCGATTTCACGGTTCAACATCAACTCCGTAAATCCATAAATGGATGAAAGCGGTGTTCGTAACTCATGGGAGACCGTTGACACGAGTTCTGTTTTCAGGCGATCCGCCTCTGTTTCCCGGGTAATATCACGAATGACAAGAATGACACCTTTCCATCCGCCTTCAATATCAATCCGTTCCGCATACACTTCGAGGTGTGCTGTATTGTTTCGCACATCGAACTGAAACTTATCCGGAGGAACGATGCCTGAGCGAATTAAAGTGACATACTCATCAAATACGTCACGATCGTCGACTACACTTCGCATCACTTCAATCACATAGGACCCGGATGATAAGGTCCGGTCACTCGTGAACTCCGATTGTAATTCCGGAATCAGGTCAAACAGCGGACGGTTGACATACAGTTCGTCATTTCCGTCTTCTAGATAGATGATGGCCTCACGAATCGAGTCTAACACTTGTTCCGTTTTTTTCTTTTCTTGTTTCATCTCTTCATACGAACGTGTCCGTAACAGAGAGAGCGTCATTTGTTGGGAGAAATCGCGCATATCAAGTAACTGTTGCTTTTTGTAAGGCGACTTGTACCGGACTAAATAAACTGCCGCCATCAACTGACCACTTGCCGGATCATAGATAGGTAGTGCCACTTCGTGTGTACTAAAGCTGTACGGAATGTCCGCTGTTCGGTCGACACGTTTTTCAGATTGAACGATCTTTTTACCTAACAGCATCCGACTTAACACGGACGTATCGTCAGTTCGTAAGGCTTCCAGGTGACTTTGTTTCATACCATTCGTCGTCGCACTGATGTACATTCCTGCTTCATAAAGAAGAAGCGCTCCGTACTCTGAAGACGTGATATCAATCATTTTCTGGATGATTGACGGATAGGCTTCCATCGTTTCTCGAATGGCTAAGGCTTCTGTCAGTTCACTTCTGAGCTTTAGTTTTTCTTCATTTTGTTTCGTTGCCTGGTAGGCTTCCTCTAATTCTTCTTGCTGTGCTTGCAATTCTTCTTGTTGTGCAAGCAATTCTTCACTTTGCGCTTGCAACTCTTCATTTTTCCCCTGCATCTCATCTTTATGTGCGTTCGTCGTCATCGCCATTTGATTGAATGAGGCCCGGAGTAGACCGATTTCATCCGGACGTTGTTGTGCCACCTCATCTATTTCAATCGGTTCACTTCGCGTCAATTTTTGATTGTCGTCAATTAAGCGAAATAACTGTTTTGTCATCCGACGAATGAACGGATGAACGAACAATAGAATGAAACTGATTAAAACAAAAATACTTGAAATCCAAATCCATTGTGTATTCGCGACTTCAGTCCGTAATTTTAAAACGGCAGCTTCTTGTTGTTGCTGCAACGTATCACGGTATTCTTCCAGTGCCGATGATGCTTTTTCGATGTCTGGGGTGATATCAATCGATCCGTCTGCCGTTGGTTTGATTTGACCTTGCTCGACGAGACGTTGCGCGATTGGTAACGAAAACAAACTATCACCTTGTAAAAAATCTTCATTGATGCGATTTGCTTTTTTCTCCGTTACGTATGATTGCGTCAGCGGGAACAATGCCCCGTAATATAAATCATACAAGTTCAACATTTGAGCAGCGAATTCTTCTTCTTGATCCGTTTCTGCTCTGCGTCCAAACCAATCCGTCTCACTTTTGATTTCAGTCCGTAAGGCTTCAATCTCATCAAATCGTTCCTGATCTCCAAAAATCACGAATCCGCGTAATCCAAATTGGACGTTCTGCCAATTGTCCCAAAGCGTATCAGCCCGTCTATTTTTCTCACTAATCGTCTCAAGATCACTTCGGGACGATTCAATTCGTGTTTCCATGTAGTCATAAACAAAAAATGATGTCACCGATACTAATAGCAATACTACATAAAACACCGCTAGCAACTGGCGTCCGATTCGTCTCCGAATCCACTTGATCATAGAATATCCTCCTCACCACCCACTCAGGGATGATGCCTTTTTTAAAATGGTTTCAGTTACTTAAAAATAGCATAATCTATCGAAAAATACCTTAAAAATAATCGACTACAAAAAAACCTCCTCCAGATGACTGGAGAAGGTCTGTTCAACAGATTATTTTTTCACTTTTTTGACCGTGATCGACGTCTTTACACTTGTCTGTTTATGCGCGTTGACAAGATAAACGGAAAGTTTCGTTCCTGCTTTTTGTTTCGCGATTTTTACAGAGAACGTTCCTTTTGACGTAACGGTTCCTTTAGCGATGACTTTCTTTTTCGCATTTTGTACGTAGACGCGTGTTTTTTTCTCACCTGTCCCAGACAGTTTCGTCTGACTACTAGTGATGGCTTTGACTTTTGGTGCCGCAGGTGGTGCCAAAACCGTTACGACAGTTGGTTTACTTGAACGTTTTGCGATATCAAGCACCGTCACGCTGAGGCGTGCTCCAGCTGTTTGTTTTGGTACTTTGACGCTGAACTTACCTTTGGCATCCACCATGCTTGTGGCAATCGTCTTATTCTTAGCGTCCTTCATGACGATTTTTCCACTTGCACTGGCTGTTCCTGTCACTTTCGTCGCGCCTGCGAGTACAGGATTCACTTTCGGTGCAGCAGGTGCTTTCCCAGGCAATACTTCCGTCCGCTCAGATGTAACATCCGTTCCATTCGCATAACGAATCGTCAAGACCGTTTCTTTTGCTTGGCGTGGAATTTGAACGGAGAACGTACCAGCTTTTGCTACCGTCGAAGCTAAACGTTTTGTTGACCAGACTTCTACTTTTGTGCCCGTCTTAACAGTCCCGCTGACAACGAGTTGATTGTCATAGACCGGTTTGACTTTTCCTTGTAAATGCAATTGTGAAATCGCACGCAAAATATTGATTTTCCCGTAACCGGATATCGGACTGACGTAGGCCGGAAGTTTTTCCGGCGCTTTACCAGGCGGATACTCGTCTTCCATGTCCTCTTCATCATCCTCGTACCAATCATTCGGATTTTCGAAGGCGAGTGGTTCTGCACTTGTTCGTAAGATGTTTTCGATTTCTTTTGGTTTCAGTGTCCCGTCGAGTGACGCCAAGATGCCTGCGACTGCCGCAACGTGTGGTGTTGCCATACTCGTTCCATCCATGTAAACGGTGTTACCGTCCGGGACGAGACTTGCGATTTTTGATCCTGGTGCCACGACGTCAAGCCCGAAACCGTAGTTCGAATAGTCAGCGACCATCCCGAGTGGATTCGTTGCTCCAACTGAAATGGCATACTCCGAGTTCGCCGGGAACCCGATGTAACTGTCATATTCATTCCCTGACGCCGCGACGACTGTGACGCCGTTGTCCGCTGCGTACTTCATCATGTAAGCCATCGTTCGACTCTCGCCGCCTCCGAGGCTCATGTTGATGACTTTTGCTCCGTGATCGACAGCATATTTAATTCCGAGTGCGATGGCATCTGTTTCGCCTTCCCCATTCGCATTCAATACTTTAATCGGGAGGATTTTAGCAGATTGGTGAATTCCGCGAATGCCATATTCATTTTCGAGTGCTGCCGCGATGACACCTGAGACGTGTGTCCCGTGACCATTGTCGTCAAGGGCATCTCCTTTTCCATTGACATCGACATAGTTTTTTTCGTTCGCGATGTCGACTTTTCCTTGTAAATCTTTCAGGCGGTAATCGACTCCAGTATCGATGACAGCAATCGTCACCGGAGTCAGTGTTTTGCTGATTGGACTGGCGACGAATTGTTCAAAACCGATTCCGACATCCGGTAACTGTTCGACGATCGCATTTTTATTTAACGCCCACTGGTAGTCATAGTTGATGTCCCCTGTTGCGCGGTACGTCTGAATTTTCTCGACATACTCGACGGCAGAAGACCGGCTGAGTGACTGTTTCAGTGCCGTCGCGGTTTGACTTTTGACTGTCGGATCTTCCGTGACAATGACGAAGTCGCCCGCTTTACCAAGCGATAAACGCTCAACATCTGTCGCCGGAGTTCCAGCGATCTTCATCGACCGATTCATCTGACCCGGTTTTAGTTTAACGATGAACCGTGTTTTTTCTTCTGATTGAATCGTCATTCCGAGTGAACGGAATGTTTCACTCAGCGTGCTTCCACCAAGCGTTGAAATTTCCATTTTTTTCGCATACTGATTGATTTCATTCGCGATGATTTCTGGTGACGCGTCACGTGTTAATTCAAACAGACGATTGACTGCCTGCTGATCGGCTTTTGATAATGTATACGTCGTTCCATTGACGAGCGCCGTCATCGCTGGTTTCAACGTCTTCAAGTCTTCTGCTGCTTGTGTTCGCTTATCTTTATTAAATAAAATCGCTTTGACGACGTAGGGTGACGCTTTGTAATACAGCGACGTTAAGCTACGTCCTTGCTCCGATTGACTCAACACTTGTTTTTGAATCGCGTGCATCAACGCTAGCATCGGCTTTTCTTCAGTCGTTTGCTTCAACGCTTCTTCCGCTGCACAGCTAATATCACTGATTGGTTCGTACTCGACTGCCAGTTTGACATCATTGTATGTCAGTTTAACGTGTGCCGCTTTCGTCGTTTTGCCTTCTTCGATATTCGGATAGTACTCGACTTTTATATAATACGGGCCATCCCAAGCGTAAGGAACCGCCAGTTTCATGGCTTCTTTTTCATCAGGTTCAGCGTAGCTCCGGTAACGATCGAATGTTTCATCTTTCGCTGCCATTTCTTCACTCGGATAGGCGGTCACTTCGATCGATTGATCCGTATCAATTGATAATTCGAAGTGCGATGCCGTTTTTTCGATTCCTGCTTGCTGTTCGACTTTATACCAATATGTATTTTTGTCGTTCGTCCCCGTTTCGAGAACCGTTTCTTGTCCTGCTTTTAATCCGATTGCCTGTCCTATTTCGTCTGCCGCTATCGTTTTCATAGCGAAAGGTCCCACTCCAAGTGTCAGAATGAGGCAGCTCAACATGAGCCAAATCGTCAACTTCTTCACCACTGTTCCTCCTTAAGAAAAATAAATCGTGCTTTTCTCAAGTATAAACAATATTTGGATAAATATGATAATTTTTTCGTTATATTACCTTACAATTTCGAAAGGAAAAATATTCACTTGACCGAACGACTTGGTCCCCCTGCTTTTTTTCAGAAGAAAACCCACCCTTTCGAACGAAAGGATGGGGCGCATATGTTATTTAAATTCAGACAGATACTGACCGTACCCCTCTTTTTCTAAATCTTCCTTCGCAATGAACTGTAGAGCTGCCGAGTTCATGCAGTACCGAAGACCGGTCGGCTCAGGACCATCGTTAAAGACGTGACCGAGATGGGCGTTGCCATGACGACTCCGGACTTCCATCCGCTTCATCCCGAGGGCAAAATCACTTTTTTCAATGATATTCCCAGGCTCGAGTGGTTGACTGAAACTGGGCCATCCTGTTTTCGAGTCGTACTTATCTTTTGATGAGAAGAGCGGTTCACCAGAAATCAGATCGACGTAAATCCCGTCCGCTTTTAAGTCGTGATAAGGATTGTCAAAGGCAGGTTCGGTCCCGTCTTCTTGCGTGACTTTATACTGAATATCGGTCAATTTTGCTTTCTTTTGAGCATCCGTTAACTTGTCATACTTCGGTAAATCGAGTTTCGGTTGATCGTTCCAGTAGCGGTCGATGAACTCATCTCGCCCGGAAGCGGCACGGTAAAACTTATACTTTTTCTCGCTCTTCAAGTAGTAGTCCTGATGATATGCCTCCGCCTCATAAAAAGGACCGGACTCAATCAAAGGTGTGACGATTTTGTCGTCAAAGATGCCGCGGTCTGCCAGGTCTTGTTTTGACTGTTCAGCGATTTGCTTTTGGTCATCGTTTGTATAAAAAATCGCTGTCGTATACGACTCGCCTTGATCGACGAATTGACCGTTCGGATCGGTTGGATTGATTTGGCGCCAGTAGACATCGAGTAACTGTTTGTACGAAATGACAGTCGGGTCAAACGTAATCAAAACGGCTTCCCGGTGACCGGTCGTCTCAGCAGACACTTGATTGTAGGTCGGGTTTTCAACGTCACCGCCGGTATAACCCGAGATGACGGACTTCACGCCCTTCAATTCCTCAAATGGCGGTTCCATACACCAAAAACAGCCCCCTGCTAAAATCGCCGTCTCCTCTTTCGCATAGGTCAGTTCTTTACTTCCGCTCGACTTCGCCTGTTGCTGCTGGAAAACAAAATACCCGCCAATCATGATGGCAAGTAATGCAACGACGGATAGAATCGTCAACATTCGCTTCTTCATCTCCCTTCGCCTCCTTTTTAAAGCATACGTTCCGGGTGAATGGTTAGATGTCTTTTTTCTAATGTACCTTGATTTCACATAGTTTGTCGTTGACCGTGCCTCAAAATTGCACATCTGATGCTGAATGATTATTTAATGAAAAAGTAGGGAATAGTTTTAAGACTAAACACCAGGAGGGGTATCGATGTTTGATTATACAGTTACGACTGAACACTCAACAGAAAAAACCATCACACGTTTGAAAGAGGAGCTCCAAAAAGTTTCATTTGGTGTCCTTTGGGAATTCGATTTAGCAGGAAAATTAGATGAAAAGGGACTCGACTTTGAAGGCGAATATCATATTCTCGAAGTCTGTAACCCGAAAGAAGCACACCGCGTCCTGTCAGCTGAACGACGTGCGGGTTACTTCCTACCTTGTAAACTGGCTGTCTTTACGGAGAATGGACAAACGAAAATCGGCATGCCACGTCCGACAGCACTGATTGCGCTCGTTGAAGATGAACAATTAAAACAGGTCGCAAAAGAAGTCGAAGATCAATTGCTTCACGTCATCGACGCAAGCAAGTAAGCAAAAAAACGAGCCGGTTTCGTCTTTTGACGATACCGACTCGTTTTTTGTCTGTTTATAAAATATCAAGCCAAATCTTGATTGCTGTCGCGAGAATCAAGACAGCAAGGGTCACTTGCAGGATTTTAGTATTCATCTTTTTCCCGGCGATTGCTCCGAGTGGCGCCGCAATCAGACTGGCAACAACCATGATCGCTGCAGGACCCCAATCGACTTGCCCCGTCGTGATTTTACCGACGGTCGCGCCAATCGAAGAAATGAACGTAATCGCGAGGGACGAAGCGATCGTCATCCGTGTTGGAATTTTTAAGATGACAAGCATGATTGGAACAAGTAAGAAAGCTCCGGCAGCACCGACGATTCCAGCACCAATCCCGACGATGAAGGCAGCACTTGCTGCGATACCTTTATTGAACTTCACTTGATCGAGCGGAATGTCATCGAGCCCTTTTTTCGGAACGAACATCATGACAGCAGCTGTTAACGCTAATATGCCGTAGACGAGATTGATTGTATCTTCCGCTAAGACGTTCGAGCCATATGCGCCGATGAAGCTCCCAATCAAAATCGCTCCACCCATGTTGATGATTAACGATTTGTTCAGGTAACCACCTTTACGATACGCCCAGACGCCGCCAATCGTCGCAAAAAATACTTGAATGGCACTGATTCCTGCGACCTCATGAGCAGAGAACGCCGCAAATCCGAGCAACGGTGGAATATAAAGTAACATCGGATACTTGATGATCGATCCGCCAATTCCTAACATCCCGGAGATGTACGAACCGACGAAACCGATTAAGAAGATGGTAATAATAAAACCGATTTCCATGTGGATCACTCCTTTAAAAAAAGGGGACTGTCAGCAGCCCCCTTAAACTTGAATTACCCTTTTTGAATCCAGAATTTCAATACACTCGCTTCTTCTTCGTGTTTAACGAGCTCATGACCGCCTGAGTTTGCCCAAGCTTGTAAATCATTTTTAGCACCTTTATCCGTTGCATGTACTTCTAAAATTTGTCCTGATTCAAGTCCTGCGATTGCTTTTTTTGTTTTGACGATCGGCATTGGACATGCAAGTCCTTTTGCGTCGAGTACGAGTTCTGATTTCATTGATGAATTCCTCCTAATAGTTGCTTGCTTTAGTTTAGTTTTCGAGCTGATTAACGAACGGCACACCGGTTCGGACCGACTTCCATCTCACGTTGTGTTTCGAGATCTGGTGTCTTCTTACCCATGTTCGTTTCGCGGATTTCTTGATACGCATTCGGTTGCGGCGGCAAGTTCTCTGTCACCATCTTACGGAAGACACTTTCGTCTTCGATGTTCAAACCGTGATTGTTCGCAAGGAGAACATTCAGTTTCTCCGCGACACTGCCATCTGCGTTCAACTCTTCAATCAACATGAAGTGTGCCGGAAGCACGATCAAGTCGTTCGAAAGTTCACGGTACGTCGTGTAGAGGGAGTTTCGTAAGTCACCGACCCAGTCGTCCGCAAGACCTGCGAGGTCAGGGCGACCAATCGAATCGATGAACAGGATATCACCCGTTAAGAGATACCGGTTATCGACGACGAATGATGTCGAACCAATCGTATGTCCCGGGGAATAAAGGGCAAGGACGTCGATTTGTGTATCCCCGACTTGCACATGGCTGCCATCTTCAAGTGCCGCATATTCGAATGTCACATCTGTCGCATCTTTTGGTGGTAACCAATAGGTCGCACCCGTTTTTTCAGCAATTTCACGACCACCTGAAATATGATCGGCATGTAAGTGTGTATCAAACACATGTGTGATTTTGACATTACGTGCTGCTGCATAATCAAGATAGACATCTGTCATCCGTGTTGCATCTACGAGGACCGCTTCGCCCTCCGAGATGATCATGTAAGACAAACATCCTTTTCCGATTCGGACGAACTGAACGACTTCACCACGATCTTGACCCGTCTCATTCAATGTTCCGAGTGAAATCGGTTCGAGGTGCTCGCTCCATGCCTTCATGCCACCTGCTAAATAAGAAACAGTCCGTCCTGCTTCCTCTAACAAATCAGCGACGAAGATGGAAGAACCTTCTTTTGCACAGACGACGAGAACGTCTTGATCCGTCGGCAGTTGATCGAGAATGTCTTCGACACCATCGAGTAAATCAAAGTATGGAACGTTCAAATAATTGAAGTTTTCACCTTCAATTTTCCAGTCCGCGAATGCATCTTCGTTCCGGACGTCTAAGATAAAGAATGGTTGACGGTTAATAACTTTTTGTGTGACTTCTTGAGTCGTCATTGCATGTGCCATCTGTTGTTGTTCCTCCTAAGCGGTTTAGTAATTAAACAGTCGTTGCCGTATCAAACGTCCACTGGCTCATGCCCGGTACGACATTTTGAACCGTGAATCCTTTTGCATCCAGTTGTTGTGATGCGAGATCACTCCGGCTGCCTGTCCGGCAAACGACGTAAATCGTTTTGGTTTTATCGAGTTCATCACTGCGTGTGTCGAGCTCACCGAGCGGAATGTTGATCGCGTTCGGGATATGTGAAAAGGCATATTCTGCTGTTTCACGTACATCGAGAACGAGCACGTCGTCGTTTGAGCGCACTGCTTCAAGTGTCTCGTTATTCACTACTTGTGTGAAAGCAGGAGCTTCCTGATCGTTTCCGGAAGACTTCCGGACGTAATGACGTAACACGTCCCCTTCTTCAATCGTTCCAAGGTACTGATTGCCGGTACTGTTCGCCCAAGCACGTAAATCAGCGGTTGACCCTTTATCGGTTGCCTGCACTTCGATGACTTGACCCGGTTCGAGTGTCTTGATTGATTTTTTCGTACGGACGATCGGCATCGGACAAGCGAGTCCACGTGCGTCAAGTACAACGTCTGTTTTAATTGTCTGCAAAAGTATTCGCTCCTTTTACCTCTATGGGTATATTTAAGATTAAAATTTTTACTCTGTTTTTCCTTCGTAGGACATCATGCCGCCATCCATGTTGATGACATTGTAGCCTTGTCCTTCGAGATATGTTGTCGCGCGACCGCTGCGTGCACCAGAGCGACAAACCATGACGTACTCTTTTTTCTTATCGAGTTCATTCATTTTAAATTCAACGAGACCAAGCGGAATATGATTCGCTCCAGGAATCTTGCCTTCTTTCACTTCGTCGACTTCACGTACGTCGATGATGTTTAAGTGTTCCCCGTTTTCAAGCTTTTCCTGTACTTCTTTAGCGGTTAGTCGTTTCATTTACTTCATCCTCCTTTAGTTTACGTTCAGCGCCACGCATTCATGCCGCCTGATACTTCCGTTACGTTCGGATAACCTGCTTTTTTGAGTTGCTTGACAGCCTGTTTACTTCGCATCCCGCTTTGACAGATCACGATAACTTCCTTGTCTTTCGGAATTTTGTCGAGTTGTGCCGGTAACGTTTGGAGCGGAATGTTTTTGAACCCTTTAATGTGGTTTCCTTTAAATTCGCCCGGTGTCCGGACGTCCAAGTAAAACCGATTACGCTCATTTAATTTACTTTTTAGTTCAGTTGTTGAGATTTTCGCGACACCTTTCGTCGGTGCAAACATGCGGTAAGCAAGAAACGCGACGATCAGTAGAAAAACAACGGTTAAGATATCCACTTTGTGATGCCTCCATTCTCTAAGTTAGATGAAGAGATTGACGTTTCCGTTTTCTGCGTCTGCGAGGTATGCTGCAACACCTGCGTATTCAATCCCATCATGCAATTCTTCTTGTTTCAGACCAAGCAAGTCCATTGTCATCGTACAAGCGACAAGCTTCACGTCTTGTTCTTTTGCAAGTTCAATCAAATCCGGAAGTGGCATTGCGTTGTGTTTTTTCATGACGTTTTTGATCATTTTTTGACCGGCACCACCGAAGTTCATTTTCGAAAGTGGCATTTTATCTGCACCGCGTGGCATGAATTTACCAAACATTTTTTCGAGGAACGTTTTATCCGGTTGAATCGGTTCATCTTTACGCATCGCGTTTAATCCCCAGAACGTATGGAAAATCGTGACTTCGTGATCATACGCTGCTGCTCCATTTGCGATGATATATGCTGCCATCACCTTATCGTAATCTCCACTGAACAATACAATCGTTGTTTTTTTAACATCTGACATTTAACTAATTCCTCCGTCTACTTTTACCCATAGGGGTATAAATTATTCTAAAAAATTTTACCGGCTTTTTAAAAGCAATTGAACGGCTTCTGCAACAGCCTGTTCATGATTTTCTTCTGTCTCATCATTTTTGACACAACCGATGAGGTTTTCACTCACAACCAGTCCGATGACACGATCAATCGCGCTACGTGTCGCACTGAGCTGTGTGACGACATCCTTACAAGAAGCATCCTCTTTCATCATACGGACGATGCCATGTAGTTGTCCCTCAATCCGGTTCATTCGATGAATGATTCGATCTTCATATAATTTTTCCATTTGAAGACCACTCTCCTTTTTCTTGTGACGTTCGTCATACCTCGTTGGTACATTTCATACTTTAATACCTATGGGGGTATAAGTCAACGGAAAAGTTTTCTTTTTTTAATTCTGTTTGAATTCTTCCACTACCATCGCCATCCACTTCTCGGAAAGCCGCGTCGGTTGTCCCTTTAACGTCACGAATTGAAAAGTCCGCTTGTGAACCGGATCTTCGTTGTGAAGCCGGTAGTTTGCTGAATCGAGCATCTCTCCCGCCAACCGCTCGGAAATCATCGAAATACCCGTTCCATTTTCAATCAACTGTTTGACGAGACGATTCGAATGGACCGTAATGATACGTTGCGGAACGATATCATTCGTCGCTAACCAGGATTCGAGTGATGCTCGCCCGGCAGACCCCTCCTCACGGTAAATGAATGTCGCCTCACTGAGGTCAAGTTCTCGTCGACCAATCACCCGGAGGCGATCGAATGTAAACGGCGTTACCTCAATTTGTGGTGCTTCGACAACTCCTTCGACTAGACCTAAATCAATTTCGTAATGAAGCACAGCTTGTTCGACTTGTTCCTGATTCATCAATTTCGCATCAATCACGACTTCCGGATACAGATTTACAAAACGATGGATCATTTTTTCGAGCATCGTTTCATAAATCGTATGTGTCGCAGCAATCTTCAAATGACCGCGGACAAGCCCCTCGAGTTCATCCATCTCTTGATCGAGTCGCTCCACTTGATGCAGGATTTCTTTCGCGTGGCGATAAACCAATTGTCCGGCTTCTGATATTTCAATCGTCTTATTAAAGGAATGCCGGTGAATCAACGCTTGTCCAAAATGCGTTTCTAACCGTTTTAAATGCAGACTGACCGTTGGTTGTGAAATATAGAGTTGTTCTGCTGTCTTCGTAAAGTGTTTCGTTTCGACTAATGAAATAAACGTTCTTAGTTCGTGGAGACGCATTCTTTTCCCTCCTCATTAACTTTTATAATCATTTAGATCAGTATAATCTATTTTCGTAATCAATCATCACGCTGTACAGTAAAGATAGATTAAGAACAAAAGAAAGAAGGGTTTACTGCATGGAATTCATCCTGTTTATACTTTTAGGGTCAACAATTGGTATCTTATCCGGCTTTTTCGGAATCGGCGGAGGGATTATTTTAACTCCTCTCTTATTAATCCTCGGTTATCCACCCAGTACCGCGATCGTCCTCAGTCTGTTATTGACACTCGGTTCGACCGTGACCGGGACAGTATCCCATATGCGTCTGAAAAATTTTCATGTCCGTGATGCGTTAGCCGTCGGATTATCCGGGATCGTCGGTTCTGCCGTCATCACACCGGTCGTCTTTTGGCTCGAACAACGGACCGGCGCCGATGCCATGATTTCTGCCCTCTACATCGTCTTGTTGACGTGGTTTGCGATTCAGTTCTTAACACCACCGAAACGAAAACCAGTCGAAGGACATGTTACACAAGCGAATCTTTATAAATTGATCGTCATCGGATTTGCTGCCGGGATCCTCTCCTCCCTCATGGGGGTCAGTGGTGGCTTCCTGCTTACGCCACTCTTGATGGGTTGGGTCCGTTTCCCACTCAAGCAAGCTATCGGAACGAGCATCGCCTCGGCGACACTGATCGTCCTCGGCGGTGTCACCAGTTATCTTGCTTCCGGTACCGAAGCTCCGCTTTATCTCGGCATTGCTTTAATCGTCGGTGCGTTTATCGGCTCTCCGATTGGTGCTTCTTTACTCCATCTGTTCGAAGATCGTTTCGTCCGGAAGAGTCTTGGCATCTTTTACGCCGTCGTCGCCGTCAGTGTCATCTTGAAAGTCTTAGAGCAGGAAACAGGATCGCTCATCTTGCTCGGCATCTTTACGATTGGGCTATTGCTTCTATTTTTCTATCAAAAAGTAAGAAGTAGACATTCCTAGGACATGAGTCTTTTTGAATCGCGTCCACAGCGAAAACAATCTTCATAACCCTTTATCTGCAAACTAAAGAAACTGCCCTCAGCGGACAGTTTCTTTTTTGATTTTTTCAGGCTTCATGATCTTCGCCTCTTTTTTCTGCCGCATCCGTTCTGCGTTCATCAATCCACCGAGCATCAAAACAACGGAGGATAAATAAAACCAGGTCATCAAGACGATGATTCCTGCGAGCTGACCGTAGAGACGATTGTAACTCCCAAACTCCGCATAGTACGAGAAGACTTCCGATACGACCTGCCAGGCAATCGTCGTAAATAATGCCCCCGGGAGTACTTGACGAATCGTCAAACGGACACTCGGTAAAATGCGATACAACAACACAAAGAACACAAATAGAAACAAGGAACCGAGCCCCCAGCGGAATACAAACCAAATGGACGAATAGTCCGCTGCAACATCCGCGATGAGTGCAAAATGATTGATGAAGCGTCGGGCCAATTTCTCGGCGACCGGAACAAGCAGCGAAAACGGCAAGATGAACATCATCCCAATCGTAAATCCGAAGTCTTGTAATAAGCCCCGCCAAAACGGCACTTTCCTTGTCACCTCGAGGGCATCATTGAGGGACCGGACGAGCGACTGGACAGACATCGAGGCGAGCCAAAAGGCTGCGACGAAGCTAATCGAAGCAAGTTTTAATCCCCCTTCGTCAAAAATCCCTACGACATTTCGGCGAATTAAATCATAGGTTTCTGCTGGTGCGAAAGGACGAATCAAATCAAGGACTTCACCGGAAGTGAATGGTAAAAAAGATACTAATCCGACAACGAATAATAAGAATGGAAATAAGGACAACATCAAATAATAGGCCAGCTGTGCCGACTTATCGAAAAAAGCTTCGCCAAAAAAGCGAATAAAAACCGGTTTGACTAAAGACATGCCAAGTTCCTCACTTTCGATTGATTCTCTTATCTATCCCCCTTCCCTCTCCCACTTAATCTGTGAACGTCTTTTGAACGTATCAAAAAACGGGCAATTGCTATGAGTTGGCGCTTCCTCCATTCACCTTGTACACTAGAATAAGAAACTCTGTCGCTTTGGATGAAGAAAGGACTCAAACGCCGTGCAACATTTACTAGACGAAGCAGAACGCTTCTTGACGACTTATATAGAAGAGACACCACATACACAAAATCGTTTGAACGACGTGCGCGAAGAAATTTTACGAACGGGAAACTATACACAAACAACGGACGAATTGACGTTCGGGGCGAAACTTGCTTGGCGTAACAGCAACCGGTGCATCGGACGGCTCTTTTGGGATCAACTGCACGTCATCGATGCCCGTGCGGCGACAACGATCGAAGCGATTCGAGACGCGTTGTTCCACCACATTTGCCACGCCACCAATGAGGGACGGATCCGCTCGACAATCACGATTTTCCATCCGCAACGTGTCCGCGTCCTCAATCATCAACTGATTCGTTACGCCGGCTACGAAACGGCCGACGGCGTACTTGGTGATCCTGCATCCACCGCTTTCACGAAACAATGTCAGGCACTTGGGTGGACGGGACAGGGGACCGCCTTTGATATTTTACCGCTGTTGGTTGAACTCGATGGTCAAGTAACACTCCATGAGATTCCACAAGAACTGATTCTTGAAGTTACGATCATCCATCCCGACTATGATTTGTTCGCAGGACGCGACATCAAGTGGTACGCCGTCCCGATGATTTCCGATATGCGTCTTGAAATCGGCGGCATTTCGTACCCGTGTGCTCCGTTTAATGGCTGGTATATGGGAACTGAAATTGGAGCCCGTAACCTTGCTGACGCGGACCGTTATAATCTCTTACCGCTTGTCGCTGAACAACTTGGTCTGAACACGTCCCGTGAGCGCGCCTTATGGAAAGACCGGGCCCTCGTCGAACTCAATGTCGCCGTCCTCGAATCCTTCGAGCGGTCCGGAGTGACGATTGTCGATCATCATACGGCGGCCAAACAATTCGCCCGGTTCGAAAAAAATGAAGCCGCTTGCGGTCGCGACGTCACTGGGGAATGGTCGTGGCTCGTTCCACCGATGAGCGGAGCAGCGACACATGTCTTCCATAAAGATTATGACAATGCGTTACAGCGACCGAACTTTTTCCCGAAACAGACGCAAGCCACGGGATGTCCGTTCCACCAGGAGGTGCCGCGGTGAATTACGTCAAATCCATCCGTGATTTAGTCGGACCCACACCACTAATTTTAGTCGGTGCCGTCGTCCTCGTCATTAAGGAAGGTCAGATTTTACTCGAACAACGAAATGAAGAACAAGCACGTTTCGGTCTTCCGGGTGGTCTCATGGAATGGGAAGAATCGACGGAAGAGACGGCCCGACGCGAATTATTCGAAGAAACCGGACTCGTCGCGGATCAGCTTGCGTTGCTTGGTGTCTACTCCGGTAAAAATTACGTCACGACACTCGCGAACGGGGATGTGTTTCAAAGTGTAACCCTCGCATACGTTGCGTCCGATACTTCCGGCACACTCCGTGTCAGTGATGAAAGTGTTGCATTGACGTATGTGTCACTGACGGACTTGCCGGATAACATCGTCGGTTCGCATCTTCTGATGATTCAAGATTATATAGCTAAACGCTAACTCTTTAAACAAGCTCAGGTTGCAGGCAAAGTTTTTTAATGTAAGAGCCTGTCTGAAAAAAGCCTCTATAGAGATTTTCCTACAATCAGATCTAAATTAATGCGCCTCTTTCTAAAAAGAAAGCTAGGCGTTTTTTTTACGTGTTATCTTCACAATTATTTATTTTATCAAAACCAGTTACACGACACCCTTTTTTGTTATAAAATGGATTTAATTTAAAATTAATTAAGGGAGACTATCCGTTGAAAAAACTGTTTATCGCAACAAGCGTACTGACTATGTTCAGTTTATCTGCCCTTCATCCACAAGCCGCAACAACCTCTAAAAAAATCACTCAGAACTACACATTGGTTGATTCGAGTAACAAAAAGTATACTGTTTCGGTTCGTTCTTCAAAAGCGCTTTGCCATAAAGCAACTTCGAATGACTCTTTTTGGATAAAGAATAAAGATGAACTCTGTACTGGGAAATTCACACTTTATCTCAATGGAAAAGCGACTAAGTATTCATACAACTACTCGAAAAATAATCCCTACGTCAGAGCTACACATGACTTCAGAACTAGTGCAAAACTAAAAAATACGACTGGGTCACCAAATGTATTTTCTTTGTCGACTCGTGAAACTTACTCATTTATCAGTTTAAAAACTTATTCGATTGTTGATAAAAAATTAGTTCGCCATCCTGATTCCATCGTGTCTTATGGAATGCGTCCAAAAATGACCAAAAATTTAATTCAAACACCCATCTATGTAAATGGCGGAGAAAAAGTTGGCTTTATTTTCCACGATTTCGCTTTGACAAAAAACAAATTAGTCCAAAAAGAGTCACATAGCTATCTCTCACGCAACTTTGACAGTAAAACCTATAATAAAGGACTGGACGAATGGGATAAATATAGTGCACGCTTAAGTTACTTCGTAAAATAAAGAGTAGCGCTCTAAAGATTTGAGGACTTCCAATGATGAACAAAATTATGCTTATCATGCTGGGTGGCACTGGAATCTTATTCGTAATTTTCGCCATCCTCGTCATGATCAGCTTATGGACATGACAAATAGCCATTCGTTCTATAGTAGTGCTTGCTACTTACGAACGATGGCTATTTTTTTCGTTAACGAATGGCTTTACTCATGACGAATTGCTTTAAATCACGCTGTACCCATCCTTCTGCACGCAATGTTTCCCAGACGAGTGGATTCGTCGACTGCAATTGATACGTCATTCCGCTCAAACGTCGGGTCGCTTCCGTTGCGATGCGTGCGACCTCCGATTCTTCTGTCAAGATGGCAAAAATCGAGTCGTTTGAAGCAGCGATGAATGCTCCATCCAGTTCATAATAGGTGGCCTTTCTATATTTCATCACGCCCGGATCTTGTTGCCAAATGTATTCGCCTTGTTGGGCGTATCTCCGTTCAAATGCCACTTCATCAATCTCAACGAGTGGATTCACCTGGTTCGGTTCATCGCGCTGAAAATAACCGAGTTCATGGTCTTGGCGGTAGCCAAGCTGGTGATACAAATCAATTGCAGGTGTATTACCTTGGATGACTTCAAGCATTAATCGATCGACTTCCAGCTCTTTCGCATAACTTAGTTGAGCCTCGTATAATGCTTTTGCGATGCCGAGACGGCGATACTGCGGATCTACGCCAAGCCCGCCACACCGCATGACTTGCTCTTTTTTAATTTTCTTGAGGCCGTTCAGCCATAACCCGACAGGTCGTTCTCCATGAAAGGCGACAAACGAGTGTTTCAATTGATTGGCATCTCGCGTCAAAATCCGTTCCTGAAACACTTCAAGTGACAAACCGAGCGGAATCATGTAATCACTGAACCCTTCTTGCATCGCGTTGTAGGCAGATTCTAAATCAGGATTTCTTTTAATATGAATCATATGTAGTCCCTCCTCTTCTCTCTTCAATCGTTCGACTTTTTACAAGATGTTTCCTGCACTTGTTTCCAACAAAAAAATCACCCCCGATGAAATCGAGAGTGATCATGTACTTAATTTAATTTCGAACGGCTTCTTCCGTAACCGAAGTAGACAAGCAAACCAATCGCCGTCCAGATGAAGAACGCAATCCACGTAAAGGTTTGGAGATTCAACATTAACATGATACAAGCAAGGACCGATAAAATCGGGAGAACCGGGACGAACGGGACTTTGAACGCCCGTTTCAAGTCCGGACGCGTCCGACGCAAGATGATGACGGCGACGGAGATTAATGCGAACGCAGCGAGTGTTCCGATGTTAATCAATTCCGCCAACGTACCGAGCGGGACGAATCCAGCAATCAAACCAGAAGCGGTACCGAGAATCCAAGTCGCCTTGACCGGTGTATGCGATTTTTCATTGACGTCCGAGAAAACTTTCGGTAATAATCCATCACGACTCATCGCAAACAACAGACGGACGAGACCAAATGTCATGACAAGAATAACTGTCGTCATCCCGACGATGGCTCCAATCCGGCAACCCAGTTTTGACCTGCGACTTTCAACGCAAGCGAAACCGGACTATCGACACCTTCAAATTGTTTGAACGGGACGATTCCGACCATGATTGCAGAGACGACGATGAACAAGATGACGACGGCGACTTTAACGAGTACCATCACGTTATTGACGCGTTTTGTTTCCTTGATTCCAAGTGACAACAAGAACGTAATGACCATCAAAATTAAGAATGCCGGTAAGTTAAAGAACGTTTCACTGCCAGGTACGGCGCCCGGTGCCGCACGGAGCGTCGTCGGAAGTTCAATGCCGAATTCCGATAACAACGACTGGAAGTAACCTGACCACCCTGTCGCGACGGCACTCGAAGCCAGACCGTATCCTAAAATTAAACACCACCTGATGATCCAGGCAACGAGTTCGCCAATCGTAGCGTAGGTGTATGTATATACACTACCCGAGACAGGAATCATCGAGGAAAATTCGGCATAACAGAGGGCGACTAACGCACAAACGATGGCTGAAATAATGAATGAGACCGGTAATGCTGGACCTGCGTATAAGGCGCCTGTTCCTATTAAAACGAAAATACCTGTACCAATGATGGCACCGATTCCGAGTAAAAAACTCCTTCGCATACTAGCGAAGGAGTTACACGTTACTTACGGACGATCGTTTGGATGATCAAGATTTGGTCCACGATTTCCATCTGGGTCAATCGGATAATCATCCTGTTGTGCCAAATCATTTTCAGGAAGCGCACCTTTTGGCTTACCGTGCGTCGGTTTCTCATCAGTCGATTCCGTCGAACGGGAAGCACGTGGGGCACGGTCTGGCGTGACATCATCTGCTGCTTTCGAAGCTGCACCTTTAGCCGCTTCTTTCAGGCTTGGCTTAGGAGCTGATGGAGTTCGGTCCGAAGCAAGACTCGACGTATCAAGCTCTGTCTCTTCTGCTTTCTTCTCGAGACGATCAAGGTAGCGCGAAGCATTATCGCGACCACCTAAACCAAAGGCGAGGCCGAAGGCAAGGGCGGCTGCTCCGAGAATCAAGATGAAGGCCGAGTTGACGATCGTCGCTGCGACCCCAAGTTGATCGAGTGCCATGAAGATCGCGAGGGCTAAAATCGCATAACGTGCAACATTCGATAGGACTTTAAGATCAGAACTGCCGAACAAACTATCCATCGCGCGTTTGACCAAGTTACTGACGATAATCCCGATTGCGAGAATGACAATCGCCGTCAAGACACTCGGAAGGAAGGCAAGGACAGCTCGTCCAAGATCGACCATGAAGTTCAGACCAATCAGGTTAAAGGCTTCGACGACGAACAGGACGACGATGATAATCTCAACGAGAGCACCGACGAGTGAAGAAGGTGACATCGACGTATTGTTAGCATCCCAGTTTCCAATTTTCAAGTGACGTGTCAAATTGTTAAAACCGAGTCGGACGAGAAGGTCGGTGACGAATTTTTTTACGAATCGTCCAACATAGACACCGACGAGAATCAAGACGACGCCGATTACAATGTTCGGAATCATTCCGAGGACATCGTTTAGCATGCTGATTGCTGGTGCACTGATTCCTTCGATGTTCAGTTGATCAAGTGCTGAAATCGTGATCGGAATCAAAATCAAGATGAAGACGACTGTCCCGAGAATTGACGAGACCGATTTTGAATCTTTTTGATTGTCTGTCCCGATGTTAAAACGGGAAGCAAATTTATCCGTCCCAATCGCATGAAGGAAGTTCGTCACGATATCGCGGACAATTTTTGCGACCAAGAACCCAACTAGCAAAATAGCTGCTGCTGCGATTAGTCGTGGGATGAAGCTTAAGAACGAGGATAACAGTTGACTGAACGGTTCCGAAACACTGTCAATGTTGAGGGCATCAAGTACACCTGGTAGGAAAATCAATAAAACCAAGTAGAAGACGATATCCCCGGCAATTTTCGGATAGTTCGATAGATCGGCTTGTCCTTGTAACATCTTGTTTGAACGAACCTTTTCGTTCGCCATCAACTTTGTTCCACCTTTGACGATGACCATCCGTAAGACGACGGCAATAATATAGGCGAACAGTAGAACGAGTGCAGCTTTTAAGATGTTCGGAATTGCCGCAAGCAGCGTGCTCATTGTGTCTGCGAGTGGTGCTGCAATGATGCCAAGATTAAGAATGTTGAACACTAAAATTAGTACAAAAACCATTAAGACCCAAAAAATAACTGTTCCAACGACTTTTTCTGGTGTCCATTTCTTTTTCTTCGTTGTCGCTTCAGCTGACTTTTCTGGCATCAACTTCTTGACGACACCTGACTTTTCTAGTGCCTTTTGAATGCCGTTCGCAATTAATTTTGCGATCAGCCAACCAATTAGGAACACAAGTAGTGCACCTAATATGTTACCAAGAACACCGAACATTCCGTTCAGGTTTAGCGAAGTATCGTTCCACATATTGTTCATCCTGTCACACTCCTTTTTTAAAAAATGGATTATCGGCATACCTTTACATCTATCATTTCCCCCTGTTGTGAATGAAGTAAACACGCTTTCAGTCAAATTGACAGACAATTCAAGAAACACTAAAAAACGGATGACCCTCGCGAGAATCATCCGTTTCGACATTGTTTATTTGATTAACGTGACGTTGCCTTTCCGGCGACGGTCTGATCGTGTAAGACGTCTTCAATCGCTGCATACCCGCCATCGATGTTAATGACATTCTTCACACCGAGTGATTGGAGGACGCTGACCGCCATCCGTGACCGGACCCCTGACGCACAGTGGACGGCGATCGGTTGGTCGCTCGGAAGCTCTTCATGACGTGACGCAAGTTTTCCGAGTAAAATCCGGTGAGCCTGTTCATAATGGCTCTCCTCCCACTCTGTTTTATTTCGGACGTCAAGGACGTAGACGTCACCGGCTTCAGCTGCTGCGATGGCTTTGTCTGCTGTCCAGTCCGGATAACTTTCTGTTAACTGACTCGCTGTCAGTTTTTCGACATCAATCAATGTCACGAAACGATCCAGTCCGATCGATTGTAAATCCGTTTGAATCGTTTCCAGTTGATCCGTTGCTGCGAGAATCGCGATATCCTGATTGAAATCGACTAACCAGCCTGCCCAGGCGACGAATTTCGAATTGTAGGGAATGTTGATTGTCCCCGGTACATGTCCGGCACCAAATGTTTTTCCGTCTCGTGTATCGACGACTTGCATCGTCTTGACGAGTTCTTCCACCGTGTTCGCTTCAGCAAAACGTGGACGATCAACTTCTGTCGTCACGACAATGCCTTCTTTGTTGACTTTTTTCATCATCGCAAAGTAGTTCGGTGGTTCTGGTTGATCCGTTGTTAATTCTTTAACAAATGCCGCTTCATCCTCCATCCGGAGTGCCCAGTTCGTCACTTTTTCGTAGCCGACCGTCGATGTCGGAACAGCACCGAGGGCTTTCCCGCACGCGCTTCCTGCACCGTGTCCCGGCCAGACTTGTGTGAAGTCAGGCAGTTGTTTGAAGCGTTTCAAGGACTGGAACATTTGCTTCGCACCGAGGGCTGTCGTTCCTTGAATACCGGCTGCTTCTTCCAGTAAATCAGGACGTCCGATATCGCCGACGAAAACGAAGTCACCTGTGAAAATCCCCATCGGAACTGTCTGATCACGATCGTATAAGACAAACGAGATGTGTTCCGGCGTATGACCTGGTGTATGCATGACTTCAAGCGTCACATTCCCGACTTTGAACGTCTCCCCGTCTTTGACGAGACGGGCATCAATCTCTGAAGCAAAACCATACTTCCAAGAAGCATCGCCTTCGTTTGATAGATAAGCTGTCGTTCCGAGACGCTTCGCGAATTCGCGTGTCCCAGAGACGAAATCGGCATGAATGTGTGTTTCCGCCGTCGCCGAAATTCGAAGCCCTTCTTTTTCCGCTTCTTTGAGATACGGTTCGATGTTTCGTGCCGGATCGATGACGATCGCTTCCCCTGTCTTCTGGCACCCTACCATATATGAAGCTTGTGCTAATTTTTCATCATAGAAATAGCGTAATAACATAACGATTCCTCCTTTAGTTGAATGGTCGTACCCGATTGATCGTTGCTTAGCGTGTGACGTTTCCTTCCCAGCTCATCATTCCGCCGTCGACGTTCGTGACGTCGAAGCCTGCTTGTTCCAAATACATCGAAGCATTCATACTCCGTCCACCCGATAAACAAATGACGTGGAGCGGTTGAGAGGCATCCAGTTCAGCCGTGCGTTCCGTCAATTCAGATAATGGAACATTTTTAGCCTGTTCGATATGACCGCCTGCGTATTCATCCGTTTCGCGGACATCAATCAACTGGATTGATGCATCCGTTTGAAGTGTTTGTTCAAGTTCAGTCGTCGACATGTTTTTCATGAAGTTTCTCTCCTTTTGTTGCCCGTTCGGCAAAATGATTTCTGCTCATAATATACCCCCTGCGGTATTAAAAATCAAGGGAAAGGATTATTCCGACAAAAAAAGCAGCCCCTCTCCTCGAGGAACTGCTTCATTTCTTACGATCCTGTCATACGACTTCTTTTTCGGAAAACTGGCTGTTGTAGAGGTCCGCATAGAAACCATCTGCTTTTAGCAACGCTTCATGCGTTCCTTGTTCAATGACACGCCCTTGATCCATGACGAGGATTAAGTCCGCATCTTTAATCGTCGACAGGCGGTGGGCGATGACGAAACTCGTCCGTCCGTCCATCAAGCGTTGCATCGCCTGCTGGATGAAGATTTCCGTCCGCGTATCGACGCTCGACGTCGCTTCATCCAAAATCATGATCGGTGGATCGGCGAGAACCGCACGGGCAATCGTCAACAATTGTTTTTGCCCTTGTGAGATGTTCGAGGCCTCTTCGTTCAAGACCGTCTCATACCCGTCCGGTAACGTCCGGATGAAGTGATCGGCATGGGCTGCTTTCGCCGCATCGATGATGTCTTCTTCCGACGCTCCGACTTTCCCGTACGCGAGATTATCGCGGATCGTCCCGTTAAAGAGCCACGTATCCTGTAAGACCATCCCGAAGGTCGTCCGTAGGTCTTCCCGGGAGATGTCACGGGTATCGATTCCGTCAATCCGGATCGCACCACCGTTTAATTCATAGAAACGCATCAACAGGTTGATTAAGGTCGTTTTCCCAGCACCGGTCGGACCGACGATCGCGACGGTTTGTCCCGGCCGGACATCGATGTTCATGTCTTCAATCAAGAGGTCTTTTCCGTAACCGAAGTCAACGTGTTCAAACGCGACGGCACCTTTCGCACGCGCGAGATGATGCGTTGTCACTTCTTTGATTTCCTCTTCTTCATCTAACAATTCAAAAACACGTTCTGCTGCTGCGACCGTCGACTGGACGATATTTGCGATGTTCGCCGTCTGCGTGATCGGTTGTGTGAATTGTCGGGTATACGTGATGAAGGCTTGAATGTCCCCAATCGAGATACTGCGTTGCGTCACTAAAATCCCGCCGACGACACTGATCAAGACATAACTGATGTTCCCGATGAACATCATCATCGGCATGATGATGCCGGAAATGAACTGCGCTTTTCGTCCGGCATCATAAAGCTGTTCATTGACGTCGTCAAACTCTGCGACGGCTTTCCGTTCGTGACCGAACGCCTTGACGACCGGATGTCCCGTATACATCTCTTCGACGTGGCCATTCAGCTGACCAAGCGTCCGTTGTTGATCAGCAAAATACTTTTGCGACCGTTTTAAAATCGGACGGATCGCAAAAATCGATAACGGTAACGTCACGAGTGAAATCAGCGTCAAGAGCGGACTGATCGTCAGCATCATGATTAAGATCCCGACGATCGTGACGATTGACGTAATGAACGATGTGACACTTTGTTGGAGCGTACTCCCAATCGTATCGATATCGTTCGTCACCCGGCTGAGCGTTTCCCCGTTCGGTCGTCCGTCATAATACTTCAGCGGTAATCGCTCAAGTTTCTGATTGACGTCCTCTCGTAAGTCATACACCGTTTTTTGGGCGACGCTCGACATGATGTATTGCTGAATGTAACTAAATATACTACTGATGACGTAAAGTCCTGCGAGCAGTAACAAAATCTGACCAATCTTCGTAAAGTCGATTTCAGCGCCCGGCACCCCTTGGAACTTCGCATACGCCCCTTCGAACAGTTCTGTAATCGCTGTCCCCATGATTTTTGGTCCTGCGATCATAAAGACCGTACTGAGAATCGCGGCGACAAACACAGCAATCAGTGCCGTCCGCCGTGGTTTTAAATAGGCGAGTAACCGACGGAACGTCGCTTTGAAGTCTTTCGGTTTCTCCCCCATCATCATCATGTTTCCACCGCCGGGACCGCCACCCGGTCCACCCGGAGGTCCGCCGGCAGGTCGTTTCGTTGTCTGACTCATGCGATTTCCTCCTCTGACAGTTGGGATTTGACGATTTCTTGATAGACATCGTTTGTTGCGTACAGTTCGTCGTGCGTGCCGATTCCTGCGACGCGCCCTTCTTCAAGAACGATGATTTGATCCGCATCCATGACCGTACTGACACGTTGGGCGACAATCAGAACGGTCGCTTGACGCGTTTCTTCTTTTAATGCTTTTCGGAGTGTCGCGTCCGTCTTGAAGTCGAGGGCGGAGAAGCTGTCATCGAACACATAAAGGTCGGGTTTCCGGACGAGCGCCCGGGCAATCGAAAGCCGTTGTTTTTGGCCACCGGAAACGTTTGATCCGCCTTGTTCAATCACGGAATCGTACCGGTCCGGCATCCGTTCGATGAAGTCGGTCGCTTGGGCGACACGCGCTGCATGTTCGATTTCTTCTAATGATGCATCCTGTTTCCCGAAACGGATGTTGTCCGCAATCGATCCCGTGAACAATAGGGCTTTTTGTGGCACGAAGCCGATTTTTGAACGTAATTCCTCTTGCGGGACGTCACGACTGTCGACACCGTTGACTTGGATGCTGCCACTCGTTACGTCGTAAAAACGGGGAATCAAATTGACGAGCGTCGATTTCCCGGCACCGGTCCCGCCGATGACAGCGGTGATTTCACCAGGACGTGCTTTGAAGCTGATATCCGACAGCACCGGCGCTTCTGCTCCCGGATAGCTGAACGTCACGTGATCGAAGACGAGCGTGCCCGGCTCACGGTCTGCTGAAGCGCTTCCTTCATCGACCATCGTCGGTGTCATCTCGAGGACTTCATTAATCCGTTTCGCCGAGACCGCAGCACGGGGAATCATGACGAACATGACGGATGCCATGACGAGGGCGAACATGATTTGCATGACGTATTGGATGAACGCCATCAAGTCACCGATTTGCATGCCGCCGTTATTGATCCGGATCCCACCGAACCAAATGACGCCGACGACCGTCAAGTTCATCACGAGCATCATCGTCGGCATCAAGAATGCCATGATTTTATTAACTTTAATCGAGACGTCCGTCAAGTCCGCATTGGCTTGCGTCAGGCGGACTTTTTCTTCTTTCTCCCGGTTGAAGGCCCGGATGACACGGATACCTGTCAAATTCTCGCGTAAGACGAGATTTAACCGGTCCAGTCGTTTTTGGACTTGTCCGAACAGCGGCACCCCTTTCCACAAAATCAATAAGATCGAGACAACGAGGACGGGCATCGCGGCGACGATGACGAGTGACAGTTTGGCATCCTTTGAGACCGCCATGATTAGACCACCAATGAACATGATCGGCGCACTGACGACCATCCGCAACATCATGATGACGACCTGTTGGACTTGTGTGATGTCGTTTGTCGTCCGTGTGATCAGCGACGCTGTCCCGACCTGGTCGAACTCCTGTAGTGAAAAACGTTCGACGTGGTTAAAAACTTTCCGGCGAATGTCACGTCCAAGCCCCATCGCCGCTTTTGACGAATAATAACTTGCAGCAATTGCAGCCGTCGCACCGAGTGCCGTGATGCCCAGCATGACCGCACCGATTTTCCAGATGTAGCCTGTATCCCCGACGACAACGCCTTTATCGATGATGTCTGCCATCAAAGTCGGTAAATACAAATCGGACATCGACTGGGCGAAGACGAGGACCAATACGGCGAGGACCGCCCATTTATAGACTTTTAGATTTTTGAGTAACTTAATCACGTGTACAACCTCCGTTTCCTGGCGGGAGAATCTCTTTCATGCCACGGGCAATGATGTCATGGGTCGCAAGCATCTGCTCGAAGGCTTCCGGATCAATCGTTTCCAAAATTTTCTCGAGGCGTTGTTGCATCCCAGTTTCTTGTTGTTTCATCTCTTGAACGAAACGTTCTCCTTGTTCACTAAGCGACAAAATCACTTCGCGCCGATTTTGTTCGTTCGTCTCGCGGATAATCCAGCCGGACTGCACCAGTCCTTCGATCGATTGACTGAGCGTACTTTTCGGTAAGTGGGTCTGTGCTGCCAAATCTTTTTGGGTAATCGGTCCGCGCGGTGCAATCGTCATTAAACTATGAAATTGCGGCATACTGAGTCCATTTTCCTGTGCCGTCTGATGGGCAAAACGCATCAAGTGACGCTGGATGTTCCAAAACGATCTCATCATCGTTGCCGATCGTAAATTTTCCTGCTGTTCTGTTTCCATGGATTCAACTCCTTTGTTCAATTTCGAATCGTTCCATTTGGAATGATTATCTATGTAAACTAAACTACGCCGATTCATTCGTAAAGTCAACTAAATAACAATGTGAAAATGCACATAATATTTTTAGCAAATTCAAAGAGTGACCACAGATTATGAATACACAAAAAAACGACCATTTCTCTACCTAGAAATGGTCGTTCTCTATAGTTCACTCCGGCTCCACATGGACATGAATGTCGTAGACGCCATATTCGTCCGTCAACGTATCTTCGACTCGTGTCGCGATATCATGGGCTTGGTGGATGTTGAGTGTCGAATTGACGAGAATCACGACATCGACGACTTCATTATTGCCGTAGTTCCGTCCTTTAATCGACTTGATTCCTTTGACACCTTCGAGGTCAAAAATCACGTCCTCATACATCTTCAGCTTTTGTTCATCAAAGCCGTCCGTCAGTTCGTGGGAAGCTTCCGAGAAAATGTCCCATGCCGTTTTACAGATTAAGAAACCGACGATGATCGCCGTCACGATATCAAGCCACGGCATCCCGAACTGGGAACCGATGATTCCGATCGACGCTCCGATACTGACCCAGGCATCCGACCGATTATCTTTCGCCGCTGCCATGACAGCCTTGCTGTCAATTTCTTCAGACAGTTTGCGGTTATACCGATAGACAAAATACATGACGACTGCCGAACCGATTCCGACATAGGCAGCTACGATATCTGGAGATTCTTGTTTTCCTTCAAATAAGCTTGAAATCGTATCAATCAACACTTGGAGACCGACTGCCATCATAATGAAAGAAGCGACCATCGACGCAATCGTCTCACTTTTCCAGTGACCGTATTTATGATTGTCATCTGCCGGACGACGGGAAATTCGTAATCCGATTAACACAGCAATCGATGCGATGATATCCGTCGTATTGTTCAAACCATCTGCCCGTAAAGCGGCAGAATCCGCTGAATAGCCGACAAGCAATTTAATTACGGATAATAGGATATAGGCTGCAATGCTAATCATCGCACCGCGTTCGCCCCGTTTTAGATTATCGAATTTTTGTTCGTCCATCATTCCGCCCGCCCCCACTTACTCGCTTAATTCCGAAAACTTATCGTAGCAGTTCAATACAAGTGGGTCTAGAGAAATCATTTTGTTTATAACTAGATAATTAATAAATGACCAACTTTGTTTTCTATAGGCAAAATAGATCAAGCCCTAGTAATCCAACATTCTTGAACAGAAAAACCGCTTACATCTCTTGAACAACCAACTTTTTTGCGGAAATTTATTGAACAAAAAAAGCATAATCCGTGCATCTTCTTACCAGAGTCAGTAGACTAAAGACAAACAATCATACTATAGGGGGATTTACACATGAGTAACTACATCAAGAGTGAAGACACGTTTAAAGAACTAATCGCAAGCGAAACACCGGTCATCATCAAGTTCGAAGCCGACTGGTGCCCGGACTGCAAACGGATGGACTACTTCATGCCGGACGTCGAGTCACAATTTAAAGAACTTCCAATCTATACGATCGATAAAGATGAGTTCCCGGAAATCGCATCCGATAATGTCGTCATGGGAATTCCAAGTTTACTCGTTTTCCAAAACAGCGAGAAGCTTGGTCACTTGCATAGCGCCAACGCAAAAACACCAGGAGAAGTGACAGACTTCCTCAAAAAGAACTTCAACTAAACGCATGAAGCCCCACTTTCCATTTAGGAGAGCGGGGCTTTTTTTAGCGTTCGCAGGCGATGCCGTCTTTGTCACGGTCTTTTGACTTATTGAGATTATACGTCGCTAAGCTGACATGTTGGGCGTACTTTGTTTTCTTATAAATGGCTTTCCCATTTTTATCGTAACCCGTTCGGTTTTTCAAACCCTTTTTCTTCGAGACGCCACCTTTATACGTTTTTTGCATCTCCGTACAGTTTTTAAATGCCTTCGCCTTAGTCGCTGCGTCACTTTGACCAGATGTAGCGCTAAGTAATGAAATACTAAGTACACCTGTCATGACAATCTTTAATGCTTTTTTCATCAGGTTACCTCCGTTTCTAAAAAACCAAATCTTAGTGATAATTTGATTATAATAGATTTCTTTAGAAATAGTTTCCTATTTTTAAAATTTAGAGATATGACTTATCTGACAGTTTAAAAGACAAAAAAAGACCCGCTTCATTATGAAGCGGGCCCTAGCGTGTAGACAAACGCTTATTAAGTGTGAACATGCCGATTTGAGACAGATTGCGCTCAACTGTCTGCATGCCCGGCTTTCCGTCACGGTATTACCTAAAAAGCGTCACGTCTCGTTGACTCCTACGGGAAAAAGTGCGTTTTTAACGCGACTTGCCAGAGGCAGGCAAGACCCTGCTCGTTGTCCGTGAGGATCAAGGAGCAACGGCTTGCGCCTCGCCCGAGGAAAGCAACGAAAAAAGAGACGCTTTCTCTCCCGATAGCACATCGTACGTTGTCTACAGTCTGAGACCCGTTTCATAATGAAGCAGGCCCTACTTGTAATTACCATTCAGTAACGCAACCGTTCAATCTTGATTTTCTTATACCGTAGGCTTAGACCAAAGGCGATCAAAAGATAGAGGAAACCAATTAAAAATGAAAAATCACCATACGGAATTGCAGCAAAGGCATTCCAACCAAACATCGGCACGACAAACAGAACATACAGTGGATATTGGATTCCTGACATCATGTCAAACCACGTCTGATCCCAAAGGTGATTCTCAAACAATGTAATCAAATAGACGACCATCCCGCCGATGAAACCGAAACGAAGGTAGTTAAACAGAAAACGGATGAGTGATGTGTTTTTAAGGATGAGGATTGATCCCATTAAGAAAGCAAACCAGCCAATCGACGTAAGAATTTGTACTATACCAATCGAGCCATCCGGATAAATTCCAGCTGGCCAGCCGTTCAACGCAATCGAAACGAGTACTAGCGTACAAAAAAGTACGAGATAAGACTTTGTTCCATTCGGCATTTTCAAATTCCTCCATTACTTTTGATATGAACTAGTATTCGACGTTCCTTTCGTCAAACCTTCCATAAAAAGTAAAAATATTTAATTACATAACAAACGAGCCCTAACAGGTCAGGGCTCGTCCGGTTTATTTTACTCCCAGCTTCACATCATCAATCGTCACGTCATGTGCCGCAAACGGAGATCCTGCCGCTTTTCCCAGCAAGAACTTTAGACCAGCTGTATCGTCTTGTCCCATCGTGAACTCGTACTGGTACGTGTTCACCGTCGGACTGACTGCTACGACCTGACTGAAGTAGCGTGTATACGCCGCATTTTCGACCGTCACTTCGAGCGGCCGTGCAACCGTCGACGATGCCTTAAACGTCAATTGGTACGTCTGTCCTTTGACGAGCGCTAAGTTCCCTTGTTCCAGTAAAACGCTCCATGGCTCCTGTCCTTCTGAAGCAATCGCGATTTTTGCAGCTTCATTCACCGTCGAGACGACCGCTTGTGCATCATAATGAACGTAGGAACTCCAGAAGTTCAGCCCTTCCGTGAACGAGCCGTTTTTTAACGGCGACTTGTCAATCTCGATCGGCGTCGTGTCAAAGAGTTCAACATCATCGATGGTCACTTCCCCTTTCTCTGATCCAAGAATGAACTGGAGACGACTTTTTAAATCCGTCGCTTCTGTCATCGTAAACGGTACTTCAAACGTCTCCATCTTACCGCTCAGCGCAATCCGTTGTTTCGGCAAGTAAGCCATCGTTCCTGTCGCATCCGTCAACTGAACGTCCATCTTGTTCACTCGTTTTGCTGCTGCTTTGAAACGCAGCACATATTGATGGTCTTTTACGAGTTGTACGCCTTGTTGCGACAGTGTCGCGTTTTGTCCTTTTTTCGTATTCGTTTTGAATGTGAAGACGCGTGTTACAGGATCGACTACTCCCGTCCCCTTCGTTTTCCCAGCATCAAACTGCCAATACGTCAGGCGATTCATCGCCCCTTGGTCAAACGTTCTGTTATAGATTTGATTGCCGTCCGGTAAAGCCGGTTTTGTTGCCGCTTCATCGATTTCACCGCGTGGAACCTGCTCGACACGGACGTTACCGATTTTAACGCCCGCTTGCGCGAGACCTAAATTGAATTCGAGTCGTGCCGCAAGATCCGTTTCACCCGTCATGTCGAACGTAAACGTGTACGGCTTGACGGTCGTCGTTAAATCAATTGATTCTTCATTCGAGTATTTCGTATAACCGCGTTCAGCACCACCACCGACTTTGACCACCATCTTCCGCGCCTGGTCGCTACTCGCGTCGAAGCTGACTTGATAACGGCCACCTTGTGCGAGCGAAACGTTTTGAATCAATTGGTGCGAGTACGTCTGTGCCCCAGGCTTTGTGATCATCACGTCAGCAAAACGTGTTCCGTCCTGCTCCGTCACGTCGACCGATCCCGTGCCGCCAAAGTCAGGCAACGTCACATAGTTCCAGTAGGTCGGATCAAGGGTCTGCGCGCCGTCCCTAATCGTCTTAATCGCTTTTTCGTACGCTTGATCATAAACGAGGTTGCCGTCTTCAAGCGGTTGCTTCGCCCCGTCCGGTAACGTCACGTCTTCATAGACCGGCTCGACCGGATCCCGGTAGGCGCGGTTCTTCAGGTCATAGACCCGGACGTAATCAACTTCCATTTCAGCCGGGAACTTCGTCGTCGCGTCGACTTCCCCGTCGAACCAGCCGCCGACTGCGAGGTTCATCACGAGATAGAAGTTTTGGTCGAACGGTGCCGGATAACTGTAGTTCGTCGCCGTATTTTTTCCTTTGCTGTACCAATCGTTTTGTGTCTGATAGAGGTTTCCGTCGACGTACCAACGGAGTTCACCCGGCTCCCACTCGACGGCATATGTATGCCACTGGTCAATCCGTTCACCGTCCGGGAAATGATAATCCTTGCCGGTGTATTTATTGTTCGGCCAGTTTTCGCCGTAATGGATCGTCCCCGCGACCTTTTCAGGCTGACTGCCCCAAGATTCCATCACATCGATTTCACCGGATGATGCCCAGGCACCGTACTTGTCCTGCTCCGGCAACATCCAAAATGCTGGCCACAGTCCTTTACCGGTCGGCAGTTTCGCCTTGATTTCGTAACGGCCGTACGTCTTGCTGAACAGTCCTTTTGTCTTCAATTTTGCCGAAGTGTAGTCATAACTTCCGAAGGTGTCCGTCGTCTTTTCCTGTTTTGCGCGGATGACGAGTTTTCCGTCACGGATGAAGACATTGTCTTTTTTGTCGGTATAATATTGTTTTTCGTTATTTCCCCACCCGGATGAAACGCCGTTGCCGTCCGCATCGACGATCCAGTTTCCCGTGTCGTAGTTCCATTTCGTCCGGTCAAGTTGTTGTTTCGTAAACTCGTCCGACCAGACCATTTTCCATTTCGTTTTGTCCTGTTTGTCTGCTTTTTCAGCATGCCCTGTCCCGGCATAAGTTAAGACTAAGCCTGTCCCAAGGGCGACTGCGAGCCATTTCTTCATCTGTAATCCTCCTTTGACAAAAAACAGGCAAGACCGATGTAATTCGACCTTGCCTGCGACTGAGTTACGCTTCCTGTGAGAGTGTTGCTTTATGTGTCTGGATGACATCGGCATACCAATGCGCGCTGTCTTTCCATGTCCGTTCCTGTGTTTCGAAATCGACGTAGACGATGCCGAATCGTTTGTCATACCCGAAGCTCCACTCGAAGTTATCGAGCAGGGACCAGAGGTAGTAGCCTTCGATGTTCATTCCCTCGTCGTTCAAGTCGGAGACTGCCTGCAAGTGTTGCGCAACATAGTCGATCCGGTTTTGGTCATGGACACGACCATCGACGAGTTGATTGTCGAACGCCGCCCCGTTCTCCGTGATGAAGATCGGGAGTGACGTATATTCCGCGCGGAGACGACGGATCAAATCTTTGAATTCGTTTGGTGCGATGTCCCAGCCCATGCCCGTCTTGTCATAGTCCGAGTACGCATCTTTGTGCAGGAAGTCATTCGCGGCACTGAACTCAACTAAGTTCCGGCTGTAGAAGTTGATCCCGAAGAAGTCACAGGCAACTGAAATCGTTGCCATGTCGCCTTCTTGGATGAAGTCGTACGTATGGACGTATTTTGAGAACAGGTTCATCATGTCGACCGGATACTGTCCCTTGAAGATTGGATCAAGGAACCAGCGATTGGCGTACCCGTCAGCGTTGTTCATCGCCAACTGATCATTGACGGAATCCGTCTTCGCGTACTTCGGTGCGAGATTCAATGTGATGCCGATCGGTGTCGCCGAGTTAAACTCCCCTTTGAGCAGTTCGACTGCTTTTCCGTGTGACAACAACATGTGGTGAACGGCACGGACGGCTTCGTTCATGTCCGTGTGACCGGGTGCATGGTGTCCGAGGTGGTAGCTGAGGAAACCGGCACACCACGGTTCATTGTGCGTGATCCACGAATCGACGATGTCGTCGAGTTCTTCGAAGCAGACACGGGCGAAGTCGAGGAACCAGTCGACCGAGTCACGGTTGACCCAGCCCCCTTCGTCGTATGCCCACATCGGTAAATCCCAGTGGTAGAGCGTGACGGCCGGTTTGATCCCTTCTTCGCGTAAGCGTGTCGCGAGTGTCCGGTAAAACGCCATGCCTTCCGGGTTGTAGTGACCTTTCGCCGGGAAGATCCGTGGCCAGGCAATCGAGAAGCGGTACGTATCGACGCCTAACTGTTTGATGTGCTGGATGTCTTCTTCAAACCGGTGGTAATGGTCGCAGGCGACATCGCCATTGTGTTTTTCAAAAACTTTTCCGTCCGTATCGCAGAACGTATCCCAAATTGATGGTGTCCGTCCCCCCTCGTCGTGTGCGCCCTCGATTTGATACGAAGACGTAGCCGTTCCGAAGACGAAGTTTGATGCAAATTTCATACGCGTACTCCCCTTTAACTAACAGATTATTCTTTGACGGCACCAGCTGAGATGCTGCTGACGATGTATTTTGATAGGAACAAGAAAGCGATCATGATTGGGACGACAGAAATCGCGATCCCGAGATAAAGTGCCCCTAAGTTTTCTGCGACTTGTGAACCTTTCAAGAAGCCCATCAAGACCGGTAACGTGTATTTTTCTGGTGAGAACAATAGGACGAGCGGCATGATGTAGTTGTTCCACGAACCGATGAACGTAAAGATCGACATCGTCGCGATCGCCGGCATCATCATTGGCAAGGCGATCGTATGGAAGATACGCCATTCGCTTGCGCCATCCATCCGCGCCGCCTCAATCAAACTTGGGTGCATGACGGTCTGTAAATACTGACGGACGAAGAAGACCGTGAATGGACTGGCAATCGCCGGAACGATCAGCGGGATGAAGCTGTCGAGAATACCTAAATTCTTACTGAGTTCGTAGAACCCGATCAATCCGAGTTGTCCCGGAATCATCATCATGACGAGCATGAAGACGAACAGGACGTTTTTTCCTTTGAACTGATAAAAAGCAAATCCGAACGCTGTCATCGCTGAGAAGTAACCCGACAAGACAGTGACGAGGATGGCGATGATCAGACTGTTCTTGAAGCCGGACCAGATGTTGACGTAGGAGCTTAACGCCGCATAGTTCTCAGCGAGCGAGTTCCCGGGAATCAAGGAGAAACCGGACAGGACTTCTTCGTTCGACCGGGTCGCGTTGATGATCATCATTAAAAATGGAATGATACAGGCGATGGTCAAGGCAATCAGGCTGACATAAATCAGGCTCTTGCCGAACCAGGCTTTTTTCTGTTTCGGTGGTGCCAACTTCAGCGGACGTTCTGAACGCTCCGGTTGTTCCTCCGTTTGCGGGACGATCCGCCGTGCTTCTGCATTTCGTTCCATCGGTCAGGCTCCTTTCGGTGAACGTTCTTTTCGGAACATCCCTTTGAAGACGATGATTGAAAAGACGAGCGTGATAGCAAACAATCCATAGGCGACGGCAGCAGCGTAGCCATAGTTGTTGTACTTAAAGGCTTGATTGTAGAGATAGAGGACCATCGTGTTCAAGGCACCATCCGGCGCACCGACACCGTCCGTAATCAACATCGGGAGATCAAACAGTTGCAGTCCACCGATCAGTGACGTGATCATGATGTACAGTAAAATCGGTTTTAACAGCGGCAACGTGATCCGCGAGAAGATTTGCCAGCGTGTCGCACCATCAATCAAGGCCGCTTCGAAATAATCTTTCGAGATGCCGGATACGCCGGCCATGACGACGATGAACGAGTGACCAAGCCACATCCAGGTCAGGATGAGCGAAACGGAAATCTGAGCTGTGACCGGTTGTGTCAACCAGTTGATCGGGTCGGAAATCAAACCGATTTTCATCAACATCATATTGAGTGATCCGTGTTGCCAGTCGAGTAAAATCCCGAACAACAAGGCAACCGAGCTGATCGTGATTAAGTTCGGTAAGTAGAACGTCGCCCGGAAGAAAGCAAGTCCTTTTAACTTGAGTTGTAAGTCTGAGAACAGTAAGGCGAGCATCAACGCTCCACCAATTTGCAGGATGAAGTTCAGTCCCCAAATCTTGATTGTATTGAAGAAGGCTTCAATGAAGTACGTATCTCCGAGCAAACGCGTATAGTTCGCGAGTCCGACGAGTTGTTCGCCTTCTGCGCCTGTATAGTTCGTGAAGCTGTAATAGAACGTCAACGCGACCGGATAGATGCTGAAGATTAAGAAGACGATCCAAAACGGTGCGATGAACAGATAACCATGGCGATCGAGTTTTTTCACAGGTCAAACCCCTCTCTTAAACAAGAAGAGGTAGGGCGAGGTCCGCCCCACCCAGTCTCCTTATTCCGGTACTTTGACGTCCGGATACGCATTTTTGACTTTTTTGTAGAATTCAGCAAGTGCTTCGTCTTTTGATTTTTTGCCTTGGACGTATTCCATGACTGACGCACCGTATAATGTATCGAGCTGTTGGTCGTACTTCGTCACGATACCCGGTGTGATTTGATCCGCTTGATCGAGGAAGAACTCATAGTTGTTCTGTCCGCCGAGGAACTCATCTTTGAAGTCTGTTTTGATTTTGTCGGTAACCGGTGTGTATGCAAGGACGTCACCTGTTTCTTTCGCCCAATCCGTTAGGAACTCTTCGTCCTGCGTCATCATCTTGACGAAATCATACGCAAGTTTTTGTTTCTTCGAATCTTTGTAGACACCTAACCATGTACCGCCCCAGAAGTATGGGCTCGGTCCGCTTGTGACTGCCCAGTCACCGGCTGATTTCTTTGCATTCTCTTTTAAGACACTGTGTAAGCCCCATGTCGGAAGGACGTACGAGAAGATTTCTGTTTCGGTTTCTTTACCGTTTTCTTTGACTTTGACCGGCTTATCCATCCCTGCGAACCATGATGGTGACCACTCCGGTGCAAGTGCTGTGTATTGTTTCGTCCGGAGCTCTTTCGCGTAATCCATGTAGTTCTTCTTGTCTTCTGTCAAGACGAGCTCTTGCTTATCGTTGACCCAGGCCTGCGGATCATTACCTTGTGCGAACCAACGGATTGAACCTTCATCCGGGAACATTTTGTAGCCTTTGCCTTTCATCTTCTCAGCGACATCGAAGACGCCGTCCATCGAGTTCATCATCGCGCCGATTTCTTTTGGATCATCTGTGCCGAGGACTTTTTTGGCGATGCTGCGTTTGTAATAGATACCACCCGGTGTTGTTTGCCATGACAGGGCACGGACGTTACCGTCTTTGTCTTTCCCCATGTCATAGACGTACGGAATGTAGTCATCTTTGACTTCGTCTGCGTTAAACGGTTTTTCAGATAGGTTCGCCCAGTAACCGGCATCGACCCATTGTTTCAAGAAGGCGATTTCACCAGTGAAGATATCCGGTGCACCGACGCCGCTTTCAAGTGCCGGTTTTAATTTCGTCGGGTAGTCGGCGATCGGAACGATCGTCAATTCGACTTTGACATCATTGTTCTCTTCGAACTTTTTGATCGGTTCTTTTAATTCATCCGTGAATGACCAGATTTTCAAGACTTGTTTCCCATCACTTGTCGTTGCTTCTTTACTATCTGAACATCCTGCTAAAACGCTTGCTGTTAACGCGCCGACTGTCAAAACACTGACTAACTTCTTACGCATGTCATCCCATCCTTTTTCTGATGTACTCGCTCACTAATTTAGTAAGCGGTTTCATTTCTTATCCAAAAATATCGAAAGCGCTTTCGAAAACTCCTAGAAAAAAGTTCCGAAAGCCCTTTCGGAAAGCTTTAAAAAAATATACTGTTTCGAAACCGCTCTCGCTTGTCCTCGCCTTCCACCTGCGAGAGCGATTTCGAAATCGATTGTTAGTCGTTGACGGGTCCCGTTGAATGGCGGACGATCAACTCGACGGGAATGATGTCCGTCGTCTTGAGACGTTGCTTGTTGACGATTTGTTCGATCAATAAATCCGCTGCATGTTGTCCGATCCGTTCCGTATCTTGCCGGACGGTCGTCAACTTCGGTGTGACGTATTTCGACATTTCGATATCATCGTAGCCGACGATTGAAATATCTGCTGGTACGTGTAACCCGGCTTCATGGATTGCTTCCATCGCACCGATCGCCATTTGGTCACCGGCAACGAATACTGCCGTTGGACGTTGTGGTAAGGCGAGTAACGTCTGCATCGCTTGTTTACCTTCTTCGACCGAGAAAAAACCACCGTTGATTAAGTAACCTTCTAAAATCGGTAGTGCGAGTTCAGCCATTGCCCGTTCGTACCCAGCAATCCGTGCACTTCCTGCGTCAATCGTCGTATCTCCCGCGATATGGGCGATTCGGCGATGACCGAGTTCATGCAAGTGATTGACAGCGAGTGCTCCGCCTGTCAGATTGTCCGAGAAGACGACGCTACAATCCGCGCTGTCCATATCGACGACGACGATTGGAATCGTGCTCTGAATCAACTCTTGGACGTGCTGGTCCATTTGATCGGAACAGATGACGACGATACCGTCGACCGCCCGGTGCTGAAAATGCTCGAGGTAACTCATGTCGCGGTTGCGGAGATTACGTGAAGCAAAGATTAAGTCGTATCCTTGTTGCTCCGTCGCTTGACGGAAACTTTCGATGATCGCGTTGAAGAATGGATGCATCATCCCGACTTCGTTCGCTTCCGAGAACATGACCCCGATCGTCCAGGACCGTTTCGTCGAAAGGGACTGAGCATGCGCATTGGGTAAGTACCCCATATCCGCTGCCGCCTGAATGATTTTTGCTTTCGTTTTCTCACTGACATCGGAATAGTTGTTTAATGCCTTTGAGACTGTCGTAATCGAAAAACCTGTTAGTTTTGCTAAGTCATAAATTGTGCCCATCGTTAAAACCTCATTTCACCGAAAGCGCTTTCGATAAATTTAGTATAAGTTGGGACCTGGAAACATGCAACTATTATTTTCAATTTTTTAGAGTCCGTAACTAAAAGGTACAATTGATATATAAAACTTATAAATTTATAAGTCGAATTCAGAAAAAAAGCGAAATCAGTTTATCATATTAGTTATTTTACTTTTAGATCTTCTTGAAATCAAAATTGTCTTCCAACCAAAAATTCCACATACTTATCGTAATTACTGTTGTATATCAAATTCATTGTACACTATGTGAAAAAGACTTTTTTTTGCATAGAAAAGTAGTGTCCTTTTCGGCACAATCATATATATGAGAAGTAATGATCGTTTTCTCGTCACAAACTCATCATCAAAGATATTTGTCGTATATTTATTGATTCCATCAGAAAGTATTAATATATCCATTTTTGTTAGAAAAGCTCGTATCCTTGAACAAAACTTGAAAACATCGGGTCATAGTACTGTTCTTTTATGCTTTTTCGGAATAATCCGGTATAAATGAAAGCTAATGTAAAACCACAATAACATAATAATGTAAAATTATTATATATAAAAAATATAAAAATGGAAATAATAAAGAATAAAGATATAATTAATTTCATTAAACATAATAGTAATTATTTCAAACCAATTATTTGAATTTTTATAATTATTAAAGTATATTATAGGAATATGATTAAATAAGTACGATATATATAATTTAAATACTTTCGCTACTTTATTATTAATGCGATAAGAATTTATTATACAAATAAATAGAATCAATATTTTATTTTAACTTTCGATAATGCACTAAAAAATTAGGAGGAAATAAATGTGAGAGAATTAATTAAAGATCGAGAGCGCGTTTCCAATTTTCTTTCGGAGTTAAATTCTGAAATTGGAGAAACGGCAGCATTAAACGTATTACAAACATCTGAAAACATATTGACCAAAGCTCCAGAAGTCAATAGTGGTGAAAAAGTTTTAGGATTATTATATGGTTTAATTCAAAGTGGAAAAACCAATATAATAAACATGACAATCGCTTTAGCTGCTGATAATGGCTTTAAACTATTTGTGGTATTAACTGATAGGAATAATTCCCTTCAAGATCAAACTTTTGATAGATCAGACTCAGCACTATCAGGAATATTAGTAAGAAAAATTGATGAAATAAATGAAGAAGACCCAGAATATTTGAAAACTGTATTAGATACAGATGGAATTGTATTGATTTGTAAAAAAGATCCTGCTGACCTTGAAAAATTATTTTCATTTTTAATAGAGCAAGATTTGTCTAGTATAGCAACTTTAATTGCAGATGATGAAGCGGATGCTATAGGTTTAAATACAAATCAGCGGATCGATGGTGAAGATCCAAGTACGATTAATCAGCAACTTTTAGATTTACGTGAAATGGTTTCAACACAACTATATTTACAGGTAACAGCAACTCCTCAAGCCATAATTCTTCAAAATAAAGAGGAAACAGGTTTTTATCCAGAATTTATAGAAGTAGTTGAAGCAGGAAGAGGTTATACGGGAATTCATACTTTCTTCCAAGAAAATGTCGATAGACATATTAGAAATGTAAACGAAGAGGAAATAAAACAACTAGCTAATATGCAGTCGAATGATGAGGATATTTCTGATATTCCTGATGGATTATTGAGTGCTCTATCTAATTTTTTGGTCGGTGCTTCGATTCGATTACTTGAAAATACTGAACCTAAAAACGAACAAAAATTCACATTCCTCTGTCATATTAGTCCATATCAACTAATTCATAGCAGAATAAAAAAGTTAACTAAAAAATTTATTGCAGATGTATATAAAGCTTTAAAAAGACCAGAAGAATCAGATAAAAGAAAGTTTATTATGAATCATCTTTCAAACGCTTATGAGGATTTACAAAGCACTAATCCAGAAATACCTGTATTCCCGGACGTATTAAAAGTTTTAAGTGATAATATAAATAGTCATGATGTTATAGTGCTTAACGCAGCACCGGATTCTCAAAGTAACATTAGATTAAACAAAAAGTACAATTTTATTATTGGTGGTAATAAATTAGGTCGTGGTTTAACTATTCCTCGGCTCTTAGTTACTTATTACGGTAGAGTAGTTGCGAGACCACAAGTCGATACATTGATGCAACACTCGAGAATGTGTGGTTATCGTTCAAAGGATTTATCTGTAACAAGAATATTTATTCCTGAGGATATAGCAGAATTATTTGAAGAGATATGCGAGCATGATACAATACAACGAGATATAATTAAAAATCACAATATAGAAAGTACACTATATTTAAACAGAGACAACTTAAGTCCTACAAGGCCTAATGTTATTCCAAATTCTGTAGGAGCTTATAAACCTGGACAATTAAAGTTTCCTAAAGTCCCTGAGTTTCGTAAAGGCGAAGTTGAAGAAATAACTAAATATATAAATGAGAAAGTCCTGACGCTCGGGGTGCCTCGTAATTCGATAGTGGTCGAAGTTGATATAATTATTAATATTTTCGATAAAATACCAGTATTAGTTAGTGGTGGATGGCATACTAAAGTAATTATCCAATATTTAGAATGGTACAAAGCAAATCATGGTATCTCAATCAATGTGCTATTTGATATTGACACTAACATAGGTCTGTCAAAAAGTAGGGGAAGTAAAGAAATTGGATCTGTTCTTTCATCTAGCATGCAAAGTATAGTAAATGGAGTAGACATCAAAAAGCCATTAGCAATTCTTATAAGAAATAAAGGCGAAAAAGAAGGATGGGATGGTGAAGATTTCTGGATTCCTTTGCTTAGATTCCCGATAAACGAAAATAGTATTCTATTTAATCTAAACAATATCTAATAATAAAATTATATGAAACAAGCGTAAGTATTATTTACAAGTGTTTTTAAGAATAAAAGGACGGAATCCCTATTTATTTAGGAATTCGTCCTTTTTTTTTTTACAAAAAAGAATACTTCTTAATGTTGTCTTCAGCAATTACATCACAAATTATTACGATACATTTTTAAAAGACATCAATGAGAAGACACAGCTATTATACGCATTAGCTTATCAAGCCTCTGATTAACTTGATAAGTTGAAGTACATTTCTATCTGTTCTAGACGAGTCTCTTTTGATTAACTTGAAAACGGAATTGACGACAATTCTTCTTTGAATTTCTAAACTTTTTTGATTTTTTTCGTTATTTGTTGTTTTTAAATTGATCCAAGTGCATAGTTTAATAGCATTTTCGATTAGAGAACAAGATAATTTCAGAAGATATTCTTCATAAAATCATCTATGACTGTAACAAACTATGATTGATGGCGAAATATTCATGAGCGCAATTAGATTAGAAGTATGTTGAATTTCAGATTATTGAACAATCAGCAGTATTTCCTCTCATAACTTGTGACTCATTTGTCCGCAAGGGATGGCTTTTTTCTTTCGTAATAACCACAGATGTTTCAGCATTTCAACCTATGATTATCGATCACTTGATTTGAACACACTTAGGACAATCACAGTTTAATACCTAAGCGCCTTTCTAAAGTTCATATAAATTTTTATTCAATCAATAAAAGGATTATCTTCAAGTATTTTTAATAAAATATTTGAAATTTATCACAAATAAAACTCAGTTTATTACTTTAATTTATAAAATTAGTTCAAATAATAATACCTTTTGTCATGATGTATATTTTCACTCTAAAATTAGTCTTTCTTCTTCAACTACACGTTTGTATATTTTATATAATTCTACACACTGATTTTCAGTAGGAAAATATCCTTCTGTATTCGAGAACTTCGATAACGCCGTAAATGCAAACGAAGATATTCCTTTTCTATTTTCAACTTTACTACAGTAATTAAATATTTGCTTCCACTGATCTTTTGGTAATTCGAAAATAAAAGTTTGTATTTCAATAATCGAATCTACCTTTTTTAAAGATTTTTCTTGTCTTTTTTCATACTTTACTTCTTCTTGATTTTTATAAAATCTTTTTGGTACCTTTAAATCTATTTTTAAATCTTTTATTTGTGTCCAACATCCTTCTTTTTTACACCATTGAGATATATTTGAGTATCCTGTTGGTGGTTTAATGATTTCAAAATGTATTCTTTTAGCTACCTTCTCAATTTCTTCGAATAAATCATTATCTACAGCCTGCTCATCCCAGATAATCTTAAAATTAAAATTCTGTTTCGAGTCTGCAATATAGTGAGCAAGATATGAAATGGTATATGTTACTGTTTGAGCTCTATACCCGCCAGTGTACCAATCTGAATTTGAAATCATGCGCTCAATAGTTCTAAATAGTATTATTTTAGATACAGCATCTTGAAAATATTTTTCTGTAATAGCTAAATTATTCTTTTCTAGTAGTTCAGAAATGTAAGTAGCAAAGTCGCTAAAACAGTACTGTGCTCCTCTACTAACGATGTGAGGTTTTTGAAGCCATGAGCTCTCACTTTTCGCTAAAAATGTTTTATCAATCAATTGATTTTTAGGATTTTCTAATAAAAATTGTTTTTGCTTCGATTTACTTAAATAAATTTGTTCATTTAGAAACTCACCTCTAACTCTTTCATAGTACCATCTAGTCTTTTTCTGACTACCATTAATTGGATTCACCCAAGTATGTGATGAGTATTTTTTCATATCTTTATGGAATGGACTATTTGAGAAAAAGTCTGATTTATTAACTTTATTTTGTGTATTTGCATATTCAGCAACTTTTGATACAAATTCGCTATGTTCTTCACCTGCTTCAATTACAGATAATTTCATTTGAACAGAAACTTGACTTACATCTAATCCTTCTTTTTTCTTTGCAGCGTATATAGAAGAAGTTGTTTGTCCTCCATTCACGATTTGAAAATCAAAAAGTTTGACGATATGATCATCCTCAATCAATATTCTAGACGCCGTCGCAGTTATACCATTATTAAAAGCAAAAAAATTACTCGGAGCCCCACTAATTGTGTTTCTTATCCCCTTATTTACAGATCCTTTGAATTGTAAAAATGTACGAACATTTTGTTCTAACAAACGTTTCCCATATTGGTCATATATTTCAAACAGTTGATCTCCGCTCAAATAAGTTAAGTAGGATGTATATACCTGAGAATCTGAAGGTATTTTTAAATATGGTATTTTTACATCAACAGCGAAGGTAGTGTCTACGTTTTTAGAGCTATAATTTTTAAATAAATAATCGACATCTACAATTCTAAGTTCTAAATCAGAAATACCATCTATTTCATCTAATTTTTTCCCTTTAAAATTTTTGCTTATTTGACCATCACTTAAAAGGAAGAATTTAACTTTATTGATTTCTTTATCTTTAAATCTACAATAAATTTGATAAGCCATAGAATAAGCTGGTGAAGTTTCTTCTAATTCTTTGAAGAATCCATCCATACACCTAATCAAGAAATTTTTAAGTCTTTTTATTTTTTTATCTATTGCATCTAAAGTAAGAGTTTGTATTTGATCTTCTTGAAAAAACTCGTGTGTTAGAATCGAGAGAACTCCTCTTTCATCATCAAAGTCATATCCATAGGCTTCAACTGGATTTCTGCCCTTCAAAATTCTTATATCAGCTTCGCTATAGTTTACGGATAACTCACCTGTTGAACTTAGCTCTTCACAAACATATTCAAAAAAAGCTTGCGAGTTTAATAAACCTCTACTATCGGCAATTGATAGTGTAGTTTGAATTAAATCATCATGAAAATCTTCAAGTGTTGTCATCATACTTCATTCCAATCATCAATTAAATAGTCCTTACAGTTGTTTAAATTAAGCTGGTATTTCATATTAATAATTCCACTCGGAATACTTTCTAAGTCGACTCTAGGAAAGTCATTTCTAACATCAAAATTAGAAATTTTATCAATATGAAACTTATAAAGAGTGTCCTTATGGAAGTTATCCTTATAGCCGTACTGAATGATCTTTTGTTCAAAAATGTACATTTCATTGAATAAATTATTATTCTTTAACTCGTGTTTAATTTGCTGAATAAGATTTTCTACAGTATCTCCATTTTCTTTAATGTCCAATGAATATACTCTTAAAACAAGACGATTTTTAAATGAAAATAACTGTTGCGGACTAGATACATGTATAACTTCATTTTTTCCTGTTTTATGAGACTTTACTTCAAGAGCTAGTTTATCTAGTATAAAATCTTGCTTATCTGAATCCGGTCCTCCCCAAGATAACACTGCTTCTTTTAAAGAAGTTTTTTTAGTTAAAACAATACTTAACAATGTATCTAATTCTGAGAAAAGACCCATTTGCAATTCTATCGGAAGAGATTTCTCTTTATTATTCAAAAGAAGATTTTTCCATCTTGTTAATCTATTAAAAACTACAATATAGATCTCTACTTTTTCACTATAATTTTCACATTCCTCGATTAAATCCATGCATAAACTATTAAAAATATCATAATCATATAAACTATTGAGCATTAAATATAAATCCGTTTTATCCTCATTTTTATTTTCAAAAATATCAATATTTTCAAGCTTTAGTTCTTTGATTTTCAAATTTTCTTCGCTATTTTTTAATGACAACTTTAAGCCGTAATTACCCTCCATTTCTTCTTTGATCCAATAAATATCATGATACAAACTTGCTCTTCTTTGACTACCTCTCGCCATATCTTTCCAAGGATTTTTAATCATCATATACCTCGTCTTCAAGCATGTTTTTCATATTTCTAAGGTATACCGAGTTAACTTGCAATCTTACATTTCTCGTCATACTTTTTATTCCACCCGGGAAACTTATCCCAAAAGCTGCAAGATTAACTTTTTCAGCCTTGTCCGTTTTAATTTTAGAGTCAACTAAATGTCCGTCAATTATATGAAGCATTAGTAAAGGTTTTTTCATAATATTCCTTACAGCTTTACGAACGCTGTAAAGTTCTATTTCATTCAACTCGTTCTCTTTTTTTTGCTCCTTAACAATTCTTCGATTCTCTTTATTTTTTCTTTTTATATTTTTTATTTCATTATACTCTTCAACAGTAATTGCGATATTTTCAGCATTACCTGAAGAAACTTGCCGATGTTCAATTTCATAAAAGCGCCCTCTATCGTTTATCTTTCTCTCTTGATAGAAGCCTTCTAAATTTTCTATATCTAATCTTTGTTCACTATTACCTGAATAAATAGCTACATCCCAAAAAGTATCTACCGATTCGATGTACTGTTTTATAAATTTAACTGGCATCTTAGATCTCATTCCAAAATCGTCATCTGGTACTTCATAAATAGAGAAGTTATTTATAAATTCTGAGACTACATTTTTAGGAACATCAATCCAGTATCTTGGTTTTGGTTGCGTATAGTAAGGTTTTATTTTATTTTCTATTAAATTCTTAATTAGATTTATATTTTGTTCGTTTTTTTCTTTATCTTTGATTATCCAAGATGTTTCTTTTAAATGACCATCTAATTTCATTTCATAATAAAGAGATTCAGAATTTTTCAGTTTATTTTTAGCTGTTACTTGTAATCCACTATCTGGATGTTGCTTAACAGCTAAACCAAAATCTCTTGGAGTCATTTCATTTCGAGCCATATCGTTCAAATCACTTACTAAATCTAGAGTCGCTTCAGTTATAGTATTAAATCGATTAAAAATCTCGTTAGTTGTATATATTTTACACAAATCTTCGTACCCAGGTCGGTAACCAAACCATCTACCCATTTGCATCAATGTGTCATAAAAAATTGTATTTCTTAAGAAATAACTGACTGATAGTCCTTCCAAAGTGTACCCTCGTGCTAAACTAGTGCCTCCTATTGCAATTACGTTACTAGCAATGTCATCTCGATATTCTAATTTTATTTTTGTATCTTTATGAACTTGAACAATTAAAATTTTAGAAATGAATTTTGCAATTTTTTTAATAATAGATTCCCATTCAAACTCAATATTATCTTTATAGTGAATTTCAAAAGTATTTTTAAGGTCTTCTAAATGTTCATTTTTTTCATAATGTTTTTCTTTTAGTCCGTCAATGCTTATAACTTCACTTAAATCTTTAAAATATTTTTCTACATGTCCTGCAATATTCTTATGAACTTCTGTAAACCTTGTAGCGTGAATTAACATGCTATTATGTTTGTTTTCTTGATTTCTCAGATGTCTAATTGCAATATTTATCAAAAATGATCTCATTGCCTCTTTCATACTCTCTGGTAAACAGGGTAATTTGTAATCTTTTTTATGATTAAAAGGTATAATATCTTCTACATCTTCTACTTCATAAAAATGCGTTTTTTTCTTATCTAAGAATATTTTTTCTGCTCCAAAATAATTACTAGGTGCACTTAAACAATATATAAAATCTTCTGGAAATAGGTCTTTCCCCAAATTTTCAGTATCTGTATTATGATCTATAAATATGTTTGCATAAGGAGTTGCTGTATAGGCTACATATGAACTTTTTTTAAACAATTTTAGTAATGCTCTTATTTTTTCATTTATTTTTGTAGGGTCTTCCTCATCCTTTGTATTAATAGATGCATAATCTGATTCGTCATCAATTAATAACATTGCATGATTCTCTACTCCTTGTGAATAGTGCGTAGTTATCCATTGAATAACGTTTTTTAATGTGCTTGTATTTTTTTTTATTACTACGATTACCGGACTAGTAATGCTATCTAAGCTAATTCCTTGTGAATTCCGATTAGCGTCAGCCCTATTAAAATCTTTCAATTTTGACGTCAAACTTATCGGTCTCTTGTCTTCTCTATACCCAGCTAAATTAGCTACACCAATTTTTTTATCTATATCTCTCCCAATAAAAGAGGCATTAAGTCTTTCCTGCGTTTGATTTCTTAAATTGTTCATAGCTCCAGCAATTATGACTATAAATTTATATCCAGCGTCGGCTGCTTTGCATACTAGTGATGAATAGTTAGCTGTTTTTCCTGATTGTACATGCCCTACGACCATTCCATATCTCTCGAATTGATCATCACTAGGGTTTCCTAAATGATTCATTATGGCATCTGTATCTTCTTCGATTACTTTTATAACTTCATTGGGCAATGAATTACTTATGAATTTTTTATAATTATCTGAATAATAATTTTCTCGTTCAATTTTTTCTTTCATTGTCCACCAAGTATAATCTCTCTGCTTTTGTTCCTCTCCCATAACAACTATCCCTAAATTTGTTTGTACATCAAATTCAACTTCTAATTCTCTAACCATAAGTTCCCATTGTTTTTTGTCTAGCTTATCCATTTTCTCTATATTATGTTTACGTTCAAACATTTTTAAAATCTCAGGAACTTCCTGTAACGTTTGATATAGATTAACCTCTTCTTCAATTTGGTTTTCCTTTAAAGGCTTTTCTTTATTTTCTAAGTTTTCTAGTACTTGCTCTTTAAAGATTTGATATGCATTTTTTTTCATAACTACCTCTCCTTCATTCCTTTAAAAATTTCTGTTTTCAAAAGTTCATCAATTTGCTCTTTAGTTAGATTTAAATTTAGTAACGCATCAAGTAACTCCTTTTTTTCAGTCTCTTCGATTAACTCTTTTTGTTTTATCTTTTGAGGATCTGTTATTGCATAAGCCTCAATTGCACTAATAGGGATATATGCTTCTATTCCTTTTAAATAAGTACTAAAAAAAGAAATTTCTTGATCACTCATTTCTTTTTTTATATGTACTAATATTGGATGATGTTGATTTATCAAAAATTTAATAGAATCTGTACTATGAGATACTTCCCAAAAAGGAATTATCGTTTTATCTTCTAAAACTTTTGGACGTCTTGTATATACGTTTTTTCCGCGATTTAATATAGAGGTTAAGATTTTTTTTAATTCACCTTTAATAAACATATTTGGAGATGCAATTGATTTTTTCACATCAATATTCCAAATTTCATCTTGATCATTTGAAATATCTACTCTGATACGAATTAGTCGATGCGCATCAGATATCTTATTTAGTCCCCACCACGTTCCATGTATTAATAAACGTCCGCTTCTATATAAGTAAAAACCTTGAGATTTAGTATATCCGTCATTAGTAGCATATTTATTATATTCTTCGTTTGATAACTTATTATGATGAGGTAAAATATATGGTGTTATTTTTACCGTTTTATTCTCGAATTTTATTAATTGTTCAGGTAAAGTCTGTGTTGCAGTGTTACTTTCATTAAAAGGATTAAATCCTTTAATTAAATTGTTGTTTAAATCCAATAATATTTTTCGACCTCTAATACTTCCATCTAGAAATCTATGGAATACTAAAGCCAAATGTTCTCTCAATAAATTTAATTCTTCATAATAATTTTCTTTTTGAATAGAGTCTATTTTTTCCCAAATCACTAAAGTCCCAGATTTTTGAGCATTCAACTTTTCTAGTAACGATATATGTTTAAATTCATTTAAATTAGGTGTAATCAATAGCCACTCATTTTCTTTTTCAATTAAATCTAAATCCCATTTCTTAAATGACATTTTATTTTCTTTTTTAGTAATCACAGTTAAGGACTTACATTGTGAAAAAGAAGCAGTTTTTAGACCTAATCCAAATCTACCTAAATCTTTTTTTTCCCGTTCTTCTTCTGGATCTTTACTTCCTAATCTCATAGCTTCAATCAATTCTAATTCTGTCATTCCAAAACCATCGTCTAAAATGCTCAGACTTATTTCTGGATTCATATTTGTTTCTATCGATATTTTCTTGGAGTCTGCCGCAATACTATTATCAATAATATCTGCTAAAGCTATAGAAAAATTATATCCAAAATCTCTTAACGACTTAATAAAATTACTTAAATTAGGCTTTACAATCTCATCCATAAATTATCACCACCATCAATTAATTAACTATTTATGTATATATTATAATTTAAATTTGATAAAAGATAACGGTTTAATGAAATTTGTTTAAAAAAGCCACCTTTAGCTTTAATGAACTGAACCCTGAATGGTGGACACTTGATAAAAGACCCCATTCGGGGTTTTTTGTGTTTAAAGATATCGATATACTGTATCTATTCAATTTAGACGGGAGAATTATTCATGAACAGACGTACCTTCAATCCAGATCAAATCAGACAACTTGAAGCGAATCTTCACGTAGCCTCGGTATCAGATCGTACGATTCAATATAAAGGAGAATTTAAGATTCACGCTGTACGTGAGAATTTAGCTGGTAAGCGACCGATACAAATCTTTGAGGAAAGCGGCTTTGACCTGGACATGATCGGTAAGCGAACAACGAACGAAGCGTTGAAACGATGGCGGAAGACCTATCGCATTTATGGAGAAGAAGGACTCTTGAATGAGAGACGTGGAAAATCAAATCTTGGAGGTCGACCGAAAAAAGATGATTCCATCGAACGACGCCTTGCGAAAGCTGAAGCACGAATCAAGTACCTCACAGCGGAGAACGAATTACTAAAAAAAGCTCGACGCTCTCGAAAGAGAGGCGAAGTATCGAAACTAACCGCATCTGAGCGCTATCAGGCAATCAATATTGTCTTACGGAAACAATCATCGGGCCGATTCGTGACGGACCTATGTAAGCTCGCTGAAGTGAGCCGCAGTGGTTATTACGCCTGGCTCGCACGTACGGATAGTGTTTCCCTTCGGGAAGAACGCGACTATGCGGACTACCTACTTCTAAAACGTGTTCATGATCGTCACAAGGGAAAAATCGGCTATCGTGGTCTTTACATGGAGATGCTTGATGTTATTGGTGGACCGATGAATCATAAACGTATTTTGCGTATCATGAGGAAGTTTGGAATCGTGACGAAAATCCGTAGGCAGAACGCTTATCGTAAAATCGCTAAAGCGACATATGAACATAAGACTGTACCGAACCACTTGAACCGTCGTTTCGATCAAGATGAGCCTGGTAAGGTATTCGTCACAGACATCACTTATCTCCGTATTGGATCTGGCCAAACTGTTTATCTCTCTTGTGTGAAGGATGTCGCTACACGTGAAATTATGGCACATCATCTATCTACAAGCCTCCATATGGAACTAGTCCTTCATACAACGAATAAACTCGCAGAACGACTTCAAGGGAATATACACCCAGAAGCCATGATACATTCCGATCAAGGACTCCATTATACGCATCCTGCTTATCAAACACGCATCCGTGAGATGGGAATGCTTCAATCCATGTCTCGTAGAGGAAACTGCCTAGATAATGCCCCGATGGAATCGTTCTTTGGGCACTTGAAAGAGTATGTCGATTATAAATTAGCATCTGACCTCGATGAGGTCTGTGCCATGGTCGATGCTTACATTGATTATTACAATAGCGAACGAAGACAATGGAAACTACAAAAGATGACTCCGGTACAATACCGAAGCCATCTCATAGCAGCTTAATACGTTAAGGGTGCTTTTATTAAACTGTCCAAACTCTAGGGCTCAGTTCATAAAGAGACTAAAGGTGGCTTTTTTAAATTAAATATTCTAATATTTTTTCAGCAATAGCTTTAGCTAATAAGGGAGGAACCGCATTTCCAATTTGTTGATAACGTTCATCTTTTCTTCCTTCGAAAATAAACTTATCCTGAAAAGATTGTAAACGCGCAGCTTCTCTAATGCTAATAGCTCGAGCTTTTGTAGGATGTTGCCACATCGACTTTCTAACGTTGATTACTGTCGGAGATGGTTCGTCATAATTTAATCGAAGATACACTGTGTTTTGAGTTCTAGAAGCATCAGCATAGGTACTTTTTAAATCGTCAGGCAAACTATGGAAGTTTTTCCCACCATTTATTAAAATGTTTTTATACCGCTCCAGTATTAACTTTGAACTTTCCGTATTAATATGATCATAAATTTCGTTCGGTTCCATCCCTTCTCTGTAATACTTATTCAAACCTTCCTTACTACTTGAAACATATACTTTTGAATTGTAAGAATCTATTTTGGTTTGAGGAAGGATGTTTTCCAGGTCTTCGATTGCATCTCGTACGACATTATGAATTTCATCATCACCTTTAGGCAATTCAATAGTGTTACTACTATTTAATATACCAAGCATCATGAAACGATTTCTTTTTTGAGGTACACCGAATCGAGAAGCGTCTAACACTCCACTCGTTATGCTATAACCATAGAACTTGAATATGGCTTCTAGATATTTTACTACGTTATATGAATACACTTGAACAAATAACTTATATATTGTTTTATTTTCAACAATGAAGTCAAGACATTCAATATCTTCATCTTTTAGTTCTTGGCACCTAGTTAAAAATCGATTTAAATTCACTAAATCTTTTATGGCCTGATGATTAAAATTATTTAAGGATTCATTATCAAGAAGATTTTTTAATGCCTTAATAGATTCTTGAACAATGTATTGCTGATTTTCATCAGTTATTTTTTGATTATTCAATTGATTGATAATCTCTAAGATTTCATCCGTTGATTTCTTAGTCAATTTCAACTCTTTATTATTATCAAGTGCTTTTTCTAATAATCTTAATCTTGTTATTAAAAGTGGCTTTATAATAAGTGGAGCTGGAACATCTATTAAAGATTTATATTTTCCTGATACCGTCTTCAAGCTTTCACTATCGGTACTCAACAGCTCTATGGTGTCCTTGTTATAAAGTTTATTATCTTCTTGTGTAATTTGATCTAAATGATGTCTTGAACTAAAATCATTTTGATTATCTGCTTTGTATTTTGTTACAAAAAACTTGTGCACAGATGAATTCATAGATTTTACATTTTCCATTAAAAAGGCAATTGGTTTTACATCTCGTACTGCTCTTACATATTCTTTCACGAGTTTATTATTCCCTGAAATCAAATAATTTTTTTGGCGATTTGCATTAGAAAATCCCTGGCATGGCGGTCCACCAATAATAACTGTGTTCTCAGAATCTCGACTATAATTTTTAAAGTCGATTTTAGTAATATCACTTATTCCTGTTGTAGAAGACTTGATAATAACATCTTTATTTTCATGATTTTTAATATATGTCTGCTGAGCTGCTTCATTTATTTCCACAGCACCAATTACAGAAAATTTTCCTGTTTGCTCAAAACCGTTACTCAAACCGCCTGCACCGGCAAATAAATCTAATACTTTATATTTATGTCCCATGTTTTCTCCTTACTAATTCTCCAGATTCTTTAATAGCAGCATACCTTATGAATTTATTTATATCAACAACTGAAAATTTAATAATTGTCACACAACTGCACTGATTCAACAAAAAAAAGTACTTATTAAATCGTTTAAAAGTCTTCACAACTCTTAAACAAATCAATAAAATACTCTTCTTTAGTTTATATCATTCTAATGATTTTATGCTTGCTTACTTAACTGATTCACCAACTACATAAAACTTTTCATCATTTCCACGCACTTTAATATAGTCTTCCCAGATATAAAATCTCCATTTTTCATCGTTCGAATAATCTAACGTAATATCTTTAGTCATTAGTCTTCGCAAATTTTTAAATTCCACAAAATATGCTTTGTTCCCTTCGACTCGAACGACCATCATAGCTATATCTGAACAATCTAAAATTTCAACTTGCTTCATAGATAAGTCAAACCAGCCATGTTCTTCATTGTGTATTTTAGTTTCTGGAGTACATAAAGTGACTGATTTGCCACTTGTCGTTAAACCATGGTACATAATTTTCTTTTGTGGCATGATTTGAAGATCATATTCATATCTATCATTCATCATTTTGACTATAGTTTCTCTTTCTAATATCTTCACTTTTAAAATCCCCCTTATGAATTATTTATTACAGACAGAATCAATAAAGAAAATCCAAATACATATATTTCTATTTTATCACCTTTACATATTTTTAGAAAAAATAATTATTTATTCGGTATAAAACAATATCTTTTATCCATATTTTGATATTTATACTGTTTATAGTAAGATCCGTTTGAATTGATAAAGTTTTTTTATTCTCATTGTATTCGAATGGATATCCCATTTTTGAAAAAGGTTGTTTAATCAACAATGCTCCTATTTTTGATTCATTATAACCATTCTCAAATACTTTACCTTGCGCATCTTTCACTTCCCGATACTTCTCCGCATGCAAATACTCATAGAAAAACGGTGCGACCTCCGCTGCCGTAATCGGTTCCATCCAGCGCTCTTCTCCCCGCTCGAGCATCGCCAGCAAGACAATCATCTTATAACTCCGATTCATGATCGTCTTTTCGACCTGCTCGATCAGTTCCCGATTTGCGTCGTACGCCTCGACTTCTTCTTTTGATAACTCCTGTTGTTCCTTCAAGAAACCAGTATAAGAGCCCCATTCTTGTTTATAGCCTTGCGGAATTGCTGCATACTCGCCAATCTCAACATAGGATGGTCGACGACCGAGTTCGTATTTGACTTGCTCGTATTGCTCAATCAATCGTAACTTCCGCTGACTTGGTTGCCGCAGTCGATGAATCAATTCTAGTGCTCGCGTATCGAACTCAATCACACAGCCTGGCGGTGGCTCAATCGGTTCTGTCTCCCCACGCTTGAATGATTCTTTCATTGTCCCAAGCAGTTTCAGTTTCGTTTCGACGTTACGGTAGTTCCCAATCAAGTCGATGATAACGCAGTGTGATTTATCTTGCGCCAAGCGTAAACCGCGTCTGATTTGCTGCGTATAGATAGCTATTGACTCTGTCGGACGACAGAACAAGAGTGTATCGACTTTCGGAATATCAACACCTTCGTTGAATAAATCGACTGTAAAGAGTACTTCAATCTCGCCTTGCTCGAACGCTCGCATGTACTGCGCACGATTGGTCGTCTGTCCTGTCAGTGCAAACGCCGTCGTTCCTTTATCCCGGAAGACTTGCGCCAAATATTCCGCCTGCTTGATCGACGAACAAAAACCGATTGTCTTCGTTTGTCGGTATTTCTCCCACGAATGATAAATATTATCCGCAACTTCACAATCGAGTTGACGGTGCTCGAGTTGCGTCGCATCATACGTCCGACCAATCCGCCGAATCTGGGAATAATCGATCGTGTCATGAATGCCGTAATAATGAAACGGTGTCAAAAACCCTTCAGCAATCGCTGCCGTGAAGTGCATCTGGAAAGCGACGTTATGATGACAGATTGCATAGACATCTGCTCCGTCCATCCGGTCTGGTGTCGCTGTCAGACCGAGCAGGAAACGGGGCGTGAAATGATCAATGATCTTCCGGTAACTCGTCGCTGCCGCATGATGGAACTCGTCGACGATGATGAGATCGAACTGGTCGGGTGTAAACCGCTCCAAGTGACGCTTTTGCGCCAACGTCTGGACGGACGCGAAGACGATCTCCGTCGTCTCTGTGACGGTCCGGTCACTTCCGATGTAGAAGCCGGTCTGCCACGCCGGATTGACTTTTTTAAACGAACGCTCTGCCTGCAGCAACAGTTCTTTTTGATGCGCCAGGAACAGGACCCGGGTAAAGTCTCCCGCAAAGAATGCACTAAGGTAAGTCTTCCCTAAGCCTGTCGCGAGCACCGTCAACGCACGTGTCCGTCCTTCCTCCATCGTTTCCCGTAACGCGTGCAGCGCTTCTTCCTGCACCCGGTGTGGCAGGATTTCCGGAGCAACGACGACGGTCCCTTCGTCATATTCGACTTCCGGTTCCGCCACATATTGCCGTGAAGCGTACGCTTGACGATAGGCTTCTAAGACGACCGGATTCAGTTCTTCTGCCGACTCACTGAGGTAAAGATCCATGAAGGCATCAATTGCGTCATCAAGGATCTGTGGAGCGACAGCTTGTGGTAGATGGACGTTCCATTCGATACCGGACCGAAGCGCACTGTTCGAAATGTTCGACGAACCGACGATCGATAAGCCGGTCTCCGCGTTTCGAAACAGATACGCCTTTGGATGAAAGGAGCGTCCGCCTGACCGATAAAAGCGGACCGATAACCCGTCAAGCGCAATCAACTGCGCCAGTGCTTCTGGATCGGTGATATGTAGATAGTCGCCAATCAACAGACGAATCTCGGCGCCCCGTTGCAAAGCGCGCCGAAACGCCGGGACGAGCAAGGCGACGCCTGACTTCTGGGCAAACGCTGCGACAATATAGACTTCCTCCGCCTGGTCAATGGCATCGACGAGTGAGTCATATAAATGGTGTGTCGTCAGCTTCGCTTCCGGAATCAATCTTCTACCTCGACAAGATAAAGCCGTTCTTCAAAGCCGCCTCGCTTTTGCTGTTTCGCCTGTCGGACGGCTTCCAGTTCTTCGACTGTCGTTCCATGCGTCTTCGCTAGTGCCTGAATCAGTTCCAGCAGGTCAGCCAGCTCCTCGACTGCATCCGCGTCCGTCACCGCAGCTTCATATTCCGCGACTTCCTCATGGAGCTTTCGTTTTGCTTCCACTAAAAATTCTTTCGTCTCAAGCGTACGGAACGTCGCCTGTTTTCCGGTTTTCGCAATGATGGTTGGAATTTCGTCTCGGACTAACTTATGATAAAGAGGCATTTTGCTTCACTCCTTGTATGTAATAGTAACGTTGTCACAACTATCCTACAGTTGACCGTAAATCGCACGCCATATCCCTATTCACCATCCAAAATCATAGGAGGTTTTATCATGAACGCATTCAAAAAAATCAACACAGACCAGGCACCTGCTGCCATCGGTCCCTATTCCCAAGGCTTCATCGCCAACGGTACATTCTATGCTTCCGGTCAAATCCCGATCAATCCTGCGACCGGTGAACTCGTTGCCGGTGGGATTACGGAACAGACGGAACAGGTCATGAAAAATGTCGATGCCATCTTAAAAGAAGCCGGTCTGACACCGGACCGCGTCGTCAAGACGACGTGTTACTTAACGAGCATGGATCATTTCGCTGCCTTTAATGATATCTACTCGGATTACTTTGCTCCGCACAACCATTTCCCGGCCCGTTCTTGTATTGCCGTTAAAGAGTTACCAAAAGGTGCTTTGGTCGAGGTCGAGATTTTAGGGTTAGTCTAATATTTTGGAACACGTCATTTTCGGTGGCGTGTTTTTTTACCTCCGTAATCCCCAACGTCCTGTCCCTTTGCCTGTCTCACTGTAGAACAAATCCTTCGTTCCTTTATATAACTCACACTCACTCGCATGAAGATATATTAATTTTCGGATGCGGGCATCGAGTCCGGCTTCCGTCGAAAAACGTGACAAATCTAAATCGTTCCGCTCTCGTACACGCTGGTAAAGCTCTGTCAACTCCATTTGGCGTCCCGTCTCCAGGATTTCGATGATGGTTTCTAATAATGCTTCACTGCTTTCAGTCATCGGGGTCTCCTCCACTCATTCAGTTATCTGCTTTTTCATCCGTCGTTTTGCTCCTCGTGACATCGCGACGACCACCGCAATCAACTGCGGAATGAGCATCAACAGACTGACAAACAGAATCAGTTGTTCTGCTGTCAGCGGTTTAAAATACCCGTCCCAGCCGAAGTCGTTCCTCTGTCCCGCAAAATAAACCGAGACGAAATAAGACACGAGATTGCCGAAAACTACAAACAACAGATGACTAAAACGTTGTCCGACAAAGGCGAGTGCCGTAAACATGACCAGTAACAGCAAATAACCAAGTAACGTTCCCGTTTTGAAATCTTCCAATAATGCAAAATAAACGAACGGAACCGTGTACCCGATTAGGACGATCAGTCCGACCAGCCCTTTTTTCATCTCGTTTCCTCCCCGCTTTCTGTACATTGTCCATAGAGCCAGTCCCGCAGCACTTCCCACTCTTCTGGAAAGGCATTACTGCCGCGAGATGCCCCGTCTCCACCTGGACCACTCCAACTGATTTCCCAGTCCGTCCCGTCGAGAATCAGCCACTCCGTCTCATAAATCGGTTTCCAGTCGGCTACCTTTGCTTGCGTCAACCGTTGTTCAAGCACCGCTTGTTGCTTTAACGAGAGCCGCTTGATTTTAGGTTCTTCCCGCTCGTCCTCTTCGTATCGCAATTCCCCGGTCGCCCTAGTCCAGAAGAACGTTTGCCCTTGCCCCATCCCGGACTCCCGGTAGCGAAATCGATTTATCTGCTTTTGGTTCATATCCAGCTCTCCTCGCTGTACTTTCCCTGGTATTCCCATTGTAATTCATTTTCCGTTTTCTACCTATCACAAAAAATAAACAGGTACCCTTTGTCGTATATTTCTAATACGATAAAAGAATACTTTTTTTGAAGGAGGTCTTTCCCATGACCAATCAACATCTCTTCTTATTCGGCGGTGGTCCACCGTTTACGGAAGGACTCGCCCGTCGTTTCGCGAGCGTTTGCGCATCGGCCGGTCCCATCGCTTTACTGTACGTCCCGCGCGAAGGTACGTCATGGATGTCCTACGCCCCCGTCTTGACCGGTCCGCTCGAAGCGCACGGGAAGACGGACTTTTTCCACTTCCCGCTCTCCGGGCATCCGACCTTGTCTCAGCTTGCGACGCTGAAACAAAGCGCCGGGATCATCATCGCCGGTGGTGAAACGGAGCGGTATCAACAGTTCATCGTTCACACACCAATCGGCGCCATCATCCAAGAACGGTACCGGTCTAGTGTCCCGGTCGCCGGTTTTTCTGCCGGAGTCTTACTCGCGCCGGGCCAGTGCCGGATTCCGGCGATTGATCAGCGGGACGGCCGGGACTTAGTCCTTGAAGGGCTCGGCCTCTTACCGGACGCCGTCCTCTCCGTCCATTACGATACTTGGGATGAAGCCGCGAATTTACAACAGGCATTTATTACGACCGGAAGCCTGTCCGGCTACGGTTTACCGGAACGGACAGGGATTTACCTCAAAAACAATCAACTCGTACGACAGGAAGGACCAATGCCTGTCGTGCTCAAGCGAACGGAGGAACACACATGCCAACCATCGTCACCGCCGTCAAAGGCATCATTCGGCAAGATCACCGAATCCTGATCGTCCAGCGTGCCGCTGCCGACTCGGGTGGCGGGACCTGGGAATGTCCGGGCGGGAAGATTGATTTCGGGGAGCAACCGGAAGCGAGTCTGATCCGTGAAGTTCGGGAGGAAACGGGACTCTCAGTCACGGTCGACCGGATTGCGTATACCTCCAGTTTCCTGACCCATCCAGGCCGTCAAGTCATCTTACTCGTCTATTTCTGTACGGCGGAAACCGATGCTGTCAGCTTATCGGACGAACACGACGCCTATCTTTGGGCTGACGAAGCAATGATTCGAAAACAGATTGCACCGAACATCTTAACGGACTTTGAGCGGTATCAGATATTTCCTCAGCTCGTCTCGACTTGAAAACACGTCACGTGAAGTGGCGTGTTTTTTTGTTGTCCTGCCCACCAGGACAGATCGTCTTTTTCCTGAAATGCAACTTCCTTGATGCATCTCGTCACGAGGTTGACGTCGTCATTCCTTAAGTAAATTTACATATTTGTTTAATTGCTCCCAAATATATATTAAGATTGTTATATATTGAAAATCAGCTTAGCGCCAGCTTCAGGGATGTTGAGAAAACAGACGGGTGTGCTTAAGTGAAAGGAGTGCGGCATGAAAAAACGAATGTACCTTGCATTACCGCTAGCGGCCCTGTTACTGACGGGATGTGCGAGCGACGAGGAGACAGTTTCTTCGACAGACACGAAGACGGAGGAACGTGCTCCAAAAGAAGAGACGCCGCAGACGAGCGACGTCAAAGAACCGACAGCGGACATCGTTAAAGAAGACGCGAAACAGGAGACGCCTCCTGCAGAGCCGGTTGCGAAAGAGACGACCGAAAAAAAATCAGACACGACAACGGATCAAAAAGAAACAGAAGACAAGCCCTCGGTCACGGCGTCCAGCAATGATCCGTTTGCCGGATACAAACAGATTCAAGTCGATGGCGGCGACCAGTCCGGCTCGCGTCAGGCGAACGTCGTCGTCGATATCGGGTTCGGGGACCGCGAGTACTGGGCATTTACGAACAAGCATGGACAACTCGTCAAAGTCATCGCCAAAAAGATCACCTTACAAAATGATAAAACGGAAGACGTGACGTCAGCCGGTCGCTACTATCATGATGAAGCGAAGGTCCCGGGTGTCGAACACCGTGATCTTGATGAAGGACATGTCATCGCCGATTCGCTTGGCGGTGTCTCGAACGCCTACAACATCACACCACAAGACAGTACGCTCAATCGCCACGGCGATCAAGCGTACATGGAAGATACTATCCGTAAAGCCGGTGGTGCGACGAATTTCGAAGCGATCATCCGTTATGAAACGACGAAAACGCAAATTCCTTCGAGTTATCAGTACACGTACACAATCAAAGGCAACGTCATCGTCGACAAGTTCGATAACGTCAACCCGGATGGTGTCAACGCGTCGCTCGGTCTGACCGAGAGTCCGGAAAGTAAACCGAAGGCTGAACCAAAGGCAGCGCCAAAAGCAACACCAAAAGCTGAACCGAAGGCGAAAACGCCTGCCGCTTCGACACCAAGCACGACGCCGGAAACGGGCGGTGACGTCTCAAGCGTCGATGCGAACGGAAACGGACAAGTCACGATCCAGGAAGCGAAGGATGCCGGTTTCAGCATGCCGATCCGGAGTGACCACTGGCTCTATCCGTACATGCGGGACAACGATCACGACGGCATGGTCGGTGAATGACAACACGAAAAAAAGGCAGGCTCCGCGGAGCCGCCTTTTTTTTAATTATGTGTCATATCATAACCGACGACTTTGTTGCGCCCCGTCTGCTTTGCCTGATACAGCGCCTGATCGGCTTTTTGGACGACTTCAAACGCCGTCTTGGCTTGGTCGGACGATGCGACCCCCATTGAAAGCGTGACATGGAAAGCCGGATACGGTTTGAAGATGAAGTGTTGATCGGCGCACGCCGTCCGAATCCGTTCCCCGAGTCGCTCCGCTTCACGGTGCGAGATATCCGGCAGGACGACGACGAATTCCTCGCCGCCATACCGGGTGACGAGTCCCGTTCCCGGACAAAACGTCGTCAACAGATGACTGAGTTGCCGTAAGACGACATCCCCGCCATCATGTCCGTATTCGTCATTGACCGACTTGAAGAAGTCGATATCGACGATCAGGACCGAGAAGGCATACCCGTGTTTGTCATAGTCGGCCAATGTCTCATCGAGTTTCCGCCGATTGGCGAGATTCGTCAGACTGTCCGTCAAGGCAAGCTCCTGCTGGGCTTGGACGAACTGGAAATGTTTCCGTAACTCCTGCAGGAAACGAAACGTCACGTACCCTCCGAGAAGATTGAAGATGATGTAGACGAATGACATCTCGAAAAACCGAATGAACGTATCCGTCAATAAGTACAGGGCCGGCAAGCTGTAGCCGATCCCGATGCTCAGTAGGACAAGGTAGTCTTTGAACGTCTGGGCAGCAAAGCGACGGTAAATACTTGCCGTGACGAGTAAAGCAAGACAAATCAGCGTCGCGAGAATCAAACCTTGGTAGACACCGGGTGGCGTGACGAGAAAACGGGCCCCGATGACGGCGACCGTCGTCAATGCGCCACTGATCCAGCCGCCGTAATAATACGCCGTGACGAGCGCGACGAGTCGTAAATCAATCTTCGCTCCATCGTAGGAGATACTGTTTAGGACGAGCAGTGCCCCGATCACGCTTGCAATCAATCCGACGGCAAGTCGGATCCGGATTGAGGAGTGCGGTGAAATGCGTTTGATGTTGCGCATCGGTAAGAAGGCGAACAGCAGGGACGTAATCAAAAGGGAAAAGTTTAATAGAAACTGGTTGAACTGACTCAACACGACGATCGACATCCCTTCAAAAAATAGCTTTTTCTGTCTATATCTTCTTTATCGTCTTACCGGCACCCTTTTTCTAGACGTTTTGCAGGTTTTCCATTTTCTTAAAGGGGAATCATTATGACAGATGCATCTGTTAATTCGTAAAAGGGGGAACTACCTGTGGACATGAACGAAGAAAAACGAAAAAGTAAAATGCCTTTCTTCATCGGGCTCGTCATCGTCATCTTTTTAATCGTCGCCGCTGCGTTAATCATCTACGTCACGTCTGAACCGAAAGAGGAAACGCAACAGCTCCTCCAACTGACGGTGAGCCAAATCACGCCGTACTTACCACTTGCCGGCTAACGACACCTTACTTTTTTTCAACCAAAAGGGCAGACCGATTTTCTTCGGACTGCCCTTTCCTTCTGCCTACATGACATACCGTGCCTCTTTCTTATCGATGATATTGCGGACCCGGTTTTCAGTCACCCCGTACACGAGCGCAAGCTTTCGAATCGACGCTTCGCCCGTCCGGTAGCGCCGCCGGATCTCCCGAATCTGCCACGCCGACAATTCGACATGGTCCGTCAACAGCAGATCGAATTCAGCGAGCAAGGAAGCATAGGCTTGACTCGGCGAAGGCTTGACCGACAGATTATCGATGTGGTCGTTCAACCGGTCATGATCCGCCCGGACGAGACGCTCCTGGCAGGCAGTCGGGTCAAGAAACGCCCGGGCGACGAGTTCGCCGACGTAAAACCGTTCACCGCGTCCGTGCTGATACAACGTCACTTTCCGGTAACCTTCCTGATTGATGCGCGGACGCAGGAGGACACCTGTGCGCCGCTGTTTGACGCCACGGCTCGTCTCGACAATCCGGTCGAGCGAACGAACATTTCCCGACGTCGACACTTGATAACTCCCTTCATATCCTTGTACCATCTTCCAATGTTCCATCTGCCCGAACACCCTCCATTCGTTGTGACACGCCATCCGTTGTTATCTCCATTATATCATTTTACGAACAAACGTTCTAACTCCAACGTGCTGAACCGGTATGGTAATCTAACAAAAAAAGGAAACGGGGTCTTTTGATGAAATTTGTTTTATTGCTCGGTCCGCAGGCGGTCGGAAAAATGACGATCGGTCAGGAACTCGAACGGTTGACCGGGATGAAGTTGTTTCATAACCACCAGACGATCGATTTGCTGTTGCCCTATTTTGACTTTTCAAAGCCCGCCCATCACAGGCTGAAGGACTTGATCCGCCGGGAGATGTTCAAGGAGATGGCGATCAGTGATCTCGAAGGTGTCCTCTTCACGTTCCTCTGCCTGTTCGGGGTCGAAGGCGGAGGGATTGAGTTCATTGAGGAAACGGTCGCATTGTTTGAAGAGGCGGGTGCCGACGTCTATATCGTCGAACTCGAAGCATCCGTCGCGACACGTCTCGCGCGAAACAAGACGGAAAACCGGCTTGCCCATAAGTTTACGAAACGGGATCTCGCCGCTTCCGAAAACGACTTGCTCGAGACGGCAGACGGCTACCGGACGTCCTCCCTGCCAGGAGAACTGCCGTACCCGAACTACTTCCGCCTGGATACGGAAGGACGCTCTGCCGCTGCAAGTGCCGAAGCAATCTGTGCCCGCTTCGGTTGGTCTTACACACCCGTCAGGTAACGTCATGAAAGGGGAATGCCGCTTGAAGTCGCACCGGAACGAATACCACTCTCTGATCCTGACTTTCATCCTCTTGATTGTCAGCATCCTACTGTTCTTCGGGCTGAACGGACGGACGTTCCCGAATATGAGCCTTTGGGTCCCGATCAGTCTGTATTCGCTCGTCGGCGTCGGCTATGTGATGTCACTCCTGATTGCGCTCCGGTTGAAAAACACTGTCATCAAGACCTTCAGCCTGCTTGCCACTCTGATGCTGTTGCTCCCGCTCGTGATTTGGGTTTATCTCCTGCTGCTCGCGAACGGCATCTCGGAACCTTAAAAAAAGAGGACAAGCCGTTCGCAGTCTGCGACGCGGATTGTCCTCTTTTTCGTTTAGTGCGTCAAGGCTAACGAAAATCCGTCATCCGTTCTCTCAAATCCACTCTTCTCCCAAACGACGGCTTCCCCGCCTCTGCCCGTCACGGACGGTAACAATAATGTCCGTGCTAAATAGGCCGTGATGACTGTCAACGCTTCGTTGAGATAACCGTCCATGTCAAAGACATCGTCTGCCCGATAGGTCAGTTCCCGCTCCCGAAAGTGAATCGTCGCGACAGTTCGTCTACTGCGTCGTTCCCGTAACACCCAGTCACATCCATCTTGCATATCTGTCGCCTGTATCAATAGACGGGACGTCGTAAAGTCAGGATGGCGTCCGTTCATCTTCATTCCTCCCCTGTCACGTCAAACGTTGCCGTCGCGTAAGCTTGCCCATTAATTAAGATGGTCACACGATGCGTCCCCGGATAGTGGACGCGTGTCGTCAAGTTCCGAAACGATTGCCGTTTTGTAAACGTCTCCCGTCAAGCCACCTGTCGTTCACTAATCCGAAAGACCTTTTGACTCATTCCCCGCTTTTTGACATAATCAATCGCATATTCAATCCGCAGGACTTGCGGTTCCGTCGTCGCGAGGCTAAATGTAAACGACATCTCGCCTCCGATCGGCAGCGACGGTGTCACCGTCAAATCATCGACCGTCACCGCGCCGCGTGTCACGAGACCAAATGCCTTCAGGACGTCCGGGTGTCCTTGTTTGAGCAACGTCCGTGAAGCGTGACGCAACACCCAGTCCACACGGGGATCGGTCCCGAGCTGATCGAGTCGTTCAATCACAAGTTCCGGGTGCGTCTTCGTGATGTCGTTCAAGTGATTGGCGACACTCTTGCGGACGTAAAGTGAGTCGTCGGTCAGCAACCGGTCGAGCAGCGGCAGAACGGGACGCGGATCGGCAATCAACGCCGGGATGGCCTGTCCCCATGGCAGGCGTGGTCGTGTCCCTTCCGATGCCAGGCGCCGGACATGTTCATCGTCCGACGTGCTCCAGAGCAGTGCCTGTTGCAAGTACCGGTCTTGATCGCTCAGTAAAAACCGCCGGACAGCGAACTCCGCCGTCGAATACGGCGTCAGTCGTTCGAGTGCCAGCAACGACCGGTCCCAGTCGTCGCCGTAGAGCTCGATATAGTCGGGAAACACGATCCCGGCGAGTCCCGTGAACTCCGGGGCAATCCGTTCGAGTTCTGTCGCCGCCACATCAAATTCACGTGGCACATACGATCCAAGCGACGTCGAAATCCGGCGGACCCGTTGTTTGAAGGCGAGTTCCTCCCAGTCGGCTTGTTTGATGTCCTGCTGCAACCGCGGCGCATCCAGCGCCCGACTCAGGCGGTCGAGCCAGTCGTCTGAAAAAACATCTTTAATCAGTGCCATGCAGCATTCAGTCCTTTCGTCGTTCGGTTTCGAGTAACGTCGCTTTCCGGGCGAGCCCGCCGGCATATCCGCCTAAGTCGCCATTCGCCCGAATGACGCGGTGACACGGGATGACGAGTGCCAGTTGATTGGCACCGTTCGCCCGGGCGACGGCACGAACGGCGAGTGGATTACCGATCCGGATGGCAAGTTCTTGATAGGAAATCGTCTCCCCGGATGGAATTTGCTCCAACTCGGCCCAGACGAGACGCTGGAATGGTGTCCCGTACAGTTTGCGCGGCGTCGCGAACTTGTTCAGCGTCCCGTCGAAATAGTCGGTCAGCTCCTGTCCGATTTGCTCAAAGATGATTGATTCCCCCGGGACGATGACGGCCCGTGCCGCGAGACGAAGCCGTTCGATCTCCCGTTCCAGTCCTCGGCGATCGACGAATTCAAGCAAATGAAGGGCTGCGTCGTCCGCAATCGCGAGCATCGGACCGAGTGGCGTATCGAGCCATTTCGCCTGCAAGTAAGTCCCGTCCCAGCGTTTTGGTGTCGCACCCATGATTTTTGCGAAAGCATCCCGAAAGCCGCTGCTCGATTCGTAGCCACCCGCGAGCTGGGCCTCGATGACCGGTTTCCCGGTCCGGATTTCTTTCATCGCCAGTCCCATCCGACGTGAGCGGGCATACTCGACGAACGTCATCCCGAAGCGTTTTTTGAATTGGCGGCGCGCCGTTGATGCATCGAGTCCAAGTTCCCGGAAATCGGCCTCCTTAAAACGTTTTTCCGGTGTCGCTTCGACAGCGGCAACAAGACGGCTGATGATGTCACTCGCACCGGGGTGCGACAACGGTTTACAGCGGAGACACGGGCGATACGAAGCGAGTAAGGCTTCTTTCGCCGTCTTGTAAAATTCACAGTTCTCGCGTTTCGGTTTCCGGGCAGGACAGGACGGCCGGCAAAAGATGCCTGTCGTCTTGACGCCGACGAAGAACCGCCCTTCATAGGTCGCATCCCGGCGGACGAGTGCCGCATAATACTCTTCTGTTTGATGGTCCTCCATGCGATCGCCTCCTTTTCTACAGTATACCGAGTTCTTTCGTCGCGATGTCGCCGAAAATCAGGCATCGATGTTTTTGTTTTTGCGGCGTGTCTGATCCGGACGCGTGTCCACTTCAAAAAAATCCGCCTCTTCAGCCGCAGGTGGCTGAGAAACGGATTGTGCTTTCATTTAACGCTTTGGTTTACGTCGCAGGAGGAGGAACGTCACCAAGGCACTGAGCAATAGACTACTGACAATCCACGGTAAGATACGCGGGACGATACCTGGCTCGACTGCACGATCTTCGACCGGGATGATCTCGCTCGATGTCAATGGATCCTGCAACAGATGTTCAACTGCCACTGCATGCAGTTCTGGTGTCATGAGAGCTATGAAGACGACGAAGACGAGTACTACTACCACGCCGCTGGTTCGTTTCATTGTTCCTCCTCCTTTCCTGACTTCTATTCTAGTGACCGTCCTCTAACAGAGATTCGTTTCCCGAAGAATGCGGGAGTAGGAACGAATCTTGAACCCTTCAAAATCATTGAGGCTGCAATCTAATGCAACTGACTTAAACGTCAGTCTTTACAGAGGCAAGGGTGGCCGATGTTACATCCGCCACCCTCCTCTCGTCTAAAAGAACGCACGCGCTTCAGGCGACTTTTTTGAGTCATCTCCGTCAGACGGCTTATTGTTGTTCACGACGACCGCGGAGTGCAAAAAATCCTAGGAGTGAAGCGGCTGCAATTCCGAACAGTGACCATAAGATACCGGCTGACGATTGAGTTTCAGCGGCTCCACCAAGACCTGTGTTCGGCATGCTTGCTGGCGTCCCTTGGAATTTATCAGGGAATTGATCGACGATTGCTGTCGCTGTTCCTTCACCGACTCCGTACATATGACCGTAAGCTTCACGGATTGCCGGGTACGTTTTATCGTAGTCTTTTTCATTGTAGCTGTTGAAGGCGAGTAACAATTGATCAACGTGCATCTTCAAGCCTTCTTCCAGGTCTTTTGACTTCAGGCGACCTTCCGTTGCTGCATCAAGGAAGGCAGCTTGTTCGACACGGTATTCGTCGAGCTCTTTGACGGCCATGTCACGTGCGTCTTCATCTTCCGCCCCCGTTGCTTTGACATAGTCGACGAAGTAGCCGATGTGGCTCGACCAGATTTTTTTGAATTCTTTCGCTGCATCACTACCGTAGACCGAGCCGATTGATGCTGTCAGGTCGTCCGTGTTTTCACTGAGTGCACCGGCTGCGGCATCAAAGTCTTTTGCTCCTTCAATCCCTTTTTGCATCGCAAGTATTGCGAGTGCCGCGTGTTCCGAGAAGTTGTGGTTCAGACCGGCACGTAAATCGGCTGCGGGTGTATCGACTTTCGTATTTTCAAATTTATCCGGGTATTGATCGACGATTGCACCGGATAAGCCTTCCCCGACCATGTACATATGCTCGATTGCTTTTCGCAAATTGCTGTACGTGGCGTCATAATCACCTGCAACGTAACTGTCGAACGACGTCAAGAGTTGGGTGACGTGGACTTTTAAGCCACCTTCGAGATCAGCTGCTTTCAATCGCCCTTCCGTTGCTTTATCCAAAAAGGCTGCCTGTTCGACGCGGTACGAATCGAGGTCATCGAGCGCTTTTTGTTTTGCTTCCTCATCTTCTGCCCCTGTTGCTTTCACGTAATCGACGAAGTAACCGATGTGACTTTTCCAAATTTCTTTAAAGGCTTCTCCGCCTTCATCCCCGTAAACTGATCCGACGGCTGCTGAGAGATCATCGGCATTTTGATTCAGTGCACCTGCTGCTTGATCAAAATCATCCGCCCCATCAATCCCTTTTTGCATTGCAACGACTGCGAGGTAGGCATGTTCCGATAAAAGCTGATCGAGTGTCGCCCGGAGGTCGGACGCTGGTGAGGAGACATCGAGAGACATGTTTCCGGAGCTGGCCATCTTGCTGTGATCTTCATGACCATGGGCACTGACGCCGGTTGCCGGAATCAACAATGCGGCACTGAGTGGAACTGCGAGAAACGACTTTTTCATTTTCATCTTGTAAACACCCCTTTATTTTTTTGGACTACACATAGATAACGTAAGAAGTTCACAAATAGTTTTGATTTTTAATATTTTTCCCAAAAAAATAAAGACTTCGGCAGCGAAGTCCTTATTTCCCATTAATGATGTCCATGATGATCCGTCTGTTCCCCTGCCGGTACGGCCTGTTTCAATAAGCTCTGTGCCGCCTCGAGCTCTTTTTCTGACACATCCCCCACTTGAACGAGTGCTTTTGGTGTGTAGACATGCGAACCGACATGGACCATACCATTGACGAGATAGACACCGGCTTTTTTAAAAGGAATACTGCTGACATAATGTCCCTGTTTCTGTTCTGCCATATACGTTTCTGTCTCGTCACTTCCTACTGGCGTAACTTGAACATGCACCTGATCGATGGCTTGCGGGTTCTCAATTTCAAGCGCGACCGTCGTGTTCGTGTCTGCTGCGATTTTCTCCGGTGCGTAAAGTCCGACTTTCATCGCAGGCGCAGCCGCTTTTGTCTCGAACTGACAGCCGGCCAGTAACACCATACTACTGGCGAATAAACCTGTTAATACGATCCGCTTCATGCTGCCGCCTCCTTATTTCCTTTACGTCGACGCGTGAAAATCAAGAAATCGAGTACGAGGATCGTCATGACCGACAGTGCCGCGAGTGGCATCGTCAAACTGATCACTACAATCAAACCGGCAACGATTTTTTGCACGCGTTGATCACTCGCCCGTTTTGGTGGCGCTAGTTTTCCCGCGCCATTTCGGCGTTTCCACCATAGAACAAATGAGCTGACGACGATGAAGATTAATCCTAGACACAGTGCTAATCCGACGAGTTGATTCAAGAAACCAAACAACCGTCCTTCATGAAACCCAATCCCAAGCGTAATGCCCTTCGCGAGGAGTCCGTAGTCTGCATAAGAGACATTGGATAAGACCGTTCCCGAATATTGATCGAGATTAATCGTCGCTTCTTTGGTCGGCGCACTTTGAAGAGAGGATAACGTATAGACCCCTGTCTCCCCTTGTGGAAGTGTAATTTGATACGGGCGTCCCATCCCTAACTGTTTCGCTTCAGCCGCGACTTCCGTCACAGACAGTGTCAACGGTCGGGCTGGTCCCGAACTCGGAACGACGTCGTTTTGTGTCGCCCAAGGAATATCCGTCGCAATGTCCTTCGTGACGATTTTTGACGCCATACTTTCATCCGGTCCGTACGCAAACTGTGGATAATTCGAATTGGCTTTCGTCGCAATCGTATTGATCCACTGACCTGCGACACCCGACCATGCGAGTCCGGAACCGATGATCACGAGTAATCCAATCGTTGACCAGACGGCAACTGAACCATGAAGCCCCTTCCAAAAATTACGTGCTCCGTTTTTCTGTCTGAAGGACGGGAAAAATACACGCTTGAAGCTCCCCGTTTTCCCTCGTGGCCAAAAGAGATACGTTCCTGTCACCAATAAAATGATTGCCCAGCTCGCTGCAAGTTCGACGAGAAGATTTCCGGCTTTCCCAGCAAACAATTCCCCATGAATTGTTTTAATAAAGCCGAGTGGTCCTGCCCCGAGTCGTTTCCCCGTCACTTCACCCGTGTATGGATCAACATAGACATATCCCGACTCCTCTTTGAACGTCACGCCAATCCGTGTCGTCCGGTCTTGTTGCTCAAACTGACCAAGCGAAGAAATACCCGCCTCTGGATATTTGTCCGCGACAGCTTTCATCTGATCTTCGAGCGGCAGACGTTGCCCTGTCTCTTCCGTGAAGATCATGTCACGGTACAACATATCCTCCAGTTGCGGTTTAAATAAGTAAATCGATCCTGTGACGGCAAGTATGATAAAAATCGGTGCAAAAATAATGCCTGCATAAAAATGCCACCGCCACATCGATTGGTACCAGCTCTGCTGCACGCGCGAAGCTTGATTCCGTTCTTTCATGATCATATCCCCCGTTCTTTCCTATATATGTCCCACATGTGAACACGTCTTTAATTATAAGCGGTTACATCAAGCCAACTTTTAACACACTATGGCGAATTCTTGCCAATCCAGTGTTGTTTCTGCGTAGTCCCTATGAAGAAAATGCACACATACTGGAGTCTTTTTTCATAGATTCCACAAATGACTTAAAAAAGATTTCACTTTTTTTTGTTTTTTTAAATCCAAACGAAATCCGGGTGCGTATGCTGTTCAGAACGATGAGGAAACGAATTACCAGATTGGTTAAAATAAAACCCAAATTTGAAAGGATGATTACAAATGAAACACACTAAAAAATTCGCAGCATCAGCAATGGCAGCAGCACTCGTATTACCAGGAACGGCGGCGTTTGCATCAGGCGGTTCAGACGACATGATGCATGAGGACAAAGCAAAAAACGTCACGGTCAAAACGAAAGCAGCAGATCTTCGTGCGACACTCGACCAATTGCTTTCTGAGCA
>NZ_JACSMI010000006.1:0-145901 GCF_018618605.1 Exiguobacterium sp. s125
TTCCCATGCCGAACACGGAAGTTAAGCACTTGAACGCCGAAAGTAGTTGGGGGCTTCCCCCTGTGAGGATAGGACGTTGCCAGGCAATTTTGTTTTTTTATTCCGCAATAGCTCAGTGGTAGAGCAACCGGCTGTTAACCGGTAGGTCGTAGGTTCAAATCCTACTTGCGGAGCCAATGGCCCGTTGGTCAAGCGGTTAAGACACCGCCCTTTCACGGCGGTATCACGGGTTCGATTCCCGTACGGGTCACCATTTTATTGTGCCGGTGTAGCTCAGCTGGTAGAGCAACTGACTTGTAATCAGTAGGTCGCGGGTTCGACTCCTGTTGCCGGCACTGTTTTTTTAATTAAATTTTCCTAGACAAACTGGGGGGGTAGCGAAGTGGCTAAACGCGGCGGACTGTAAATCCGCTCCCTCGGGTTCGGCGGTTCGAATCCGCCCCCCCCCACCATGTCGAGCCATTAGCTCAGTTGGTAGAGCATCTGACTTTTAATCAGAGGGTCGCAGGTTCGAATCCTGCATGGCTCATTTTCTTGCGGAAGTAGTTCAGTGGTAGAATACGACCTTGCCAAGGTCGGGGTCGCGGGTTCGAATCCCGTCTTCCGCTTTTTGTTTATTTTTTTGGGGCCTTAGCTCAGCTGGGAGAGCGCCTGCCTTGCACGCAGGAGGTCAGCGGTTCGATCCCGCTAGGCTCCACCAAATTTTGCTTAAAGATCTTAAGCGAGTTTCGTTCGTCTTAAGTTTTTTTATACTTGAAATGCCTGTTAACCAGAGTACGTACGCGAAAGCACTGTGATTCCCTTCACAGTGCTTTTTTGTTGTCGTCTACTGTATAAAGATGCGTCATCTTGTCGAGTTGAACCAGCCGTATGTTACCGCTTACAATTAAGGTAACTTAATTAAGCAAAGGGGATGCGGGGATGAACATTGCATATATCAGCGTGCCATATCGTTACGGTCAAGGAAAGCCAGGAACAGAGCATGGTCCGGCAGCAGTCGAACAAGCAGGCCTATTTCAAACGTTAGCAACACATGGACAAGAAGCGGTCCGCTATGGGGAAGCGGCTGTCTTACCAGAAGACGCGGTACGTGAGGAAGATGCGAAGTTAAAGCGTCTCGAAGGAGTCGTCCATACGACGAATGATTTACAGCTAATTGTACATGATGCGCTGTCCGAACGACGTTTTCCGTTACTCGTCGGGGGCGACCACAGCATGGCAATCGGAACGATCGCAGGACTTCGTCGATCGATTCCGCGGCTCGGTGCAATTTGGTTCGATGCGCATGGTGATTTAAATACACCGGAAACGTCACCTACAGGTAATATTCACGGAATGCCACTCGCTGTTGCCCTTGGGGAAGGGCATCGGCGTTTAACGGAAATCGGTGGGACAGACGTCAAGTTACAACCGGAGCATCTTGTCTTTATCGGCTTGCGTGACGTCGATCCGGGAGAACAGGAATTGATTGATCGGCTTGGGATTCGCGTTTATGACATGGAAGCGATTCGGACACGGGGAATGGAAGCCATCATGAAGGAAGCGATTGCTTACCTAAACGAAACGACAGACGCATTTTACTTAAGTTTCGACATGGATGGTCTTGACCCGAGTTTAGTCGAAGGGACCGGGACGCGGGTTGCGGACGGTGTCATGTTAGAGGATGCTCAGACCGTCTTGAACTCTTGTGCGGAACAAGAAAACTTTATTGCAGCGGAGTTCGTCGAAGTGAATCCGTTGTTAGAAGAAGGGAACGGAACAGCGATTCTTGCAAATGCCTTGATCGGAAACCTACTTCAAGCAATGCAAAACCAACATTTAGTAAAATAATGGATAGAACTTGAACTCTTTTCATCGGGGTTCAAGTTTTTTTTGTTACAATTTAAATTGAGATGAAACATTTATCGGTCGACTCCGTATAAGAGATTGACCGCATAGAGCGGGGGGTATTTGAAGTGGAAGAAACAACACTACGCTTGATTGAGCGAGTGAAGCAAGGAGACCGTGATGCATTTGCGGCACTTGTTGATCTATATAAAGAAGGGGCATTTTTAGTTGCCTTCCGTGTATTACGTGATCGGATGGAAGCAGAGGATGCCACGCAAGAAGCCTTTATTCGCGTATTTACAAAGATTGAATCGTATAATGCACAATGGAAATTCCGTACGTGGCTCTACCGGATTGTGACGAATGTTTCAATTGACCGCTTACGGAAGAAACGTCCAGATTATTCCCTTGATGCCGAGATGTCAGGTACTGAAGGCTTGACGCTGTATTCTCAGCTTGAAAGTAAGGAGCAATTACCAGAAGATCAAGTCGTTGATTCAGAAGAACGAAATGCTGTCGGTGACGCGATTGCCGCTTTACCTGAAAAGTATCGAATTCCGCTTGTCTTGAAATATATTGAAGACCTTTCATTAAAGGAAATCAGTGAACTGATCGATTTACCAGTCGCCACAGTCAAAACTAGAATTCACCGTGGCCGAGAAGCGCTGAAGAAGCACTTCGGAACGCGGTGAGAAGGAGGATCTCACCATGACACGAGAACACGTAAACGAACGCATCCAAGATTATTTAGACCAAAACCAACCTCCAGAAGACTTTAAACAACTCGAAGCGGAGTTACGGGAGGCGAATGCGATGGACGACTTCGAAGAGTATCGACTCCTCGATGCACAGTTACGCACGCTTCCGAAGCCGAAGCTCTCGGCAGACTTTACATCCCGCGTGCTGGCACAACTGCCTGAACAGGTGGACACGTCGAATGTGACACCGCTTCGTAAACCTTCTCGTTTTGGAGGGAAGATGAAACAGTATCCACTCCTTGCAGCTGCCTCGATCTTTGCGTTACTTTCGGTCGGTAGCCTCGGGGGGTACATGACGCAAGAAGATAAAGACTTGTCGTATACGAACGCTCCCGGTATTGTCGCTGAAAATGGCGAAGTTGTTGTTCCAAAAGGAGTGACGGTCAATCAAGATTTATACGTCGAAGGCGGCAATGTCCGGATTGAAGGCAAAGTCAATGGAGACGTCATGACCGTTGACGGGACGGCTTACACAGCCAGTGCCGGAAACGTAACTGGAGAAATTAAAGAAATCGATCAGTTGTTCGAACGCGTCTGGTACGGAATCAAACGAATCTTTGATTAATCAGTTGGGGCGAGTCTAACTCGCCCCTTTGTGCTATAATGAAAGCTGTTTAAATTAGATGAGATAGGGGGCACGGTTGGTGAATTACTTCAACTGGCAACCACTTCAATTTCAAATGTTGAAACTGGGCGAAAACGTACACTGGTACGATTATATTAATGATGTGCTTGATATCGCGGTCGTGACATTCGTCATTTACCGCCTGATGATTATCGTCAAAGGCACAAAAGCGGTTCAATTGATTAAAGGGATTTCTGTCATTTTGATCAGCTGGTTCTTAAGCGGCTTCTTCGGACTGAAGACCTTACAATTTCTATTGAATCAAATCATCACCTATGGATTACTCGGAATTATCATCATCTTCCAGCCAGAGCTCCGTCGAGGACTGGAGCACCTGGGACGAACGAGTAAATTCTTTTCACGGAGTGCCATCAGTGATGAAGATGAACAAACGCGAATCGTCGATGCACTCGTTTCGTCTGCACAATACATGTCGAAACGCCGGATTGGTGCGCTCGTCACGTTTGAACGGGAAACCGGTCTCAGTGAATATGTCGAGACGGGGATTCCGCTCGGCTCACAAATTACGAGTCAGCTTTTGATTAACCTCTTTATCCCGAACACGCCGTTGCATGATGGTGCGGTCATCGTTCAGCAAGGCAAACTTGCGGCAGCGGCTTGTTATTTACCGCTCTCAGAAAGTGCCCACATCTCTAAGGATCTCGGGACGCGTCACCGGGCCGCGATTGGTGTCAGTGAAGTTACGGATAGTGTCACGCTTGTCGTATCGGAAGAGACGGGAGGCGTATCTCTCGCAATCAATGGTCGTCTTTACCGGGAACTCGACGAAGATTCGCTTCGGACGAAGTTGCTTGAGACGCTCGTCAAAGTCGAACCGGCGAATACGTCCTTCTTTAACTGGATGGGGGCGAAAAAATAATGTTCGAAAAGTGGTTCAATGAACGATGGTTTTTACGAATCGTTGCGGTACTACTTGCTGTGATGCTCTATTTGATGGTCGCAGGCTCGAGTTCGAGCGGGAAAAGTGACGCGGCGAGTCTATTGCCGATCGCTGGTCAGGGCTCGACGACGTTTGACGTACCGGTCACAGTGAATTATGATGAATCGCAGTGGGTCGCCTATAATATTCCAACTACAATTGAAACGACGGTCAAAGGACCATCGAGTAGCTTGACGATGCTTCGCCTCGTCAAAGACTTTGGTCTATCGTTAGATTTAGAGGGACTCGACCCTGGGTACCACCGTGTTCGTGTGACAGCGAATGGATTTGGAAAAGATGTTGAAGTGACACCGAAACAGGAGACGGTCGAAGTTTTTCTTGATAAAAAAGTCACGAAACAAGTCCCGGTTCAAGTCGCTTTACTCAACAAAAATAAAATCGCCGAAGGGTATGTCGTCGGTGAAGCACAACCGAGTAAACAAACGGTTGCTGTGACGGGAGGAGCAGAAAAGCTCCAAGCCATCACATCGATTCAAGTCCCGATCGACGTGACGGGTCGCGCGTCGACTTTCATGGAGTCGTTCAACGTTAAAGCGACGGATACGAATGGGAACGCGATTAGCGCGACGTACGATCCGGAACAGCTTGAAGTGACAGTTCCTGTCTATAAGGAAAGTAAAACAGTCCCGATCAACGTTAAAACAACAGGTAGCGTCAAAAAAGGCTACAAGGTCGTCAAGATCGTTCCCGTCGTCACGGAAGCGCGTCTGTACGGAACGAAGGAAGAATTGACGCGAATCGGTTCAGTCGATACAAAGGCAATCTCACTGAAAGATTTGACGAAGACGACCGATAAGACGATCGAACTCGTCGAACCGGATAATGTGACGGCAATGGATCCGACTTCGATTACGGTCAGTATCGTCGTCGAGAAAGAAAATGCTAAATCGACGACGGAAACGGTCGAGGAGCGAGCAGAGAAGACGATTACAGGTGTTCCTGTGACGCTTAACGGTTTCGACGAGTCGAAGTATACAATTGACTATGCTGAAACGATTGATCTCGTCGTCCGTGGCAGCGAAGCGGACTTAGCTTCGATTGATGCAACCGACATCAAGGCTGTCATCGACGTAACAGGATTAAAAGAAGGCACACACGGCTTACCGATTTCATATCAGACATCTAAAGCATTCGATGTCTTACGACCGGATAACATGGACGTCACGTTAAAGACGATTCCCCGGACATCGGTACAGACCAATTAAAACCAATCAGTGAAATGAGGAAATAGCACATGGGTAAGTATTTTGGAACTGACGGCGTCCGCGGCGTCGCAAACGTAGAATTGACACCGGAACTCGCCTACCGTCTTGGACGGATTGGCGGATACGTGTTGACGAAACACGAGAGCACACGTCCGAAAGTCTTAATCGGACGCGATACACGCGTTTCGGGTCAAATGCTTGAGAACGCGATGATTGCAGGATTGTTATCAATCGGCGCGGAAGTTATGCGTCTTGGTGTCATCTCGACACCGGGCGTCGCATACTTGACGAAAACGATGGATGCGACTGCGGGCGTCATGATTTCAGCGTCACACAACCCGGTTGAAGACAACGGCATCAAGTTCTTCGGAACAGACGGTTTTAAGCTCAATGACGCAACAGAACTCGAAATCGAAGCATTGCTCGACGAAACAGAGGACACACTCCCGCGACCATCGGGGAAAGAGCTTGGTTTCGTCCACGATTATTATGAAGGTGCGCAAAAATACCTCCATATGCTTCGTCAAACATCGGATGAAGATTTTTCCGGGATTCATGTCGCAATTGATGGCGCGCACGGCGCGACATCAAGCCTTGCACCACGTTTGTTCGGGGACCTCGAAGCAGAAGTCTCGACAATCGGTACAACGCCAAACGGTTTGAACATTAATGATGGTGTCGGATCGACACACCCTGAGCACCTCGCGGCATTCGTCAAAGAAAAAAATGCCGACGTCGGTCTCTCGTTTGACGGTGACGGCGATCGCTTGATTGCAGTCGATGAAAATGGGGATATCGTCGATGGCGATAAAATCATGTTCATCTGTGGAAAATACTTGAACGAAATCGGTCGTTTGAAAGATAACACGATCGTCGCGACAGTCATGAGTAACCTCGGCTTCCATAAAACAGTCGCAGAACACGGCATGACAGCCTTACAAACAGCAGTCGGTGACCGTTACGTCGTCGAAGAGATGCGTAAAAACGACTACACACTCGGTGGCGAACAGTCAGGTCACATCATCTTCATGGATTACTCGACGACAGGCGACGGCATGTTGTCTGGCGTTCAGTTACTCCAAATCATGAAGGCGACAGGCAAGAAGTTATCGGAACTCGCAGCCGAGATGCCAATCTTCCCGCAACGTCTTGTCAACATTCGTGTATCGGATAAGAATGGGGCAATGAACGGTCCTGCCGTTCAAGCAATCATTGCGGAAGTCGAAGCGGAAATGGCTGGAAACGGCCGGATTCTCGTTCGTGCATCTGGAACAGAACCACTCGTTCGAGTCATGGCGGAAGCAGAGTCGCAAGAAGCATGTGACATGTACGTCGAGCGGATCGCGAACGTCGTGCGTGAAAACTACGCGTTACAAGAAAATTGAGTCGACGAAAAAGGAGTAGCTTCGTGCTGCTCCTTTTTTTTGTGTACGGGAGGAATGTTAAGGACGGGAATTAGCACGAATCCGTTATCCTCTGCCCACTTTTCTCAGACGGAACGCAAGCCGCGGCCAGCTTGGGGCTGCCCGGGTCTCGCTTGTTCCTGTCGGAAGCGGAGCTTCCTTTTCCTGTAGAAGTCGGACAGGGGTACGGGTTCGTTTCAGAAATAGCGTGGGTCTGGAGTAGGAACAGTGTTTGGATCATAGGAGAGAGAAGGGGACGACACCGCTGTCCTCTGCCCGCTTTTCTCAGGCGGAACGCAAGCCGCGGCCAACTTGAGGCTGCCCGGGTCTTGCTTGTTCCTGCCGTAAGCAGAGCTTCCTTTTCCTGTAGAAGTCGGACAGGGACACGGGTTCGTTGGAGGGTGGATGAGTAGGTACAGAAGCTTAATTCTTTTTTTTACAAAATCTAGGGATTAGAAGTATTGTTTAGAAAGATATCGGGAATAGTTACAAATACGTTACCTTCCTTGCTTTTTCCAATTAAAGTTCGTATGATTGTAAAGTCGGACAGAAACGGAGTCGGACAGAAACAGAAGCGCCAGGGCTGACTATGTGATAGGCAGCTGACGAGGTGGAGGTTTATCGAATCATTCGGCGGATGCCTCCCGGTACCTTATCAGTACCGTAAACTTACTTGAAATCGTCTAAGTGATTAGACGGACAAACAAGCAAGTGCTGATAACTCTCGACAAGAGCCGTTTCCTCTTCAGGGAAATACTTGATATGGGAGAGAATCAATATGTGCGGAATCGTAGGTATGATCGGAGAAGTTAACACGAAAGAAATTTTACTAAAGGGTCTCGAAAAACTCGAGTACCGCGGTTATGACTCGGCAGGTCTTGCGTTCGTCAATGACGGCGTTCAGGTTCATAAAGAAGTCGGTCGCATCGCTGCGCTACGCGAAGTCGTCCCTGCAGAAGCAGACGGTACAGTAGGAATCGGTCACACACGTTGGGCAACACACGGTGTACCAAGTGTTCCGAACGCCCACCCACACCAAAGTGCATCATCACGCTTTACACTCGTGCATAACGGTGTCATCGAAAACGATGAGCAGTTAAAAGCAGAACTTAACGTCGATTTACTCAGCGACACGGATACAGAAGTCATCGTTCAGATGATTGAAAAGAACTTTGACGCAACAGGTGATGTCACGGAAGCCTTCCGTCAAACACTTCGCGTGCTCCACGGTTCGTATGCGCTCGCTTTAATCGATGCAGAAAACCCGGACGTTCTTTATATCGCAAAAAATAAATCACCACTTCTCGTTGGTCTCGGAGACGGCACGTTCAACGTCGTTGCGTCTGATGCAATGGCCATGCTTCAAGTAACGGATCAGTTCGTTGAGTTACATGACGGTGAAATGATCATCTTAACGCGTGACAGTGTCACAATCCAGGATTTAGACGGAAACGTGCAAGAGCGTGACGCGTATACAGCTGAAATTGATGCTTCTGATATCGAAAAAGGGACATACGCGCACTATATGCTTAAAGAAATGGATGAGCAGCCAGCCGTCATCCGGAACATCGTTCAAAAATACCAAAACGAAGCTGGCGAAATCACACTCGATCAATCGGTTCGTGATTTAGTCCTTGGTCGTGACCGCGTCTATATCATCGGTTGCGGAACAAGCTACCATGCTGGTTTGATCGGGAAACAATTGATTGAACAAATCGCTGGGATTCCGGCAGAGGTCCACATCTCGTCTGAATTCGGCTACAACATGCCACTTTTGACAGAGAAACCACTCTTCCTCTTCCTTTCACAATCAGGTGAAACAGCGGATAGCCGTGCCGTTCTCGTTGAAGCGAAAAAACTTGGTCACCCAGCATTGACGGTCACGAACGTCGCGGGATCAACACTTTCACGTGAAGCAAACGCAACACTCTTGTTGCATGCCGGTCCTGAAATCGCAGTTGCCTCAACAAAAGCATACACAGCGCAAATTGCTGTTCTTGCGGTCCTCGCGTTTGACCTGGCTCAAGCAAAAGGCGTCGACGTCAACTTCGATCTCATGAAAGAACTCGGTAAAATTTCAAGCGCAATGGAATCCGTCATGTCACAAAAAGAACGGTTCCAAAAGATCGCTGCAGAATACTTGTCTGAATCACGCAACGCCTTCTTCATCGGCCGTGGTCAAGATGCGTATGTCGGAATGGAAGGGGCACTCAAGCTCAAAGAAATTTCGTACATCCAGGCAGAAGGGTACGCTGGCGGCGAATTGAAACACGGTCCAATCGCTTTGATTGAAGACAACACACCGGTCATCGCCCTCGTGACACAACCGCACGTTCACCTCAACAACCGAGGCAACGTCAAGGAAGTCGTCGCACGTGGCGCGAACGCATGTGTCATCGCTTCAGAAGGTCTCGAATTGCCGACGGATGCATTCGTCATCCCGTCAGTCGAGCCGCTCTTGTCACCATTACTTTCAGTCTTACCACTTCAGTTGATCTCGTACTACGCGGCACTCGGCCGTGATTGCGACGTCGACAAGCCACGTAACTTGGCGAAGTCAGTAACAGTCGAATAAAAACATTCAAGTCATACTCCTTCCAGTTGGAGTATGACTTTTTTATTACCTAGCACTGAAGGAATGAGTGGTGAAACACATATGCAGATGAAAACAAACTGGCTCCAAGCTTTTCCGCAATCCTGTGCAGGAGACGTGGAGGCTGTGAGACGTCTCTTCCCACACCGATTGTTTAGACCGGTGACGTGGGGGACGATTGAAATCGCGTATTGGCAAGAAAAGTTGAATTTGCCGTCTCGCGTGTACTTGGATGAAGTACCAGAGGTGAAAATCGAGACGTTGACGAAACAACAACGGTGGCTGCTCTATTGCTTGTATACGCGCCATCACAATGGTTATATCCGCGAGAAATATGTTCAACGATTACAAGAAGAACAGGCGGATACAGACTGGGTGTTGCTTTATCTGATTGAATTGACTGGGGAATATGTAAGAGAAATTCTAGAACGAATCGAACCGATTTTAGAGAGGTGGCCTGAGGAAAATCTGTGTTCCTTTCTACAAGCAAATGATGTTTACATGACACGGATTGAGTGTCGCATCATCAGCTACTGGAATATATATCAGCGGACATCTTATCCACTCTTAGGGGATTCAGCCTATGTCGGATTTCGACTTACAAAATACTACCGTTTACGCAAGGTAACAAAGCAGTAGAAATACTGAAATCGAGTAATCGTCAATAGACCGTACACGCTCAACAGAGAGTGTACGGTCTATTTGTTAGTTCATCATGGACTGAAGATAGAAGAAGCTTAGCAAAACAAGCGAAATCAAAAAGCAGACGAAGAGATTCTTCATGAAGACGTTCCGAGAAAGGCGCCGGTTCATGATTATCTTATCGAGAAACAGATTAACAGCTAAGACAATTACGAAAATCACGAAAAAGAGTGGCAATAGGTCCATATGTAACATCCTTTCCATCATCTTATTCAACGCATCAAGTCAATCAAAAGTTTCGCAAAGCTTAAAATCTCTTGTGAAAAACAGGACTTTCCAGTAGGGAAGGGAAAGAAGAAAAGTAAAGAAACCAAAAGGAGGGACATTCAGATGCGACAAGCGGTACTCATTATTGATTTTCAACAGGATCTCGTCGAAGGGACGGCAGAAGAGTCAGGTGTTCATGCGAAAGATGCCCGTCAGTCAGGTCATCAATCAAGTCGTGCAAGAAGCACGGAATCATGCTCATACGATTGTCTTCATCCGGGATCTTGATGTCGCGGACGGAAACGGACCGGGGTTTGAGGTGCACTCCTCGATTCAGATTCCAGATCAGGCGGTGACGTTCGATAAAGCTGCAACGAATGCGTTTCACGGGACACCACTGCTTGAGTATCTGAATGAACGACAAATCGAACATGTCGTCATCCTCGGCTGTAAGACGGAACACTGCATCGATACCGCGGTCCGCAGTGCAACCGTCAATGGATTTGATGTGACGCTCGTTGCTGACGGACATACGACGAACGGCTCCGATGTTTTATCGGCGGAGTTGATGATTGCCCATCACAATCAAGTTTTGCACGGTCACTACAATGTCGAACATTTTGCGCTTGTCCGCCCCTCATCGGAGAAGTTATTTGAACCGATCCACGATCAGCACAGAACATAAAGGAGTGAAGTTATGATTGAACTGCGAAAGATAAAAGAGACTGTTTATTTAACCTATCAGATGCTCGATACAGCCGCAATTGACGGACTGCCCGAAATCCTTGAAAAACGACTGGGGGATGCATTATGACCCGCGAAGAGTGGATTCAATCGTTTGATCTCGATGTAGCAGAGATTTTTTCCGTCACGGATTCGTACAGTTCCGAAGTCGACCGGCTGGTTCTGCGTGACGGTCGGACTGTTTTTTTAAAGCGACCCTATACGGCTGATAAATGGTACCGGGAGCACGGATGGCTGACGTATTTGGCCGACCGTGTCGCCGTTCCGAAAATCCTTGCAGAAGCACCGCCAACGCCGCAGACGACGGGAGCTTTCGTACTGGAGGCATTAGTCGGTGCGACAATCGAGACGGTGACACCGACACTAGCCACACAAATCGGACGGCTTCACGCTACTTTACATACCTGTACGCATGAGACCTATGGTGATTTTGAACAAAACGGCTTCACCGCGTTTACCTCACAGGACTGGCGTGTCTTCCGAAATGCGAAGATGACCTCATTCGAGCCGGCGATTCAACAAGTTTTGCCGCCTGTCCTTTATCAAGCCGCCTTTACAGAATTAAAACGGCGTGAACGTGAGTTACCGGAACCCTCGCGTCCGGTCGCCGTTCATCTCGATTTCAGGCTCGGGAACTTGCTCGCAGACGGCGGAAACCTCACTGGACTGATCGACTTTGAAACTTCACGTTTCGGAGCGACGGAGATCGACTTCACGAAACTCGACCGGGATGTCTTCCAAGGTGGCAGCGCTCTGCTGGGTGCTTATCAAAACGGATACGGCCAAATTCGGACACCGGAACCGATTGAAGTCTATTTGCCGTACTACCGTCTGTTTGAAGCACTGACGGGAATCGGCTGGTGCGTCCAGCGTGGATTAGCGCAGCACCAACAGTTTTTTGACAACAACCATGCCCGCTTGTTAATTGAACTCGAACGGACGAGCATATTCGAAGAACGTTAAAAGACGTCGTTTGACGAGCGAACCGCTATACTTGTGGAAATGAAGCAAGTGGAGGGGGATGTATCAGATGGAACAACCAAAACGAATCGGAATTATCGGCGGTGGACTTGCGGGGACGTTCGCTGCCCGTCAATTACAAGTCGAAGGATACGAGGTCGAGATCATCGAAAAAAGCCAAAGTGTCGGGGGACGCATGGCGACACGACGAATCGATCAGGGAAAGGCGGACCACGGAGCTGTCTTTTTCACCGTCCGGACGGATGAACTGGCGCAGGAAGTCGATGAATGGCTCGAACGCGGATTGATTCGGAAATGGTTCGGTGATGATTTTCCACGGTATATCGCGATTAACGGGATGAATCAACTCGTTCAGTCGATTGCACGCGGGATTCCGGTCCACTTGAACGAACAGGTCGGACGGATCGAAGCGGACACGGTTTTGCGGACGATTTCAGAGAGCCGGACACGGGTCTATGACGCGATGCTCGTGACAGCACCTGTCCCGCAAGCCTATGACTTACTGCAAGCGTCCCGGCTGACGCTTGATGCAGCCGATCATACAGCGTTAAGCCGTGTCACGTTCGAACCGACATTTGTCGGCCTGTTTGAACTGAAAGAACCGCTCGAAATTGGGGAGGTCGGTCTGGCGGACGAAGGACTTGTCCCCGGGATGCTGAAGCTTGTCAACAACGCAGAAAAAGAAATCTCGGCGACACCGTTACTGAGTGTCTACATGACGGGTGAGTGGAGTGAAGCCTGGTATGACAAGGAGGAAGCGGAGACGCTCACTGAAATCGAACGGCTCCTGCAAGCACAACTCGGTCCCGTCGAACTCATCTCCCGTCAGTTGAAACGATGGCGTTACGCCCAGGCACGCGATGTCTTCCACACGCCGTTTCTAAAACTGAATCACCATCCGCTGTGGCTTGCCGGGGATGCCTTCCTTGAAGCAGATGATGCCTCGGGACGGACACGGGTTGAGAGTGCCGTCATATCCGGTCTACGTGTCGCAGCGACAATCGATGCGCATTTTAAGCAACACGTTCTGACGAAATGAAGTAAAAGCAGGAGTATGCGACATGGCATACTCCTTTATTATTGATCAGATTCTAAATGTGCGACAGGCTCCAAGCAGCCATTGCATCTAAAATCGGCAAAAAACTAAGTCCCGTGTCGGACAATGAGTATTCGACCTTTATCGGCACTTCCCGGTAGACTTTTCGAAGCAACATGCCATCCTGCTCAAGTTCGCGTAGTTGACGTGCTAAGATGCCCTTAGAAATTCCGGGCAGCAGACGTTGTAAGGAACCAAAGCGTTGTGTTCCTTGTTTGAGATGCCACAGGATGAGGATTTTCCATTTACCAGAAATGATGGTTTGCACACGAGTGACCGGACAAGCCGTCCGCTGTTCGGTAAGATTCATTTAGTGTCCTCCAATGGTTCTGTTTAGGTGACCAAGTATCTAAAAGGTGCCTACTAGGATTAGTGTACCACCTGTAATAAGATTAGGTACAGGATAGGCATTTGATAGAAAAAGGAGCGAATACCCATGAAGCTATTGATTACAGGAGCAACTGGAAAATTAGGAACTAAGATTGTCAATCATCTGTTAGGGCGGATCAGTGCGGACGACCTTGTCGTCAGTGTCCGAAATGTCGAAAAAGCAGCGAATCTCAAAGAACGTGGTGTCGAAGTCCGTCATGGAGATTTTGATGCGCCAACTACGTTAGCAACGGCCTTTGCAGGGATTGATCGTTTGTTGATCATTTCAACGGACGGGGAAGAAGCTACACGGGTCCGGCAACATACGGCAGCAATCGAGGCAGCGCAGGCTGCAGGCGTCGGCCTGATCGCCTACACGAGTATTGCCAATGCACAAGCAAGTCAAAATTTCTTGGCACGGACGCACCAGGTAACAGAACGATTGATTGAACAGACAGGTATCCCTTATATTTTCTTCCGGAACAACTGGTATCTTGAAAACGAGCAGGCGACGATTGACGCTGTACGTAACGGAGCAGACTGGTTGACAGCAGCGGGTGACGGAAAAGTCGGCTGGGCGTTGCAGGACGACTATGCAGAAGCAATCGCTACTGTTTTGACAACAGATGCTCCAAAACAAGCTATCTATGAACTGTCGGGTCCATTGTTGACACAAACAGAAATCGCCGAGGCACTCGGAGCGGTTCTTGCTCGACCTGTCACTGTTCAACAAGTGGATGTAGCAACGTATGCTGATATCATGAAACAAGCGGGTCTCCCGGACTTCCTCATCCCGATGCTTGTCTCGATTCAAGAAGGGATCGCAAACGATACGCTTGCTGTTGAAAGTCAGGACTTTGCACAAATTCTCGGTCGCCCACCTGTCGTAATCAACAATGCATTAGAACGATTGATTAAAAGATAAGTTCATTTGAACGGGTTTTCCGAAGTCCTTCTCAGGGTATTCTTTTGAGAGTGAGCGAAAGTTAGAGGAGGATTCAAATGGACATCAAAAAATATCGAGTTGCTCCGGATGCGAACGTCAGTTTAGCTGATTACCAAACATCTGATCCGGACCGGATTTCTGAAGAACAATTACTCAAGACATACATTCCAGAGAGCGTCGAGGAATTGAAAGAGCTACACTGGCGGCTTCATGCAGAAGAAAAACAAGGTATTTTAGTCGTCCTGCAGGCGATTGATGCCGGTGGGAAAGATGAAGCGATCAGCTATATCTTTTCAAACCTGAATGCCCAAGGCTTAAAGACGATCTCGGTCAAGAAACCGTCAGAAGAAGAACAAAAACACGATTTTCTATGGCGGATTCATGACGGGTTGCCGGCCAAAGGAGAAGTCGGCATTTTAAATCGCTCGTATTATGAAGATGTTATCGCACCGCGTATTCATAACCTGCTTGAGGAGGAAGAACTCCCGAACGATCAAGACGTTTGGCAGATGCGGTACCGGCAAATCAATGACTTCGAACAGTACCTGGTCGAGAACGGCGTCCGTGTCGTCAAGTTTCTCTTCAATGTTTCGAAGGACAAACAAAAGGAACGGTTGCTCGAACGGATGAAAGACCCGAAAAAGAACTTCGAGTTTTCGTTCAGTGACGTTGAGGAGCGGGAACATTGGGATGAGTATCAAGACATCTTTGCCGATTTGATTTCAAACACATCAACGGAAAATGCGCCATGGTACGTGCTACCGGCCGATGATGACTGGTTCGGACGTTACATCGTGACAGAAGTCATGAACGACGTTTTACGCGATATCGATCCGCAGTTTCCTGAAGTGTCGGACGAGGATCAAGAAAAACTAGATGAAGCAATCAAAAAGCTGGAAAATGAATAATCAAAACCGTTCATCGTCAGACGATGAACGGTTTTTTAGAGGTTGTCTAAGCATTGTTTTAATTTATTATCTTCGTTTTTGTCAGACACGTTATACTAAACAAAGAAGAAACAATGAAAGACTTGGAGGAATCACACATGACTGAATATCCAAACTGTCCGAACTGTGGATCGAGCTATACATATGAAGACGGAAATCTGTTCGTCTGCCCGGAATGTGCCCATGAATGGACGCAGGCGGAAGCGGACGTGACGGAAGAGACGGCGGTCATCCGTGACGCGAACGGAAACGAATTGCATGACGGTGACACGATTACGGTCATCAAAGACTTGAAGGTCAAAGGCACATCGCTCGTCGTCAAACAAGGAACCCGTGTTAAAGGAATTCGTCTCGTCGAGGGAGACCACGACATCGATTGCAAGATTGATGGACTCGGCGCAATGAAGCTGAAATCCGAGTTCGTTAAAAAAATCTAACGACAAAACCGCCAGTATCGACATGGCGGTTTTGTGGTTTTTGAGTTGTGTAAAAGCGTCATTAAAGTCCAGGGAGGATACCTGAAAACAGATTCAGAATAAATACGACGGCTAAAGCGGTTAAGCCTGCGATAAATCCGCCACCCGTCCAAGCGAGAAGCGTTTGTGGTATTGTCAGTTTTCCGAATCGGTTGACGACCCAAAAACCAGAATCATTCGGTAATGAAAGTCCGATTCCACCGGCACAAATCGCAAGGCCAAGCAAGATAGGGGAGATTCCTAGCTCACCCACCATCGGTCCGAGAATACTTGATGTCGTTACAAGGGCAACAGTGGCTGAACCAAGTGAAGCCCGCAAGATTTGTGAAAAGATGAAGGCGAGTAACAGGACAGGGATACTCCAGCTCTGCATCGTTGTAATCAAGTGATCACCAATCCCACTGTTGTTGATGACAGCTCCAAATGCACCGCCGGCTCCGGTAATTAAAATGATGATTCCGGCTGAGTTGATGGCTTCTGAATAAAGTCGATGGTTAGGTATTGAAATGTAAGGACGTAATAGAATGATTGCTGCAAATACACTGATTAGCAAGGCGACATTTTTTTCTCCAATGAAACCGAAAAAGCTAGAAATCGATGTACCCGGGACTACAAGTTGAGACACCGTGTTCATGAGAATGAGTACAATAGGTAAAGCCAGCATGAAGAAGCTCAATCCTGTACTGATTTCCTTTCTAGGCAAATCAGCTTTATCAATCGTAACTTCTTCGATTTCACCGGAGTGTTTAATGCGTTTTCCGATGAACATGCCGTATAAATAACCGCCGACTAAAGTAGCGGGAATCGCTACGATGATACCGTAAAGAATAAAAAAGCCGAGTTCTGATCCAGTATTTTCTGCGACTACAAGAGGTCCTGGCGTCGGGGCAATCATGTTGTGAGAGACGATTAAACCTACACCGAGTGCTGTTACGAAACTGACGATTGAAATACCGGTTTTTGTAGAAAGTGAACGGATGAGCCCGCTCAAGATGACAAATGCCGCATCAAAAAATACCGGGATGGAAACTGCCGTACCCGTCAATGCAAGACCGGCAGGGGACTTCTTAACACCAAATACATTCAGGACAGCTTGGGCAATTTTTTCGACAGCTCCTGAAGCACCGAGAAATTGACCAAAAATTACACCAAGTCCGATCAATATGCCGACACCAGCCAGTGTGTTACCAAAACCAGCCGTGACGGTCGTAGCGACTTCCTTTAGAGGCATGCCGATGGCGAGCGCGGTCAGGAATGAAATGGCGACTAATGCAAGAAACGGTTCAATTTTTAATTTCAGGATAGCGAAGAATAAGACGGCAAGCGAAAGGATGAAAATTAAAATTAATAAATTACCTGTAACCATATAAGCATCTCCTTAATCATCTAAGTTTTATAAGTAGTCAAAACTTCCGATTGTATCCGCTTACAATAAGCGGTAGACGATAAGAGTCACTCATCTTAATGATGGAGCAACTCTACGACTTCTTTTAGTGTCGTTGATGTACCGACATTCCCGGGGAAAATCACATAAGCGAGTCCAGGAAACTTACTTTCGCTCCCGGTCAGCCAAACCGGGATACCCGGTCTAATCTGTCCTGCGACTGTCGCTCGTTTGACGCTTAAACCGGTCGTTCCGATATCACTAGAAGTGATGCCACCTTTAGCAACGATAAAACGAGGCCGGACTTTAAGATTTTTGACGATGCTGGTTACAGCGTTCGAAATCTTGATAGATAGTTTAAGTTCTTCTTCTTGTTGATTTTCTCCTAAATCCAAGCGTTCCCGTTTGGTGTAGACAGCGACGGTTTGTCCATTTCGGATGAACTGTTCGGTCATCTCAATGACACGCTGAACTTCTATTTCAAATTGTTCAGGATGTAAGACAAGATGTACGTTAAATTCGATAAATTCAATGAAGTTACATGTTTGTAGCACTTCGAATTGTTCAGTCGTTTTCTTGACGTGTGAACCAATCATAATCAAACCACCGTGTTGATTTTGTTCAGATACCAGCTCGTCTCTAGTCAATAGTGATTTATCACTGACCCCGCCCAAAATCTTTGTTAAAGCAGCAGCACTACGGAACAGGAAGTGTTTTTCCGCATTCATGGCACGGATCAGAGCGATGACGACGACTTTCACATCGATATATTCGGTTGCATTGACAATAACTTTATTAAAATGCTCGACCTTCATGAGTTGGTCCGTGAGGCGGTCGATTCGAAGATTTCGGATGTCATCCAACGAAAGATAAGTAGCGTCAGTGGAAGGAAAAGCCCCATTCGACTTTTCTTCAGCCCATTCACCAAGATGTGAAGCGGAATAACCAAATGTCCGGTCTTTTGCAAACTCGGTTTCACCTGCCGGTATCAATATCTCTCCATCTTGTACATAGTGTATGTCTTGAATGGTGAAACGGCCGCCTTCTTTGAAGAAAGGCATAATTACTTCTCCATCAAAAGATACATCTGAACGTTGTTCGAGTGTAGTCCGTAACACATCGGTTTCGAGCGGATAGTGTCCTCGTAATGTCGAATCTCCGCGACTGATGATGATGAATTCTTGTTGTTGTTTCGCGGCAGCTTCTTGAATGTGTGCGGCGATTTCTTCATGGGCAAGTTGTGTTTCAGACGCTGTAAATCCTCTTGAGTTCGTTAAAATAAAGAACATTCGACTTTCTTCACTAAATGCTGCCTCGAGGCTTTCCATGCTCCAATCGGTATAGACAGAAACGCCATGGACAGTTTGGACACCAGTCGGGTCATCGTCTAATACGATGATTTTCTTTTTGAACTGGTCAAGTGCTGCTGACAGCATCTTGTCGACGATAGTCTCATCAGGCGTCTCTGGAAGAGTGGCGAACGTTTCGGCAACCGGTAATTTTTTCGGAGGAGTCATCATGTCCTTACACCTTCCTTACTTCAACATGGGCTAATTTTTCGTAATATTGAATGATTCCGCCGTGATCATCAGCAGCTTTGCCGTCGATTTTCAAGGCATGAAAAATTTCGACGAGTTGGCTAGATAACGGTAACGGGACCCCGATATCGTGAGCTGTCTCCATGACATTTGTCATATCTTTTAAATTGATATCAATCCGTCCACCAGCGACAAAATTACGGTCGAGAATCAAGGGGACTTTGGCATCGAGAACAGCACTTCCCGCAAGGCCGCCACGAATGGCATGATACATCTTTTCAATGTCAATTCCTGCTTTTGCGGCAAGCGTCAGAGCTTCGGACATCGCAGCAATATTTAGATTAACGATGATTTGATTGGCAAGTTTCGCTGTTACGCCACTGCCGTTTTTCCCGACAAGGGTGACGCTTGCACCAATCACATCGAGTAATGGTTTGACGGATTCAAATACGTTTTCTTTCCCGCCGACCATGATTGAAAGTGTTCCGTCGATGGCTTTCGGTTCACCGCCGCTTACTGGCGCATCCAACATGTCGACGCCTCGCTGTGCAGCCAGTTCCGCAATTGCGACGGACGCAACCGGCGAAATCGAACTCATATCAATGATGATAGTTCCTGCCGTTGCGGTCTCTAAAACCCCGTTTTCTCCAGTAACAACCTGTTCTACATGTTTCGAGGCCGGCAGCATCGTGATGATGATATCGCACGTCGCACCCATTTCAGCAGGGGAGGCAGCCGTTGCGCCCGCCTCAATCAATGTGTTGACGCTATCTACATTTAAATCATTCACCTTCACGTCATAACCTGCGCGTAATATATTCAAGGCCATGGGCTTGCCCATGATGCCTAAACCGATAATTCCAATGCGCTGTGTCACAATATACAACTCCTTTTCTAAATTAAAGATAGCGCTTTCATAACTCCTTAATCGAAGTGTACACACTTTGTTCAATTTTGTATACAATTTATTTAAAAATGTATACAAAATAAGTCCCTTTTAAATTCCGAGTATTAAACTTATACTTTGAACTAAGGGAAAAATCGAATGTAGGAGACGATTCTAGTGGGGAAAAAGACGACACAGCTTGCTTATGTACAAGCTTACGAGTATATACGTGACCGTATATTGAGTGGTGAATTGGAACGTGGAACAAAATTAGTAGAAGAACGGTTAGCGGAAGAAATGGGGATCAGCCGTACACCGGTACGGGATTCGATCCGGAAATTAGAACAGGAAGGTCTGATTAAGGAAAAACGTGTCGTGAATCCAAGTGATATGGATTTGCGTGATATCTTTCAGGTCCGAATGCTGTTGGAAGGGTTCGCAGCCAGTCACTGTGCGATGTATATGAGAGAATCGGACGCCGAAAAGTTAAAACGGTGTGTCGACATTGGGCGGGCTGGAGAAGTAGAAGAAATAATGGCGGCTAACAAAGAATTTCATGAGGTCATTGTCGGTGCAACAGGAAATCCTGTCATGATCGATATCATCGACCGGATGCAATCAATCATTTACTTGTTCCGAAAAACAGTCGTACATCATAAACGACCTCTTTTAATCGAAGAGCACGACGAAATTTATCAAGCCATCATCAATCACCAAGCGGAAGAGGCAGAGCGTTTGATGAAAGCCCACTTACAACGCGATTTAGAATTTTGTTTGAACTGGATAAAAGGATAAGCGACTGTCGTTGCTTATCTTTTTTTATGTCATCTGTATTCTCAGGACAAATGTCCTTTATCAATCATCCACCGTCGTTTTAGGATAGGATGAAAGAAGATAACGAAAGGAAGGCGATACAGATGCGAGGCATCCTTTTTGCAATCAGCGGCGGTTTTTTTCTGACGCTCCAAAGTGTCGCCAATGCCCGAATCAGTGATGGCATCGGGACCTGGCAAGCGGCGACTGTGACCCAAATGACAGGCTTCATCGTCGCTTTATTGATCACATTCGCTTTACGCGACCGGACGTTTCAAGAGATGCGCCACGTCAAGCCGCTTTATCTATCAGGAGGCGCACTGGCGGCGGCTGTTTTGTTCAGTAATATCACAGCCGTGCATTTGATGGGTGTGACATTGACGATTTCACTCTTTTTGATTGCCCAGCTCGGTCTGGCCCTTTTGATTGACTGGAACGGTTGGTTCGGAATGATGAAACGTCGGTTGCAGCTGCCGCAAGTCATCGGAATTTTGTTGATGGTCGGCGGTATCTTAATCTTGAAACTATAAGGAGGGATTCGCGTGGAGGATGAGCGACTTGCGACATACTTGGACCGTTTTCAATTGACGCATGTCTTTGACGAGCGCTTACGCCGTCATCTCGAACGTGTCGAGGTCGAACCGGGCGAATACTTGTGCCAGCAGGGCGATGACGCGAAACAGCTGTATTTGCTCGTCGAAGGAAAGTTGAAGATCACGCATATGTCAGCGGCCGGACGACGGCTCGTTCTTTCCTTCAAGCATCCGTTCGATCTGATCGGCGATATCGAATATGTCCGCCGTATCCCCTTGATGAACACGGTCGAAGCTGTAACGCCGGTCCGAGTGTTCCGGATCAGTTACGCGGCACTCGAACAAGCAGGAACGGACAATCCGGCATTCTTACGTTTTTTGCTCGAGACGATCACGATGAAGTTCGAACTGAAATCGCACTCGATGAGCTTTAATCTTTTATATCCGGTCGAAGTCCGGCTCGCGAGTTATCTTTTATCGATGACACCGGAAAAACAAACCCTGCCGGTCACGGATTTAGTCGATGCAGCGGATTTGATCGGGACGAGCTACCGGCACCTGAACCGGGTATTGCTCCAGTTCAGCCGGGATGGATTAATTGACCGGACGAAACGGACGATTGAGATCATCGACCGCGCGGGTTTAATGGAACGTGTCGGGGAAAGTATTTATGAATAGGAGGCAAGCACGATGACACTGGGGATTTTACTCGCCTTATTTGGCGGGATGCTCGTCTGTATGCAAAACACCTTTAACGCAAAAGTCAAAGAACGGGTCGGGGCGTGGGCAACGACGACGTTAGTCCTTGGACTCGGTTTCCTCGCTTCGCTGACGATTGGACTGCTCGTTGAAGGGACGGCACTTTTTTCTTTGACCGGTATGCAGCCGTGGTTTTGGTTCAGCGGCATCATCGGTGTCGGTGTCGTCCTGTCTGTGACGCAAGGCGTTCAGCAACTCGGACCGAGCTACGCCATCTCGATCGTCATGGTCTCACAAATCCTCTTTGCGCTGCTCTGGGACACGCTCGGGTGGTTCGGTCTCGAACAGGTCGCCTTCACGTGGACGAAGGCAGTCGGCGTTCTCTTGATTGGCGGCGGGGTGCTTTTGTTCCAACTCGGCGGGAATCTGACAGAAAAACGGATCTTACGAAAAGGAGCATGACGGATGAACTATACAACATTACTCTTTGATATCGATCATACTTTACTTGATTTTGACGCAACGGAACGCTGGGCGCTACGAAAACTATTCGCGGACGAACAGCTCGAATGGACGGAAGAACGTGAAACCCGGTACCGGTCCATTAACAAAGGCTTATGGGCAGCTCTCGAACGGGGGGAAGTGACGCGAGACGTAGTCATCTCGGAACGTTTCGTGACGTTTTTTGCAGAGCAGGGATGGGTGGTCGACGGGAAACAGATGGATGAGCGCTACCGGACGTATCTCGGTCAGGGAACGGATTTGATTGACGGAGCACACGAATTACTCGGGCAGTTAAAAGGACATTACCAACTCTACGTCGTGACGAACGGTGTCTCGCGGACACAACATGCACGGCTCGCTGGTTCAGGACTGTTGCCGTACTTTGATCAGATTTTTGTTTCCGAAGACACGGGCTATCAAAAACCGATGCGTGCTTTCTTTACGTATGTGTTCGACCGGATTCCGGAATTCCGTCCGGAGCAAACACTGCTCATCGGCGACTCCTTGACTGCAGATATCCAAGGCGGCATTTCGGCCGGAATTGATACGTGTTGGTTTAACCCGGGTCAGGAAACGGCTCCGAGTGAGTTGACACCGACCTACACCATCGAACGGCTCGAACAGTTGCTTGATGTGTTGCGGACGACGGAACGAGTTCGATAACGAAAATATGTCAAGATCGTTTGACGCGAAGCGATAAAAGACTAGAAAAGGAGCAGGTTGTCATGAATCTACGAGCGATGACCGCAGCAGATTATCCGGAAGTCGGTCGGATTTACCAGCAAGGAATCGAGACACAAAATGCGACGTTCCGAACGGAAGTACCGTCGTTTGACTACTGGGATGCCCATCACCACATACACAGCCGGATTGTGGTGGAAAAAGACGGGAAAATGCTCGGATGGATCGCCATCAGTCCATTTTCGTCGATTCCGGCCTATGCCGGTGTTGCCGAAGTCAGTTTGTATATCGATGAAGACGCACGGGGAAAAGGAGTCGGGACGGTATTGATGCAGGCGGTCATTACGTCGAGTGAAGCAGCAGGCATCTGGACGTTGCATTCACAAATCTTTCCGGAAAACATCGCCAGCCTCAAACTCCATCAACGGTTCGGTTTCCGGGAAGTCGGTCGTCGGGAACGAATCGGACAGTTGGCTGGTGTCTGGCGGGATACCGTGTTACTCGAGCGGAGAAGTGAAATTTAAAAAATGGGGCTGACGCAAAAGTCAGTTTCTATACAACAAAGAGTGGCAGCGATTGAGTCTGCCACTCTTTGTTGAATTATTCGTTTCAGAACGACATGAAAGGACAAGGAAAAACCCGTCTGAACTAGAAGTGTGGGACGGGTTCTGCTTTACTTCTGATTGGATAATACGATTCCGAAAATCCGCTCTCCTTTTTTGAGTGGTACGTCAGCGGGACGCGTGACCTCATTTAAATTAAACCCGCGCATTTCTTTATTTTTTGACAGATGATAGACCATCAAAAGATTATAAGGGGTCGCCGTAGCCGTTTTTGAGCGGAAGTCGGCACCGCGAACGATGTAATCATCAAGATGCGTAAACGTATCGTCACCGAAGAGTACTGTATCACCGACATCAATCCCGAATTGAATCAGATCATCCGAGAAAGACTGGGAAAACCGGATCGTGGTATCGTACTTTTTCGGTTCAAGTTCCATCGAGAACAGTACCCGTTCTTGTTTGTCCGGGAGATATTCGACACCTTTTAGCCAGTGGGTCGCCTTTAATGTTCCTTTTAGCTGAACGGCGCCAATCTGTTGGTTGGCAAATGTGGCAAATTTTTCTTCCCCTTCTGTAACGGGTAGGGGGGAGAGTGTGAAGGTAGAAGTGGCCTGGGTGACAGGTACTTTTTTCGTAGCGGATTCGATTTGATCGTGGTTTTGGCTGCACCCTGTCAAGATAAAGGCGGCAAGTGATATGTACATCCAGTTTTTCATAGAAGAAGCCCCTTCCTTCGTGTGTTGGAAACATTATCCATCATCAAGCTTATCGTTTTCCTTGGATGATTTCAATGAAGAACGGGAAAAGACTGACAGCACATATTTTCAGGAGGGGTAACGATGGACGACTTTTTTGGTGAGGGACTTGAGACGAATGAACAGAAACGGAAATCAAAGCTTGAGGAAGTATTTGACCAATCGTTTGAAGCAGAACGGCGCGACTTTAACCAGTCGCTTAATCAAGAAGTGACCGTCGCCCTGATTGGCGACGTCAATGCCGGTAAATCGTCGACATTAAATGCGATTCTTGGGCGTGACGTCGCGACGGTCGGAGCGCAACCGGGTGAAACGACACGCATCGATCAGATTCGGCAGCACCCGGAAGATAAAGTCATCTTCGTCGATACGCCGGGACTCAATGACGCGAACAGCTTGAATTCAGATACGACGTGGCAGTTTTACGAAAGTGCGGATGTTATTTTGTATTTCTTGAATGCAGCGGGGACCGTCTTATCGGAGACGGAAACAAAAAATTTCAATAAGATTTATGCCCATAATAAAAACATCATCATCGTCGTGACGAAGATTGATGCGACGAACGACTTAGAGACCGTCACCCGGCACATCGAAACGAAGTTACCGGGACCGACCCTTGTCCCTGTATCAGCGAAGGATGGGACGAATATCGACCGGTTGCGGCGTGAGGTCCTCGATATCCTAAAAAAGTTCGACAAGGATAATCTGTTTGTCCGCGAAATCGATCCTTCGTTACGGGGGAAAGTCGCTAACAACTGGATTGTCGGGGCCGGGACGGCGGCTGGTGCAATCGGAGCGGTCCCGTTCCCGGGCGCAGATATCATTCCGTTGACGTCGATTCAAATCGGTTTGATGCTGAAGCTGTCGAACTTATATGAACGGAACTTATCGAAAGAAAGTGCGAAAGAGTTACTTGTCGTGACGATCGTCGGCAATTCAGGAAAAACGGCTTTTCGCCAACTGGCGAAGATGGTGCCCGGGTACGGGGCTGTATTCGGAGCGGGTATCGCCTCGACGGCGACACTCGCACTTGGTTACGGAACAAAATATGCGTACGAGAACAAACTCGAACTGACACCGGAAAGTCTGATAGGATTTGTGAAACGATTCCGAAAAAAATCGGAGTGAGCATAATCTCAGTCTTTTTTGAAATACCCTGTTATGCTATGAAAAACAACAGGGAGGGATTGTCATGTCTACATTATTAGAAGAAATTCAAGCGTATCAAGAACAGTTCCGTCAAAAAGCACCGGCTGAAAAGCAGAAGCTGATGACGCAAGCAACAGAAGAACTCGCAGCATCAAACGGAGCAAAAGGATTAGCTGTCGGAGATGAGGCACCTCGCTTTACGCTACCGAACGCGGCAGGGACATCCGTCGCTTTAGCGGATTTACTTGAACAAGGTCCCGTCATCGTCACGTTCTATCGTGGCGGATGGTGCCCGTACTGTAACTTAGAGCTCCGTGCGTACCAACGTGAACTGGCGAAGATTCAGGAAAAAGGAGCGACACTCGTCGCAATCAGTCCTGAGACACCGGATCATTCACTCTCGACGCAAGAAAAAAATGACTTAGAGTTCGCTGTCCTCAGTGACGTCGATAATGTCGTCGCAGGGCAATTTGATCTCGTCTTCGAGATGCCGGACTATTTAGTTGAAGTGTACAAAGAATCAGGGCTGGACGTTGCCGGACATAACGGGAATGAAGACTGGCAGCTACCGAAACCAGCAACGTTCATCATTCAGCCGTCAGGTGAAATTTCGTTTGCTGACGTTCCGTCTGACTACACGCAACGTGTTGATCCGTTAACGATCATCTCAAAACTTTAAAATGTTATAAATGATCAACTCCTTTATTTTTCTATTCGTAAACAGCAGTCCTTCGTTCATAAGACGAAGGACTGCTGTTTGATGTATGCGACGGAATTATTTTAAAAAGAACTACAGTATAAAAAACGAATTAATCTTGAGTGGGAAATGAGGTTGGAAATGGATAGTTGTCTTCTTCTGTCCAATCGACGGAGTGTTTGATTTCAATCATAATTAAGTCATTTACCGTTCTTAATGTATGTGAGACGCCTTGGGGGATGTGGACAACCGATGGTGCTTCAAGCGTCTGATGTTTACCATCAATGATTGCTTCCGCTCTTCCTTTAAGAATGCTCCAGGTTGAGGCGGTATGTTCATGATAGTGATGACTGATTTGATGATTTGCTTTAATGTGCAAGCGTCGTGTAATTGCATATCGTCCATCTTCAAGTAATTGTTGATGCAAAATTGTCGCATAGCCCCAGCGTTTCCATTCAAATTGTGGAGGTCGGTCTTGGTGGACGAGATATTCTTTTAAATGGGTCGTTTCTTCTTTAGAAGAAACCAAGACACCGTCAGGACTAACGGAAACTATTAAATCATCCAATCCAATTCCGAGAACTGGAATTTGAAGTTCGTTTACAATATGTGTATTTGTTGATTTCAGAAGATGAGCATTTCCATGAAGAACACTCGGCATTTCCTCCGTTAACGTATTCCAGGTTCCGAGATCTTTCCACGGACCTTCATACCGATGTACGTAAATCAGTTCCGTTTTTTCAACAACCGCATAGTCAAAAGATGTTTTTTCAAGAGAGTCGTAAGAGCGGAGTAGATCACAGTAGGTGGTAGGAACGTTTTGAGCAAACAATTGTTTAATAAGAAAATCGAGTTGGCAAGCAAAGACACCGCAACTCCAAAGTGCATCTTCTTTAATTAATTGTTCAGCTAAGATGATTGTCGGCTTTTCTTGAAACTTCTTTACCCGTGCCATCTGATTGGCTGTTTCTGGAATAATGTAACCATACTTTGAGGTTGGATGAAGTGGTTCGACACCCATTAAATGCAACGCGTCAGGATGGGATTGGACAGCCGTATCGAGTAAACTAAACCTCTCGAAGAAGGACATATCTACATAAGAATCGACGGGCATGATGACAATTGTCTCTGTCGAATCAATGTTTTCAGCTAAGTAACTTGTTGCAAGCATGATGGCAGGAAACGTATCACGACGCGAAGGTTCACAAATAACGGCGACATCTGGACCTAATTGATGCTCGATAGCATCGAGCTGTGATTTGGTTGTTGAAATCAGAGTGCGTTCAGCTAACTTGATTTCTTGAAGTTGGAGAAAAACACGTTCAATCATGGACTGTTTTTTCCCGGACGGGTCTTCTAAAATGCGTAAAAATTGTTTTGAGTTTAAGTCATTTGAAAGGGGCCATAATCTTTTTCCGGACCCGCCAGACAATAATAAAATGTACATGCCAATCCATCCTTTCAATGAAACGGTTAACTGTATTTATGCAAATGAATAATAGTTCCTATTTCTTTGGACAATTGAGACATGTTCTGAGTTGAAAAGTGGAAAACACATAATTCACTTATAGACTAATGGTCTTTTAAGAAACCATTAGTCATCGAGTCAACGTTTTCTGTATCCATTCCCGAAAACGGGATCCGGTATAGTCCCAGTGGCGTGTTTTTGCGAAAAGGTAAGAGGCGTAACGAATCGTATCATACTGTTCTGTATCCCGAATGCATGATCGCATTTCAATGGCTAATGCGCCTGGAGTCTGGAACGTTGTCATATATCCAGCTAATCCATACTGTACAGCATCTTGAAGACCGGGAGCATGATAGACGATGGATGGCGTCCCGACAGCAGCAGCTTCACTGACTGCCAACCCCCAGCCTTCGCGCTTTGATGGAAATAATAAAGCGGTCGCCCGGCTCATTCGCTCAAGTTTCTCTTCATGACTGACGAAGCCGAAATAGGTAATATCTTGACGCATTTCTTCCGGAAGAAGAGGATTTAGTTGCTCTTCAATGTAGGTCTCATCTTTTTCACCAATCACCCAAAAACGGGCTTCCGGAAACTCCTGTTTGAATATGACGAACGCTTTAATCGCATCGTTGATTCCTTTATAGGCGGACATACGACCAATGTAAAGAAAAGTCGGTTTTTCTTCTTTATTTTTCCAGTCTATCTCTGGCCATGGGGTGAAATTGATTCCTGCCGGTAAAATCGTAATTCGTTTTGGAGCGAATCCGACATCGATTAAATCGTCAGTGGTCGATTTGCTGACAGTCACCGCCAAATCGTTCCGGTAGAGGCGGAGGCGGGGCGTTTCCGTCCGTTCTCCTAACCAGGCATACGGTTGGTTGACGTTGATCTTCCAAATTTCACGTGTTAGTCGATAAATGAATAGGGCACGTTTTTCTCGTGGTACATAAAGCGGAGTGAAAAAGTGATGGGTATTGACTTGATCGACAACGAGATCAATTGTCGATGCATGTATCTGGTAATAGTGAAAAGCATACAGAAGGACCGTTGCGTTTGTTCCGCGTCGGATATAGGTGACACCATCAAGAAATTCAACGTCGTGACCACCATCAAAGCCAGGTGAGATGTGGGTAAGGCGATAATCTTCGGCAACCCGTTTCAATACTTCGTGAATGAAAACTTCAGCACTGCCTGCTTTCGGATGTTTAATATCACGCCAAGACAAAAATAAGAGGTGTGGTTTCATTATCATGTCCTCCTATACGTGTAGTAGGTCCATTCAAAAAGAGGGTCTCGAAAGGGCGAGTAAGCTACCGCCTCGCTATTTAAAGGGAGGTGAGAGCTGACAACGTCATCTGAAGTCCATTTTCTCACCGCAAGACTCTGCAGTATAATATCAGGGATTTTTCTTTAATACTGTCAGTCTTAATTAGTTATTCGAGGTAGGGATCGCAGATTCCTAGAAGGGTTTCATTTAATTTTAAAAAGCAGGTCCCCGTTAACGAAGGGACCTGCTTTTTAGGATTTAACATGATTCGTTAATTTATCGACGAGTTGTTCGAGCGAATCGGTCATTTGATTGAGTGAATCGGTCATCGTTTCAAATTCGTGTTGGACACCAGCCTGTTCTTCGAGTCCTGCAGCTGTAGATTCGATCCCGCGCCGTACCTCGAGCGAGGCGACACGTGTCGTATCCATGCGTTCACCGATTTCAAGCATTTGCGTACCGACACCTTGGCGTGCTGTTTGAATCGAGCGAATATGCTGTTCGACATCTTGAATCATTCCTGTAATATCAGCGAAGGTCTGACCGACGCGTTTCGTCATCTGACGGTTTTCCGTCAACGTCTCGGCATACGCTCGGGCCGTTGCCTTGATTTGGTTTGTGTCTTCGACAAGAGCCTCTAACACTTCCGTCACTTCATTGGCATAGCTTCGTGACTGGACGGCGAGATGCCCGACTTCGGTCGCAACGACGGCGAAGCCGCGTCCCGCTTCACCGGCGCGCGCAGCTTCAATCGCTGCATTGAGTGCAAGTAAGTTCGTTTGCCCGGCAATTGCTTCAAGACTCGCGAGAATCGTCTGGATTTGATCGGAGCGTCCTGTCATCGTCTCGACGGAATCGTTTAAGCGGTTCGTCGCTTCGACCATTGCTTCGACCCGGCGTTCCATCGACTGCATCTCTTCATTTCCTTCACGTGCGGTGGCTGTCATGTGGACGGCTGTGTCTGCCGTCGTCGCCATCTGTGTTTGAATCGTCGCGATTGCTTGATTGACTTGCTGTAACTGATTCGTTCCATGTTGCATCGATTGATATTGACCGTCGGCAGAGTCGACGATCGGTTCGATGGCAGCAGCAATCTGATCTGTGACGACAACTGAGTTTGCAGCAGCTTGCTTCAAGTGTGTCGTATTCGTTTTTAAATGACCGACCAGTGCTTCGATTTGTTGACTGACGTTCGTGATTAACGTGTTTGCTTCCGTTTCCCGTGCGTGCGCCGCGTGACGTTCACGATTTTGAACGAATACTTGAATGATCAGGGCACTGCTCGTTAAAACTAAGAACACTGCATGAATCAGCAACAAACTAAACGGATACCCGGTCGTTCCGCACAGTAGCGTCGGTGCAAAAAAGAATCCGGCAAGATGCTGAATCGCAAATAATACCGTGCTGATTAAAATTAAATCGATTCGCCGGAAATAGGCAATCAATGCCAGGACCATGAAAATCGAGAAGTGATATTCGACGAGACCCTCTCCACCGGCGATGATTGACATGCTTGCGAATGTCAGCGTCAGTGTCAAGAGGATGGCAACCTGTTTACTCTGCGGATTAAGCCGGTACAGGATAACAGCTGCGAAGAGAAAAAAGACAGGAATCAGCGCGACGACCGTTAACGTAGCGAGCGACGCGGCTGGTCCTTTTCCCTGTAAAAGGGAGTAGCCTTCTCCAAACGTTGTGAAGCGGTGGAGTCCATGGACGATTAAAGATAAAACGACGATAAGAGACGTGATGCTGAGCATGAGTTGATGACGTTTCATAAAATAAAATTCCTCCGATTTCTAGTTGAAACTAAAACAAAGACAAAGTTCTGTTTTGGTAGACGTATCAAGACTATCGGTTGCACGCATGTGTTTGTTGACTGGAAAAAAAGTTAGATGCACATCCATTATTTTTCTAAAAGAACGTGGCATGAATAAATGCCTGAACGGGTATATAAAAACATCGAAATTGGTAGGAGGAAGCCGCATGAAGTGGAAGGGAAGAGAACGAAGTTCAAACGTAGAAGACCGCCGGGGAATGGGTGGGAAAGGAATCGCGGGAATCGGAGGTGGACTTGGCATCATCATCTTGATCGTCGTGACGTTGATGGGTGGGAATCCTGCTGATTTGCTGGGGGATTTATCCGGTTCAGAGAGCGGTACGAACTCAGGCTATCAAGAAACAGCGAAAGAAAAAGAAGCCGCCGATTTTGTCTCGGTCGTGCTCGCCGATACGGAACGTGTCTGGACGAAGGAGTTTAAACAAGACGGGATGACATACAAAGAACCGACACTTGTCCTTTATACCGACCAAGTCAGTTCAGCGTGTGGACAAGCCGGAAAATCGGTCGGTCCTTTTTATTGTCCGGGCGATCAGAAATTATACATTGATTTAAGTTTTTATGATGAATTACAAACTAAGTACGGGGCGCCTGGCGACTTTGCGATGGCTTACGTCATTGCCCATGAAGTCGGTCATCACGTCCAGACGTTACTCGGGACGTCAGATGAGATCATGCCGCTCCGTCAAAAGATGAGCGAAGAGAAATTCAATAAATACCTCGTCCGGTTCGAACTGCAGGCAGATTATTATGCCGGCGTGTGGGCACATCACGCGCAAGGGGAGAACTTGTTGGAAGAAGGCGACCTTGAAGAAGCGCTTGGTGCTGCAAATGCCGTCGGTGACGATACCCTTCAGAAAAAAGGTCAAGGATACGTCGTGCCGGAAAGCTTTACGCACGGGACATCGAAACAACGGAAAAGCTGGTTCCAAAAAGGTTTTGATAACGGAACGATTGAAGGCGGCGACACGTTCGAAGCAGCAAACTTATAAGCGGATGACTTCAAAAAGAGACCGTTCCGAGTGGGGAACGGTCTCTTTGGGTTAGTCGTTGTAATTGTTAAACATCTTCGCATCATCCGGCACATTGGCGAGGTAGACGATTTTTCCGTCTGCATCAAGGCGGGCGATATCCGTTCCGTCTTGTGTGAAGACCGTTCCGTCAGCCCGCTTGCCACAGACTGCCCAGCGTGTCTCGAATGTATCGCCATCTGCTGACGGGAGCCAGGCTTCATACATGTGCTTGATGTCCTGGTTGGCAGTGAAGACCAGGCGGACGAATTTTTTCCAGGCGTCAATCCCGTGTTGTTCCTGTCCACTCAAGACGAACGTGATGTCGTCCGAAAAGAGTGAAATGAGGTCACTAAAAGCCTGTTCATCGGTCCGGGAAGCGTCAAATAACTCAAAGTAGCGGTCAAGTGTAGTCATGCGTAAGTCTCCTTTTAGTTGCGAATCATTTGTTGTTCAATCAAGGCTTGCAATGTCGTTAAGTGGTCAGGGGGACAGTTCCTGTCGATTTCCTGTCGGAGCGATCCAATCGTTTCACGTTTTAAGGTCGATTGCCAAGCATCTTCCGCTTCCGTCATCAAGTTAGATAAGAGGCGGACGTTCTGTTCTTTGATGCCCATCAAGTCTTCAAAGACACCACTTGAAGCATAAAGGGATTGTTTTCCTTCGATGGCTTCGTAGACGTCAAAGATACGAATCCGATCGGAAGGTTGATTCAGTCGGAAACCGCCTTTGACCCCCGGGACAGACAGAAGGAGGTCGGCACTGACGAGTTTACGCAATAGTTTTTGAAAGTACGTCGGTGAAGCGCCGAGCTGCTGACTGATGAACTCACCGGGTAAAAGTCCTTTCTTCGGCAAAAAGGTCAGTAACAGCATCGCGTAGACGGATTGTTCGACTCCGGTTTTCATTTGCATGGTAATTCGCCCTTTCTGTATAACGTAGATAACTATTGTCTATAATAGTGGACGTTAGCAATTTTGTCGAGTAAAACGCTTCTCACAAAACCGTCACACCTTTGGAGCGGCATTCTCATGGCAACTAAACGAAGGATTCGGTATACTGAATGTACGATATGTGAAAATATTCACTAAAAGTCGTTCACAATTTGTGAAGGGGCGTTTTTATATGAATCCACTTAAAGGAATCATCTCGATTCCACGTACGATCATGTTGCAATTGATGCTGGCGGCTGTCCTGATGGGGATTGCGGTCATCGGTCAATCGTACTTGATCGTCATCATCGTCGACCGCATTTTTCTCCAAGGGGACGCCTTTGCGGCAATTGTTCCGCTACTCGGTGTCTTACTGCTCATGCTGATGTTACGGGTCGCTGTCACGTACTGGAACGGACGGCTCGGGACGGTTCTCGCGGCGCGTGTCAAACAAGACATTCGCCAGGCGCTCGTCGCGAAGTATACGACGAGTTCCGTCGAAGTGATGTCGCAAGGACAGTCGGGACAAAAGGTCAGTGTGTTGCTTGACGCGGTCGATGAGATGGACAGCTATTACAGCCAATACTTGCCGAAAGTCATCCAGACGTCGATCGTTCCCTTGATGGTGCTGATCGCAGCATTCAGTTATGACTGGATTACGGGACTCGTCATGATGATCACGGCACCATTCATTCCACTGTTCTACATCGTCATCGGAATCATGACGCAAAAGCGTGCCGATACGCAGCTCGAGAAGATGACGGCGTTCTCCGGAACCTTCCTCGATACGCTGCAAGGCATCACGACGTTGAAGTTGTTTGGTCGCGCGAAAGCACAGCAGGACGTCATCGAACGGAGCAGTCTCGACTTCCGCGATGCGACCTTGACCGTGCTGAAGCTTGCCTTCTTGTCGTCGTTGATGCTTGAGTTCATCTCGATGCTCAGCATGGGGATGATTGCGCTTGAGGTCAGTCTCCGGTTGATTTTATTTCAAAGCATCACCTTTGTTCCAGCCTTCTTGATGCTCGTGCTTGCACCGGAGTATTATTTGGCCTTAAAAGAGATGGGGGCAGCGTTCCATACCGGACGGGGCAGTGTTGCGGCGGCGAAACAGATTGCGTCTGAACTGACGCAAGACGACCGGGGCGTAACGTTCGGAACGGAGGCGTTAAAGTCCGCGACACCACCGCGGATTGAACTGAAAGACGTGGACTTTACGTATCAGGACGAGCGGTTTGCGCTGACCGACGTCACGTTGCGCATCGAACCGTATCAAAAAATCGCCTTGATCGGACGAAGTGGTGCCGGGAAATCGACCGTCCTGCAGTTACTCGCGGGACTGGCCGATCCAAAGAACGGCGAAGTGCTCCTGAATGGTCAGCCACGCGCACAATTCACGGAAACGAGCTGGTTCGGACAGCTCAGCTATATCTCGCAGCATCCTTACCTGTATGCGGGGACACTCGCCGACAACATCGCCATCGGTGAATTACGGGAGGCGACGCGGACAGACATCGAGCGTGCGGCAGCTGCCGCAGGACTCGGGGAACTGATTGCGAGTTTACCGGACGGGCTCGACACCGGAATCGGTGAAGGGGGGCGCGGTCTATCGGGTGGCGAAAAACAACGGGTCGCACTCGCCCGTGCCTTCTTGAAACGACCGAACGTCATCCTGTTCGATGAACCGACGACGGGACTCGACGTCAAGACGGAACACCTGTTACAGCAGGCAATCGGAGAACTCGGACGGACGGCGACCGTCATCACGGTCGCACACCGTCTGCATACGATTGAACAGTCGGACAACATCGTCATTTTAGAGGCCGGCCGGATCGTCGACCAAGGCACACATGAGGCGTTACTCGCACGGGATTCGGAGTACGCACGGATGCGTGCCGTCCAACGAGGGGAGGAAACACGATGAAGGAATTGATGGGTATTTTTCGATTGATGCTGCACCAGAAACGGGATATCGTCCTCTCGATTCTCTTTGGTGTCCTTGCCGGCGTCACGGCGGTGGGTCTGTTTGCGGCAAGCGGTTTCCTGATTTCGAAGGCGGCACTGTTGCCACCGATTCAAACACTCGCTGTACTGATTGCCTTGCAAAAAATATCAAGCCTGACGCGTGCCGTCAGTCGGTATGCGGAGCGTTATTACTCGCACCGGGCAACGTTTACGATTTTGAGTGATTTACGGACGACGTTTTACAAACGACTCGAACCGCTTGCGCCGGGCATCTTCGCGAAGTACCGGAGCGGTGACTTGCTCGCGCGAATCGTCGGCGATGTCGAGAGTCTGCAGAACACGTTTTTACGTGTCGTCTATCCGCCGATCATTCTCGTCCTCGTCTTTCTGTGTACGATCTTTTTTGTCAGCTTCTTCTCACTGAGCGTCGCGCTCGTCCTCGTGTTCGGACTGTTATTGACGGGATTCATCATCCCGGGCTGGTTCGCTTACCGGGAACAGCGTTTCGCGCGGACCGTTCGCGCGCGGCGCGGGGAACTCTCGACGGAAGTGACAGAGTTGTTCCAAGGCTACCGTGACTTAAAAATCTATCAGCAACTCGCGAACAAAGAGACGGAACTGAACGAAGTCGCAGCCCGCTATGTTGCAGAAGAACGGCGAAACGGACTGCATGCCGTCTCGAACCTGGCGCTCAATACACTGGTGACGTTAGTCATCTCGTGGCTCGTCCTCGGACTGGGCGCTTACCTCGTCGCGGATGGTCAACTCGATGGTGTCTTCCTTGCGTTGCTCGTCATGACATCACTGACGGTATTCGAAAATGCGGCACCGATGGCGATTTTACCCGGCTTCTTCGAAGATAGCCGCCATGCTGCACGGCGTCTCGATGACGTCGTGACGGACGAAGTCATGCCGACATATCCTCCGTTTGAACTGGACGCTGCCCCGACGCTTACGGCGACGGACGTCACGTTTTCATTTCCGGGTGAAGTCCGGCCCGTCCTCCGTAACGTCAGCGTGACATTCCCTCGTGGCTCGAAGACGGCGATCGTCGGCGCGAGTGGCTCCGGAAAATCGACCTTGCTCCAACTGTTGCTCCGAATGTATCCAGTGGACGGAATCACGATTGCTGGTGTCCGCGGAGCGGAAATCGATCCGGAAGCCTTGTGGCGACAAACGAATGTCGTTTTGCAACAGAATCATTTCTTTTACGGAACGATTCGTGAAAACTTGCAGCTCGCACATGAGGAAGCGACGGATGAAGCGACGGATGAAGCGATGGAATTGGCGTTGCGGCAGGTTGATTTGACGTTTAGTCTGGCTGACAAGGTGCTCGAGAAAGGGGAAAATCTATCGGGAGGCGAAAAACAACGCCTCGCGCTTGCCCGGATTTTCTTACGCGAAGCACCGCTCTACTTGCTGGATGAACCGACATCGTCCGTCGATGCCTTGACGGAACAGATGATTTTACGTCAACTGTTCGCACGTGCGACAGACGCAACCGTGTTACTCGTCAGCCATCGTCTCGCAGGCCTTGAACAGATGGATCAAATCGTCGTCATGGAACAGGGACAAGTCATCGAAGTCGGGACATATGATGAGTTGATGAACCGACAAGGTGCCTTCTACGCATTAAAACAAGTCGAACAATCCGTCTTTACGCCGGATCAAATCGCACGTTAAACAAACAGGATCCACTTGTGCCACGAACGGCGCCAGCGGATCCTGTTTTTTCGTGTGGTTTAACGGGGTACGTTGAGCCACCAGTGATGGAGGAGCAGGAACGAGCTGCTGACGAGAAGGATGGCACAAGTAAAAATAAAAAAAGTCGTACTATTGAAAGTCTGATCATTCATATGGATGTCGAAGACGGATGTGATGGAACGAATGTATTCTAAATCACGTGTCGTTCCTTCGCGATGCATCAAATGATCAATCAAGTCAGCCCGGTACGTCCGGTAGTGATGGATTTGATAGATTGAACCGAACAGCGCGGAACTCCCGCTGAGCAGCAGCAAAATCGTCAGTCCGGGTGGACGGACTTGAAGACGGTGCAGGAAACGGATGACGGAACGGACGCTGGTGACGAATAAGAAGATTAACAGCATTGCCAATAAAATGGCCGGATTGCCGTTACCGGAACTGACTTCAGGTGAAACGGACATCGCATGACCGAAACCAAAAAGACCGGCTTCGACGCACAGGAGACCGACAGCAATCAACCCATCATTTCGTTTTGAATCCATTCTGCACCTCCAGAGGATATGTGATGGATTCAGTGTACAAAAGAATCGTCAGTGCCAGGTGACCGTTTTCCTACAGAATGGAAATGGAATTTTAATGGACCTTATAATGTATCGATGGTAAAGTAAGGAAAATTAAAAAGGGGGAGTTCAATGGATATCCGTCACGAAACAATCGCAGTCGGAGAGCAGCTGGTTTCATATACGCATTATTATTCCGAGTCGTCACAGGTCTGTTTTTTGTTGTCAGGCGCAAGTTATATTTACGATCATCCTTACTTTTACTACAGTCGGATGATGTTGCTGAACCATGATGTCAATATCATTGAGATTCACTATATGTCGGACGACATCTATGAGTTGCCGGACGAGGAAGCGGACGACGAAATCCTTCGCCGGATCGAGGCCGTCATCGCGAAAGTCTTACAAGAAAAAACCTATCTGACGCACCAGTTCATCGCGAAATCCCTTGGAACGGGTCCGCTCGTCACGTTAATGCAACGACCGGTTTTTTCGGAAGCGACAGTCATCTTACTGACGCCGCTTTTGACCGTGCCTTTCATCGCGGAAGGAATTGCGGCAAGTCGGCAACGGGGATTACTTGTCATCGGCGATGCGGACCGCTTTCATGAAACGTCGGCACTCGAACGGTGCCGGGCCAGTCACTTAATGGTCGAGCTGATTCCTGGAGCGAATCATTCGTTAGATATCGGTTTTCAAGTCGATCAGTCGCTTGCGACGGTTGCGCATGTGACGAAACGGATTGAAGAAACACTCTTTCCCGTGACGGTAATTCGTTGAACGGTGTTGTCTATCGTTTCTAGAAGTGAGTGACTGACAAACGTGTCTTCCTTCTCGTGCTTTCCTCGGGCGAGGCGCAAGCCGTTGCTACCTGGTTCTAACGAACCAAGTAGCAGGGTCTTGCCTGCCTCTGACAGCGCAAAAATCGTGCACTTTTCCCCGTAGGAGTCACGAAAAGTGAAACGTTTGTCCGAAAGTTACTTCATTACAGTCAAAAAAGAACGTCCTCGAAAAAACGAGAACGTTCTTTTTTCTGTTCAATACGGACGTAATAACGCACGGACCGGACTGCCGTCACCATCGACGAGCGGGAGCGGGACCGCGTTCAGGTGATAGTCCCCAGGTGCGATTTTATCGAGGACAAGTCCTTCTAAAATATGCACACCATGTGTCGCAAGGGCATGATGGGCAGCCATCTCCTTACTGTCGATCGCATCGACGGACGGAAGATCGAGACCGATCAGTTCGACGCCGAGAGTACCGAGTCGCTCGGCGAGACTGGGTGTCAGGACGGGAATCGACTCAGGAAAAACCGATTTATCGACCCAGCCGTCCGTCTTGATGATGAGACGGCGGACATCCGTCAAATCGAATCTGTCAAGGTCACTTGCGACGAGTTCCGTCCGACCGGGTAAGTAGATGACCCGTGCATGACCGATGTAAAGATCGGGGTCGAGTTCGATGACTTTTTTGCCTGCATCGTCAAAGTGGAACGGCGCATCGATATGTGTGCCCGTGTGTAAGCTCATCGTGACCTTACCGACGTTGACGGACCCGGTGTCAGCCTTACTCCAACTGATCGTATAGTCGAACTTCGTATCTCCCGGCCATGTCGTCACGGACGAAGACAGTGGTTGTGAAACATCAATCCAGCGGTTCATCAGGAATTCCCCCTCATAATTTTGTACGGACGGACCAGAGTTCCGGGAAGAAGCGGTGGTCAAGGACACGCCGGAGATAACTGACGCCGGACGAGCCGCCCGTACCCGGTTTTTGTCCGATGATCCGTTCGACCGTACTCATGTGATTGAAGCGCCACATTTGTTGTTGGCTGCCGATATCGAGTAACTTCTCACCGAGTTCGTACAGGTCCCAGTATTGTGCGACGTCACGGTAAATTTCACCCCAGGCTGCTTCGACACTGGCATCAGCTTCCCAGTCCTGTGTGACATCGCGCTCAAGGATAGCAGAATCAATCGCGAGACCGCGTCGTGCCATCGCGCGGACGGTCTCATCGTAGATGCTGGGCGTTTTTAAATCAGTGTTCAGCTGAGCGAATAATTCTGTTTCATGTTCATAAACACGCAACATCTGCGCGTTTTTAAAGCCGAGTGCAAATTCGATTTGCCGGTTTTGATAGGACTGGAAACCGGACGAGTGCCCGAGCGAATCCCGGAACTCGAGGTACTCTGCCGGTGTCAACGTCGAGAGGACGGACCAGGATTGAATCAATTGTTGCTGAATCTTTGAGACACGGGCGAGCATCTTGAATGAACGTTCAAGCTGATCGTCCGCAATTGCCTTTGTCGCAGCCGTCATCTCATGCAAAATCAACTTCATCCAAAGCTCGCTTGTCTGGTGGATGATGATGAACAGCATTTCATCATGATGATCCGATAAGCGGTGTTGGCTGCTGAGTAGTGGATCAAGCTGTAAATAATCCCCGTACGACATGTCTTTCTTGAAATCCGTTTGAATCGTCGACTCGATTCCATTGTGACCGGTCTGTTCCATTCCAATCGATCCCCTTTACGTTAAAGTGATTGTGAACGTTTCTGTTGATCTGCTTGCGGTGGATGATTTCGTTTCCAAAACGCGTAGGCAATCGTCAAGAAAATCAACCATGGGATTCCGAACTTCAGGACAATTTGGAAGTCCGTGAACCATGTCGTGATGACGAGCGCGACTAACAAGATCGCGCCGAGCGCCGTCAAATACGGATACCCCATCATCCGGACAGGTAGTTTCCGCCCTCCGTCCCGTTCCCAGGCTTTGCGGAAGTAGAGGTGGGAAATAAAAATCATGAACCAGGTGAAAATCGCACCGAACATCGAAATCCCCATCATGAACGGGTAGGAGACGCTCGATTGGCTGCTGATGACGGCAGCTAAGAAGATACCGAGTGTCGAGATTCCGAGTGCGAACAGCGGAACACCTTTTGCGTTCAGACGACTGAAGATCCGCGGGGCGTAGGTCGCTTTCGAGAGCGAGTACATCATCCGCGTCGAGGCATACAGTTGACTGTTCATCGCTGACAAGGCAGCTGTCAGGATGATGAAGTTCATGATGCCGCCTGCATACGGAATCGACAGAAGCTCCATCACTTTGACGAACGGACTTTGATCAATCCCACCGGCCTGTTGCCACGGGACGATCATCAACATGACGGCGATCGTCAGAACATAAAACGTCGAGAGACGGAAGACCGTCGCTTTTAATGCTTTCGGCACGGCAACGTCCGGGTCCTTTGCTTCACCCGCCGTGACCGCGATTAATTCTGTTCCGATAAAACTAAAGAGCGAGATAAAGACGGCGACCCACAGACCGGAAATTCCGAACGGCATGAATCCGCCATCATTCGTGAAGTTTTGCGGGCCGATTTCCGGTGCCGGACTACCGATGATCAAGTACGCACCAAGAACGATGAACATGAGAATGGCACTGATTTTGATGACGGAGAACCAGTATTCAAACGTCGCAAACGTATGGACCGTCGTAGCATTGATATAAATGAGTGCACCGGCAAACAATAAAATCCATAAGTAACCGGGAACGTCCGGGAACCAGTATTTCATGTAAATTGCAATCGCACTGACCTCGACCCCGATGGCGAGAACGTTCGCGACCCAGTACGAATAGCGGACGAGAAAGCCGGCGTAGGGACTGATATAGCGTTCGGCAATTGTTCCAAACGCACCGGAAGTCGGATGGGCGACCGTCATTTCGGCGAGGCAGCCCATCAGTAATAAGACGATGAAGGCGCCGATCGCATAACTGATCAGCACGCTTGGTCCGGCGAGACTGATCGCGAGACCGCTTCCGAGAAATAGTCCCGTCCCGATGGCAGACCCCATCGCTATCATCGTCAGTTGACGTGTTTTTAAGTCACGTCGTAGTTCAGTAGGGTGTTCTTTCATGATGACCTCCTTACGCGACGACTTCGCGTTCATTTGCGAATTGCGCGTATTCCTTCTCTTCCATAATGGTCTTCAGTGTCGCAACGACGTCGTAGACATCGCTAAACGTATTGTACAATGCGACCGGTGCGAGGCGAACGATGTTCGGTGCACGGAAGTCGGGAATGATGTGATGGGCTTTTAACGCTTTACAGATCCGCGCCGCTTCCGGATGTTCGAGGCTCAAGTGTGCACCACGCTGCTTATGATCGCGAGGACTTCCGATAAAGAAGCCGTAAGGCGCAAGTTCTTCATCGACCAGGCGCATCATATAATCCGTCAAGGCGAGCGATTTTTCCCGGACGGCACCGATTCCGACTTCTGCGAACAGTTCGAGGGCACCGATTTGCGGCGCAAGACTTAAGACATGTGGTGTTCCAATCTGGAAGGCACCCGCATCTTCTGCCGGCGTCAATGTGTGATCCATGTCGAATTGTTTGTCCTTGCGCGAACCGAACCACCCGGTTAAACCGGGGAGTGTCCCGAAGTGCCGCTCATGGACGAATAGACCACCGACGGTTCCCGGTCCACCATTTAAATGTTTATAGTTGCACCAGTACGCAAAGTCGACGCCCCAGTCGTGAAACGCATGGGGGACGGCACCGACGGAGTGACAGCCGTCAAAACCGATCAGGATTCCCCGGTCATGGGCGGCCTTCGTCAAGCGCTCCATGTCGAGGACTTGCCCGCTCCGGTATAAAACGGTCGGGAGGACGATCAAGGCGATGTCATCTGTCATTGCAGCAATTAAATCCTCTTCGTCAAGGAAACGTCCGTCACGACTCTCGACTTGGACAAGGTGCTCGGCTGGGTCGAGTCCACGTAAGCGAAGCTGGCTTTGCAGTGCATAAATGTCTGACGGGAACGTCAGACTGTCTGCTAAAATTTTTGTCCGTTGTCCGCTCGGCGCAAAGAACGTCGAGACGAGTTGATGCAGGTTGACGGTCGTCGAGCCTGTCACCATGACTTCGTTTGCCCGCCCGCCGACGAGTGGGGCGTTTAAGGCAGCGAGTTTTTCCGACAATTCGAACCAAGGATGGCGTCCTTGCATCCAGCCGTCAATTCCGAGTTCGCGCCAATCGGCCAGCGACTCAAGCAATGTCTGTTCGGCACGTTTGGATAAGAGACCAAGCGAGTTGCCATCCATATAAATCGACCCTTCACGGAGATAAAATTCATTACGGTACGGTGCAAGTTGGTCTTGCTGATCCATGCGGACTGCATCTTCACGGTTTGCGGTAAGTGTCATCTCGGTTCCTCCTCGAACTGAATCCTCAATCAATTTTGACAAAAGCGTAGCAAACAAATTGACACTGTGTCAATATTATCGAATAACGAATCAAAAGGAGTGGTGTGAGGATGAAGGAACCAGGACAGGCGAAAGTCGACAAACGTCATCTACGGACGGTGCGAACACGTGAAAAGCTGCTCGTTGCAGCACGTGACGTCTTTTTATCGCAAGACTTTCAAACGGCAACCATCTCACAAATCATCAAACAAGCAGGTGTCGGTTACGGAACGGCATACGTTCATTTTGAAGGGAAGGATGAATTGTTGATCGTCCTGATGGAAGACGTCATGGACCGGTTTTACAAAATTGCCGAGCAAGTGTTTGAGCCGCGTTCGCGTGCGGACGCAAAACAGCAGATTTTGGAACAGGCGACGGCCTTTCTTCGGTTAGCGGATGAGGAGCGGGCGATGCTTCGGATCGTCGAGCAAGCGATTGGCGTATCGTACGTCGTCCGGACGAAGTGGAAACAGATTCGGGAACGGTTCATTGAACAAATCAGCCAAGACATTTTATATGCCCAGCAGCAAGGGCTTGCCCGGATGGATCTTGATCCGAAACTCGTCGCACGCGGGTGGTTTTTCGCAAATGAAATGTATTTGTTTGAAGTCGTCCGGTCAGAAACGACGGCGACGATTGATGAGATTGCGCGGACGCTGACGGAAGTGTATGCACATGGATTGTATCGAGAAGATTAAGTGAAGGCATGGCGGGGAATTGTCCAGTAATTAACTAAAGGGATGTGGGAACCGTGGCATTTGATTATGAGATCGATTTCGAGACGACGGACTTTCGGAAGGAACCGGAAAAATACCGCGTCGGACGGGGGGAGCAAGGTGTCCTGCTTGTCGAACCGTATAAAGGTGAAATCCTGCCGCACTGGCGGTTCAAGACACCAGAAATTGCAAAGGAGTCCTCTGAAAAAATCTATGAAATGTACTTAGCCTATAAAGCGGCGGATGATTTCGTCGGGATGGATATGGCACGGAAGTTCATTCAGATGGGACACACACGTGCCCGTCGTTATGCGAACTATCCGGGAGGGCGGAAATATAAAGATAAAGAAAAAGGCGAATTGAACGAACGGGACATTGACCCGGAAAAAGCAAAATCCGCTGAAATCTTTCAAGAGAAGTGGGACTTGATCCGGGCCGATGAAGACTACCTGAAGTTAAAAAAAGCCCATCAAAAAGCATATGGTTAAAATGAATCGAAGAGGATCCAATACGTCAGTAACCTTGCAGCGATGCACGTATCTTTGACGACGCTTCCTCCGGTTTTTCTTAAAAATCAGTTTCCATATTGCACTAAAAAAGACGGATTTGAAGGGGAACGATTTGTTATTATGAAACAAATCGATCATGGAGTGTGAGAGGATGGAAAAGCTGAAGCAAGCCGTGTTAATCCTGTTCGGATTGAGTATGTACGCAGTGACGGATTATTACATCGAGACCGTTGCGTACTCTATTTTGCTCGTGTTATTCGTAAGCAGTGTGGGACTTAGTTTCGTAGGCGAAATACAGGAAGCGAGCTTTTTTACGACGCGTCGCGTTTTTCTGACGACACTGCTCTGCGGACTGCTCTTCAATCATGTTCTTTGGTTAGAATGGACGGCTTTCTTGTTTGTCTTGCTTGCGGTAGAAGTCAGTGTGAAAGGACTTCGTTTAATTGCGACCGAATTCCGTCTTCGAAAAGAGCTGCAACGTTAAGAAAAGACCGATTCATTTAGATGTCGTACGATAAACAAAGAGTAGGGCGGTCTCCGCTATATATCCGGAGTCGTCCTACTCTTTTTTAGTGGGTGAAACTTAAGACGTACGTTCGATTTTTTCAATCAACCGGGACTGGCGGCGTTGCCATACGACAGAGCCGACTAACGTCACGGCGAGGAAGACAAGTCCCAGCATGAACGGATATAAGATATTGACGTCATACAGCAGACCGGCGAGTGTTGGTCCGAGGACGTTTCCGATGCTCATATAGGCATTGTTCATCCCCATCGCAAAGCCTTGTTCGTTCCCGGCGAGTTTTGAAATCATCGTGTTCAAGACAGGTCGTAAAATCGACGTCGCGAGGAAGATGACCAGCGTGACGGCGAAGAAGCCGCCGTAACTCGAGGCGAAGAGTGAGACGAGAAACCCGAGTGTCGCAATCAATAAAAAGATATTCAATACTTTGCCTTCACCCAGACTCCGGGTGATTTTGTCGACGATAAAGATTTGAGCAATAACGCTGATGATACCCGTCGATGTCACCATGACGGCGATATCCTTTGGTGAAGCACCGAATTGGTTATCAATGAAGAGACCAAGGACGGATTCATACGCCATCAGACCAAAACTCATGACAAGTGTAATGACGAGTGGGACGAAGTACGGTTTTTGGAACGACGCACCGATTTTACTGAGCATCGATCCTTCGTCCGGTGCCATCGCTGTTGCGTCATGGACATCACTTTCTTTGAGCAACAAGATGCTGAACAAGACGGCGAGTCCCGAGACGAGAGCTGAGACGAGTAGCGGCAACTTTAAGTCATATTCGGCGAGGAACCCACCGATTCCCGGTCCGATGACGATTCCAAGCGACATCGCGGCCGAGACATAACTGTTTCCTTTCGCCCGTTGATCCATCGTCGTGATATCGGCGACGTAAGCAAAGATTGCCGGAATCAGTAAGGCAGCACCGATACCACCGATTGCACGGGACAGATAAAGAATTGCGACCGAGTTCGAGAAGTAAAAGACGAACATCGACAGTGTCAGACCAATCAGTCCATAGATGATCATCTTGCGACGGCCGTATTGATCGGCCCATTTTCCGGCAACGGGAGACATGACGAGCTGGGCGCCGGCAAAGATGGCAATCATCAGCCCGGCAGCCGTTCCACCTTGTCCGATGGAGGCGAGATAAGCAGGCAGAATCGGAATGATGATCCCGAAGCTCCCGACGGCGATGAACATGTTGATCATCAAGACCGTTAATTTTTTACGTTGATCCGCTTGCAAGGGGACCCCTTCTTTCTGCGCGCTTATGTAAGCGATTATTGTGTCATCCTTATCATCTTAGTTTCAAGAGAAAGACTGTGTCAATTTAGAGGGCTGAAAAGACCGGATTGATTTTGAAATGGATACGGAAAAAGGGATTGCCATCTGAAAATCGATGGACAATCCCTTCAGCGTGTAAACAAACTCTTGTGAAGCATGAATATGCGATATCGAGATGCAATCAGTTCGCGCTTCCCTGTCTCGCCTCGTCTTCAAAGCGGCTCGAGACGGATTGCACTCTAAAGCGTCTGCATGTCCGGCTTTCCGTCACGGTGTTACCTAAAAAGCGTCACGTTTCGTTGACTCCTAGGGGGAAAAGTGCGTTTTCAACGCACTTTCAGAGGCAGGCAAGACCCTGCTCGTTGTCCGTTAGGACCAAGGAGCAACGGCTTGCGCCTCGCCCGAGGAAAGCAACGAAAAAAGACACTTGACCTCCCGATAGCACGTTGTCTACAGTCTGAAGGGATTGCCATCTGAAAATCGATGGACAATCCCTTTTTGGATGTTTTAGATGAAGTCACCTGCTTCTACACGTATCAGGTAAAGCATCAGCTTGTTTTCTTGAATAACCAATTCACATTCGGCGATAGCAACGGTCGCAAAATCCGGACGACCGGGCGACTCGACAGGACAAAGACAAGAACTGTCGCGAGCAAGAGCCCTAAGCCGATCAACAGGAACGGTGATTCTGCGATGGCCGGTGGTAAGGAATCCCGGAAGAGACGGACGATGAACGAATGGAGTAAGTAAATCGCTAACGTCTGAATCCCGATTTCGTCAAACCGTTCACCGAAAGATCGTCTTGGGACAATCAGGAGGACGGAGAAAATCATGACCGTACTGACTGCATAAAGGAACAGTTGCGTCGCCGCTCCTTTAAGGAGAGATACTTCAAATTCACCGTACGTATCCCGGTAAAAGAGCCATGCCGTATCAAAACCGTTTTTTGTCCAGAGACCCATAAAAATCGCAATCGTCAGTGAAACGACGAGACCGACGAGTCGTCCGGCAGGCCCCGTCAACCGATCGCGGAAACCGTCATTCGCTAACCATCCTCGTTCTTTGACAAGATAGCCCATCAAGAAGAACGGATAAAAGCTAATCACCTTTTGGAGCGACAGGAAGTTTGTGATCGCACCCGGGTCTGCATTGATTAAAAGCGCAACAGCGACACTGATTAAGAGCGGGAACCGTAAAATCAGAAACCCGGGCGTGACGATTTGCCAGATGATGATGCCGAGCAAGTACCACAATGTCCAGCTTGGGACAAGCGGATGAAGTAATCCGTCAATCAGTCCTTCGAGCGTCTTATCATTCGCATAAGCCAGGTAGACTTCATGAATCGACTGCCAAATAAAATAGAGAACGACAAACGAAATGATTCGTTTTGGTCGGACTTGTTTGAAGAAGTATCCGCTCATGAAGATGAAGGCCGGCATGTGCAACAAGTAGATGACATTGTAAGCGATTTGGACCGAATCATTGCCGTCAAGATTACGGAACGTCTCGATCAAGTGACCGAAGACGACCGTGAAAATCAACAAGACTTTGTAATTCCCGAGCCAGTGGTCGTAAGCCGGCACGGGAATCGGCTTTGGAGCAACCGTCATTTGTTTTCTCCAAGAATGATTTGATCGACGAACCGGGCACTTGATTTCCCGTCCTGATGCTCGAAGAAGTACTCAGCGAACGCTTTGACGTTGTCCATTTCAAAGTCTTCATTTTTAATCCGTTCAATCAATTCATCCGAATTTTTGACGATTGGTCCGGGCACGAATTCTTCAAAGTCATAATAGAAATCGCGTTTAGAGATGTAGTCGTCTAAGTCATAAGCAAAGAACAACATTGGTCGGTTCAAGAGTGAGAATTCGAAACACGTCGAAGAATAATCCGTAATCAAAATGTCTGAGACGAACAACAACTCATTGATTTCACGGTGATCCGTCAAATCGATGAAGAAATCAGCGTACAGTTCTGGAATTTCCATCCGACGACGAACGAATGGGTGCATTTTTAAGACGAAGACATACTCTTCGTGGAACGCTTCGTACAAAGCATCTAAGTCAAGTTGGTCGAAGTCGTAATAAGCACTTTTCGCACCATTACCGCGGAAGGTCGGCGCGAACATGATGACTTTTTTCGTTTTGAATGTTGGATATTCTTCATAGATACGTTCTTTCGCAGTAGCGATGTAGTCCTGGTCGAAGAACATATCCGTCCGCGGAATACCTGTTGCGATGACTTGATCTTCGCGGAGACCGAATCCTTCAGCGTAGTGGCGCGCGACATTATGTGAACTGACGATTGCTTTCGTATAGTTCCGGTGACTGAGCGAGTTGGCGCTTGGACCACCCGGTTTACCGAGACGGCTGTAACCGAACGTCTTGAATGCTCCGACAGCATGCCATACCTGGACGAGATCCGTTCCTTTACGGATTTTGAGTGGATAGATCATCGGATAGAAATCATCGACGAGAATCGTTTTGGCTGTCGCCAGGTGATACGGCAATGTGAATTTATCACGCCAGTCGCGTCGGGATTGAAGATTTGGTTTGAAGAATGTCTTGACGTCGAGGTTCAAATCGCGTCGCTCGATTTCGTCGAGAATGTAGGCGAAGTTTCCGCTGACATCACTCCGTGAGTCGGAAGCGAGCAAGACTTTGTCTTCCGCAATCGGCTGCGTCCATTTCGTGACGTTGTAGATGGCTTTAAACGTAAACCGACGGAATTTAAAGGCGCGTTTGCGGAAATCCTTTTTATATTTGTTGTACCGGTCAATCATCCGGATGAAACGTTTTGACTCCCCGCGTTTTAGGGAATGGAAGCTTAAGGTGTTGCTATACTCAGAATGTTGGACGACCAGTTCATATTCGAGTTTCAATAACAGATTGCTATGTTTCGTATCGACACGGTAAATGACCGGAATCAGTGCACGTGTGTCGCCGAATGGGGCTTCGTGTAAAATCGAGTTGCCCTGGACGATTGCGAAGAAGGCATCAAAATAGCCCATTGGTAAAGGACGTCCCGTTGGTGTGATGTGATTGAGGTTCAATGAGCCGGTAAAGGTCTCTTCTGTCCAGTCCCCTTCAAATGGGAAGCGGAGGATGAACGTCCGTTTATTCCGTTTATTGCGGAAGACGATGGCACGTTCAAGCGGAATGGGTGCTTCTGGTGCTTCCGATTGAATGTAGTCATCTTCTCGTTCTGTTTCCTGTCCTTCTTGTGCTGTCGGGTTTTCGAAAAGTAATTGTTCTGCTTGCAAGAATTCAGTTAATCCAAACAAGCGTGCCTCAAAGCGGAATGTCGTACCGGCAAGCTCTAAATAGTCGACTTTCGCTTGTAAAGTCGGCATCAGTGTTTCTTCTGTCAAAACAATCTCTCCTCACGTAAATGATTACAATGTATTTACACAAAAGTAATAGGTTTTTAAAATCACCAGGAACATAGTATAGTTGTATTAGAAATCACCAATCATTATATCGTGACAAAGCAAAAAAAATAGTGCTTTGTATATTTTTTTTGTTTTTTTCGTCAAGTGTGATCCGATTATCCGACTCTATTCGAAGATATACCCACATCGCTGGTAGGTGGAAACCAAAAAAGATTTTTGATAAGGGAGGGAAGCAGGTTGTTTCATGACAGCGCCGTCACGCGACGGATGAGACATCTGCGATACAAGATGATTTATGCAGCAATTTTAGCTGGGGGAAAAGGAACACGCATGGGAAACGTCGATCGTCCAAAACAATTTCTTTCAATTGGGGAACGTCCGATTCTCGTCCATACGGTCGAAAAATTCTTACTGAACGATGATTTTGACCGTGTCATCATCGTCACACCAACAGCGTGGATTAACTATACACGCGATATCTTAGAAAAATACATCGGACAAGATGAGCGCATCGTCATCACGGCTGGTGGAAATGACCGGAACGAATCCATCATGGCGGCGATCAACTGGATCGACGAAAAGAATGGCATCACAGATGAAGATATTATCGTAACGCACGATGCGGTCCGTCCATTCCTGACACACCGGATCATTAAAGAAAATATCTCGACAGCACTTGAGTATGGTGCATGTGATACCGTCATTTCAGCCATCGATACAATCGTTGCATCGACAGACGGAAAAACAATCACAGACATTCCGGTCCGTGACCAGATGTATCAAGGGCAAACACCACAAAGCTTCCAAATCACGAAGCTGAAATCACATTATGAAGCCTTGTCTGCTGAAGAGCGTGCCATCTTAACGGATGCGTGTAAGATTCTATTGCTCAAAGGTGAAGATGTCGCACTCGTCACAGGAGAACTCTTCAACATCAAAGTCACGACACCTTATGATTTACGTATTGCTAACGCAATCCTGAAGGAGCGGATTAACCAATGATTAACCAAGTCTATCAACTCGTTGCACCTCGTCAAATCGAGGTGACGTATGATGAGCGGTCGTTAAAATCTGATCGCGTCGTCGTCCGGCCGACTTACTTGTCAATCTGTCACGCGGATCAACGTTACTTCACAGGAAGCCGTAGTGCAGAAGTACTCGCGAAAAAATTACCGATGGCGATGATTCACGAAGGAATCGGAAAAGTCGTTCATGACCCGTCAGGAACATTCACAAAAGGGACGCTCGTTGCGATGGTACCGAATACGCCGTCTGAGACGGATGACATCATCGGCGAAAACTACTTGCGGACAAGTCGTTTCCGTTCAAGCGGTTATGATGGCTACATGCAAGATTATGTTTTCATTCAAGCCGATCGTCTCGTCGAAGTACCGGCAGATCTTAACCCGGAAGTCGCAGCCTTTACAGAACTCGTCAGTGTCGCTGTACACGCCGTGACACGTTTCGACCAAATCGCACATGCGCGTCGGGAAACGTTCGGAATTTGGGGTGACGGAAACCTTGGTTTCATCACAGCACTGTTGTTACGTAAACTGTATCCGGAAGCAAAATTACTCGTCTTCGGAAAAACACAATCGAAGCTCGATTACTTCTCGTTCGCGGATGAGACGTATCATATCGACCAAATTCCAGAAGGTGTTGCCTTCAATCACGGGTTTGAGTGTGTAGGCGGCATCGGCAGTCAATATGCAATCAATCAAATGATTGACTATATCATTCCAGAAGGAACGATGGCATTGCTCGGTGTATCTGAGGAGCCTGTTTCTGTCAATACACGGATGATTCTCGAAAAAGGATTACGTGTCTATGGTTCGAGTCGCAGTACACCAACGGACTTCGCTCGGACGATGGAACTGTATCAAACGTACCCGGATATTCCAGAATACTTGTCGAACTTAGTCGCAGGTGTATTCCAAATTCGTCAAATCGAGGACATCCATCAAGCGTTCGAAAGCGATTTAACGAACCGTTTCGGAAAAACCGTCATGGAATGGTGCATGTAAAAATTAGTAGGTGCAACAGAAGGGGTCACTCATGAAACAAAAAATACGTTTAATTCAGCGGCGGACAGTTCATTATTTACTGGTCATGACGTATTGGCTTGCGAGACGCTTGCCGATTGACAAGCAAAAAGTCGTGTTTGCGACATATCGTTCAGACAAGCTCGTTGATAACTTCCGTGCCGTTTATGACGAACTTGAGAGCCGCGATCTTGGATTCAGCTATGTGTTCCTGTTAAAGCGGTTCCCACAAGGTCTTTTCGGTCAGATTAAATACGTCTTCCACATGATGCGGGCGACGTATGAACTCGCGACTGCCCGCTATTTCATCATCGATGACTACTATTATCCGGTCTATGTCTCGTCACTGCGTCAAGGGACTGAGGTCATTCAACTGTGGCATGCATGTGGCGCCTTTAAAAAGTTCGGCTACAGTGTGCTCGATAAATCCTATTCACCGGACGATGATTACTTGAAGATGGTTCAAATTCACCGAAACTACTCGAAAGTCTATGTCTCGGGAACAGCCTGTATCGAACCGTATGCTGAAGCATTCGGGATGGACGCGGCCCGTGTTCATCCACTCGGTGTCCCACGAACGGATCAACTCTTGAATCCGGCGCGCCAAGCACATGTCGAACAAAAACTGTATGCTGACCATCCGGAGTGGCGTTCGAAGAAAATCATTCTTCTTGCTCCGACTTTCCGGGGTAACGGTCAGACGACGGCACATTATGATGAGGAACTCGATTTCGAACAGTTCCGCCAAGAACTCGGGAGCGAGTATATTTTATTGTTACGGATGCATCCGTTCGTGCTTAATCGTCCTGTCGTCCCGGCTGAATTTTCGGACCAAATCATCGATATGACGGATTATCCGGATATCAATGATTTGATGCAGATTTCAGACATTTTGGTCACGGATTATTCGTCCGTCATCTTTGAGTTCGCTTTACTCAAAAAACCAATCATCTTCCTCGTGAATGATTTGACATCCTATAAGGAAGAACGTGATTTTTACTTCCCGTATGAATCGTTTGTCCCGGGGCCGATTGTTTCCTCGTTCAACGAAGTCATCGCTTGGGTGAAACAAGGGCAGTTCGAATCAGAGAAGATTGAGGAATTCGCCCGTCAATTCTTCACGTATCAAGATGGGCAAGCGACAAAACGCATCGTGGATCATCTGTTAGATCATGTGCAGTCGCCTGCAGTGTCACCTGAAAAAACGACAATCGTGTAAATACGATCATTTTGAAGGACATCACACAGTATATAGAGAAACCCGGACGATTCTGCTTTTAAAAAAAAGTGAGAATCATCCGGGTTTTTTTAATCGGTTTTCTGACAGGAATGAGGGAAGCGTGCAGAAGAAAAAGCGATTATTTGATCAACTTCGTTTGGGGAGGAAGTTGCAAAATAATCGCTTATGACTCTATAAATGGGGCTTGATTGGTGCGAGCAGGGGTAGCTCGCAGGATGCGCACTCCTTAAAAGTGCGTTAACTTTTCGCGGGCAGGTGTCCGTTTTTTTAGTGGTGGAATCATCGCAGGCCAACCGAGTTGGATGACACCGGCGACACGTTCTTCATCATGGGCACCGACGAGTGTCGCATATTCGTCTGTAAACCAATGTTTCCCGCTTTTCCAGCAGCTTCCTAAACCAAGTTCCGATGCAAGCAGTTGGATGTTTTGAATCATCGCAGCAGTCGCAAGTAAATCTTCTGTCTGTTGATCGTCTGTTCCTTGAACGTGATAAAGGACCGTCAAGAACACCGGGACTTCACTTATTTTTTCTTTAAATGATAGGCGTTGCTCATCCGTTTTTTGATCGAATTGACCACGTGCTTCAAGGAGCTCCATCAATTGTTCGACATACCGGACTTGTCCTTCACCAATCGCGAGAACAAAACGCCATGGTTCGCGTAACTTATGATTCGGTGCATAAATTGCTGCTTCTAAGATTTCTTCAATCATTTCGGATGGAACAGGTTGATCGGTGTAGGAACGAACCGAACGTCGTTCTAAAATGAGTTGTCGTGCATTCATCACTATCATCTCCTGACCTAAGTACTCTTAAAATATAAATGATAACGATTATCATTGTCAATGGTAATCCGAAAAATAAAACGAACGGTGACTAGAATTCAATGGAAGTCATCGTTCGTTTCATGTGGTTATTGTTTTTTGCTTGCTGTCGTAGCGAGTTTCTTTTTGACTTGGCGTAATCGCAGTAATGCCATTAAATAATGTGCAAAATAAATTGTGAAACCAAAGAAAATCGGGATCGCAAGTCCGAGTTCGACACCCGGAACAGCCGTCAAGTTAATGTAAAGCAAGACCGTCATGGACAACGTATAAAAAGTTGCTTCAAGCAACTGCGGCATGATGCGTTTACGCTTCAAGAAAAACGAGCGGATAAGCGGTAAGATGACGAGGCTGACGAGCCGATCAATTAGACCAATCACGAGCACGCTGATGACGATTGCGAGACCACCTTCGAACTGTAAGAGGTTCGGAAAGACATAGTACGAGACAAGCACTAACGGACCGACGAGTAAGAAAATCGAGACCGAAGCACGGAAAAAGACGAAGAGACTGTTGATACTCGTTAAAAACGCACGCGAGATTTTTTGCGACCAGGAAAGAGATGGTCGTCCGACCTGCCACGCGAAGCAACAGGCGAAAATGAACGCGTAAAATTGAAGGAAGGCAACCATAAAGCATCTCCTTTTGATATGAACTCAATGAACCTAGTGTATCGATATTAGAGAAGAAGTGCAAAGGTGAACGATTAAAAAGCCAGCTGACGATGTGCCGTCAACTGGCTGGATAAGACACGTTAATCTAAATTCGGTTCTTTTTTTCCATGAAGGAAGAATGACAATACGAGTGCAAGAGCAGACAAGACAGTCGCCACCCAAAAGGCATCTGTAATTCCACTGATCGTCGCTTGTTTCGTCAATTGCGTCAACCAGCTAACGGATGCGGCTTGTGGACTACCAAGCTGTTGTCCGAGCTCACCAAGGTGTTGCGAGAGTGTTGGGTCAAGTGTCGTAAACTGGTTGGCATCGTCCGCGAGATGAGCTGTCGTTTGACGGGTCATGACCGTGACGAGGATGGCCGTCCCGATTGATCCAGCGACTTGGCGTAATGTATTTTGTGTCGCGTTTCCGTGAGGAATCATCTTCATCGGCAGAGCGTTCATGCCAGCTGTCATAATCGGCATCATGATGAACGCCATCCCGAAGGACCGGAGCATATAGATGCCCATGATGGAATAGTAAGACGTGTTCAAATCAAGTTGCGTCAATTCCCATGTTCCGTACGTCATCAACGTCAGACCGAAGATGGCAAGCGGTCGAATGCCGAACCGGTCGAACAGTCGACCGGCGAAAGGACCGGTGATTCCCATGATCAATGAACCAGGCAGTAATAAGAGACCTGAGTCGACGGGTGAAAAACCACGGATGCTCTGCAAGTAAATCGGCAGCAGCAACATCCCGCCGAACAAGGCCATCGTGACGATGACGTTAATGAAGAGGGTGAATGAAAATTCCGGTACTTTTAGGACACGGATGTTAAGCATCGGGTCGTCCATCGCAAGCTCACGCAAAGCGAAGGCGGCAATACCAAGTAGCCCGATGACAATCGTACTGATGACGACAGGGCTGTCCCAACCGTCGTTTCCGGCTTCACTGAATCCGTATAAGAGACTACCAAACCCGATCGTACTAAAGACAACACCGAGAGCATCGAACTTTGGTTTTGATAACGGTTGGACGAGTTTGAACCAGGCAAATCCAAGTAAAAGTGTTAAGAGACCAAAGAAGGCCATTGCATAGAACATGACGTGCCAATCGTAGTTTTGAATGACATATCCTGTGATCGTTGGTCCGATCGCCGGTGCAAGAATCATCGCAATCCCGAGCATGCCCATCGCAGCTCCCCGTTTATGGGGTGGAAACAATGTCATGAAGACGTTCGTACCGAGCGGCATCAAGACACCGGCTCCGGCTGCTTGGACCACACGTCCGATCATCATAACCGGGAAGTTCATCGCCATCGAACAAATGATCGATCCGAAGAAGAACAACGTCATCGAGACAAGAAACAAGCGGCGAAACGTATAGCTTCGCATGAGGAACGCACTGATTGGAATCAAGATTCCGTTGACAAGCATGAACCCGGTCGTCAACCACTGTGCTGTCGACGTCGTGACGTTGAAGTCGTTGATCAAGACAGGAAGAGCGACGTTGATTAATGTCTGATTCAAAATCGCGATGAACATTCCAATTAACAGGACAGTGATGACTTTCGGGATACTGATGTTTTCCGTTGAAATCGTCGCTTGCGCTTGCGGAGCAGGGGCGGCTGGAATCGCGCCAACCGCTTCTGCTTCAATCAATGTTTCATCAAGCGCCGGACCTCCTGCGCCAGCTACCCGCGGTTGCCGTGCCCGGCGTGCAATCAAATTGACTGCAAGGAACGTGACAAGCATGAACACAATGTATCCAAAGAGGAAGGTCGTAGACATAAGCGTCCCTCCTTAATCCTTATGAATGCGGACGGTCACATTCATACCAGGGCGAATGTCGAGTGATTTTTCTTGTGAGAGCGATACCTTCACGGGAATCACTTGCGCGACTTTTGTATAGTTTGCGTTTCCGTTCGATGACGGCATTATCGAGAACGTGCCTGCTGTTGTCATCCCGATTTGTTCGACTTCACCCGAAAGTGTTGTATCAGGATAGCTATCGACATAGACATCGACGGCTTGACCGACTTTGACTTCATCGATTTCTGTTTCTTCGACGTTTGCTGTGACCCATAATTCATTTAAGTTAAATCCGTAAGCGAGCGGCGTACCGGCACCAACAAAGCCGTTCTCTGTCGCCATCGACTGAACGACGGTTGCTTTTGCTGGCATTTCGATTGACGCATCAACCGGTTTTTGACCAGTTTGTGCTATCATGACGTGACCAAGTGTCGCCCCGTTATCGAGTGTCTGTCCTGTTTTTGCCGTCCAGTCAGTGAGTTTTCCAGCGCCAGGACTAGCAATTGTAATCATCTTACCGTCGATTTTGGCATTTTCTGTTTTGACGTAACTTGTTGCTTGATCGTAGTAATAATAACCGATCGCACCACCACCAATTAAAACGACGAGCGTTAAAATATTGATGATTAATAATTTCTTCATGTTCATGAGTAAGTTGCATCCTTTCTGTTACTAGCTGATCGCCCCAGTGCGGTCTCATAAAAAAGACTCCTCTGGGGAGGAGTAGTTAATACAGTTAATTATATGGGTGCATAACAAACAAACAACCAACAATTTCCGACGAAATGTTGGAAAAGTCTTTGTTAACGGATACAATACGTAAAAAGGAGCTGAATTTTAAATGAATCAGTCGTGCGATCCACGTCCTAAACGTTCACGTGAACGTATTACGACAGAGCTATTTCATTTACTTGAACACCATTCCTTTTCGACGATCACCGTCAAAATGTTGACGGATGGTGCTGAGGTCAATCGTTCGACCTTCTATGCGCACTATAAAGATAAATACGATTTGCTGGATCAAATCGTTGAGGAACACATGACGTTGCTCGCAGAAGCGATTCGGATTACAGGAAAACAATCGACCGAGCCTCCGACAGTCGAACGCGTCAGTCGTTACTTTGCACGTTTGTTCATCCACATTGAGCAAAACGAGCGCTTTTACCGGACGATGCTGCTCCAAGGAACAGTCAAGACGTTCATCTCCCGTTTCTTGGATACGTTAAAAGAAAACTACCGTCTTGCTTTCCGGGAGACGACAAGTGTCTCTGTTCCGGTGGATCGGGATTTATTACTGAACTACGTCATTGGTGGTCAACTCGGGCTCTTGATGTCGTGGTTACGAAATGATCGTCCGTATTCCTCCGAGTATATGGCAAATCAGCTTAGTCAGATGATCGTCTTCGGAACAGTTGAAAGTATTGGTTTTCCTCAGACAGGCCCTGGGACTGTCTAAAAAATGAACTAAAAAGTGCCATTCCGATGTGAGGGAATGGCACTTTTTGTGCTAGTCGGATATAACGTTAGATTACGCTTGACGGAATTCCAGCTGTTTCGTATAAATCGTACTTTGGTTACGTCCGTGCTCTTTTGAAGCATAGAGTGCTTTATCCGCTTGTTGCAATGCTTCGAGTGATGTATGGGATCCACCCGAATGGGCAATTCCTAACGAAATCGTAATCTTCAAATCAGGTACATGTGCAGTCGGGAACAGGTTACGGGCGACTGTCGTCCGCGCTAATTCAGAGATTTTTTTCGCATCCTTCAATGATGTGTTCGGTAAAATGATCAAAAATTCTTCTCCACCGTACCGACCGACTAAATCATCCGGACGTACAATAGAGGCAAGTGTCGTTCCGAGTTGCCGCAACACATCGTCGCCGGCATCATGACCATATGTATCGTTAACGTGTTTGAAGAAATCGATATCGATCAGGATAAGTGAATATCCATCGTCATCCGATCCGACGAGTGATAGGGAGTCGTCCAGACGTCGGCGATTAGCGAGACCCGTCAAGGCGTCGGTCATCGCAAGTTTTTGCTGGTACTGGATATTTTCAAAATGTCGTCGCAGTTCGGCTAATAAGCGATAGGTGACGAGGCCGGCTAATAAATTAAAGAAAATGTACGTAACCGATACTTTGAAAAACGTTTCCCAACTGTTTGTCAGTGCATAGATAGCTGGTAACGAATAGAGAATACCGATTCCGATCATTAATTCAAAAGTCAGCAATGTATTACGTAAAAATCTGCGTGCTATGCCAATTGTCAAAATGAATAAAATCATGATGACGGAAGCGAGAATCGCTCCTTCGATTTGATCAGCAGGTGTAATTAAAAAACGCGTTCCGATAATCATGACTCCCGTGATGAAGGCACTAGGCAATCCGCCAAATAATGTGGCAATCGCGACAGGAATGATACGTAAGTCAATCCGGGCAATATCAATTTGAATGCTGTTGAACATGAGGAGTACAGCAATTGCACCAGCTACACAACCTAAAATAAGGCGTGATTCAAGCTTTGATTTTGGTGTAATTCTTGGTTGATTTCGAAAAGGTAAAAATAAAAGCGTGATCGTCGTGAATAAGAGACAAAAATTTATGATGAAGTTATTCATAATAGACAACAAATCCTCCCAACTCCCCCTGCAGTATACTTCCAATTATATACTTTGAGTATACTCGTTCTACTAACGGTATAGGAGGTCTGAATGTTTAGAATAAAAAAAGAAAAACAGAATAAAACCTCTGTCCTTCTCTTGATTTTTAATTTATTAATTGGATGAGACGACTTCTTCATCCATTGTCGCGAGGATTTTATCAAATACATGGATCATCACGTTCAGTTCCTCTTCAGACAAAGTGCCGAATCGCTCCTGAAGATATTTGCGACGGACGACTTCGAGATTCCGAAAAGCGGCCTCTCCCTCGTCAGTCAAGGCAAGGACGATTGAACGACGATCTTCCGTCGAACGTGTCCGTGTCACAAAACCGGTCTTATAAAGTTTATCTGTCAAAGCGGTGACCTGACTTGTCGCAAGTTCGAACTGTTCCGCGAGTAATGTCGGACGCTGGGGGCCGTTTTCAGATAAGCTACGTAAGATGAAGAATTCACTTCGCGTTGCAGTACCTTCAAACAGTTGATTCAACTCACGGCGCAACGTCCGGAGAATCACGCGCATTTGTTCTTCTAATCGATATGTCAATTGGTCATGTTGTTCTTGTCCCATCTGAGCAACATCCTTTCTGTACTACCTTCTACCATTTAGTGTACTAAAAATATCGGAATTTTACTATGAGCACGGTAGGATTCAAAAATATAAATTGACAAACAAGAAACATATTATGTACTATGTCGAAGTAATGAATTAGTAAATCAACTTAATTAGTTCTCACTCAACCAGTGGGATGGAGGTTGCGATTCTTATGAGTCGGGTTACGGATGTCGTCAAGCGGCAGATGAAATAGCTCAAAAGGAAGAATTGCCGAAATCGTAGACTACTTTGAAAGTCAGCGATTGGGATTAGATCAAACAGGTCTAATACTGTCATGAACCGTTTGCGGTTTATGGGGAGCTATCTTTCACGACGGTAGAATGAGACGCATCATCGATATGTTGCGTTCTCATCTTCCTCTTGGAAGGTGAGGGCGCTTTTTTACGCCCTCTCAAAAATTATAAAAAGAGAGAAGCGACAGACATGAACAATTTACAACAGCAACAACAACCCCTCGATTCCACAGCAGAAGGGCTACAACGAGGGCTTCAAGCCCGGCATATGTCGATGATTGCAATTGGCGGAGCGATTGGGACCGGTTTATTCATCGCGTCAGGTGCCTCTGTTGCAGCGGCAGGACCGGGCGGTGCGTTACTTTCTTATACAATCGTCGGATTGATGGTCTACTTCTTGATGACGAGCCTTGGGGAGATGGCCGCCTATATGCCGGTCGCAGGATCGTTCTCGACGTACGGGACGAAGTTCGTCGACCCTTCATTCGGGTTCGCCTTAGGATGGAACTACTGGTACAACTGGGCCGTCACGATTGCCGTCGAGCTCGTCGCAGCACAAATCGTCATGCATTACTGGTTCCCGAACATTCCGGGCGTCTATTTTAGCGCGCTGTTTTTACTTTTAATGATTGGATTAAATTATTTTTCGGTCAAAGGATTCGGTGAAGCCGAGTACTGGTTTGCGATGATTAAAGTCGTCACGGTCATCGTGTTTCTTGGTGTAGGAGTCGCGATGATTTTTGGTATCTTTACTTCGGAGCCACCAGCAGGCTTCAAAAACTTTGGCTTAGGTGATGCACCGTTTGTCGGAGGGATTCCAGCTGTCATCGGTATCATTCTTGTCGCAGGTTTTAGCTTTCAAGGGACGGAGCTCGTCGGAATCGCAGCAGGTGAGTCGGAAGATCCGGAAAAAAATGTCCCGAAAGCAGTTAAACAGGTGTTTTGGCGCATTTTATTATTTTATGTATTTGCGATCTTCGTCATCGGAATGTTGATTCCATACACAAGTCCGAGCCTTGTCTCAAATGATATTACGGATGTTGCCGTCAGTCCGTTCACACTCGTCTTCGAAAAAGCAGGACTCGTGTTTGCAGCAGCATTGATGAATGCGGTCATCTTGACGTCCGTCTTGTCTGCCGGGAACTCCGGGATGTATGCTTCAACCCGGATGCTCTACACACTGGCACGACAAGGTGATGCACCGAAACTGTTTGCGAAAGTCTCAAAAAACGGTGTGCCGCGGAATGCGTTACTCGCGACAGGGACAATTGGTGCACTTTGTTTCTTGACATCGATGTTCGGCGGACAAGTTTATCTTTGGTTACTGAATGCTTCCGGAATGACAGGATTTATCGCGTGGCTCGGGATCGCGATCAGCCATTACCGTTTCCGAAAAGGTTTCGTCGCCCAAGGGCATGCGTTACGTGACTTACCGTACGTTGCACCGGCGTTCCCGTTTGGTCCGCTATTCGCATTTGGCCTATGTTTCCTCGTTATCGTTGGGCAAAACTATGCCGCGTTCCTCGCTGATCAAATCGACTGGGTTGGGATTGCAGCAACGTATATCGGAATTCCGTTATTCTTGGTCTTTTGGCTCGGACATAAAGTCAAACACCGGACATCGGTTGTCCGGTATGATGAGATGGAGTTTCCGAAGCATCCGAAAAAATAATAGTATAAGCTAAAGGACCCTCTCGCTTACGAGAGGTCAGACTATAAGCAAAGTGTTATCGGGAATCGGGAGATCAAGCGTCTTTTTTCGTTGCTTTCCTCGGGCGAGGCGCAAGCCGTTGCTCCTTGATCCTAACGGACAATGAGTAGGGTCTTGCCTGCCTCTGACAGTGCGTTGAAAACGCACTTTTCCCTTAGGAGTCAACGAAACATGACGCTTTTTAGGTAGTATCGTGACGGATTGTCTCTCGTTATCGCATGTTTACGCTTCTTAATAGTTTGTCTACACACAAAAACCCTCTCACTTGCGAGAGGGTTATTTGTGTATAAAAGAACCGAGTGGTTTTCCGAAAGGTTTTTTTAGTTTCTTTCCATGATATGTCCCTGCAAGTATGTCAATCCGTAATTGGATTATTTCTTTTTAATAATTTTATTTTTATCTAAAAATATTGTTTCAATAAAGTAAAAATAAGGAATAAATTCTTTACGGTAAACCTACTAAAACGATTGAGATGGAGGAAGTGTGAAATGAGTACATATGAATTGATTTTGACACTGGGTTCGGCCGCGTTCTTCATGGCGCTCGTTGCTTATGTATCCTATCGCATGACACGAGGCAAGGAACAGGGAGTTGACGAATATTTTTTGGCAGGACGTGGACTAAGCGGAATCTTTATTGCCGGTTCCTTGCTTCTGACCAACCTTTCGGCAGAACAACTGATTGGTTTGAACGGTCAGTCGTTCATGGGGAATATGTCGAGCATGGCGTGGGAAGTCACGGCAGGGTTTGCTGCCATCATCATGGCGATCTACCTGTTGCCTAAGTTTTTGGGGATGGGGATTTCGACGTTACCTGAATTTTTAAGTCAGCGCTATGATGAAACGGTCCGGCGGATGACGGTGCTCTTATTCTTACTTGGCTACATGTGCGTGACGATTCCATCGATGCTTTACTCCGGCGGGATTGCCGTCTTACAGCTGTTTAACGTACCGGAGTTATTTGGATTGAGTTATACGCAGTCGCTGTGGCTCGTCATTTGGGTTGTCGGGATCATCGGGGCCATCTATGCAATTTTCGGAGGACTACGGGCTGTCGCCGTCTCCGATACATTAAATGGAGTCGGCCTTGTCATCATCGGTTTCCTCGTTCCGATTCTTGGTTTTTTTGCACTCGGGGACGGAAACATGGTCGACGGAATGAAGCGTCTCGCAACGACACACCCTGAAAAATTGAATGCGATTGGGTCGTCAACCGACGCCGTTCCGTTCTTTTCGATTTTTACAGGGATTCTGTTTGCGAATCTCTTCTATTGGTCACTCAATCAATATGTGATTCAGCGCGTGCTTGGAGCAAAGGACTTAAAAGAGGGACAAAAGGGTGTCTTGATGACAGGCTTCCTGAAACTACTCGTCCCGGTATTCATGTTGATTCCGGGTGTGATTGCGTACCATTTGTATGGAGATAATCTAGCAAGTGGAGATTTGGCCTATCCGAAATTAATCACGGAGTTGCTCCCTGTCTCATTGATGGGATTTTTCTTGGCCGTCTTGCTGGGAGCAGTCTTTAGTTCATTCAACTCACTCTTAAATAGTATCGCGACGTTGTTCGTACTCGACATTTATCGCCCGGTCTTTGCGAAAGAAGCGACCGATCGGCAGTTGATTCGTGTCAGTAAAATCTTCGGAACGATCGTTGCCTTGATTTCATTTGTCGTCGCTCCATTCTTAATGTATGCACCAGACGGTCTTTGGACGTTGATTCGTCAGTTCACAGGATTTTTCAACATTCCGATTCTCGTCATCGTCATGATGGGAATGCTCGTGCGGACGATTCCACCGATTGCTGCCAAAATCGTCATTGTTTTTCATGTCATTGCCTATTACTTCTTTGTTTTCGGACTCAGACAGTTGTTCGGAATCGATCACGGAATCAGCTTTATCCATGGCTATGGTATTTTATTGGTGATCGAAGTGCTGTTCATGTGGTTCATGGGAAAATATCGTCCTGTTATGCAGGTGAATCGTCGTCGACCGGTACGTACGACGGGGATGACGCCGTGGAAATATGCGATGCCTGTCTCGGTCTTACTCGTGTCGAGTATCATCTTGATGTATGTCCTCTTCTCGAAAATAGGACTCGCCTATCCGGATGGTATCGTTTCAGGCTGGTTCTGGCCAATCACGCTTGTCTTGCTTGTCGGGACGGTCTTTCTCTGGCGCTTTGCCTTGAAGTCGTGGCATACGCGGTATACGACTTATCTCGAGGAAGAGTACAAACGAGCGGAATAAGTTCACAGTTGACGGCTCAAATCGATTAAGATTAAAGAAAAATGGAGGCGAGCATCGTGAACTACTGGTACCACTTTAAACGGGCATTCATCCCGATTGCGATTTTATTGATTACATTAGCGATTTATCAAATGATTTATCGCATGAACAACATTTGGTATTCGCTCGGCGGATTGATTTTAGTTTTTGCAGCGATTTATTTTGTCATGCGACGCCTGAAGGCAAATCCAGAAGATTGAGTGAGCAAGATAGTAGGGGCATGCTTTAAAAAGCAGTAGACTAGAGAGATAGAAAGAGGAGGGGAAGATAGATGGCAAAAGCAATATTTGCAGGTGGTTGTTTCTGGTGTATGGTCAAACCGTTTCATAAGTATGATGGTGTCGACCAGGTGATTTCCGGCTACACCGGTGGTCATACAGAAAACCCGACCTATAAAGAAGTTTGTTCTGAGACGACGGGACATCTCGAAGCAGTCGAGGTGACGTATGATCCGTCTGTCATCACATATGAAGAATTACTTGAAGTATTTTGGCGTCAAATTGATCCAACTGACGGTGGCGGTCAGTTTAATGACCGAGGTCAATCGTACGAACCCGCTATTTTTTATGTTGATGAAGCGCAAAAGCAAGCGGCGGAACAATCAAAAGCAGCGCTTGATGCTTCTGGTCGTTTTTCAAAACCGGTTGCCGTCGACATCCGTCCGGCAGCACCATTTTGGCCGGCGGAAGAATATCATCAGGACTACTACAAAAAAAATCCGTTCCGCTATCAAATGTATAGTGTCGGATCGGGTCGTGCCAAGTTCGTCAAAGAAGCTTGGAAAGATCACGGTAAGGAACAGGAATTGAAACAACGCTTAACACCCATCCAGTATAAAGTGACACAGGAGAGCGGGACAGAACCGGCCTTCCGAAATGAATACTGGGATGAAGAACGTCCGGGGCTGTATGTCGATATCGTCGATGGAACGCCACTCTTCACGTCAAAAGACAAGTTCAACTCAAGTTGCGGATGGCCGAGTTTCGCGAAGCCGATCGCAGAAGACAAGATGGAAGTAAATCTTGATACGACGCACGGCATGACGCGGACAGAAGTTCGTTCAGCTGATGCCGATAGTCACCTCGGTCATATCTTTGATGATGGTCCAAAAGAGCTCGGTGGTCTGCGTTACTGCATCAATTCCGCTGCTCTTCGATTTATTCCGGTAGAAGAGCTTGACTCTGCCGGATATGGGGAATATAAAAAACACTTCGAGTAAGTCAAATCGTAAGGCAGCAAAACGAATTCGTTTTGGCTGCCTTTTTTAGAATCGAAAGGAGGTCATGTTTTGTTTACAGCAGTTTATGATGACATTCGACAGATGACGATTGCCAAAGTATTGGATTTTTATGATGATAAAGTGCGAGGACTCGATGAAACGGCTCGACGGAAAAAATATGACAAGATGAGCCAAAGTCCGTTTCTGTTTTTCCGCGGCAGTTCCCATCTGTTTTACTATGATTTGACCCGTATTCCATTAGGGTTCGACACACCGGTTGAGACACCGACATGGATTCAAGGCGATCTCCACTTTGAGAACTTCGGTGTTCATGGAAATGCGAAGGGTGAAATCATTTATGACGTTAATGACTTTGATGAAGGGTATCTCGGATCCTATCTTTACGATGTCATCCGGATGGCCGTTTCGGTCCGTTTATTTGCAGACGAGGTCGCTTATGATCCGGAACCGGCGATTAAAGCCTACATTGAAAACTACTTACACGACCTTCATGAATACGCGAATGGTAAAAATCCGAGTGACATCTGTTTTACGGTCAAGAATACGAAAGGACCGATTCGAAAATTAATTAAAAAAGCTGAAAAGAAGAAAGCAGACTTGCTTGGTGAACGAACTACTGTGATTGATGGACACCGGAAGTTTCTTGATCTACCGGATATGAAGCGTGTCGAAAAAGAGACGTACGCAGCAATCGAAGCGATCTGGCCGGATTACATTGCATCAGTCGATGAGAACGATCGAAGAGACGACGCGTTTTATACGATCAAGGACATCGTCCACAAACTGGATAGCGGAACCGCCTCGATTGGTCTGGAACGCTATTACATTTTGATCAATGGGGAAGGGAAGGAAGAGCCGGACGTCATCCTTGAGATGAAACAAGCACAAACGGCTGTGCCGTCCTTATTCGTTCCTGTTTACCGCGAAGATGTCGAGACCGTCCATCAAGGATTACGGGTCATCGCGTCTCAAAAAGCGATGCAAGCGCATGAAGATCCTCACCTTGGATACGTGACGATGCATCAAAAGGAGTATTACATTCGAGAGCGCTCTCCGTACAAAAAGAAATTAAAAGCAAAGCATATTAAAAGCCAGGATGATCTTGAAAATGTATTAGCTCTTCAAGGTCGGATTACGGCGAAAATCCATGCGCGAGCCGATATGGATGCAGGAATTAAGGCGACGGTTCTCACTCATCATGCGGATGTCGCGATTATCGAAGCAATCGGACAGTCAGAGCAAGTTTTCCTTCAGCAAATTCAACGCTGGTCAAACGCCTATGCGGAAAGAACGAAGCTAGACTTCCACGTGTTTTTGAACTGGATGACGAACCGATAAGAAAATGGTCTTTTGGGAATCGGAAAAAGGCAGGAAACACCGAATTGAACTTCGGCGTCTCCTGCCTTTTTTAGGCTAATTTCTTAATTTAAGAGGGAACTGAACTTTTTACACGAACAGCGTCAAACTCACGTTTGATGCTTTCATTGGCTTTTGCTTCTTCTTCAGCCGACCAACCGAGTTCGCTACGCATGAGAGCGAGTACGCCGTCCGCATATTTCTCGGCATTTGGATAATCGAAGAATACGGCGGACGCACGGCGATTCAAGAAATCACCGGGTTGCATGACGAGCTCGGCTTCGAGTCCGTAAAGCAGCGCACCGAACCAGTGAAGTGGTAACTGGTAACGTTCCGCTTCACTGCCACGTGAACGAATGAGTTCATACACCCGTTCGACGTTCGTTCCGTAGCGTTGGATGAGCCATGTCGTCTCGTCTGGCGAGAGACCGAGGGCTTCTCCTTTCGGTTGTTGCTCTTTCAAGTAGCGGGCAAATCCTTTACTACCATCTTTATGTCCGCCGCCAAGTAAGATATGACGCGTCCGTGATTCAAGATAAATCCGGTCTTCTTCTTTTTTGAATTGTTCGGCGACCATATTGATGATGCGTTCCGCCATTTTCCGGTAACCGGTTAGTTTACCACCAGCAATCGACATCAAGCCGGATTTCGAAATGAAGATTTCATCCTTACGAGACAGTTCACTCGGATCTTTGCCATCTTCATGAATCAATGGACGGAGACCAGACCACGTCGACTCGACGTGCTCCGGACGAAGCTCGATATTGAACATATCATTTGTCGCTTTTAAGATATAGTCGCGGTCTTCTTCCGTGACACCAGGCTCGAGAATGTCACCTTTATAGTTCGTGTCGGTTGTTCCGACGTAGGTTTTCCCTTCGCGTGGAATCGCGAAGATCATCCGTCCGTCTGAGACATCAAAATAAACGGCTTGACGGAGCGGGAAATCAGCTTGATCGATGACAAGGTGAATCCCTTTTGTCAGATGGAGCGACTTACCAGATTTTGAACCATCTTGTTCCCGTAATTCATCGACCCATGGACCCGTCGCATTGATGATTTTTTTCGCCCGAATCGTATACGTCCGGTCTGTTAAGAGGTCACGGACTTCGACGCCGACAGCTTTCCCGTTATGATAGACGAGTGATTCTGCTTTCGTATAGTTGACGGGACGTCCCCCATAACTGATAGCGGATTTTAGGACCTCCATCGTCAAGCGAGCATCATCCGTTTTGTATTCCACGTAGCGCCCGCCACCGACGAGGTGTTCTGAGCGCAGGAGTGGTTCATAACCGAGTGTTTCTTCTTTTGATAACATCGTTCTGCGTTCATTGCGTCGTACACCAGCGAGTTGGTCGTAGACACGTAAACCGATAGAAGTTGAAAAACTTCCGAATGTTCCCCCTTCGACGAGCGGTAACATCATCCATTCCGGTGTCGTGACGTGGGGCGCATTCTCATAGACGATTTCCCGCTCTTTTCCGACTTCTGCGACGAGCTTGATTTCGAATTGTTTGAGGTAACGCAGTCCCCCGTGAACGAGTTTCGTTGAGCGACTTGATGTGCCTTCAGCAAAGTCTTGCATTTCGATTAAACCGGTACGCATACCGCGGCTTTGTGCGTCGAGCAAAATCCCGGCGCCCGTGATTCCGCCTCCGATGACTAATACATCGAGCAGTTCTTGTCCCATCTCTTCTAACCATGCCGTGCGTTCTGTACTTGAAAACATGAATAGTTCCCCCTGTTCATTATGAATTGGATTGAATTACTCTACTGATATCCATGTACCCTCTTTTGCACTCTTTTGAGCATAATCAATGATTTTCATGACAAATAACGCTTGCTCTGTCGTCACGACGAGCGGAATTTCATTTCGGATTGCCCGTGCAAGATCCGTGTAATACGTAGAAGCCGGCTTTAAGAAAGGGCGTTCTTCAGGTGGTTGTTCCGGAAGGCCGAATGTATAGGTCGCATTCTCCGTATCGACCATGTCAACGAAGTAACTTGCTTTCGTTCCGTGCACGCTCAAAGAACGTCCAGACATCGGAACGAGCGAACCGATGTGAAGAATCGCACGCCGTGTTCCGAAGGCGAGAATGAGGTGCGTATAATCGTCAACCGGACCGTCGATCCGCTGAATCGTTTGGTCACAAAAGACACGATCCGGTCGTTCTCCGAATAAAGTCAGAGCCTGATCGATTAAATGCGATCCTAAATCGTACAAGAGTCCGGCACCGGGTACGTCCTGTTCCCGCCAGCGTTCACGGACGGTCGGACGGTAGCGGTCATAATGGGCTTCGAACGTCTGAACGTCGCCGAGCTGATCGGTCCGGACGAGTTCCAGTAGCGTTTCGAAGTCTTTTTTGTAACGACGATTATGATAGACTGTCAGTAAGCGATTTTGTTGACGAGACAGTTCAGTTAATCGTTCTGCTTCAGCGAGCGTCACGGTAAACGGTTTTTCGACGAGAACATGGCAGTCTGCCTCTAACGCAAGGCGTGCGAGAGGATAATGCTCAGAATTCGGTGTCGCGATAACGACGAGATCGATCGTTTCCTCGGCGAGTAATGTTTCGAGCGATGGATATACAGGCACGTTTGGGTAGCTTTTTGCAACTGCATCCGGACGACTCGACTGAACAGCAATGAGCTGATAATCGGGCGATGTAATATAGGGGGCATGCAGGTGTTCTCCAGCAAGACCAAATCCAACTAAAGCAGTACGAATCATAAGGACACTTCCTTTTCGGTTAGTCCCTTCAATTTAGCACAAGTGAGGTGAAGAAGATGATTTCAGAACAACATGTCATTGAAAAAATGCGGCAGACGATGGCAAAAATCGAGCAGACGAGCGGTACGGCGCAAGTCGAACAACTGGCGACAATGAAAGCATACTGTGAGCTGTTGCTTGAGCAACCGGGCACACCGGCAGCAAACGTCGTGCGTTCACAGACAGCTCCGGCAGCAAAACCGGACGTCGATCCGATGCTCGCACGCTTCATGGGCGTTGCACAAGAAGATGAACAAAAAGGTCCGTCATTGCTTGATTTTTGACTAGATACGTAACTTTTTGGGAATAGAAAAGACAGACAAGCCAGAGGGGGAAACAGTATGAAAACAGCAATCATCATTGGAGCAGGTCCAGGAAATGGTGTCGAAATCAGTAAACGATTCGGGAAAGAAGGCTTCCAAATCGTTTGTGCAGCGCGAACGCAAGACACACTTGCTGCTGTCGTCACGGAATTGAAAGAGCATGGGGTCGAAGCAGTCGGTGTCGAGTGTGACGCATCACGCCGAACGGATATCGCATCCCTTGTCGAATGGACGAAGGAACAATACGGACAAGTCGACGTCCTTGTCTACAATGCATCGATTCTGCATCAGTCATCGGTTCTCGACGCCTCAGCAGAACAAATCACGAAAGAATTTGAAATCGACGTCCTCGGGGCACTCGATGCTGCGCAGCTCGTCGCACCGGATATGGTGGAACGAAAAGACGGCGCCATCTTAATCACAGGTGGCGGGGCTGGAATTCATGCGATTAAATCATTACCCGGACTATCGATTGGAAAAGCGGGTGTCCGTCAATTGACACACATGCTGCATGACACGCTAAAAGAAAATAACGTTTACGTCGGGACGGTCACGATTGCAGGAGAAGTGAAGCGGGGGACGGCGCTCGATCCGGCGAATGTCGCTGAAGCCTTCTACACACTGTATTCGAACCGGACGGATGTCGAAAAAGTCTTGTCTGCAGAATGAAACAGTTAATCGTCTACTACGATGGTCTCTGTCCACTCTGTCAAAAATCGAAACGGCTGCTTGAACGGATTGATTGTTTTCAGCAGTTGACGTTTTCCGATGCGCGACGGATGCCGGTGGAACAACAACCGCGATTGCTCGAACGGATGCATGTCGAAACCGAGCGAGGGGTCCGGTACCCGGGAATCGAAGGAATTCGTCTGTTGACGAAAACCTTGCCAGTTCTTTTACCTGCCTCTCCAGTGGTCTCGTTAGCGATTGTTTTACGAATCGGAGCACCACTCTATGACCGAGTCGCGAAAAATCGCGTCATTCCGATGAGCTGTACGACGGAGTGTTCCATCAATTAATACATGTAGCGAAGCGCCGACGCAAGCAAGGTCGGCGTTTTTTGAATGGACGGGCTCACTAACAAAAAGGAGGAGCATGATGAAGTTTTGGATGAAGGCATTGATGCTAGTCGGACTAGTATTCAGTACAGGCTGTGCCTTAGAGGCAGATCCGGAAACAGAAACGAAGTTCGGTATCGCACAACCGGATGATACAAAGGCCACACAAGTGACCGTCGAGCGGGTCGTCGACGGGGATACAATTAAAGTCCGGTTACCGGATGGGAAGATTGAAGACGTCCGTTTTTTGTTAATCGATACGCCAGAAACGGTAAACCCGGAAAAACCGGTTCAACCGTTCGGACCGGAAGCTTCAAGCTTTACGAAAGACCTCTTACCGAAAGGGAGCAAAATCGTCATCGAGCGAGATCACTCAAAGGCGGATCGTTACGGTCGTCTCCTAGCGTACGTCTGGATTGATGGCAAGATGGTTAATCAAGAGCTGTTACGTCAAGGGCTTGCGCGTGTCGCCTATGTGTACGAACCGGATACGCGGTATGTCAAAACGTTCGAAGACATTGAACAAGAAGCAAAAGCAGCGAAAAAAGGCATTTGGGAAACGGAAGGCTATGCGACGAATCGTGGATTTGACGAAACGGTCTTGACGAAGGAATCGACTTCTTCGGCAAAAGGTCAGTGTGAAGACATCAAAGGAAATATCAACCGGCAAGGGAACAAGATTTATCATGTCAGAGGCGGTCGTTCATACGAGGACGTCAAGCCAGAGGAAATGTTCTGTAGCGAACAGGAAGCGAAACAAGCGGGTTTTCGACGCGCTGCGAATTAATGATGCACGCCCCATGAGAGTTTGTCCTTTATTGTCTGAAGGGGCCGATGTTAAAGGCGCTTCAAACTCAAACTCATGACGGACGGTTCCGTCCTGTACGCACGAAACGCCGATGATCCCGTTTTTCATGGAATCATCGGCGTTTTCTAAACGGTCTGCATGTCCGCCTCGCCCGAGGGAAGCACGCGTATCTCCCGATAGCACGTTGTCTACAGTCTGAGACACCCTAACAGGTGCCCACTGTTTGTGGTTACTCCCTCTTATTCTGAAGGCGGGAAGGGTTTATAATGCGGAATTTGATCATCCTCATCAAAGGCAATCGTGACGTCGGTCACGCCTTTTAAAATCCGGATTTGCAGTTCGAGACGGTCTTTGATGTCATCGGCTTGCGCGATTGTCATGCCACGGTCGACTTCGATTTCAAGATCAACGTGGAAATGATCGCCCTCTTTGATGACTTCAAGTTTTTCGATATCACGGACATCTTTATCACGGAGTAAAATCTCTGCGATTTTTGCCGTCAAGACTTCATCAGTTTCACCGAGCGCACCGGCTGCATTTTGAATGAAGACGTTATAGACGACGTAAAACATCATCAATCCGATTAAAACAGAAGCAATCCCTTCTGCTTGATAAAACGATGTATAGTGCGAAATGAGGACGGCGATAATGGCGATGAGACCACCTAGTGTCGCAACTAAGTCTTCCATAAAGACGAGTCGCGTCGCTGGTTTTGCTTGTCCAAGCTTCGAGAAACTTTCGCGAACGAGCGTGAATCCACGCGATTTCAGACCGGTTTCATGAGCGATTTCAATCATCGCTTTATAAAAGACACCCATTTCAAGGACAACGCCGATTCCAAGCGCTGTTAAGATGATCCACAGTCCGCTTGTTTCTTCTCCTGGAGCATGTAGAATATGCAACACGCCTTCACGGATCGTCTCATACGCTAAAATGGCGACGACGATAATTGCTGCGAGCAGGACGAGATTGACGAGTCGACCGAATCCATTCGGGAATCGTTTTGTTGGTGCTTTTTTACTTAACGCAGATCCGACATAAACGAACATTTGATTGGCAGCGTCACCGATCGTATGCATCATTTCTGCGAACATGGCGATGTTACCGGTTAAGATATAAGCGATGAATTTAATAATGGCAATAATCGTATTGACGATAGCGGCAGCTAAAGCAGATTTGTTACCACGCCTCATTAGTGAGAAAAAGTTGGCCATAGTGTGATCCTCTCCTTTTAAAAAAGCAGGAAAGCGGAATTAACCGCGTCCTGCTTGGAATGATGGATAAAGTGACATGCCACCGTCTGCAAATAGTGTGATGCCGGTCACGTAACTGGATTCGTCAGAAGCAAGCCATGCAGCGACAGCGGAAATTTCTTCAGGCTTCCCGATGTTCCCCATTGGAATCATGCTTTCGACTTCTTTACGTTGTTCCGGGTCTTCAAATTTCTCTGCATTGATTGGTGTGTTGATCGCTCCCGGCCCAATCGCATTGATTCGAATGCCTTTTGGTGCGTACTCCATCGCGAGCGTCTGCGTCATCAGTTTGACGCCGCCTTTACTTGCCGCATAGTGAACAAATGTTGGCCATGGAATGATTTCGTGAACGCTCGACATATTGATGATGTTCCCTTTAATGTCGTTCTCGACAAAGTATTTCAAGGCTTCACGTGCGCCGAGGAATGAACCGGTTAAGTTGACATCGATGACTTTTTGCCAGTCTTCGAGGGACATTTCGTGCGACGGTGATGGCATTTCGACACCGGCATTGTTGACGAAGATATCGAGTCGACCAAAGTGGTCAACTGTTTCTTTAACAAGACGAATCATGTCGTCCTCTTTCGATACGTCAGCTTGAATCGTAATGGCTTCTCCACCGGCTTGCTTGATGTCTTCAGCAATCTGATCCGCTTCTTCCGGGTGGCTCCGATAGTTGATGACGACCTTTGTACCTTCTTCCGCGTAACGGCGGACGACGGCTTCGCCAATTCCCATTGAACCGCCTGTGACGATAGCTACTTTTCCGTTTAGACTATTATACATGAAAATCGACTCCCTTTTAGATTATTGTTTTGTAAACCCGATCATGATACCGCCCGCTACGACGAGAGTACAGCCGATGATAACGAACGTCATTTCTTTTTTCGTTTTAGCTTCTTTCAAGAACAGAACGCCGCCGATTGTCGAGATGACGACACCGGTTTGTGATAACGAAAAGCTTGTTGCGACGCCGACACGTGCCGTTGCGAGCAATAGGGCAATATTCCCGACAGCCCACATGATACCGGCAAGGCCATTTGTGAACGTCTGTTTCGCAAACAAATTCCCTTTGCGTAATGAAAGTAAAATGGCGCTGACGACCATCCCGATTGCTTGTGGTAAAACGGCTTCCCAACCATTGATGTTGAACCAACGGGCGATGACGACATAGCCGACATAACCAATCGTCGAGATGACGAGTAGAAGCAATCCTTTTCCGATGTTTTCATCCTTCTTGCTCTTATCTTCTTTATACGATGTAAAAGCAGCACCGGCGACAATCAGTACTAAAGCGCTAATTCCAAGAATAAGTGCGGATGTATTTGACCATTCACCAAAAGCGAGGACGCCAAACAAGGATGTTCCGACGAGTTGCATCCCGGTCGAAATCGGCATCGTTTTCGAAACACCCATTTGTTTAAAAGCAGCAAATTGGTTCATTTGACCAAGTGCCCAAAAAGCACCGGAGAAAAGACCGGCAATCCAGGCCGTCATCGACAGTTCTGGACTGATAAATAAGAACGTCACGAGGGCGAATGCTAACGCACCGAGTGTTGTCCCGATAATTTGTTGTTCTGTTGAACCGCCGATTTTTGAAACGACGAGAGGCAACGTCCCCCACATCAATGCAGGAACGATGGCAATTAAAATATCAATCAAGTGATTCACCTCTTCCATTTGTTCTATCTACTTGAAGATGTACCCCGGGAATCCCGCCGAAAAACCTCTAATGGCTAACGAATATTATCTTAAAATAAAAAACGCCCCACGAATGGGACGTGAAAATTATTATTTAAAGGGTTCGTCAGCGATGCGGACGATGTGTCGTCCGATTCGTCGAGCGTTCCAGAGGGCGACGACAGCAATCGTTAAGGAAATCCCCATCAAGTCATACTGACTTAAGAAATAGCCACCGTAACTGACAGGTAAGCTGACGATTCCGACGAGTGAACTGGTCCACTGACGAATTTTAAGCGATTCCATATTCGCGACGCGTGAGAATTTTTGCTGTTCGAACAACCGCCAGCGTGTTGGTTCACTGAGGGCATCATTGACTAGGCGAGGAAAGGCGAGAAGACGTGCGCCGTAAGACCCTGCAATCTGTAAGTAACGATTCTGATTTTTCCCTTCTTCGTCCAGCCAACGGCGGACCATCGGTTTAGCAAGTTCAAGCAAGTTGATTTTTGGTGAGAGGATTTGCAGGATACCCAGGATCGTTGAAGCGGCACGACCGAAAAAGGCAAACTCGGCCGGTAATTGAATCGGTTCATTCCGAACGAGTAATTCAATATCAGACAGTACTTTTTCAATTAATTTCGTATCGACGTTCTCCATATCGCTTTCAAGGTAAAAGTTGACGGCTTTTTCAATCGCTTGACGGATATTTTGTTTGTTGGCGTTCGGTAATAAGAAACGTAAGTCTTCCAGACCGTCGACGATTGCATCGTAATCGAGTGTGACGAACGACTGTAAGATTCCTTGAATCGCCCGCATGTCGTCCGGGGTCGTCGCACCAATCATCCCGAAGTCGAGCAGAACGATTTTTCCGTCTGCCTGGACGAGGACGTTGCCCGGGTGGGGATCGGCATGAAATTTCCCGCCGAACAGCAACTGTTCACCCGCATTCAGGAAGAGGTTACGCGCGAGTTCGTCACGATCGATTTGATGTTCTGCTAAAAACTCGAGGTCCGTGATCCGTGTACCGTCAATCCACTCCATCATCAAGACGCGATTCGTACAGTGTTCTTCATAATAGTCTGGAATGTAGATGACAGGGTTCGTTTCATACATCTTTTTAAAGTAGAGACCATTTTTTAATTCGGTCCGATAATTCAGTTCATCTCCGATGACGAAGACCATTTGGCGATAAAGACTTTGGAGATCAGTCGATTTATTGAGTGACGTCCGTCGAAGCATCGCGATGACGAGACGCATCGCGCGGAAATCCGTTTTAATGATTCGTTCGATGTTAGGACGCTGGACTTTGATTGCGACTTTTCGCCCGTTCGATTTGAGTGTCGCACTATATACTTCTCCGATTGAAGCAGATGCGATGGGGCGAGGACTGATATTATCGACGACGTCTTCGATCGGCATGCCCCAGTCTTCCTCGATGATTTTTCGAGATTCCCCGAGTTTGCTCGATGGGACCTTATCGACGAGTTCAGTTAACTCCATTAAAACGGTTGGTGGGAATAAGTCGGCACGAATCGATAAAAACTGCCCGAGTTTAATCAGGAGTCCTTCGAGACGCAGTGCTTTCTTCTTATAATCACGCGCAATCGTGATCATGATGCGCTCGAATTCTTCAGTATTCGTACCTGGTCGGTTTTTCCGGGTGAATCGATAGATAGTCCAAATATAACGAGCGAACATCGTCACGATGACGAAAATCCGGTAGAGCGCCCAACGTTTCATACGGTCACCTAGCTTCCTGTACAGTTTGTTTCAGTATAGGTTACTTTACCTAAAAACGTCACTTACAAACGGCTGAAAAAAGAATCGTAAAAATAAGGTGGACGCGACGCAAAAAGAGAGTATAGTAAGTAATGGAATTTCAATGTGGAAAGGTGAAATGTGTGCATGTCCTGGGACTTATTAAATATCATCGGAACGGTCGCATTTGCGATGAGTGGCGCGATCGTCGCGATGGAAGAAAAATATGATTTGTTTGGGGTTTGGTTATTGGCATTGATTACGGCGTTCGGAGGCGGTGCAATCCGGAACTTGTTGATTGGTGTACCCGTCTCGGCACTTTGGTCGCAAGGCGGATTGTTCTTGATCGCGATTTTAGTCGCATTATTAATCTTTGTTTTACCACAATTATTTTTACCACATTGGTCACGGTGGGGCGTGCTCGCCGATGCACTCGGTTTATCCGCATTTGCGATCCAGGGTGCACTCATGGCATCTGCAAAAGGCTTACCTCTTTCAGCAACGATTTCAGCAGCTGTTTTAACGGGTGTCGGCGGTGGTGTCATCCGGGATTTACTCGCCGGACGCAAACCGCTTGTCCTGCATAAGGAAATCTATGCGATGTGGGCCGTCATGGCCGCGCTCGTCATCGATCGGTTCCAACTGACGAATCCTCTGCATTTGTTCACATTACTGGGACTCATTACGATTTTACGTATGCTATCTTATTATTATGAATGGAATTTACCGGCACGACGTTTAGGGGGAGAATGACATGAAAGTATTAATCATGATTGGTTCTTTATCGATGATGGTAGCGGTCGCACTCGGTGCGTTCGGAGCGCATGCGCTAAAAGATATGTTATCTGAGCGGATGCTTGCGAACTGGCAGACGGGTGTCCTCTATCAGATGGTGCACTCACTTGGGATTTTGGCACTCGGTGGCATGTTACTGAAAGTTTCGATTTCACAATTTTCGCTTGCAGGTTGGTTGATGCTCGCCGGAATCGTCTTCTTCTCCGGCAGCTTATATGTCATGGCGCTGACAGGGATTACAAAACTCGGTGCAATCACACCGATTGGCGGCGTTCTGTTCATCGCAGCATGGATTTTTGTTGCGATTGGTGCGTATAAGGGATTATGATCCGTCGACTGACTTGAAAAGTTGGTCGTTAAACGAAAGTAAGGGAGTGGATTTTATAGCCACTCTCTTAGGATGTAGACAACGTGCTAGCGGGAGTTGAAAGCGTCTTTTTTCGTTGCTTTCCTCGGGCGAGGCGCAAGCCGTTGCTCCTTGATCCTCACGGAAAACGAGCAGGGTTTTGCCTCCCGATATCGCATGTTCAAAGTTTGTCTACACACTGGGAGTGGATGTATATCCACTCTCTTTTTTTTGTCTTTTTACGACGATTACGCCATCGAAATAAAAAAACGGTCAAGAGACATCACTGCCTCTTGACCGATTACGATTGAAGCAACTGCCTCAATGCTTTATTGGTTGTGTTTTATTTAACTTCGATAATGCTTGCTCATAGCGATCCAGTACACGTTGTGCGACTGGCTTTAGCTCTTTTGAAAGCACAGCGAATTGCAACTCACGCGATCGCGTTGACCGGTTCATAGCATTCCCCATGATCATTCCTCCTTAACGTATAAAACGTACATCTTTTATGGCCGCAAAGAGTATATTCCCATAGGGTTTTTCTATGAAACGTCTTTTAGCATATTAAAGCGCGAAATGTGTTTCGAGCTCGCTTGACTCAAGACGGTTGCCGATGAAGAACTCACCGAATTCACCGTATTTTGCACTCACTTCGTCAAAACGCATTTCATAGACGATTTTTTTGAACTGGAGGATATCATTCGCGAACAAGGTGACGCCCCATTCCCAATCGTCAAAGCCAGTTGATCCACCGATAATCTGTTGAATCTTCCCAGCGTAGCTCCGTCCGATCATACCATGACGGTACATGAGCTCTTTCCGTTTCTCCATCGAAAGCGTGTACCAGTTATCGCCATCGCGACGAGATTTACTCATCGGATAGAAACAGATGTGCTTCGATTTTGGCAAGATTGGATAGAGACGGTCGCGTACATACGGGTTCTCATACGGGTTCCCTTCGCCAGATCCACGGTATGTGCCGAGTTCGACGACGGAGACATATGAATACGTCGGGATGAGATAGTCATATAAGTCGAGTTTTTGCATCTTCACTTCGACGGCTTGGATGTCTTCCATTGTCGGACGAAGGACCATCAAAACGAGATCTGCTTTTTGACCGATGATCGTATAGAGGGCATGACTGCCTTCTTTTTGTTCTTCGACTTGTCCGAGCTCAGCTAAGAACGTTTGGAACTCGTTGATCATTTTCGTCCGGACAGTTGTTTCGACTTGTTTTAAGCGCGACCAGTCAATCCGGCGGAAATCATGTAATGTATACCAACCGTCGAGAGTTTCGGCGGCTTGCTGTGTAGCAGTTGGTTCTGATGTTTGATGTTCCATGAAAAAACCTCCTGAAATCTATAATGAAAAGTACATTCTCCATTGCTAATCTTATCATAGATCGGACGGTTCATCGCAACAAAACAACCGTCTCTCATTAGGGATAGAGACATGAAGTAACACGAATCGGGGTATGAAGTAAAAGGGTGTGCTAAAACGCGTTAAGCGCCTTCTGTACTATTCCTAGAAATAACTGTAATAGTGATAAAAAATCGCTCCGTGTAATGGGTAAAAGAAGTTTTTTGCAAATTGTTTTAATAACGAAACAGAACTGTGTATAATGAACGATGGAATGTATAAGGAATAGAAACCGACACTTGATTGACATAAAAGGAGAGAAAATCATGCAATTATTCGAAATGCTTGAGACAAAAGTAAAAGCACACCAACCATCAATCGTTTTCCCAGAAGGAATCGACGCACGTGTTCTTGGTGCTGCTGTCCGCCGGAAAAAAGATGGTCTCGTCACACCAGTCGTTATCGGACCACGCGTGAAGATTGAAGAGACGGCGTCGGCGAACGGAATCGACGTAACGGATCTTGAAACAATCGACCCGGCTTCGTACGATGCGATGGAAGAACTTGTTGCTTCATTCGTCGAGCGCCGTAAAGGAAAAGCGACAGAAGAACAAGCACGTGAAGTCATCTTAAAGGACGTCAACACATTCGGAACGATGCTCGTGCATACAGGTAAAGCAGCAGGTCTCGTCTCGGGTGCGATGCACGCGACTGGCGATACAGTCCGCCCGGCACTTCAAATCATCAAAATGCAAGAAGGCTATAAGAAAACATCGGGTGTCTTCATCATGGTTCGCGATGATGAGCAGTATGTCTTCGCTGACTGCGCAATCAATATCGCACCTGACGCAAACGACTTAGCAGAAAATGCAATCGCATCAGCAAAAACAGCAAAAACATTCGGCATCGAGCCGAAAGTGGCATTGCTCAGCTTCTCGACAAAAGGTTCAGCAAAATCACCTGAAACAGAACGCGTCGTCGAAGCAACACGTCTCGCAAAAGAACGTGCGCCTGAACTTGCAATCGATGGAGAATTACAATTTGATGCAGCGTTCGTCCCGAGTGTCGCGAAATCAAAAGCACCAGAATCAGATGTTGCCGGTCAAGCCAACGTCTTCATCTTCCCAAGCCTTGAGTCAGGAAACATCGGCTACAAAATCGCACAACGTCTTGGTGGATTCGAAGCGATCGGACCGATTCTCCAAGGTCTCAACAAACCGGTCAACGATCTTTCACGTGGATGTAACGAAGAAGATGTCTACAAACTTGCGATCATCACGGCAGCTCAGGCAGTTGAAGCAAACGCATAAAACGGAAAAGTCTTTACTTTTTCAGAGAACATCGTAAAATGAAACACATCATGCACGAATCATAAACGTATAGCAACGCTCGTATAATAGTGGGAATTGGCCCACGAGTCTCTACCGGATCGCCGTAACGATCCGACTACGGGTGGTGAGTTACTGCTCTCTTTTTTGGCGTACAGTGGCTGCCCCCGGGGGTAGCGCTGTACGTTTTTTTTCGTCAATAAAGGAGAACTCAGCTATGAAACGTTTAGAAGAAATGATTAACAAAGAAGGAATCGTCCTGTCCGATCAAGTCCTGAAAGTCGATGCATTCCTTAACCATCAAGTCGATCCGACATTGATGTGGGAAATTGCTTATGAATTCATGCATCGGTTTCAAGACGCAGGCATTACGCGGATTTTAACGATTGAAGCAGGTGGAATCGCACCGGCGATGATGACGGCGCTTCGTCTCGGTGTACCGATAGTCTATGCACGAAAAACGAAGTCGCTGACGTTAAACGAAGGAACGATTTCAGCAGAAGTCTACTCGTTTACGAAACAGCAGACGAGTACGATCACGGTCGCTGAAAAATACTTACAGCAAGGTGAACGTGTGCTGATCATCGATGACTTTTTAGCGAACGGGGAAGCGGCGTTCGGTCTTGCTAAATTAGTCGAGCAGGCAGGAGCAGAAGTCGTCGGTATCGGAATCGTGATCGAAAAATCATTCCAACCGGGGCGAGAGAAGTTACTTGATGCAGGATTCCGTGTTGAATCGCTCGCGCGAATTGAAAAATTAGAGAACGGGAAAGCGACGTTCGTCCGCTCGGTGAACGTATGAAATCCTTATCGAATTTTAAAGCGGCAGGGCTCGGACTCCAACATGTCCTTGCCATGTATACAGGAGCAGCCATCGTTCCGTTGATCGTCGGCAGTGCAATCGGACTATCCGGAGAAGGCCTCGCGTATCTTGTCGCGATTGACCTATTCATGTGTGGAATCGCGACGTTACTCCAAGTCTTCGTCACGAAGTATACCGGTGTCGGACTGCCGGTCGTGCTCGGATGTACGTTCACGGCAGTCGGACCGATGATTGCGATCGGTAGCATGCAGGGCATCACGGCGATTTACGGCGCATTAATCGCAAGCGGCATCATCATTTTATTGATTTCCGGACTCTTTAGCCGGATTGCGATTTTATTTCCACCGGTCGTGCTCGGATCCGTCGTGACGATTATCGGAATATCACTCATTCCGGCGGCCATCAATGATATCGGTGGCGGACAAGGCGTTAAAGATTTTGGTGACTTCCGATACCTCGGTCTCGCCGGATTAACGATTGCTTTAATCTTGATTTTAAATCGTTACGGCACCGTTTTTTCGAAGGCAGCCGCTGTCTTGATTGCGGTACTCATCGGAACACTTGTCGCGTTCGGCATGGGGATGATTGATTTTAGTCCAGTCGCTGACGCCTCGTGGTTCCAAATGATTACACCGTTTTACTTTGGTGCACCGACGTTTAATATCACGGCGATTTTGACGATGACGCTCGTTGGTCTCGTCTCAATGGTTGAATCGACAGGCGTCTTCTTGACGCTTGGTGAAATCACGGATAAAAAACTCTCGAAGCAAGACTTAGCACGCGGTTACCGGGCAGAGGGTGCTGCGACAATCATCGGCGGGATTTTCAACAGTTTTCCATACACGACCTACAGTCAAAATGTAGGGCTTGTTCAACTGACGGGCGTCAAAACACGAAAAGTCATCATCTTTGCCGGGGTGTTTTTAGTGATTCTCGGTTTCTTGCCGAAAGTCGCCACCTTTACGACACTGATTCCGAAACCAGTGCTTGGTGGGGCAATGCTCATCATGTTTGGGACGGTTGCCGCAAGCGGAATTCGAATTCTGTCTCGCGTCGACTTCGCAAAAAACGACCACGTCTTGACAGTCGCCTTATCGCTTGGCGTCGGACTCGGCATCAGTATGAACCCGGCGATCGTATCCGGTTTACCGGAACAAATCCGCGTCTTGACGGATAGCCCGATTGTCGCCGGTTCGTTGACGGCATTGCTTCTCAATGGTTTGTTCCGTTTGGCTGATCGCAAGCAGCGTACAGAAGACGAACAATTCGCAAAAGCTGAGTAAATAGTAGAACGATTGTGTTACGAGCAGACCTGCATCTTCGGATGGAGGTCTCTTTTTTGTGATGAGAGAACGTTACACAAATCAGAATATTTCGAGTATGGGAAGAAAGTGGTAAATCTCACTTGAAAACGTTTACAAATCAGACACCTCTTCTTTATACTGACAACGTAGCGGTTTGGGGAACTGCTAAGAACGATAGAGAGACAGGAAGGACGTCGTACAAATGAAGCAACAGACAGAGCTAAATCGGGGACTGGAAGAGCGTCATATTACGTTGATGTCGCTGGGGGCGGCAATCGGCGTTGGACTTTTCCTAGGCTCGGCAAAAGCCATTCAGTTGGCAGGACCAGGGATTCTGATTGGTTATTTAATCGGCGGTATCATCATCTTCATCATCATGCGGGCACTTGGGGAGCTCGCGGTACGTGAACCGGTGGCGGGAAGCTTTGCTGAATACGCCCGGAAATATGTCAGTCCACTCGCTGGATTTTTGACCGGGTGGAATTATTGGCTTCTGTGGATTTTTACATGTATGGCAGAAATCACAGCAGTCGGAATTTATATGCAGGAATGGTTCCCGCAGTCGGAACGCTGGATTTGGGCGCTTGCAGCATTACTACTTATGACGAGCATTAATTTCATTGCCGTCAAATTTTATGGCGAATTCGAATTTTGGTTTGCCTTGATTAAGATTGTCGCGATTGTCGCGATGATTATTCTTGGGACATTGACGATTGTCGTCGGACTTGGCAACGGGGGTACACCGGTCGGGATTTCTAATCTTTGGTCGCATGGGGGATTCTTGCCAAATGGATTCGGGGGAGTCCTGCTGGCGATGCAAATGGTCATGTTTGCGTTCTTAGGCATTGAAGTGATTGGGGTCACAGCTGGGGAAGCTAAAAATCCGAAGAAAACGATTCGGAAGGCAGTCAACAACGTATTTTTACGGATCTTGATTTTCTACATCGGTGCGCTGTTCGTCATCTTGTCGATTTATCCCTGGGATCAAGTCGGACAAAATAACAGTAGCCCATTTGTCTTACTATTTGATCAACTGGGCATTCCGGCAGCTGCCGGCATTATCAACTTCGTTGTCCTGACAGCGGCATTGTCGTCATGTAACTCGGGTATTTTCTCGACGGCACGGATGATGATGAACCTGGCACAAAATGAAGAAGCACCAAAACGGTTCGCAAAGATTTCGAAGAACGGAGTCCCAGCAATCGCAACGATTCTTTCAGGAATCGCGCTGCTCGTCGGCGTCGCCTTAAACTACTTCTTACCGGAAAACGTTTTTGCGATCGTGACGAGTATCGCGACGTTCGGAGCCGTCTGGACATGGGCGATGATTTTGATTTCGCAAATGCGGGCTCGGAAAGTCTATGGTACGGCAGAATTCGGCGTTCCATTTTTCCCGGTCGCGAACTACATCGCTTTGCTCGCGCTAGCTGGCGTCATCGTCTTGATGGCGTTTGATGCGAGTACACGCATCGCACTGATTGTTGGACCACTCTGGTATGTGATTTTGATTGCGGTCTACCATGCGCGGGGGATGCATAAACAGACACGACGCTCGTTCGACCGGGCATCAGGGGAATGAATCAGGGAGACCGGCTTCGGCCGGTCTCTTTTGTTCTGTTTCGACGTCAGTTTTGCTACACTGAACAAAGATGAAACAAGAGGAGGAACTTACGATGAAAACAATCCATGTCGATCAGTTACAAGAAAAGCTTGAAGCCGGTGAAGTACTCCACGTCGTGGACGTGCGCGAGCAGGATGAATATGACGCGGGTCATATCCCGAACGTCCGTTTTTTACCAATGTCTGAAATCGGTGAACGCTATACAGAGCTGCAAGAAGGTGAAACATACTACCTGATTTGCAAAGCAGGTGGACGCAGCGAGAACGTCGGACGTTTCCTCGAACAGTATGGCTACGACATCGTCAACGTCGAAGGCGGGATGATGAACTGGAAGGGCGATCAAGAAGCGTAAAGCGATAGTGTTCTTTTCTCAAACGTTCTGTTCGCGAAGTTATTCCGCATCACTTTATAGGTAGTCCAAGAAGGTAATTCATGAAAATGGATTACCTTCTCAGGCTGTGGACAACGTGCTATCGGGAGATACAGTGTCTTTTTTCGTTGATTTTCTCTGGCGAGGCGCAAGCCGCTGCTCCTTGATCCTAGCGGACAACGAGCAGGGTCTTGCCTGCCTCTGAAAAGTGCGCTAAACATGCACTTTTCCCCGCAGGAGTCAACGAAACGTGACACTTTTTAGGTAATACCGTGACGGAAAGCTGGGCATGCAGGCGGTTTAGAGCGCCGCGATTCGTCTCGAATCGCTTTTAAAGCGAAAAGCAATCGGTCGCGACCCTGCAGCTTTGCTGTAGCGGCGCGGAAGATTGCCGCTTTGAAGACGAGGCGAGACAGGGAAGCGCGAACTGATTGCCTCTCGTTATCGCATGTTCACGCTTCATAAGAGTTTGTCTGCACGCTGAGAAGGTTATCCATGAAAATGGATAACCTTCTTTTTTATTTAGTTGTGAAAAATGACACGTTCTGACCGATATATAGATTAGAACAACGAGTTTACATATCGGGAAGAGGAGTCGTGTATGGAACAGACAAAAAAACGAACGATTAGCATCAAGCAGAAACTAATTATCACATCTTTGCTCTTATTATTGATTCCATCGTTATTGATTGGTTTTGTTGCATACAATCAAGCGAAACAGAAAATCACAGATCAAATCCTGCAATCTGCGCATGCCGGTGTTGACCGGATGAACGATGAAATCACCAATATCATTGATCCCGTACGACGAGATGTCGCGTTCTTTGCGGACCGGATTGATGGAATGCTCTATCAAAAAGGGAAACAAAATTTAGCATTGAAAGAAAAGATGACAGAATATCTCGATACACATCCGCAAGCAGCAAATATTTATTACGCGACGACGGAAGGTGATATGACCATCTATCCGGAACAAACGATGCCAGACGATTATGATCCACGAGAACGTTCGTGGTATCAGGCGGCGGAGGACGCCGGTGGGAAAGTCGTCATTACTGATCCATACGTCGACGCAGCTTCAGGGAAGATGATGGTCACCCTTTCACAAACGGGTGGTGATGGACGTGGTGTCATTGCTGTCGATGTGGATGTCGATCGAATTTCTGAAATTGCTAAAAAAGTTAAAATCGGTCAAGAAGGTTATGTCACGATTCTCGACTCCAATAAGAATTTCGTCACACATCCGACGAAGAAGGCTGGAGAAAAGGCATCTGGAGACTGGGTCACATCCCTTTATGCCGGAAAAAATGGTCAGTTTTCTTATGAGTTTGAGAATCAAGGAAAGAAAATGGACTATATGACGAACAGTCTGACGGGATGGAAAGTCGCCGGAACACTGTACGATAAAGAAATTGCAAATGAAACATCGGGCATTCTTTGGACAACAGTTGCCGTTATCGCTGGAACGTTCTTGTTAGCAGCTGTCTTACTCTACTTTATTCTCCGTTCGATCCTCCGTCCGTTAAGTCGTTTGACGGAAAGTGCCGATCGGATTAAAGAAGGTGATTTGACGGAGCAAGTCATCGTCGAATCCAATGACGAAATCGGTCAGGTGGCCCAAAGTTTTAATGTCATGGTCACATCACTCCGGTCGATCGTGACGAACCTCGATCAATCGATTGGGCAAGTTGCGGCGTCTTCAGAAGAATTGATGGCGAACGCAGCGCAAACGACAGCAGCTTCCGAGCAAATCGCAGGTTCCGTCCAACAGATGGCAGCAGGTGCTGACCACTCGAAACGTCAACTCGAAGGAAATGCTGTATCACTCCAAGCGATTACGTCAGGTGTCATGCGAATCGCAGAGAGTTCGACGAACGTCTCCGAGCTATCACGGGCAACAGCACTCGAAGCAGAAGACGGAACGATTGCGGTCGGGAAAAATGTGACACAGATGAAAGCGATTGATGCATCGGTCGAAAACTTCGGTGAAGTCATTCAATCCTTGGCTCATCGCTCAAACGAAATCGGAAAGATTGTCGATGTCATCAACGGGATTGCAGCCCAAACGAACTTGCTTGCCTTGAATGCAGCGATCGAAGCAGCACGGGCCGGCGAAAATGGCAAAGGATTTGCGGTCGTCGCGAGTGAAGTTCGGAAGCTAGCCGAACAGTCACAAGAGTCGACAAAACAAATTTCGGGCCTGATTACAAACATCAAGCAGGAAACAGAACGGTCGGTTTCCTTGATGAAAGAAGTATCGCATCATACGAAAGCCGGACTTGAGACGACAGAAGATTCAGCGGAACGTTTCAAGAAAATTATGTTACGGACACAAGAGATGACGCCACGAATCGAAGATGTCACAGCGACGGTCGAAGAAATCGCGGCGAACGTCCAAGAAGTGTCGGCTTCGGCAACGGAAATCGCTCATATTGCGGATGAGAATTCGACAGCATCCGAACGTGTTGCGACGACGACGGAAGAACAGCTCGGTTCGATGGAAGAAATTTCGCAATCCGCGAAAGCATTGTCGGATATGGCAGAAGAACTACAAGAAATGGTGACGCAATTCCGCGTTTAAACCAGATGAAGGCGACTACATCAGCGAAACTGAGCTGGGCGTAGTCGCTTTTTTTATTGTGAATTTGCTTGAAGCGATAGGAAAACGGGAAAAATATAAGTGTAGTGTTGAGTCCTAGGAGGTGGAAAGATGGCGCGATTGACAAAGTTGAAAGAATGGCAGGAAGCAGGATTGCTTGATGCAGAAACCGTCGATCGGATTGAAGCGTACGAACACAAACACCAAGTCAAAAAGCGGACGCCCTTACTGTTGATTGTCGGATTGACGTTTGTCGGCTTGGCCTTACTCAGTTTTTTAGCGGCCAATTGGCAAGTCATTCCGGCATTGGTCAAAATCGGACTCGTTCTTGTCATCATGATCAGTTGTTATGTGCTAGCTGATATTTCCGAACGCCGGACGATTTGGAATCCGGTGGCGTTCCGGATACTCGGGATTCTCGCGTTCCTTGGTGCATTGATTGTCACGGTCCAAAGTTTTCATATGTCGCTTGAAAGCTCATTCATTGCCTGGGTAATCTTTCTTATGGCACTCGGTCATTTTTTCGTTTGGCGTCACGCTGCCTACGCTGTCGTCGCTTTTTTGGCGGGATTGAATATTTTTACGGGAATCGGCAACTTCGGGAGCGAGTACGCTACGTTTCTAGACTGGACATCATTTGTTTGTTTGATTCTGATATCCGTAGCCTGGTTCTATTTCAGTCAAACGTTTCCATCACTGATTTTTAGCTGGTTGCTCCTCTACTTCGCAGGGTTGGAATTGTTTTTCCTCGTTTCCTACGAAGGTATTCTTTGGCCGATTTGGACTTTATTTTTCCTCGTTCCATTACTGTTACTTGTTCGGGAGGAGCAAAAGCACCCGCTCCTCTACGCGCTCTATTTAGTCACGGCAGCCATTAACTCACTGGTCTATCTATCTGTCCGCGCAGAAACGACAACTGCTCCGATTTCGCTCGTCGAAGCGATTTTACTTGTACTTGCCGCAGCCGCGGTCGGAAGTTTGATTTATGTACGTTACCGTCCGCTCCTTTTCATCGTCCCGCTCGGTTTGGTCGGACTCTTATGGTTCGAGGAACAAGCGATCTTGATGGCGATTTTAGTTGAAGTGATGGCATTCGTTTATTTGATTGAGCGAGAACGAACCGGTCATCGTTTACTGATTCCGTTCGTTTATTTCATTGCCGTTCAACTGACGGTTTACTTCATTTATGCTTGGAATCGTCTGGATATGTCACTCTTTTTCCTAGGCGGGGCCTTACTCGTGTTCTTGATTGCCGGTGTGCTCTGGTGGATGCAACGACGTCGTGAAGGAGGTCAGTCGGCATGAAAAAGTACGGGTTTGCGTTTATTCAGACACTGATTGTTTTGCTTGTCGTACTCAGTTTTTATGCGATTTCGTGGTTCGGAGAGAGTTATCGCTTCCGGGCAGAGCCGTTTGATCCATTTGATCCGATTTACGGGGAGTACGTCGTGTTGCAGTATCCAGATTTAAAACCGGATGCTTCTGTCAAACAAGGACTTGTCTACGTTACGTTTATAACGGAGGAAGATGGATATGCAAGAATTGATAAAATCTCGAATGACCGCTTTTTCGGTTCGGTTGCTGGTGAGTATTACGATGAATACGTGACGATTTCTCAGCTGACTCAATATTATGTCGAACAAGGTACAGGAAAAGGGTATGAGGATGCGGAAAAATTAGAAGTCAAAGCTGATGTTTCGCCATGGGGAACCGTTCGGGCGACGGACTTATTGCTCCGAAACGAGTAAAAAAAACAAAATGAGAGGATGGACCGTTACTAGGTCCTTCCTCTCATTTTTAATATTGTTTCAAGTCATGACGATTTCTTCATTGCTTCCAGGCGTTTCAAAAAAGTGCATCCGGTTAATGAAAAAACGCCCTAGACAACGAAGAGGTCATCTAGGGCGAGGGTGGTATAAGACTTATTGTGCGTCTTTATCGAACGTGATTCGAGCGATGGCATCGTGTTGGTGAATGGTTTCTTCGTTTCGGCATTCGACGAAGAACGTTGCGATCGCATCCATTTCGTAGAGATCAGCCGCGATTAAGCGGACCATATCTTCGACGAAGCGTGGGTTTTCGTAAGCCATCTCCGTAACACGTTTTTCATCCGGACGTTTGAGGACCGGGTGAAGTGGTGCTGATGCATTTGATTCAGCCGCATCCAGTAATTCTTGTTTCCAGTCAAAGTCATCTGCCTCGTCACGAAGCGATGCTTCCATCGTGACGTAACCACGTTGATTATGGGCACTGTACTCACTGATTTCTTTTGAACATGGGCAGAGTGTCGTGACATTGATCGTTAACCCGACCGTCAACGTTGCTTCATTCGTTTCCGTATCGACACTGACCGTTTGCCAGACTTCGGCATTCATCAGACCGCTGAGTCCAGTTGCCGGTGCTTTACGCGTGAAGAACCATGGGTAGCGAATCGTTAATTGACCTTCAGACTGCTCCATCCGCTCGGCTAAATCGCGCGCGAACTGAATCAGTGATTCGTTCGTGACGACCCATCCTTCTTGATGGTACTGATCGAGTTGCTCCGTTAAGCGACTCATGTTGATGCCTTTACGGTCTTGAACGAGTGATGTCGAAAGCTCGAACGTCGCGACAGTGGCCTGCGTTTTGTCACCATCTTGGATGACGACAGGATGTTTGACGTTTGAAATACCGACTGCATCAAGTGCAAACAAGAAATTCTTTGGTGTATTTTGAAGATCAACCATTTTATCTTTTTCAGTAGGTTTTGTTCCTTTAACAGGGGGAACAGAACCGAAAAGCTTATGACGCTCTTCTTTTGTGGGTAGTGTAATCGGGTAGGTAGACATTTCAATTGGCCCCTTTGTCCTTTTGTATTTTATCAATAGTAATAACATGACAGGAATGCTAGAGACGAGCAACTCTGATGATTCCGCAAATGTGTTTGCACTATGTTGAACTGTTGATATGAATTTTATCATGAACTGCTAGCAAAACGAAACTAGCAAGGCTCAGAATCAACAGTTTGCTAAACTCATCATAAGGGATACTTGCAAGTCTGTACTGAATCGGATAGTATATGTTCATATGAACGCGTAAATCTTTTTTTAGTTAATGCCTTTGTGAAACTTATAAGATAGGAAGGAATGAAGTAGATGGATTGGCAGTTAGTACTTCAATATGCCTGGGTAGTCGTCGTTTTAATCGCACTCGAAGGACTACTTTCAGCAGATAATGCACTCGTCCTCGCCGTCATGGTAAAACACTTACCAGGCGAACAACAGAAAAAGGCTTTATTTTATGGTTTGGCAGGAGCGTTCGTCCTCCGCTTCGCGGCATTGTTCGCGATTTCGTTCCTCGTTGATATTTGGCAGATTCAAGCACTTGGTGCAGCATACCTGCTTATCATGGGGTTACGGCATATTTATAAAACGGTCAAGGCACGACGGCTCGGTGAAAATCATGGGGCGGACAGTGAGCTCGATCAAGAACCGAAATCGGATGAGCCCGTCTCAAAAGCGGAGTTTTGGAAAACAGTCGCTAAAATTGAATTCGCCGATCTTGCATTCGCCGTCGATTCGATTCTTGCAGCGGTCGCACTCGCCGTCGCATTACCTGACTGGGGGACAAATGAAATTGGTGGATTGAATGCCGGACATTTCGTCGTCATCCTGACAGGTGGTTTGATGGGTGTCGTCTTGATGCGTTTCGCAGCGCGCGTCTTCGTCAGACTACTCGCAGAACGTCCTGGACTTGAAACAGCGGCATTCGCAATCGTCGCTTGGGTCGGAGTCAAGCTCGCCGTTCTTGCCCTTGAGCATCCGAAATATCACGCATCGATTGAAGGAACAATCTTTGAAGCGATGAAGTTACCGGAAGGCTTTGCTCACAGTACGCCATGGCAAGCGTTCTTCTGGACGGTCATGGTCGGTCTCGCAGTTTGGGGTTGGTTCTCTTCACCGAAAACAAAACCAAATCCAGATGCTGAGAAAAAAGTGGATCAACATCTTTAAGCGAAAGGCTCTCCGACTGGAGGGTCTTTTTTAGTGTGAACTCCGAAAAAAGGGGGAAGATAGAAACACAAGGTTCAAGCTTCCGTCTTTTTCTTTTACAGGTACAAAGATTATAATGAACCTAGTGAACAAAAAGGGGATTCGTTTTTATGGATATTGGATTAATTACGCAGTATGCGACGGTCGGGCTCGTCCTGATCATCTTACAAGGATTGCTGTCGGCTGATAATGCGATGGTCATGGCGGTACTCGTTCGTCCTTTACCGGACGATCAACGAAAAAAAGCGTTGTTTTACGGACTAATCGGGGCACTCGTCCTTCGTTTCATCGCGATTTTCTTTGCGTCGTACTTAGCGACTGTTTGGGAGTTACAGGCACTTGGTGCAGCGTACCTCTTTTATGTCGCCTTTAAAGGAATCGTCGAGGCACGATCAAACAAACATCAAATACCGGATGCGATGGCATCCAAAAAAGAATCGCCGAATTTTTGGTGGACGGTCGTCAAGGTCGAATTATCTGATTTAGCGTTTGCCGTCGATTCGACACTCGCGGCCGTTGCCATGGCGACGACATTACCGATGGTCGGCGGGATGATTGGTGGACTGAACACGGGACAATTTTGGGTCGTCTTCTTCAGTGGGATCATCGGACTTGTCATCATGCGATATTTCGCAAGCTGGTTCGTTGTTTTACTCCAAAAACGACCAGGGATTGAAGAAGCAGCATTTTGGCTCGTCGCTTGGGTCGGGGTTAAGCTCGTCATCATGACGCTTGCACACCCGACCATTCATGTCTTACCGCACGAGTTTCCGGAAAGCACGCTCTGGCAGACGATTTTCTGGGTCGTTCTCGGACTGATTCTTGTCATCGGCTGGTTTAGAAGTGGTGTCAAAGAAGAAAAATAATACAAAAATTGGACAGGGTCACAACTCCTCTGTCCTTTTTGATTTTGGGGGAGATTTCATGCAAAACGGTAACTTTATTCGAATGCTGACACGGATGCAGAACGTACCACGTTGGGATGAGTATGCTCCGCGTTTTCAAGACAACGCCGCAAGTCATAGTTTTCGCGTCGCTCTATTTAGTTTAATGGCGAGCTATATCGAACAAGAGCAGCAACCCGTTGAAATCGATCGCCTGCGCTTATTAGGAAAGGCACTGTTTCACGATATGAACGAAGTGATCACCGGTCCAATCAAACACCGGACGAAAAAAGAGCCGACACTTCATGATCACATTCAGGCGATGGAGCAACAGGCGAGTGAGAAACTCGTCGCCTTATTGTCAAAATCGCTTCAAACAGAATTTACAGACTATCTCGTCCATGCCGAAGATGACACGATTGAAGGGCAAATCGTTAAAGCGATCGATACGTTCGACGCGATGTTGTTCGCAAGACGGGAAGCACGGATGACGGCGTCACCGTTCTTTGAAGCAAAAACGCTTGAACTGAAAAACTATTTACTCGAACACCCGTTATATGCCATCCGTCGCTTGACGACATCCGTCTTTGCCGAAGACGAGATGGCACATTTCATTGACAATGCATTGATGATGGATACGATTCGACGCTGGAAAGGGCGCTTCAATACGATTGATGACAATGACGCGACACATGCGTTTCGGGCGGCTTCCCTCGGCTTGTTCAACGGTCTGATCGAGTCGAAAAAGTACGGGGTTACGATCGATACGGCTGAAGTCGTTTCGCGTTTGCTCTGTCACGATTTAGTCGAAGGGACGACAGGGGACGTCCTCGGACCGGTCAAACATGCGACGCCGGTCACGGCAGCTGCCTTTGAGGCCTATGAACGGGCAGAAGGGGAGGCGTTGATTGGATTATTACCTGACGTGATGCGAACAGAATTTTATCGTTTTCTCGTCGAAGCGAAAGATGATACGTATGAAGGACAGATGGTAGATGTCGTCGATAAGCTCGATGCGTTGATTAAAATGAATATGGAACGCAAGTTGAACGGAGTGGAATATGAGACAGGCTACCGGGCGCAACTGAAGAAAGTCCAGACGGCTTACGAAAATCCATCTGTCGTCTTTTTCCTCGCCTATGTCTTGCACGACTTAGATTATGTAACGACTTAAGGAGGAAATCGGATGGCAGATGTTTCACTCGTGAAAACGAAACGACTTACCTTGATTTTAATTTTAGGCTCATTGGCAGCACTCGGTCCGCTCTCGATCGACATGTATTTACCTGCTTTCCCCGACATGTCCCGTTCATTCGGGGCGAGTGCGTCGATGATTCAATTGAGTTTGACGGCATGTATGCTTGGCATGGCGCTCGGTCAATTGATTGTCGGACCGCTTAGCGATGTCCGCGGACGGAAACGTCCCTTAATGCTCGCACTCGTCGCCTATCTCCTCGCCTCGCTTGCATGTGCGTTTGCTCCGACGATCGAAGTGTTGATTGCACTTCGTTTTGTGCAAGGGGCGGCTGGTGCTTCCGGCATCGTCATTTCGCGCGCGATCGTTCGTGATTTGTTTGAAGGACCGGAATTGACGAAGTTCTTTGCTGCTTTATCTCTTGTTAACGGGACGGCTCCGATTTTAGCACCAGTCATCGGTGGACAAATTTTACGTTTCGGTGATTGGCATGTGGTGTTTTATTTACTGGCCATCTTAAGTACGATGATGCTGCTTGCCGTTGCTTTCCGGTTACCGGAAACACTGCCGGTGCATCACCGGGTCGAAGGGAATCTCGCGACGACGGTTCGGACGTTTGGTCGTTTATTGACGGACCGCGTGTTCATCGGTTACGCCTTTGCACAAGCGTTCGTCATGGGTGCGATGTTCGCCTATATCTCCGGTTCGCCGTTCGTTTTACAAAACATTTACGGTGCGAGTCCGCAACAGTTTAGTTTCCTGTTCGGCTTGAACGGGATTGGAATCATCATCGCGGCTCAAATCGCAGGACGACTCGCCGGTCGCGTCGATAGTGAGAAATTGATGCGGATTGCCTTAATGATTGTTGCGACGGCAAGCATCTTGTTGTTCCTCGGCTTGACCTTATCCGATGCCTTGATTTTTGTCATGATTCCACTTTTCTTCGTTGTGTCGAGCGTCGGTCTGATTTCAACGCTTGGTTTTACACTTGCGATGCAAAACTACGGGAAGACGGCAGGGAGCGCATCTGCTTTGCTCGGTCTCTTGCCGATGCTCGTCGGTTCACTCGTTTCACCACTCGTCGGAATCATGGGCGAGGACTCGGCTTTACCGATGGGGTTGATTATCATGACACTTGATTGTGCAGCACTCGTCATCTACTATGTTTTGATTGTTAAACGGAAAAAGTAAACGGATTAAAACCGAGGAGCATTGCTCTTCGGTTTTTTTGTTTATCCGCATGAAAAATGGAAAAAGGAAATTGGTTTTTGAAACCATTTCCAAAAACTAGCGTACATAAAACTGAACGGATTAAACAGGAAAGGAGCACGAAGATGAGAAAACGACGTCAACCTGTCGCGGCCACGCCAAGTCAAGGAGCACTCGAAAGTTTGCTAGCGCGTCATTACGCGGCACAGAAAAAGTATGCACGGCGTTTGCAAGAAGACACCAGTCCGCGTGAGCGTGAGCTGGCACACCTGCTGTATGAAGAAAACCGGCATGAATACAAACGGATTTATCATCAGCTTTATGGCTCGAGTGCTTTTATCGAGGTGACAGAAGATGGACGTTAGTACGTTGTATCTCTATGCACTGGCAGCAGCAGGATGTGGCGTTTTGTTATCGGTCGTGTTCTCGGACCTGGTTCCGGGCGTCGATCAAATTTTTCATCCGACGTTGATTTTATCATTCGTCATTTTAACGTCGGCTTTCGGATTCGGACTTGAGCATTTAACAGCCATGAGCTCATTGATGATCTTATTGCTCAGTGGATTCATCAGTCTTATTTTGACGACCTTAGTGCACTTGTTCATTTTTGTACCGCTTGCCGAAGCCGAGCAGTCGCTGGGTTTTTCCGAGCAGATGCTAGAAGGAAGAAGTGCAACGGTCATTTTATCGATCCCGAGTGACGGATATGGAGAAATTTTAGTCGATGATGTCTCCGGACGGATTTCAAAATCAGCCGTTTTATTTGAAGGACCGCCACTCGATCAAGGAACGAAAGTCATCATCATTGAAATCAAACAAGGGGTGGCGCACGTCATGACCTACCCGAACCAATGGAAAGAGGAGATGTTTACGTGAATCCAGTTATTATTGTGGCGATTATCGCCGGCGCGCTCATTTTAGCGCTTGTTGCTCTATTTATCACGAAGTATCGGACAGTTGGGCCAGAAGAAGCGTTAATCGTGTCGGGGAGTTATCTCGGAAATAGTCCAAGTGTCAATACGGATGAATCCGGTAACCGCGTTAAAATCATTCGCGGTGGCGGGGCATTCATCTTGCCTGTCTTCCAACAGGCGACACCGCTCAGTTTACTGTCGAGCAAGCTCGAAGTAACAACGCCTGAAGTTTATACGGAACAAGGTGTTCCGGTCATGGCGGATGGAACGGCAATCATTAAAATCGGCAGCTCGATTTCGGAAATCGCGACGGCAGCCGAGCAATTCCTCGGGAAATCAAAGGAAGACCGTGAAAGTGAGGCGCGGGAAGTCCTCGAAGGTCACTTGCGGTCGATTCTTGGATCGATGACGGTCGAAGAAATCTATAAGAACCGCGATAAATTTTCGCAAGAAGTGCAACGTGTCGCGTCACAAGATCTCGCGAAAATGGGACTGATCATCGTCTCGTTCACGATTAAAGATGTCCGCGATAAAAACGGTTATCTCGAATCACTCGGGAAACCACGCATCGCGCAAGTACGCCGTGACGCTGATATCGCGACGGCGGATGCTGAAAAAGAAACGCGGATCAAGCGGGCGGAAGCTTCAAAAGATGCGAAAAAAGCAGAGCTCGAGCGCGCGACTGAAATCGCGGAAGCGGAAAAAGAAAACCAGCTGAAGATGGCAGACTATCGTCGCGAACAAGACATCGCGAAGGCGAAAGCCGACCAAGCCTACGACTTAGAAAATGCACGCGCGCAACAAGAAGTCACAGAGCAACAAATGCAAATCAAAATCATCGAACGGCAAAAACAAATCGAACTCGAAGAACGTGAAATTCTCCGTCGCGAGAAACAGTACGACGCAGAAGTTAAAAAACGTGCCGATGCCGATCGGTACTCGATCGAACAGGCAGCACAAGCGGACCGGGCGAAACAATATGCAGAAGCCGATGCGACGAAATACCGGATTGAAGCGTCAGCGAAGGCCGATGCGGAACGGATTCGCCTTGATGGTCTCGCAAAAGCCGACGCCGAGCGGGCACAAGGGGAAACCGAGGCGGACATCATCCGCCTGAAAGGTCTTGCGGAAGCAGAAGCAAAAGAGAAGATTGCCCAAGCCTTCGAACAATTCGGACAAGCGGCGATTCTCGACATGGTCATTCGCATGATGCCGGAGTATGCGAAAGAAATCGCAGCACCACTCGGTAACATCGACAAGATCACGGTCGTCGATACAGGGAACGGTGAAGGTGGCGGTGCGAACCGTGTGACGGGTTATGCGACGGACTTGATGGCGTCACTCCAAGAGACGTTGAAGGCTTCTTCCGGAATCGATGTCAAAGAATTGATTGAGAACTTTTCTGGAAAAGGGACAGCCAAACCGTTGACGGTCAACTTGAATCAAGGGGAACCGGTCGCGTCGGGAACGAAGTCTGAATGAAACCGAACGTTGTCTTGCCGATGCTGTTTCTGCTGGTTATCGTAAATCTGGTTGCCCCGCTTTCGGCACTTTTCCTCGTAGCAATCGGTTCGGCGTTCGCGCTGTATAAAGGCTATACATCAGAGGACGGAATCCAGAACATCTTCAACGTCAAGCGGGTTTCCTATTCGCTTCACCATCCGCTGACACGGGCGGAAGCGCTCGCTGCCGGTCTAATCGGTCTGTTGACAATAGATCTGGCCTACTTGTGGAACGGAATCCGGACAGGACTGTCCTTGCAAGATGTCGGCTATTTGTTCTTTGAACTGGTGACATTGCTTTTGTTTGTGTATGTATTGTTCCGCTTTTTGTTGCTCGGACTTTTTGAACCGAGAACAGAGCGGACACCGTATGCATCGAGACGATGAAACCGTGAAATGACAGGTTTTAAAAACAAAAAAATCCGGATGATCCAACCTTTTCTGATAAAGAAGAGGGGAATCATTCGGATTTTTTAGTGTGGATAAAATCAAGCGGCTGTCAGGCCGGCAAATCATAGCCGATGACAAGCAGTCCCGGTCCGGTGTGCGAACCGATGGCCGCTCCGGCAATCGTAATCAAGACTTCGCTTGGAGAGAACTGGGCTTCAATCAATTGTTTGAGCATCTCGGCCCGTTCAATCGAGTCACCGTGACCGATGATGATGCGGTGTCCGTCAATCATCGGACGCGCTTCTTCCATCCATTCGACGATCCGGTTCATGACCTTTTTCTGACCACGAATCTTTTCTTTCGGGATCAACTTACCGTCTTCGACCGTCAAGAGCGGCAGAATCGATAATAATCCACCGATGAAGGCACTCGCACGTGACACACGACCACCACGCATCAGGTACTCGAGTGATTCAACCGTGAACAAGTGACGGATCGAATTCACTTTTTGTTCTGCATAGGCTTTTGTTTCGTCAAACGTATGTGTTTTCGCGAAGGTCGCGACATCAAGGACGAAGAGTCCTTGACCGGTCGATGCTGTTTTCGTATCAATGACGGCGTACGGAACATCGGGATATTGTTCGGCGAGTTCTTCTGCGAGCATCGTTGCCGTTTGATAGGTGCCGGATAGATCACTTGAAAAAGCGAGATAGAGGAACGGTTCCCCTTGTTCGAAGTGTGCTTTGAAGACTTCCGCGATCCGCGTGACCTCGACTTGGAAAGTTTTTGGCGCAGCACCGTCACGCATTTTAGCATAGAGCTCCTCCGGCGAAATCGTTTCGCCGTCAAAATACGTGTCGTCTCCAATCAATACACCGAACGGCATGATTGTGATGTCATGGGCATCTAATAATTCTTGCGGTGCATCGGCACCACTATCGGTAATGAATCGTACCATTGCGTTCTCTCCTTTACTTACCTAGGGCTTTTTCGTTTCGTTCGAGCATCCGGCCCAGGTTTACACCGAATCGTTCATTTTCGACTTCATCGAGGACGGACGGGACTAAATTTGTGCCGAGTGCCATCAAGGCACGGTAAGCACGGAGTAAACACTGTTCGACCGTAAGCGGAAGTTGAAGTAACTCCTCAAGAGAGGCCATTGTGTCCGGAATGATGACAGGATACGTGAATTTTGTTTCCTCGCCTTGCAGGGCGGCTTCATAAAAGTCGCGCACGAGTGCTGCGCGCTTACTCCCGCTTCCGTTGACACATAAATAAATCTGAACGGCGACCCCCCCGCGGACACGTCGTTGCGAAATCCCGGCGAACTTTTTACCGAATATCGAAAGGTCGTAAGAGCCGGGGCAATATGAGCCGACGACTTCGCCAGCGACGATCGCATCGGTTTCGTCTCTGAACATGTGCTGCACAAGGGCGAGCATCGCTTCGTAGCCGCTGTCGATATCAATGCCGCCCCGTTCTGGTAGGACAAGCGAAATGTTCAAGACACCTGCATCGAGGACGACCGCGAGTCCGCCCGAATTTCGGACGACGGGGTGAAAGCCGTGTGTATTCAAGACGTCGATTCCTTCTGTTAAGTGAGGCAGACGGGCATCTTGAATCCCGAGGACGACCGTTTCGTGGTGCACCCAAGAACGAAGTGCCGCACCTTCTGTTGCGACGGAGGCACAAAGCGTGTCGTCCATCGCGAACGATTGGGTGGCATGAAATGTCGTTCCGAGTGACGTTTGATCAAAAATACGATATTGTTCTTGTTTTAAGAGTTCGATTCCCATTGGCTCGTTCCTTTTTTTGTAGATTTGCGACATCATTATAGCATAGCCAGTGTAAACTTTATGTAAGAAGCGGATAGTCTGACAGGAACAGACTGCCCCTAAATTGAAAACAACGAAGAGAACGACCAGATGAAGGGGAGAATGACATGTATCAGTCACTAGGTCAATTAAGAGAAACTAAGGTCTTTAAAGATCCGGTTCATCGTTATATTTATGTCAGCGACCAATTGATTTGGCAACTGATTGGAACAAAGGAGTTTCAACGGCTTCGCAGGGTCAAACAACTCGGGACATCCTTTTTGACGTTTCACGGAGCGGAGCATACACGGTTTCATCATTCGCTTGGTGTGTATGAGATTACACGCCAACTGATTGACGTCTTTAACGGTCGTGCTGACTGGGATGACCAATACCGCGAGCTGACGCTCGTCGCAGCCTTGCTTCATGACGTCGGGCACGGACCCTTTTCCCATGCCTTCGAAAATGTCTTTGGTGTCGATCACGAGGAGTGGACGGAACGGATCATTCTCGGGGATACGGAAATCAAACGAGTCCTCGATCAAGTTGGCGAAGGCTTTGCGGAAGAAGTCGCCTCCGTCATCAATAAGACGCATCCGAACCAGTTGCTCGTGACGATGATCAGTTCGCAACTCGACGTCGACCGGATGGATTACTTATTGCGTGACGCCCATTTCGCCGGTGTCAGTTACGGGAAGTTTGATTTAGAACGCATGTTGCGTGTCTTACGTCCCGCACACAATCAGATGGTCGTCAAACAATCAGGCATGCACTCGATTGAAGACTACATCATGCGCCGGTATCAGATGTACTGGCAAGTCTATCTGCACCCGGTCACACGATCGAGCGATTACTTATTAAAAGCGATTCTCGAGCGGGCGAAGGAACTGTATACCTCGGGTTATGTGTTTGACATCCATCCGGTTCATTTGATTCCGTTATTTGACCAAACGATGGCGTTGAAGAATTACCTCGCGCTTGATGAAACGATTGTTTATTTCTATTTCCAACAATGGATGGAAGAACACGATGCGATTCTTAGTGACTTGTCACGTCGGTTCGTCAATCGAAAATTATTTAAGTACGTCGACTACCCACCAGAAAAGCGGGAAGCAATCCATGAAAAACTAGCAGAACTGTTCAATAAAATCGGACTCGATCCGGCATATTACTTGTTAGAAGATAAATTAAGTCGCCTTCCGTATGATTTATATGGAGAGAACCGAGAAATCAGTAAACAGCCGATCATGCTCCAAATGAAAGACGGGCAGAAAAAAGAAATCTCACAAGTCTCCCCACTCGTCGAAGCGATCGCGAATTCAAGACAGACGGATGAAAAGTTGTTTTATCCGCAAGAAATCTTGTATGACTTACGTGAGTTCGCTAATGAAAAGATGCAGATTGATCAACTGTTGCTCGGAGGATACTCAAATGAAACGAGTCATTGAGCAGATTTTAGAACAGGTCGGGTTGTCCGGAATTGAGACGGAAGTTTTACCCGGGGCGACCTCGTCGCTCGTCGTACGGGCGGGCGACAGTGTTATCCGAATCCATACGAATCCAAACTGGTTGCAACAAGAACAGGACCTCGTCGCGCACGAGGTCTTTGCGCTAAAGACGGCGGGGCCGCTTGCACCGCGCGTCCTCAAGTATCAAGAAGCGTGGATCGGCGAGATTCCACCTTGGCTTCAGATGACGTATGTCCAAGGGGTGGTGCAACTTACGCCACTTGACGATCTGTATGTGGAGCGACTGGCACGGACGTTAGTCGCAATTCATCGCTTACCGGTCCCAAAAACTTCGTATGTATATAAACCCTATAGTAAAACCCGTGTCGTTCCGACCTGGGCAACCGAAATCGCCGCCTGGGACTGGGCAAGTGCACCAGCACCAGCGCCTAGTGAACAGATTCGATTCATCCATCGTGATTTCCATCCGGTTAATGTGTTATACGATTTAGGGGAAAAGTATAACGTAGTTGATTGGGTGAGTGCATGTGTTGGACCGATTGAAGCAGACGTGGCGCATTGCCGGCTGAACCTTGCTTTACTCGAGTCCGTCGAAGTTGCGGACCGGTTTTTAAAATTTTATCAGGCGATGAGCGGGCTTACTTACGATCGGAGATGGGACTTAAATGCTGTTTTCGATTTTGGACCCGAAACAATTACTGTATATCCGGGGTGGGAAGCATATGGAAAGCGAAACCTCAGTCAGGACAATGTTCGGAAACGCCTGGAAAACTTTGTCTTGAAAGTTTATGAAAATAACGAAAGCGGTTACTAAATGAACTTTACCTATTGCAGTTCTGACGAATGTTGATTATTCTAGTACTTGGGACAGAGATTAAACGTCAGACATCGTACTTATGTACAACTGATAAACAACTAATAGATTGAGGGGTACTTCATGAAATATTTAATCGCGTTACTCGGACTGGTCGTCGTTTTTGGACTAGCTCTACTCGTCAGCAGCAATCGTAAAAGTATCAAATTGAAACCGCTTGCGGTCATGCTAGTGCTTCAGCTCGTTCTCGGATTCATCTTATTGAACACGTCGTTCGGTTATATTATCATCCGCGGTGTAGCGAGTGTCTTTGAAAAGTTACTTGGTTATGCAGCAATCGGAATTAACTTTGTCTTTGGTGGACTTGCGAATGAAGGGGCACAGCCATTCTTCATCAACGTTCTTCTTCCTATTGTCTTTATCTCAGCATTAATCGGAATTTTACAGTTCACGAAAATCCTCCCGCTCTTAATGCGCGGAATCGGATTTGTCTTGTCGAAGATTAACGGCATGGGACAACTTGAATCATACAACGCCGTCGCCTCGGCAGCGATCGGTCAATCTGAAGTCTTCATCACAGTCAAAAAACAAATCGGTAAATTACCGGCAAACCGTCTCTATACATTGTGTGCTTCGGCGATGTCGACCGTTTCAATGTCAATCGTCGGTGCTTACATGACAATGGTGGAACCGAAATATGTCGTTACGGCCATCGTCTTAAACCTCTTTGGTGGATTTATGATTGTTTCAATCATCAATCCGTATACGGTCGATCCAAACGAAGATATCTTAGAAATCGTCGAAGAGAAACAAACGTTCTTCGAGATGCTCGGCGAATACATCTTGGATGGATTTAAAGTCGCAATCATCGTCGGTGCGATGTTAATCGGATACAACGCATTGATTGGGATGGTCAACGACATCTTCTTGATGGTTCTTGGTATCTCGTTCCAAGAAATTCTCGGGTACATCTTTGCGCCATTCGCTTTTATCATGGGTGTTCCATGGGCAGAAGCAGTCAGTGCTGGTAGCATCATGGCAACGAAATTGATCACGAACGAATTCGTCGCGATGCTCAGTCTTCCTGAGTACACGAAAGAATTCTCAGAGCGTACACTCGGAATCGTATCGGTCTTCTTGATTTCATTCGCGAACTTCTCGTCAATCGGGATCATCGCGGGTGCAGTTAAAGGACTCGACGATCGCCAAGGCAGTGTCGCTGCGAGCTTCGGTCTTAAATTATTGTACGGTGCGACGCTCGTCAGTGTTCTGACAGCAATCGTCGTCAGTGTCATCATCTAATGAGAACTTAACATGCCCGCTGACATCTTTGTCGGCGGGTATTTTAGATTGTGGAAAAAGTCGATATTGGGAACTGCAAGCGTTTTTATTCGTTGCTTTCCTCGGTCTTGCCTGCCTCTGAAAGTGCGTTAAAAACGCACTTTTTCCCGTAGGAGTCAACGAACCGTGACGCTTTTTAGGGAATACCATGTGGGAAATCAGGAAAGACGGTTTAGAGTACAATCTGTCTCGATATCGCATGTTCGCGCTTCATAAGAGTTTTTCTACCCGCTGACATCGTTGTCGGCGGGTATTTTAGATTGTGGAAAAAGAAATTGTGGACCAGACAAGCGTCATCTATTTTCGTTGCTCTCCCCAAGCTTACCTGGAAAGCGAGGATGTCGGAAACATCCGCCACAAGAATTGATTTGGTTAGACTCATCTTGGTTTGCGGAGAAGGGGATGGTGGAATTGGTTAATACATCATTTTAGCGACTTTCGAGAAAGGGAGATGCTGAACGTGCTATTTATGTTGATCGTTAAAGGATCAAAGCGTGCAGAAGCGGGTGAGCGTCCAAGTCCTGAGCTTATGGAAGCGATGTCCGAGTACAATCAAGCGTTACGCGATGCAGGGGTACATGTGATGGCGAAAGGACTCCATCCGAGCTCGAACGGGATGCGCTTTTCTTATCGTGGACCTGGAGATCGACCGATCGTTACGGAAGGACCATTCATGCAAACAGAGGAATTGATTGCTGGATTTATTTTGATCGATGTCGCGTCACGAAAAGAAGCAATCGACTGGGCACTACGGATGCCGGATCCGCAAGGGCACGGTGAAGGGGAAATTGAACTACGACAAGTGTTTGATTGAAAGTAAGCAAACTAAAACATGACGATGAATCCAGCATGCCTGACGGCGCACGGGATTCATCGTCATGTTGATTTTTGAAATCATTGATGGGAAGCAATCCCCACGCGCTTACGACTGAAGAGATGTTCGTGATAGGCTTCAAAAGCAAAACGGGCGACGTTGCGGCGAGGAATCGGTCCTGTCTCCTGTGTGAAGCGGGGTGCTTCAATTAAGAGATCATTGATTTCATCGTCTTCCGTCAATTGAGTCGGACAGATGACAGTGAAGTCAACGTCAGCATCCTTTAATGTCAAATAAGCTTTCAAATGATCTTCAGCAGCCACTGTCGAACGGCGGCGCGATTCGCTTGACTGGAAGCGGTACTTCCCGGGTTCTTCTGAGGCATCGAGAATGCCAGCCGTCCCGATGAAGATGATCCGTTCGATCTGTTGTTCCTTCATTTTCGTGACGAGATGGGGAATCGCTGTTGAAAGAACATGTTGCTGATCCGTACCAAGACAACTGAAGACGGCAGATGAACCTTGAATGACATTCTCTAAATCTGTTACTTCCGTTGCATCTCCTTGAATGATCGTCAATTGCGGGTGCTCCGGTAACATGTGATCGGTCGAGCGGACGAGCGCGCGGACATTGTGACCGGCTTGTAACAATAAATCGAGCAAGGGACGCCCTGTCCGTCCCGTTGCCCCTAAAAGGCTAAGCGTTGCCATCATAATTCATCCTCTCTCGTTCATGGTGTTATAGGTATAAGAAGGAAGGATGGTCGAGCAACACGCATCGTCCATCCTTTTTTAGTTCCTTATTTATCGGCAAACATGACGCCTGCTTGTCCATAGTCCGTCTTTTCCATTTCTTCGATGAAGACGGTAATGTTTTCTTTTGGAGCATTGACTGTTTCTGAAACAGCTTCTGTTACTTTTTCGATCAGTGCACGTTTTTGTTCGACAGTCCGTCCTGAAAGCATTTTAACGGTAACGTAAGGCATAAATCGTTCCTCCTAAAAACATAATGGCAATACGCCCTCAGTATACCGTATGGAGCAGGGGAGCCGTCAAACAGCGACATCGAAACACGAAAAGACGGGTATAAGACAGGAGTGGGGGCATGTAAAAGAGAAGTAGTCGAGAGGAAAACTTAGGATGAAGAGGTGACACCAATGGAAATGGAATCTGTTATACGAAAAAAGATTCATACATTGCTTATTTTCGACCGGGCATTATCAGAGGACACGACGTATCCACTATCGGGGACGAAGGGTTTGGAAGTCGCAGAAGTCATTTTTGATGAAAGCATTCCGTTTGGTCGACTTGTGACGGATAAAGAATTAGCGGCACTCGTCGGTACGCCGGAAGCGAAACGGTATGGAATGGTGACGTTACTTGAAGAGGATGACCGCTTTAAGCCCTTGTTCCAAAATCGGAAGTTACCGCCTGAGATTGAAACAGAAGTCGAGGAGCGTGTCCGGGAGCTTGCTAAACAACTGCGGGCGATTCGGTCTCGTTGCTCGTCGCTTGAACGCGTGATTTTGTTTGGTCGTGCGGCACAGACACTTTACGACCGGGCATTGACACGCTTGGAAGAATCAAATCCACCTGTGCATGAAGAATTGACCTCACTTGAATGTCTCCGTCTGCCGACGATTCGGCGTGTGACGAAAGAACAGCTGGAACAAGTGAAACGCTAAGCGGGACTTGCGTCAGCAGTTGAATGCGGTATGATAGAGGCAACAGCTGTAAAAGGGGTCGAGTAAAGATGGAAAAGAAGATTAACTTCAATATCATTTCAGATAATTCAACAGACGGACATGGTGGATTTGGCGTCGGGACACTCAGTTTGAACAGTATGTCACCGGTCATCATCTCGCCAGAGGACGGCGAAGCATACATCGATATGGGTGCCATGCATGCGAAAGCAGCGATTGAGAAGCGAATTAAGTTCACGACGGATCGAGCGGACGCACCGAATGGGAAACTGTACTGGATCGTTTGGGTCACGGTAGGACGTAAGCCAGAAGGGTTTTATTATGGAGGCGTCGCAGCATGCGATTTATTAGTCGATGTCGAAACACGGCGCGGGTTTAAAATCTTAGCCGATCACGTCAATAAGATGGACAAGTCACTCAAGGGACGCATCGTCGTCGATCAGATGGACGATACGTCAAAAGGACTGCTTCGTGAATTCCTGATGACACATAAACCGGAAATGTGGGCGAACGCAGAGCCTGAGTTACATGATGCACTCGCATAACTAAAAAAATCGCCGTCTCCTAGGAGGCGGCGATTTTTTATCATGACTTTAAAGTGATGACAACGATTTCGGGACGATTGAACAACCGAAACGGGAAGAGACTGTTGCCAAGACCGCGACTGACGATGAGTTGTGTCGTATCCACTGTATATTGACCGGCCGTCCGTTTCGGGAAAAATCCTTGTCCAGGTGCATACAAGCCATCTGTGAAGGGAAGTCGGATTTGACCGCCGTGAGCATGACCGGACAGAACGAGATCAATTTGCCGCTCCGCATAGAGCGGTACATATTCCGGACGATGGGCGAGTAAGAGTTGAAACGTCGATCGATCGACAGCTTCTTGTGCGGAGGCGAGGCTTTTCCGAGTTCCGTCAGACTCTTGGAGACCTTCGCTCCAGCGTGTCGTCGTTGGGTCGTCGATGCCGAGTAGAGCAATGTTTGCACCGTTATATTCGAGCGGGACTGCCGTATTCTGTAAAATTTGTACACCAATCGCTTCGAGTTTTGGTAAAAGGGTCAAGTTGCGACGAACTTCATGGTTTCCCGTGACGAAATAGACAGGATAGTCCGCAGTCAATTGTTTCATCAAAGTCAGCGCAGCGGCTTCTCCGTTTCGGCGAGAGTCGATTAAATCCCCGGTCATCACGATGAGGTCAGGCTGTGCTTGAGTAATTTTTTTGAGTAGCTTCGTTTGTTTTGGATCGAAGGATTTCCCATGTAAGTCAGCGATTTGGACGACTGTATAGCCATCGAATGCTTTTGGCAGTCGTTCTGTTTCAATCGTGATTGCGGTCGTTTCAATCACATTATTTTCTTGATATAAAAACCAACCGCCTAAGACAAGAACCCCTAATGAAACGAACCAGCGTTTTCTGACGCGCAAGACCTCACTCCTCTCTTCACTAAGCATACCAAAAAGGCACCTCAGTCCGCATTGCGGAAGAGGTGCCTGACATGATTATGCTTCTTTCTTTAAATCATCAGATGCTTTCTTTTCTTCAGGTTCGTTATACAAATCAATAAACAAGGCAATGACCATCATCCCGACAACGAAGATGAACGGGAAGGCGGCTAAAATCGCGGCAGCTTGGAGAGCACTCAGCCCACCGGCATAAAGTAAGACAGCTGCGATTGAAGACTGGATGACACCCCATGTCAATTTGATTCGAAGGCTTGGCATCAAGCTACCGCCTGAAGAGAGCATTCCGAGTACGTACGTTGCTGAGTCAGCTGACGTAATGAAGAATGTCGTAATCAAGAAGACAGCTACGATACTAAGAATCGTACCAAGTGTACCAAATGTCTCGAACAAGGCGAACATACCTGTTTCGACACCTTTATCGTTAACTGTATCAATTAAGTTTACGCTGTTGAAAAGTTCGTTCCAGATTGCTGATCCACCGAAAACAGAGAACCAGAGCAGTCCGAAAATTGTTGGGACGAGCAAGATACCGAGAACGAATTCACGAATCGTCCGTCCTTTTGAAACACGTGCGATGAACGTACCGACGAATGGTGACCAAGAAATCCACCATGCCCAGTAGAAAATCGTCCAGCCGTTAATCCATGAACGTTCGTCCGGGTTGAAGGCTGAGGCACGGAAACTCATGATCGGCAGGTTTTGTAAATAGGCACCTGTTGTTTGAACGAATAAATCCATGATGAAACTGAATGGTCCGAGGAACAAGACGCCGACCATCAAGAGCGCCGCGAGAACAAGGTTCGCGTGGCTGAGGCGAACAATTCCTTTATCGAGACCAGAAGCAGCACTAATCATATAAAGGACTGAAACAACAAGGATGATCAGGAGCTGAGTCATGAACGAGTTTGGAATACCTCCGACGAGGAAATGTAAACCGCCCGAGATTTGCTGGGCGCCAAGTCCAAGTGAAGTGGCAACACCGAATGCTGTTGCGACGATCGCGAGAACTTCAACTGTCCCTTTACCTGCAGCTTCATATTTCGGTTTCATAAGTGAAGCGACAGTATCGCCGATTGTCGCAGGACGTCCTTTACGGAATGTCGAGTAAGCGATTGCTAAAGCGACGATTGCATAAAGTGCCCATGGGTGAAGTCCCCAGTGGAAGAATGAATAGCGCATCGCAAGACGTGCTGCTTCAGTCGGGTCACTCGTCGCAACCGGTGGTGTATGGAAGTGTGTCAATGGCTCTGAAACACCCCAGAAGACAAGCCCAATCCCCATACCGGCGCTAAAGAGCATCGCGAACCAAGAAATCAGGTTATATTCAGGGCGATCAGAGTCTTTTCCGAGTCGGATAGAACCGAAACGCGAGAAGACGAGGAAGATTGCAACTAATAAAAAGACGCTCATACCGAATAAGTAGAGCCAGCCGAAGCCATTTGTAACAAAGTTTTGTGCGACTGCTGTTACGTTGCCAAGATTTGCGGCACCAATGAGTGATTCAGGTAAGATTCCCCATATGGTAAAGAGCACACAGAAAATGACGGATACAATAAAGACGTTCGTGATCTTGCTTTTTCGATTATTTTCCATCGTGGTCAACACCTTCTTTCGAATTTTACATGTTTGTTTTGTTTCATGTTGTAAATACTGAAAAATTGCTATACAACGATTAGTAATACCCGTAACTTCAAAAACAAAACCTTATCACGCAAGTTACTACCGTAACAAACTTATAGTAAGGATGGCAAATGCTGTGGGTAATGAAAGATGGGGATTTCTAGAAAAAAAGGGTGGTAAAGTCGTTTGAACTGGCTTTGCATAGCGATTTTTGAAAAAAATGAAAAAATCTAATTTTTCTTTTGTTTCTCTAGTATTTCCCGAAAAGATTGATTTGTAACATTTAATATCAAGCAGAATAGCAGACGGGTGATTTCAGATTTGCTATCGTTGTGAAATAATCGATCAAAATCACTGGAGGAATCGAACGATGAGTCACGAACAGAAAAAACAAGCTATTTTAGCAGCCTTTCAATCACGTCATGCGACGAAAGCATTTGATCCTTCGAAAAAGATCACACCAGCAGACTTCGCATTTATTTTAGAAACCGCGCGTCTCTCCCCAAGTTCATTTGGTTATGAGCCTTGGAACATGCTCGTCATCCAAAATGAAGCATTGCGTGAAGAACTTCGTGCCGTCTCGTGGGGTGCCCAAGGACAATTGCCGACAGCGAGCCATTATGTCATTTTCCTTGCACGGACAGGTGCGCAAATGCAACCAGATGGTCCGCATGTCACGCACATGATGGACGCACTCGGTTTGTCAGACGAGGCAAAACAAGGGCGGACGACGCGGTATGGTCTTTTCCTCGAAGAAGACTTTAAAATCGGGAATAATGAAAAAGCGATGGAAGACTGGTCAGCGAAACAGGCCTATATCGCGCTCGGAAACATGATGTCGACGGCAGCACAAATCGGAATCGATTCATGTCCGATTGAAGGATTTGATCAAGAGGCGATTGAAAAAATCTTAGTCGACCATGATTTACTCGACCGGACTGTATTTACGGTTCCTGTCATGGTAGCGTTCGGTTACCGGGCGGATGAACCGAAACGTGCGAAACAACGCCGTGACTTGGATGAAATCGTCACTTTCGTCGAGTAAACACTCAGATAGTTTTTTTCGAATTATATAGAAGTTTCTTTCAAAATTCGGTATACTCGCATTTGTATGATTAAGAAGCGCCGTAAACGCCACTCGCATACGAACAACTTTTGTCTTGAGAAAGAAAGGGGTTCTATCGCAAATGGAACAAAAATTAAAGTTATGGTTCACGGAACACCAAACGGAAGATTACGGTATCACATTCCGTGTCAACCACGTTTATGAGAGCGAACAAACGGAGTTTCAACGCCTGGAGATGGTTGAGACGGACGAGTTCGGTACAATGTTGTTACTTGACGGGATGGTCATGACAACGGACAGAGATGAGTTCGTGTATCACGAAATGGTCGCACACGTCCCATTGTTCACACACCCGAACCCGAAATCGGTTCTCGTCGTAGGTGGGGGAGACGGCGGAGTCATCCGTGAAGTCTTAAAACACCCATCGGTCGAAAAAGCAGTTCTCGTCGAAATTGATGGCAAGGTCATCGAGTACTCGAAGAAATACCTTCCGAACATCGCAGGTGGTTTAGACGACGCACGCGTCGAAGTCATTGTGGGTGACGGATTCATGCACATCGCGGAAGCGGTCAACGAATACGATGTCATCATGGTCGATTCGACAGAGCCGGTCGGTCCTGCCGTCAACCTGTTCACAAAAGGATTCTACTCTGGAATCTCGAAAGCATTAAAAGAAGACGGTATTTTCGTCGCACAATCGGACAACCCATGGTTTACACCAGACTTGATCCGTGATGTACAACGTGACGTCAAAGAAATCTTCCCAATCACAAAACTATACATCGCGAACGTTCCGACGTACCCGAGCGGTCTGTGGACATTTACGATTGGATCGAAAAAACATGATCCACTCGCTGTCGCACCAGAGCGTTTCCATGAAATCGAAACGAAGTACTATACACCGGAACTTCATACAGCAGCGTTCGCGTTGCCAAAGTTCGTCAAAGATTTAACGATTTAATTTCAAAGTAGGAGTGTTCCGTTTTCAGGGACACTCCTTTCTATGACTGGAGGAATAGAAATGCGTTTTGATGAAGCATATTCAGGTAAAGTCTTTATCGCGAGTCAACCGACTCACGAAGATGCAAAAGGTGTGTTATACGGCATGCCGATGGACTGGACGGTCAGTTTCCGCCCGGGATCACGTTTTGGCCCGGCGCGGATTCGTGAAGTATCACTTGGTCTCGAAGAATACAGTCCGTATTTAAACGGCGATATCGCCGATGCGAAATTGTTTGACGCGGGTGACATTCCGTTGCCGTTCGGCAATGCCCAAAAGTCACTCGACATGATTGAAGAGTATGTCGATTCGTTACTGACGGCAGGTAAGTTCCCGCTCGGTATGGGGGGCGAACACCTCGTGACGTGGCCGGTCGTTAAAGCCTTTGATAAACACTACGATGATTTCGTCGTCTTACATTTTGACGCACATACGGATTTACGTGACGAGTATGAAGGTGAACCGCTCTCGCATTCGACACCACTCAAAAAAATCGCCAACTTGATTGGACCGGAAAACTGCTATTCATTCGGCATCCGTTCAGGGATGAAAGAAGAATTCGAGTGGGCGAAGACGTCCGGTTACAATTTGTTCAATTATGAAATCGTTGAACCGTTAAAGACTGTTTTGCCGAAGCTTGCCGGTAAAAAAGTTTATGTGACGATTGATATCGACGTCCTCGATCCGTCTGCTGCACCAGGAACAGGTACACAGGAAATCGGCGGCGTGACAACAAAAGAGTTACTTGAAGTCGTCCACATGATTTCACGTGCTGACGTCGACGTCATCGGAGCCGATCTCGTTGAAGTCTGCCCGGCATATGATCAGTCTGACATGACAGCGATTGCCGCTGCGAAAGTCTTACGTGAAATGATGATTGGTTTCATTAAGTAAATTTGTCTGAAATGATTGCGGGATATGTAAAAAAGTAGCGTACAAGGGGTTGTCCTTGTACGCTACTTTTTTCAGACTGTAGACAACGTGCTATTGGGAGATAAAGCGTCTTTTTTCGTTGCTTTCCTCGGGCGAGGCGCAAGCCGCTGCTCCTTGGATCCTAGCGGACAATGAGCAGGGTCTTGCCTGCCTCTGCAAGTGCGTTAAAAACGCACTTTTTCCCGTAGGAGTCAACGAAACGTGACGCTTTTTAGGTAACATCGTGACGGAAAGCCGGGCATGTAGATGGTTTAGAGCGCAATCCGTCTCGAATCTACATTCGGACGTTACAAATGCTTAGCAAAGGGTAGTGTAATCATATAGACGCCTGCCTGTTTTTTTTACAACATCCCGAAAGATTGCCGCTTGAATCATATGATCGATAAACCGATCCATGTGGTGCTGAAAAACATGATGCGTCTAAAAAGACATAGGATGGGCAGTACATTTCTTCATTTGTACAGTTTATCAGTTTCAGTTAAAGAAGGTGGGGTGAATGGAATACGGTAGTGAGATGCTGGAGACTCCGAAAGGGGATAGCGTACAACTGTTACTCTCAGCACATCGGAATATTTACAAAGTACTGCAAATTAGTTTAAATTCAAGATGTCACCGCGAATGAAATATTTTCTTCTAGAATGAAAGGTTGGCTTGAGAAGCGAAATACATTATGACACGAGAGGTGGAAAAAATGATGAAGAAATTCATATCGTTCGTTACCGCTGCGTTTTTGTTTGCACTATTCGTGCTACCGGTAGGTGCAGCAGATGACGCAATGGTGCGTGTAATTCACGCTTCACCAGATGCTCCGGCAGTTGATATTGCCGTCGATGGCGAAACAGCTGTCTCAGGAGCGGAATTCAAAGCTGTCACAGACTATCTCACTCTTCCGGCAGGAGAACATAAAGTTGAAGTCTTCGCTGCAGGAACAACAGAAGATCCTGTACTTTCTCAAACACTCAACATTGAAGCCGGAAAATTTTACTCAGTCGCGGCAATCGGTAAATTAGCAGATATTAAACTCGCTGTCATGGAAGACAATGGTCAAGGTGAAGATGGAAAATCAATGGTTCGTGTCGCGCACTTTGCACCGGACGCACCAGCTGTTGATGTCGCCCCTAAAGGTGGAGACGCACTCTTCAGTGACCTTGAATTCTCGAAAGTCTCAGACTATGGAACACTCGATGCCGGCACGTATGATCTTGAAGTACGACCAGCGGGCGCGATGGATGTTGTCAAAGCACTCGACGGTGTTAAATTAGATAGCGGTAAAAACTATACAGCGCTTGCAATCGGTCTTCTTGAAGGAGAACCCGCGTTTGATGTGCTCTTGATTCCAGATGGCGGTGAAATGGCTGCGATGCCAGACACAGGACTTGGTGGATCAGCAGACACATCTTCAATGGCAACGACTTGGGCACTTGTAGCACTTGCTGGAGCGGCCCTAGTTGGAACAAGTTATGTCATTCGCCGTAAACAAAACGCGTAACAGTTTCTTTCTGATCTTTCTCATTCTCGCTGGATGTGGAGGAACAGAAGAATCTGTTCCTCCTTCGAAGCCAGTCGAGCAAGCGACACCTGCAATCGAGCAAGCAATACCTGAATCCGTACAAGAAAGTCGTGAAACGGCTAGTTTTATCCCGGCGACACTATCGATTGATGCGATTGACGTGCAAGCAAAGGTTGAAATCGTGGGGAAAGACAAGCAAGGGCGGATGGATGTTCCGAAAAAAACCGATCAAGTGGGTTGGTACCGATACGGCGCGGAGGCGAACCAAACCGGAAATGTCATCCTCGCAGGTCATTTAGATGACACGGAAGGTCCCGCTGTATTTTACGATTTAGCAAAGATGAAACAAGGACAACGAATCGAGTTACGATCAAAAGCAGGGCAGACGATATCTTACGTGGTGACAAACGTAACCTCCTATCCTGTAGATGAAGCACCCGTTGGTTCGATTTTTGGGGCAACGGTCGCTAAACGCCTGACGTTGATTTCGTGTATCGGAACGTTTACGAAATCAAAAGGGTATGATGAACGGTTAGTCGTAACCGCCGATCAAGTGGAAGAGTAACAAGCAATACGGAATCAAAAAAAGACCAATCCGTCATGGGTTGGTCTTTTTTTAGATGAAGCTCAACCTGAACAAATCAAAAAAACTTACGCGTTCGATTCCGATGCTGCGACGAGGTTCGTTGTCAAAGCCGAGAGACCTTGTGTCGTTTGACTGATTCCTTGAATCGTCTGAACGATTTGGCCTAAGTCGTTCTTATTGCGCCCGAACATCTCCAAGTAATTCTCCATCTCTTTTTTCACTGTGTGAATCCCACTCTTCACTTGTTGCAGTTCTGTCCGAGAGGCGGAGTTCGAACGTGTGATGTCTTCCATCTGTGAGACGAGTTGAGTAATGTTGACATTATTTTTTTGGATGAGCGTATTAATGCTGCTGCTTAACAATTTCGCATTTTCAGCGAGGTTACGGACTTCGATTGCGACGACAGAGAATCCTTTCCCATGCTCACCGGCACGTGCTGCTTCGATTGAGGCGTTTAAAGCTAAGAGATTCGTTTGGTTCGCGATGTCTTCGATACCTTGTGTCATCTTGACGATTTCGTCAGATGTCGTTTTTAACTGTTGGATGCTTGTTAATGATGTATTGACTTGACCCGTCGATTGGACGAATTGTTGTTCCATTTTGTCCATCTGTGCTTCATTTTCTGATGTTAAGCCAACGAGATTGCGACTTGTTTTCTCGGTCTGATCCGTCTCGGATAAGATTTGTGTCGCCCGTTGACTCGTTTCGAGAATGGCCCCTTCTGTTTGTTCGACCGTACTCGCGACCTCCTGGCTGACACGGACGACGTCTTGCAGAAGTCGTGTGCGTGCTTCATTGGCTGCACCTACTTCTTCTAATCGTGCGTCGACATACTGACTTGTAACGATTTGCGCATCCAAGTTCATCGCATGAGTCAACGCGAGGATTGCTGTTGCAAGTTGCTCCGGATCTTCCTGGAAATGCTCGACGACTTTAGGAATCAGTAAGGTGTTGAATGCTGCGTAAGAAGCGATGAACCACGTAACAGGGACGAAATTCCGGTTATGCGTTTTACCCATGCGTTTTCGCATCGCAAGAAACTTCTCGTCCATATTTCCGGTCAAGAGGCTACCGAAATAGTCGGCAAATACTTTTTTCAGGCGTTGACGTGTCGAAGCATTTTCAGCAATCTGCACCATTTCCGGGTGGAGAAGGAGTTGGTCAAGTACTTGTTCGAGGACTTCGTCTAATACAGAATTGACGACAGGAGCCATCGCTTTTAACGTTTGCAATTGTTCTTCAGTGTAGCCCATATATTCAAGGCGTCCTGCTAAAGTGGGATCACTTGTTTTTGTAATGAATTTTTTATCGGGAAATCCGATTTTTGCCTGATAGGTTGAGCTTGATGATTTAGTTTTAAATGGGTTGCGCACAGTAAGCCTCCGATTTTCTTCAAATTAAGAATGTAATAGTCTTATTCTTTATCGGTTGCTAAAGGAAAAAACAGTATCTTTTTTAGAAGGAAACTCTCTAGAAGTTAAAAAATATTGACCTTAAACGAAAAAAGCTCATGATCCTGGATCATGAGCGGAAGCGTGTTCGATCGTACATCATGTATTTTTAAAGAGAAAGTGAAAGAAAGTTAGACCGGTTGATCTTCTTGGAAGGCTTGTTTTGCATCGTTAAGTGCCCGCATCCGGCTAACGCACGATTGAATGAACTGGATATCAATCGAACTAAACCGCGTGACGGGGCCTTTGGCTGATTCGGCACTAAATGTGAAGGTTCCGAGATTCCAAAGTTCGATTTTAAATCGTTTTCCTTTGTTGTCGTCGAAGTGTTGTACGAATTCGATTTTCGGTACCATACGAACCCCTCCTTGTTAGTCCATTCCCCTTTTTCCGCAATTAAAAAAGCCAAACTGTGCGGTAGCAACAGTTTGACTTGAGAAAATTAAGCGGGCGCGACGTCATAGCCGATTTCTTCGATGGTTTCGACGAGACGTTCTTGTGTGACATCCTCATGGACGACAGTGACTGAATTGTCAGAGAGCGAAACAGTCGCCGTTGTGACGCCGTCCAGTTCGTTCAGTGCTGATTCGACACTTGCTTTACAGTGGTTACATGTCATACCGATGACGTTTAAAGTCGTTTCTTTCATGAGTGAGTTCCTCCTTTAGTGAGTGGGGTACGTTTTAAGCGTAACGCATTCGTGACGACGGAAACAGAGCTAAATGCCATCGCTGCTCCGGCGAGCCACGGAGCGAGCAGTCCGAGAAAAGCAACGGGGATTCCGATCGTATTATAGGCGAGTGCGAAAAAGAGATTTTGGCGAATGTTCTTCATCGTCTGTTCACTCAACCGAATCGCCGTCGCGACTTGTTGTAAATCGTGTCCAAGCAGTGTGACGTCAGCTGCTTCTAAGGCGACATCCGTCCCGCTACCAAGAGCGATTCCGACGTCAGCCGTCGCAAGCGCTGGCGCATCGTTAATTCCGTCACCAACCATGGCGACGCGGTGTCCCGCATCTTGAAGGGCTTTGATGTGATCGGCTTTTTCGATGGGTAAGACATCTGCAAACACATGGTCTGTTGGAATACCGAGTTCCGTCGCTAGATTGAGGGCAACGTCTTTTCGGTCACCCGTCAAGAGATAGACTGCTTTTGTCTGTTGAATTTGAGTGATGACGTGTTTCGTCGTCGGCTTCAGTTCATCGCGAATCGCATAACCGGCTTCAACGTGCCCGTCGACGGCGACATAGACGAATGTCGCGCCGGCAGAAGACCAGTCCGGGACATCGAACTGTTGATCCCGCATCATTCGTTCAGAACCAACCAGGATGTTGCGACCGAGAATCATCCCGCTGACACCACGACCGGCATCGACTTGAAACTGTTCGATATCGAACACGACATCACGTTCTTCCGTGATGGCATGAGCGAGCGGATGCTCTGATTTTTTTTCGATGGCTGCTGCGAAGTCGAGTGCTTGTTCGTTCCCGAACGTCTCGACGACGACAGGGCGTCCGACGGTTAGTGTACCTGTTTTATCGAAAACGACGGCATCGACATGTTGTAACGATTCAAGCTGGGCACCGCCTTTAAAAAGCACACCATGCTCAGCACCTTTACCCGTTCCGACCATGATCGATGTCGGGGTCGCGAGTCCTAATGCACAGGGACAAGCGATGACGAGAACAGCGATTGCAGGACGAATTGCTTCAGCGAATGATCCAGTCGTCAACCACCAGGCACCAAGTGTGATGAGGGCGATGGCGACGACGATTGGCACGAAGATGCCTGAAATCCGGTCGGCTTGTCGTTGGATTGGCGCTTTTTCTGTCTGCGCTTGTTCAACGACGCGGATGATGTTCGCAAGCATCGTCTCCTGACCGACTTTCGTTGCTTCAATCAACAAATTCCCATTCGTATTCAAGGTTCCACCAATGACGGTATCATCGGCACCTTTATGCGCAGGAAGCGGTTCACCGGTCAGCATCGATTCATCGAGATAGGCATCACCGGATAAAATCATCCCGTCCATCGGAATTTTCTGTCCCGGTTTGACGACGATCTGCATGCCTGGTTGAATCTGATCAATCGCGACAGTTCGTTCCGTGCCATTGTCGAGGACGACGGCATCCGTTGCCTGCAGGGACAAGAGACTTTTGATTGCACCGGTTGTTTGTTGTTTTGCCCGATCTTCGAGTACTTTACCGAGAAGGACGAGCGTGATTAAGATGGCACTTGTTTCAAAATAAAGGTTCGGCATTGCCGGATGGATGAGCATTTCTGCGACCGAATAAAAGTAAGCGGCAGACGTCCCAAGTGCGACGAGGACATCCATGTTGGCACTACCGCTCCGGAGACTCTTATAGGCACCGACATAGAATGGCGCCCCGATAATGAATTGAACGGGTGTAGCCAGTGCGAACTGGAGCCACGGATTCATCAGGAACGTCAGATGGACCGGACTATTTGGAATGTGCGACACCATACTGAGTAAGAGCGGTAACGACAACAAGGCGGCGATGAAAAAACGATAGAGCATCCGCCGATCTTGCACTGTTTCATGAGGGGCCGACTTAATGGTCGCGCCGTAACCGACCTTCTTGATTTTATCAATGATTGCTTGTTCATCGAGTTCGTCGGGGACTGCAATCCGCGCCGTCTCGAGTGGTAAGTTGACCGTCGCATCGACACCGTCCATCCGGTTCAGGACTTTTTCGATTCGGGCTGAACAGGCGGCGCATGTCATGCCTTCGATGTTCAATTCGATTGTTTTTGACATACGTATACCTCCTTACTTTTTGAGTCGGGCGATGACGGACATCAGTTCGTCGACATAAAGATCTGTGTCTTTCTGTCCGGTAGCTGCATCATGCATACACATCTTCACATGACGTTCGATGACTTGCAGTTCGACTTGACGAAGAGCGGCTTGAATCGATGCCGTCTGTGTCAAAATATCGATACAATACCGATCTTCAGCGACCATGTTGGCGATACCACGGACTTGCCCTTCGATACGCTTCAAACGTTTAGTCAATGCGTCCTGCTCTTCAGAAGAGCGGGGGACGAGTGGATGATCGTGTTGCATAGGAACACCTCTTTCTGTTGGTGGTTGATGTCTACACTGTATCATATAGGGGTAGGGGGTACAAGTATATTGATTTGCAGGATTAAAAAAATACGCCACCCGAATGGGATGGCGTATTCAGTCGGACCTTATTGATTAGACACTTGAGGTTTGATGATTTGTTCGTTGCGCGAACGACCACTGATGATATCTTCCGCTTGCGTCGCTCGTTTTATGAAGAACGAAAGGATGAACGCAACACCCGCAATGAACGTCGAAATGAGGAAGGCGTAATTGATGCCGTCCAGTGTCGCTTGCATCATGATTTGTTGTTTCAACGCAGCAGCAGCCTCTGCTGTCGGTTGACTTGTCATGTTTTTAGCGGCCTCTTCGGCAAGTTCCGTCCCACGTGTCTTCGCATGCGTCGACATGATCGTAACGAGTAATGCCGTTCCGATGGCGCCGGATACTTGCTGCAACGTATTGTTCATTGCCGTTCCGTGCGGATAGTAGCGCGTCGGTAACTGGTTTAAGCCGTTTGTCGAGACGGGCATCATGACCATCGACATCCCGAACATCCGGAGTGAATACAAGATGATTAAGTGTGTATACGTCGTGTCCATCTTCAGTTGACTGAAGAAATAACTCGTGACGACAGTGATGAAGAGACCGGTGATTGCGAGTGGGCGTCCGCCAATCTTATCGAACAACTTCCCGTTGATCGGTGACATGACTGCCATGAGGATGGCTCCCGGTAGTAACATCAACCCTGCATCGAGTGGAGAAATGCCACGGATATTTTGGACGTAGATCGGTAAGAGCAGCATCCCGGAGAACATCGCCACCGTGACGACGATTGAAATGGCAGATGAGAGAGCGAACATCGGATACTGATAAATTTTGAAGTTCAACATCGGACGCTCCATCCGTAACTGACGCAGGATGAAAGAAACGAGCGCAATCACACCGATTGTCAGCGCGATTGTGACGTGTGGGCTGTCCCACCCTTTAGAACCGGCAGAACTAAACCCGTATAGGAGTCCACCGAAACCGAATGAGGATAAAACAACTGACATGAAGTCGAGTTTAGCATCCGACCGTTCTTTGACGTCACGGAGTAAGACGATTCCGGCAACGAGAACGACTAAAGCGATTGGTGTGATGAAGTGGAATAACATCCGCCAATCATAGTGTTCGATGATCCAGCCTGACAAAGTCGGTCCGATTGCGGGTGCACCCATCATAATGAGCCCGAAGAAGCCCATCGCCGTCCCGCGTTTTTCAATCGGGAAACTGACGAGCATGACGTTCATCAAGAGCGGCATCATGATTGCTGAACCAGAAGCCTGAATCATTCGTCCTGCCAACAGGACGGGGAATTCACTTGCGAACCCAGCAAGGATTGTACCGAGTGAGAATAATGTCATCGCGAGGATGAATAGACGACGAACAGAAAATTTTTGAATCAGAAAAGCAGATGTCGGAATTAAAATCCCGTTGACGAGCATGAAACCAGTCGACAGCCACTGGACGGTCGATGTTTCGATGTTGAGATCCTTCATGATCGAAGGAAGGGCGATGTTAAGTAACGTGTTATTTAAAAAAGCGATGAAGGCTCCAATCATCAATACGGAAAGGATACCGTAGGGGGGACGATTAGAAGCAGTTTTTTTGTGTTGCATGATTTTCCTCCTTAATGAACTGACGGTACACATTTCTATACGGTCGTTATATCTGTTGTATATCTTAATCTGATTTCAAGATAAATACAAACATTAATAACTAAGAAAGGTAATTTTATTTTTAATGAAGAACGAATGGCTCTGAAGCTTGTTGAAAGTAAAAAAACACCCGACTCTAAAAAAGAGTAAGATGTTTTTTGTAAACCGTCAGTAGTGATGAAAGGTCTCAGCCGACATGCGTGTTTAGGGCATCATTTGTAATGTCATAATGAGCTGCGGACCAAGTCGCACGTCCTTTTTCGATGAAGATGACTTGTGGTGATTCATGACGAACATTGTAATGTTCGGCGATGTGATTCGACAGCGTCCGTGCTTCTTGGACGAGCAAGTAGGCAGTCGGTACTGACGTCGCGTCAGCAAATTTCGTGTATTCAGAAAAACCGGCGGCACTGATTGGACAGGTCGTACTGTGTTTACAAATCACGAACGAGTCGTGTTCGGAAACGAATTGATCAAAGTCAGAAATCGATTGAAGTTTTCTAAGTTGTGGCATAGTATCATCCTCCATACGTCCGTAGACGTTCGCTTAACTTTAGATTTTCCCTGTAATCGACCGGACAGTCAATCAAAACAGGTCCGTCACTGTTCTGAGCCTGTTCGAGACAGTTTGAGAGACTGCCGTGTTCTCCGACACGAAGTCCGAGTGCACCGAAAGCCGTCGCGAGTTCGACGAGATCAGGGTTATCGAATTCTGTAAACGGTGCCCGGCCATAAGCCTGCTGTTGTTTCCATTCAATCAAGCCGTACGTGCCATCACGCCAAATGACGACAGTGATGGGGAGTTTCAAACGAACTGCTGTCTCGAGGTCTTGACCATTCATTAAGAATGCACCATCACCAGAAGCACAGAGCACCCGACGCTCCGGGTGCAGCAGTTTTGCAGCAATCGCGCTCGACAGACCATAGCCCATCGAAGAAAAGCCGTTGGAGATGAATAATTGATTAGGACGCGTCGTTTGGAAATGACGACCGAGCCAAACTTTATGGGCCCCGACGTCTGAGAACAACATGCCGTCTTCACCCGTCGCCTTCTCGAGGGCACGAACGATACTTTGAGGGTGGAGGGGCAATGCCATCGAATACGTTGCTTGAATTTCTTGCCGCAACGTATCACGGTCCGCCTGCCAACCTTCCCAGGCCCGCGTCGGAATCGCTTCTGCTAACAGACGTAACGAATCAGACAGCGGACCAACCAAGTTCGCAACGACAGGATAATACTGGTCAATCTCATGCCGGTTCGTGTCGATGTGGATGACAGGTGTCCGGTCCGGATTCCACTTCGAAGGCGGCAACTCGGTAATATCGTAACCGATGGCGATGATGAGATCGCTTTGGTCAAGAATCCGTTGATTGTAGTCGGTATTCGGTAAACCGATTGTATGGGCGGCGAGCGCATGTTGCGAGGAGATGACCCCTTTACCCATCATCGTCTCGACAACAGGTGCTCCAAGCTTTTCAACGAACGTTCGGAACACAGCGGTCGCTTCGCTCCGGTTGATTCCAAATCCGGCAATCACGACGGGCCGTTCCGCTTGTTCGATTTGTTTTAAGACCGCGCTGTCTTTGACGGATGTCGGGTGTAACGTATCCGGTTCACTGTCGCGTAAAAGTGGTGTCTTGGCATCGACATCTGCCTTTGCAATATCTTCCGGAAAAGAAATATGTGTCGCACCCGGCTTATCACAACAAGACTGGGCGAACGCTTGACGCACGATTTCCGGGATGACTTCTCCTGAGACGACCGATGTACTCGACTTCGTGATCGGTCGGTACATCTCGACTAAATCGAACATTTGATGGGATGCCTTGTGCTGGCGCCATGTCGCTCCTTGTCCCGTAATCGCGACAACAGGCGAGTGGTCCATCGTTGCACTTGCGATGCCCGTCATCATGTTCGTCGCACCTGGTCCGAGCGTCGATAAGCAAACACCGGCACGACCGCTTAAGCGACCGAACATCGCTGCCATAAACGCAGCATTTGTTTCATGGCGTGTCGTGATGAACGTAATATCCGATTCACTGATGGCGTCGAGTAACGTAATGTTTTCTTCTCCCGGGACGCCAAAGATGTGCGTGACCCCTTCTGCTTCGAGGCAGGCGACGAACCGTTCTGCCGCATTCATGCGTCCATTCCTCCAATCGAAACATATTTGGTTTCAAGGTACGCTTCGAGACCTTCCGATCCACCTTCGCGTCCGATTCCTGACTGCTTCATACCGCCGAATGGTGCTTGTGCGGCAGAGGGAACACCATCATTCCAACCGACGATGCCGTAGTTCAATTGTTCAATCGTCCGCATCGCGCGGGCATAGTTATTCGTAAAGACGTAAGATGCAAGACCGAACGGCGTTTGGTTTGCATAACGAATGGCCTCTTCGTCAGAGCTGACACGTTGAACGGGAGCAACGGGACCGAATGTTTCTTCATTCATGATTAACATTTGCGGTGTGACATCGGCGAGGACCGTCGCTTCATAATAGTAGACATCTTTTTCTTCATCTGTCGTTCCAGTCCCACCTGTGACGATACGGGCACCGGCTGACGTCGCATTGTCGACGTGTTTTTTGACTTTGTCATAACCGGCTTGATTGATCATCGGACCGATGTTCGTTGTTTCGTCGAGTCCGTTCCCGGTTTTGAGCTTCGCTGTCGCTTCGCCCAGTTTTTCGACGAACGTATCATAGATTGAATCGGAGACGTAGATCCGGTTCCCGCAGACGCACGTTTGTCCACCATTACGGAATTTCGACTTGATCGTTTCCGCGACGGCGAGATCAAGGTCACAGTCATCAAAAACAAGAATCGGAGCGTGTCCGCCGAGTTCGAGTGACATCGCTTTGATCGTCTCAGCACCTTGGGCCATCAATGTCCGACCCACTTCTGTTGAGCCTGTAAATGTGATTTTGTCGATATGCGGATGCGTTGCGAGCGATTCCCCAAGCTCTTTTCCGCTTCCTGTGACGGCATTGACGACGCCATCCGGTATCCCGACTTCCTGACAAAGTTCAAGCAGGCGCAGGGCAGTCAGTGGTGTCGCAGTAGGTGGCTTCAGGATAAACGTACAGCCTGCAACGAGTGCCGGTGCCATTTTCCGTGTAATCATCGCAGCAGGGAAATTCCAGGGTGTGATGGCAGCGACGACACCGACCGGTTGTGTGATGACATGAAGCCGTTTGTTCGTATCGTGCGAGGGAATGATGCGTCCATAAGCACGTTTTCCTTCTTCAGCGAACCACTTGACGAAGTTTGCCGCATACTGGACCTCACCTTCAGATTCTGCGAGCGGTTTCCCCATTTCAAGTGTCATCAAGCGGGCGAGTTCATCTTTTTTCTCAATCATCTTCTCGTAAAGCTTCTCAAGCAGTTCAGCCCGTTCATAGACACTTCGTTTCGACCAAGCCGGAAACGCCTCGCGTGCCGCTTCGACGGCGTCATTGACATCCGATTTCGTTCCGTTCGGGACACTCCCGACGACTTCCCCGGTTGCGGGATTTTTGACGTCCGTCCGTTCACGATTATGATCAAGCCACTTTCCATCAATTAAAAATTGTCCGTCCATCTTACAAAATCCCCCTTTTTTATTTGCATTGTTAAGAATATACCCGAACGAGGAAAAAAAGATTCATCTTTCGACAGAACTTCATGCAAAAGGCTAGAAATCGACCGATAAAGAGTGTAGGATAATTCAGTAACTGTAATGTACGCATGACTGAAATATTGTTAACAAACGTCATCACTTTGAAGTGCCGGAAACAGACCGGGAACGTTGACATTGCATGTGTATTTGATAAGATGAAGGTAGAGTATTTGCGCAATCGATTGCGCTAAAAGAAATGAATCGATCACCCTTATAACAAATGAGCAATTATGATGAAAAAAATCAATGGACTAAGACAGACCGATGAGAGGATTTATATACGATGACACAAATGATACCGCGCCCAGAAACGGCCCAAAAAACCTTAACACGAGCTTGGTGGAAAGAAGCTGTCGCTTACCAAATCTACCCACGAAGCTTTTATGACGCAAACAACGATGGAATCGGCGATATTCCGGGTATCATCGCAAAACTTGATTATTTGAAAGATTTAGGTGTCGACGTTCTTTGGATTTGTCCGATGTTTAAATCGCCAAATGACGACAATGGTTATGACATTAGTGATTACGAAGATATCATGGATGAGTTCGGGACGATGGCAGACTTCAACCTCTTAATGGAAGAAGCGCACAAACGTGATATTAAAGTCTTACTCGATCTTGTCGTCAACCACACATCAGATGAGCATCCTTGGTTCCTAGAATCCCGTTCTTCAAAAGAGAATGAGAAACGCGACTGGTACATCTGGAAAGATGCCGTCAATGGTGGGGAGCCGAACAACTGGGAAAGCATTTTCGGCGGATCCGCGTGGGAATATGATGAAAAGACAGAACAATATTTCTTACACGTCTTTTCGCGTCGCCAACCGGATTTGAATTGGCAAAACAAAGACATGCGTCAAGCGATCTATACGATGATTAACTGGTGGCTCGATAAAGGAATTGATGGTTTCCGAATCGATGCCATCAGCCACATCAATAAAGACCAATCATTTGCCGATTTACCGAATCCACTCGGGATGCCACACGTGCCATCGTTTGAGATGCACATGAACGTTGAGGGCATCCACGAGTACTTGGAAGAACTCAAAGACGAAACGTTTTCGAAGTACGACATCATGACAGTCGGTGAAGCGAATGGTGTTACACCGGAAGAAGCAGATCTTTGGGTCGGCGAAGAGAACGGAAAAATGAACATGGTCTTTCAGTTCGAGCATATGGACTTATGGCGGTCAGATGCAGAAAAAGGTGTCGACGTCGTCAAACTGAAACAAGTTTTGACGAAGTGGCAAAAAGGTCTTGAAGAAACGGGCTGGAATGCACTCTATCTTGAAAATCACGATAAGGTCCGTTCCGTTTCACTTTGGGGAGATGAAGAGCAGTACTGGAAGGAAAGTGCGAAGTCGCTTGCGATGATGTACTTCTTCATGCAAGGCACACCATTCATCTACCAAGGGCAGGAAATCGGGATGACGAACGTTCAATTCCCGGACATTACGGATTATGATGACGTCGCGACGAAAAACATGTACGACATGCAACTGGGCTCCGGGAAGACACATGAAGAAATCATGGAAGTCATCTGGAACTCATCGCGTGACAACTCACGGACACCGATGCAGTGGACGAATGAGCAAAACGGCGGTTTCTCTACGCAGTCACCATGGTTCGGTGTCAATCCAAACTACGCTGACATCAATGTCGCGTCGCAACAAGCAGATGAAGATTCGATTCTTAACTTCTACAAACGGATGATTCAAATTCGTAAAGCAGAAGAAACATTGATTTATGGAGAATATGATTTGATTTTACCGGACGACGAAAAAGTCTACGCCTACACCCGGACACTCGGTGACGAACAATTCTTAATCGTCACGAACTTAAAAGGTGAAGCAGCGGACATCGACACGGACATCATCCTCCATTCGGATAATCTCGTTCTCGGTAACTACGTGACGGCTTATCACGAAGGAACAGAACTGGCGCTTCGTCCATTCGAAGCACGTCTGTACCGGGTACGTTAAGGAACGGGGATGAACGTTCCGACCTGTACGCAGCGAATGCCAATGATCCCGTTTATGATACGGGTTCATTGGCATTTTCTATGTCTCCTCATCTCGGTCCTGACGCTCTAAGACATATCTAAGATACATTTGGAAAAGAGTGAATCCTTTTTGAGTCAGGCTATTTTGTGTAGATTGTCAGTTTGCGACCGTGCGCATGAGGAAAAAATCGTGTACGCTAGACAATGAGGTGATAAAAAGTGAAACCAAAACGTTATCCCGTCCTGCTGCGGCAAGTGACGACGATTCAAGATGACGCGATGCGTGAATCCGTCGATCTCGAAGCAGAAGGTATGCTATTCGAGACGAAGGACGGTTTTGCGGTAAAATTCGTACAAGAAGACGAGCAACCGATTGATACGACGATCAAATGGTCGCATGACCAAGTTGCATTGAACCGTAAAGGTCCTGTCTCGATGCACCACGTGTTCATTTTAGGACAACAAACAAAGAGTGGATATGAAAGTCAGTTTGGTCAGATGTTGATGCAGACGGAGACCCACACGATTGAAATGCGCGACCAACAGATGCGCTTCACCTACGACTTGATGATGAATCATCAGGCGGTCGGAACGTATACGATTGAACTAACATGGAAACGGAGTGAGACAGATGGCGTTTGAACAAACGGTAAAAGAGATGGAACAGATGCTCGACGAGGAATGGTTCGAGTGGTTGGAAAATGATGAGGATAAATACAATGCGTGGCGCGATCAGCTCGAGACACTCGCAGAACAAGTCATGACGGAATACAATCCGAAAGTCGAGACGGACGCAATCGATTCATTGTTGTTAATCAATGAAGAATTGCCGGTTCTGTACGGAGAAGATACAGTCATGTTGTATACGGCGTTACTTCACGCCCGAAAAGAGGACGAAACGGTCTACGAGCGCTACCTCGCAATTCTCGGTGCGTTCGCAGAAGAAAACCACCCGGCGCTCCGTCAAGTCGAACAAGCTGTCGCGAAAAAAGATTACCAGACGGCGTATACAAAAGCAGTCAAGTTGCCGCAAGCGTTGGGTCTCGAATGACGGCGGGTTAGACAGAATTGCTTTTTACCACGCTAAAGGTGATGACGAAATAGAGAGGTGGGTTTTGATGCCCCCCTCTCTATTTGTGTTCAAAAAATTGTTTGCAGACACGCTATTTCTCGATCGCTGTTTAAACCTAAGAATTTTCAGGGTAATGATTGCAATAGAGAGGAGTGGGGAAAATGGCAGAATACAAGAAAGACAGCATCAAGTTAACAGGAGCCATCGGACTCGGAACAGGCGTCATGATTAGTGCCGGAATCTTTGCCTTGCTTGGGCAAGTCGCAGAACTGTCCGGGACATGGTTTCCGTTCATCTTCATCATCGGTGGAATCGTGACGGCATTCAGTGCCTATTCCTACATCAAACTGAGCAATGCCTTTCCGTCTGCCGGCGGAATCGGAATGTTCCTCGTCAAAGCGTACGGGAAAGGAACGATTACAGCAGGTGCCGCCTTACTGATGGCCTTGTCGATGGTCATCAATCAAAGCTTGGTCGCCCGGACGTTCGGGACATACTTACTGCAATTATTCCCGGGGGATCAAGCCGACTATCTCGTTCCCTTACTTGGTGTCGGTTTGTTGGTCTTCGCCTTTTTAGTCAATATCGCAGGGAATGCCTTCATTCAATCCTTTTCACTTGTCGCCTCGGTCTTGAAGGTCGCGGCACTCGTCGTCTTTGCGATTATTGCGTTATCCATCGGTGGCTTTTCATTCGTCCCGGAGACGACGGGGAGTGCACCCGATGTCACAATCACCGGCTATATTGCGGCAGTCGCCTTAACGATTTTATCGTTTAAAGGGTTTACGACGATTACGAACAGCGGGTCTGAAATCGTCAATCCGAAACGCAACGTCGGCATCGCAATCATCGTGTCGATTTTAATCAGTCTGGTCGTTTACCTCTTGCTCGCCTTCTCGGTGTCAAGCAGTCTATCGCTCCAAGAAATTATCGATGCGAAGGATTATGTTCTGGCGGAAGCGGCACGTCCGGCACTTGGTGACGCCGGTGTCTGGTTCACGGTGTCAATCGCGCTCCTCGCGACGATTTCCGGAATCATTGCCAGTGTCTTTGCTGTCTCACGGATGCTCGCGATGTTGACGGACATGACGTTGATTCCGCACCGACACTTCGGGATGCCGGGGTCGGTGCAAAAGCATACGTTAGTTTATACGATCGTCATTGCGATGGTCTTAACGGTGCTGTTCGACTTGACACGCATCGCCTCGATGGGCGCGATTTTATATCTCGTCATGGATATCATCATTCATGTCGGTGTGCTGAAACATCTTCGGAAAGAGTTGAGCGTTAATCCATTCATCGTCATCAGTGCAATCATCCTTGACGCGATTGTCCTTGGTGCCTTCGTCTACGTCAAAGCCTCAAGTGATTGGCTCGTCGTCGTCGTGTCACTGATCGTCATCGCCGTCGTCTTCTTTGGTGAACGGCTGTTCTTGAAGCATGTCGATGAAGAGGATGCGTCAAACGATAAATCAGAGTGAGTTTGAAAGGGAGAGATGATCATGAAAGCAGTCGAAGTCAGAGGATACGGGGACGTGGACCAGCTCGCCGTCGTCGAGCGTCCGATTCCTGAGCCCGGTCCAGGAGAAGTACTCGTACAAGTCAAAGCGTGTGCGATCAACAATACAGAAATTTGGATGCGTGAAGGGGCCTACGGGACGGACGCAAAATCGGGTTGGAAACCGGAAGGCGTTCAGTTTCCACGCGTCCCGGGTTCTGATATTAGCGGACGGATCGTGAAAGTCGGGACGGGAGTAGAAGAAACACAAATCGGGCGGGACGTCGTCCTGTTTCCCTTTACCTCAAGCGGACCGGACGGAACGGAGCATATCGCGCAAGATATGTCGTTCATCGGCTCGGAATACGACGGGGGTTACGCGGATTATGTCGTCTGGCCGGCTGAACTCTGTTACGATATGCCGCTTGACGACTACACGAAAAGTGCCATCTTCTCCGTCAGTGGTTTGACGGCGTGGCACATGGTCGAGCAGCTCCAACTGGAACCGGGACAAACGGTACTCGTGACCGGGGCGAATGGTGGTGTCGGTTCACTGAACGTTCAAATTGCCGCACGTGTCTTTCAGGCAAACGTCATCGCCCTCGTCGGTGATCTTTCGGTAAGCGACCAGTTAAAACAGTTCGGGGCGACGCACGTCCTCTCGTATAAATCAGAGCAGCTGGCAGATGATATTGGAGCGGCGAACGGTGGACCCATTGATGCCGTCCTCGATGTCGTCGGAGACGCGTTATTCGCGACCTCACTCGCCGTCTTAAAAAATGGCGGGAAGTTCTGTATCTCCGGTTCAGCCGGCGGTCAGCAGACACAGCTCGACTTCCGGACGGTCTACTTGAAGCACTTGACGCTGTATGGTTCTGTTCTCGGAACGCGCGCAGAATACGGACGGATGCTTGAAGCGATTGCCGCCGGGAAACTCGAACCCGTCATCGACCGGACGTTTCCGCTCGAGGAAGCGGGGGCAGCGCAGACGTATTTTAAGGAAGCGGGGAAGCTTGGGAAAATCGTTTTGTTGCCAACGGGCGAATAATTAACTTTATACAAAAAACCGACGGATTCTGACCTTCCTTGGAAAGTGAGAAGCTGTCGGTTTTTTTGTATGTGTTAAAAAGAAAAATCAAAACGCAGCTTCTGTCCGTTCTGTTTCGGATAAGAGTTTAGCGTGGATGCCGCGTTGGCGTAACGATTGTTGGAACGACTGATCAATCGGGCGATAGCCTTTTTCGATTAAATCGTTGATGTAAAGCTTGTTGTATAGGAAAGCAAACGCGATATTGATTACGATACTCAGGATGCCGGCTGTCGCAAATGCTGCGATGAAACCGAGAACAAGTTGAATCAAACCCCATTTAAAATCACCGCGGAAAAACGCCGGGAAAAACCCAAAAAAGAACGTCGTCCATGAGAAACCGGCTTTTACTTCTTTTACTAAACCACTCGGATGTTGCAAAATCCCTTTCATAACCAAAAACCTCCTATTAAATATGTAAATAAATCAGCTTTTTTAGTTTACCTGACTTATATTTCAAAATGAACTAAGATTTTAATAGGAAAAGTCAATGTTTAACCGTAACCAAAAATATCAAAATAATGAATGAATAGTCATTCATTATATGCTATACTCATCTCAATACAACTGCTTTAGGGGGAAAGGGGCTTGTTTCATGGGGACATTTTTACTGATTAACTGGATTGCCTTCCTGCTCATCGTCGGGTATGCAGGTTATCTATTCGTGACGCTCGTCAAGAGCCGTTACGAAGCGATTCGTCGGGGGAAAAAGGCGGAATGGGATATAACGAATAAAGAACGGTTCAATTCGGTACTCGTGAACGTCTTTGGACAAAAGAAATTACTTAAGGATAAAAAGAGTGGGACGATTCACGTCATGATGTTCTACGGCTTCTTACTTGTCCAGTTCGGAGCGATTGATTTCATCTGGAAGGGACTCGCAATCGGACAACGTTTTCCACACATTCCACTCGGTCCACTTTATCCAATCTTTACGTTCTTCCAGGAAATCGTCATGCTCGTCATCTTGGTTGCGGTCGTTTGGGGATTCTACCGTCGCTATGTCGAGAAACTGGTGCGCTTAAAACGAAACTTCATGGCAGGACTCGCCTTAATCTTTATCGGTGGATTGATGGTCGCAGTTTTATTCGGCAACGGATTTTTCCTCGTCTATGAAAATCATTCGACACTCGGTGAACCCGTTGCGTCTGCTATCGCCTTCTTGTTCAGCTGGGTACCGGAACAAGTCGCATTCGGACTGTTCGTCTTCTTCTGGTGGGCCCATTTACTGTTCTTACTCAGCTTCATGGTCTACATCCCGCAAGGCAAACATGCCCACTTAATCGCCGGTACGGCCAATGTCTGGCTCGGTCGGACGTCAAAAGTCGGCCGCCTTGCACCGATCGACTTGTCTGTCATGGAAGAAGCGGAAGATGACGATGCCGAATTTAGTTTCGGGGTCAATAAAATTGAAGACTTCAACCAAAAACAATTGGTCGATCTGTATGCCTGCGTCGAATGCGGACGCTGTACGAATATGTGCCCGGCGAGCGGAACAGGGAAGATGCTGTCGCCGATGGACTTAATCGTCAAGCTGCGGGATCACCTCAACATGAAGACGGCAGCGATCACACAAAAATCACCGTGGGCACCTGCCTTTGCCTTTGACGGATCACAAGGGAATCAGATTGCGTCCCTTGCTGCAACCGGTCAAATGGACATCGTACCCGATTCGTTGATTGGCAATGTCATCACGGAAGAAGAAATCTGGGCATGTACGACATGCCGTAACTGTGAAGATCAATGCCCGGTCATGAATGAACATGTCGACAAGATCATCGACTTACGTCGCCATCTCGTCATGATGGAAGGAAAAATGGATCCGGAGATACAACGGACGATGGCAAACATCGAACGTCAAGGAAATCCATGGGGGATGAACCGGAAAGAACGTGAAAACTGGCGCAAAACGCGCAAAGAACTCGTTGTTCCAACGGCGAAAGAAAAGAAAAAAGCTGGTGAAGAATTCGAGTACCTCTTCTGGGTCGGTGCGATGGGCTCGTATGACAGCCGCAGTCAAAAAATCGCGATGGCATTCGCCCGCATTCTGAACGAAGCAAACATCTCGTTCGCGATTCTCGGAAATGATGAAAAGAACTCGGGTGACACGCCACGCCGGATCGGGAACGAAGTTTTGTTCCAAGAACTTGCGGAAGCGAACATCAAGTCGTTTGAAAAATATGGTGTCAAAAAAATCGTCACAATTGATCCGCACGCCTACAACACGTTCAAAAACGAATATCCGGACTTCGGACTCAGTCCGGACGTCGAAGTCTATCACCATACGGAGTTACTGGCGCGCTTGATTGACGACAAACGGATCACGCCGATGCATGAAGTCAAAGAACGTGTCGTCTATCATGACTCGTGTTACCTCGGACGGTACAACGACATCTACGACGCTCCCCGTTACATTCTTGAAAAAATTCCAGGAATCACGCTCGTCGAGACGGAGCGGAACCGGGAAAAAGGGATGTGCTGTGGTGCAGGCGGCGGGATGATGTGGCAAGAAGAAAAAGTCGGAGCCCGTGTCAACGTCGCTCGGACGGAACAGCTGTTGACGGTGCAACCATCTGTCATCGGTTCTGCTTGTCCATACTGTCTGACGATGCTCAGCGATGGAACGAAAGCAAAAGAAGTCGATGAATCCGTCGCAACATACGACGTCGTCGAATTGCTCGAACGTTCAATCGTCGGGACACCGATGAAAGAATCAATCGCTACGGTATGAGTAATGACCACTTGCGCGTCTTCGTCACGGAAGACCGGCGAGTGGTCTTTTTTTGTGAATACATGTTTCAAAGCAAGCACAACGTTGTACTGTACGGTTTTGACATGCTATGATAAAAATACAAATTGCTGTGAAAGGGGGTGAGAATCTTTGGGAAGGCGCTACTTAAAATCGGTCAGGTCGCGGAGACCACCGGCTTATCAAAACGGACGATTGACTATTACACGTCGCTCGGTCTCTTAACGTCAGAACGAACGGCGGCAGGTTACCGGTTGTATCCGGAAGATGTCGTCCATCAAGTCCAAAAGATTGAATATTTAAAGACACAGCGGCTTTCTTTACAAGAGATTCTTGCTTCATTTACGGAACGGGAAGAAAAAACGGGAGATGTCATTTATCAAGAAGTACAGCAGCTTCAAGATACGGTCAAAGGGTTAGAGCGACGTCTGCTCGAATCGACAGAGTTCGAAAAACAAGAGATTCGTCTTGAGTTATCGCGTCGCCTCACTTTGATTGCATCGTTGATCGCCCAGCTGTAAAACTAATAACTGGAGGTGACCCCTTTTTAGGGGATTTTGGATACTATACTTTTCATCAATTTATTTTTAGTGGTGTTGTTGATTGTGTTAACAGCGTTTTTCGTCGGGTCAGAGTTTGCGGTCGTTAAGGTTCGGATGTCGCGTCTCGACCAAATGATTCAAGAAGGCAATAAGAGTGCGATTCTTGCTAAAAAAATCGCCGGTGATCTCGATTATTACTTGTCTGCCTGTCAGCTTGGGATCACGGTGACAGCACTTGGACTCGGGGCGCTCGGAGAGCCGACCGTCGAAAAGATTCTCCATCCTGTCTTTGACGAATTCGGCGTCTCGGCTGCCGTCTCGACACTCTTATCGTTCGGAATCGCCTTCATTTCCGTGACATTTTTACACGTCGTCATCGGGGAGCTTGCGCCAAAAACGCTTGCCATCCAGTATGCGGAAAAAATGACTTTGATTTTCGCACGTCCCTTGTTCATTTTCGGAAAAATCATGTACCCGTTCATTTGGTTACTCAATGGATCGGCACGTCTGTTCCTTGGACTTTTCGGTGTGAAACCTGCTGGACACGAACAAGCCCACTCAGAAGATGAGTTGAAAATCATCATGGCACAGAGCTTCCAAAGTGGTGAAATCAACCAAACGGAACTTGCCTTGATGCAAAATGTTTTTGCTTTTGACGAGCACGTCGTCAAAGATTTGATGGTCCCGCGGATGCGGATGGCGACGATCTCAGAGCGTCTCTCAAAAGCGGAGCTGATGGAAATTTTCATGGACAATCCGTTTACCCGTTACCCGGTAACGGAAGAAAATGATAAAGACCGTATTCTTGGCTATATCAACGTCAAAGAAGTCTTGACAGATTTCGCGAACGGACATGAATATCCGGTCACACATTACTTGAAGGATTTACCGGTCGTCTCAGAATCGACGTCGCTTCAGGATACGTTACGAAAAATGAAAGAAACCCGTTCACATATCGTCCTCGTCGTAGACGAATATGGCGGTACGGCGGGAATCGTCTCGATGGAAGATTTACTTGAGGAAATCGTCGGTGAAATCCGTGACGAATTTGATACGGATGAAGTCGAAGAAATTCAAGAGTTGCCGAACAACGAATATCTCGTCGCAGGAACGGTCTTACTAGAAGATTTGGAAGAACGTTTCGGTCTGCGGTTTACGAACGATGAAGATGTCGATACGATCGGTGGCTGGATTCAGATGCACAACATCGATCTGCAGCCAGGCGAACATATCGATACAGAGACGTTCTCTGTCGAAGTGATGGAAATGGAGAACTATCAAATCAATCAAATCAAACTGTGGTTGCACCCGCTCGAAAAAGCAGAATAAGAACAACATGCAAAATCCTCTTGAGCCAATCAAGGGGATTTTAGCGTGTAGACAACGTGATATCGGAAGATAAAAGTGTCTTTTTTCGTTGCTTTCCTCGGGCGAGGCGCAAGCCGTTGCTCCTTGGTCCTCACGGCCGACGAGCAGGGTCTTGCCTGCCTCTGAAAGTGCGTTAAAAACGCACTTTTTCCCGTAGGAGTCAACGAAACGTGACGCTTTTTAGGTAACATCGTGACGGAAAGCCGGGCATGCAGATGGTTTATAGCGCAATCCGTCTCGAATCGCTTTAGAACCGCGAAAAGCAATCGGTCGCGACCCTGCAGCTTTGCTGTAGCGGCGCGGAAGATTGCCGCTTTGAAGACGAGGCGAGACAGGGAAGCGCGAACTGATTACTTCTCGATATCACATTTTTGCGTTTCATAAGAGTTTGTCTACAGTCTAAAATCCTCTTGAAATCACCAAGGGGATTTTTTTGTTGCTGCGGGAATCAATTTTTCAGAAATCATATCAGTGTGTGAATAACGGATCGGGAAGTAGGGAAATCGTCGTGTCGGCTTGAATACTACTAAAAAGAGAATTCATCGTGTCGTTCACTAGAGGGAGGAACCTTGTGTTAGACTTAATCCCGTTTTTACTCAGCCGGCTTGGTATGCTGGCGTTGCTAGCATTTTTATTGTCGCAGTGGCGAACGTCACGGCACGTCTTTAAAACATCGACGAGTCGCTCGCGTCGACTCGCCTTGCTCAGCATATTCGTCGTCTCGGGTATTTTGATGAACTATGCCGGAGTTGCCGTCTCCTCGAATCAAACGATTGATCCGTTGCTTGGACTTGCAGTGACCGATGATCAATTATTGATTGATACGCGTCTAACGATTATCGTCACGAGTGGACTGCTCGGTGGTCCCTTCGTCGGTGGACTGACGGGTCTCCTTGTTGGGTTTCATCGTTTTTTGCTCGGTTCGATGGGAGCAGAGACAGGATGGTTCATCGCCGTCGTTGCCGGTACTCTCAGTGGTCTCTACAGTCGTCGCTGGCGCTTGAAAGATAAATATACATTATTACAACCGATCGCTCTCGTCATGAGTATGGTTATCCTTGATTTAGGATTGGCCATCTTGCTCGCGGATGATCCGTCGGAACTCATCGTGATTGCGAGTCAGGCGGTCTTCCCGATGCTGTTTGCAAACACGATCGGGATTATCGTCTTCATCGTCATCTTACGGACGCAACTCCGATTCGAAAAGGAATTGTTTGTTCGCGAAAGTGCCCGTTCCTCTCGATTGTTGGCTGTCATCCGTCCACTTCGAAAAGAAGGCATGACAGCAGACGTCGCCTGTCAGATTGGCACGACCATTTTGGAAGAAACTAAAATTGACCGTGTCGTCTTACTTGGACCTGCAAAAGTGCTCGTCGATATTGAAGCGGGGGAAACACCTGTGTACGGCGGCAGATTTCAACCGAATGTACAACGTTGGATTGAAGAAGCGGTTCCGTTACAAGTCGAAGACCGGACGACAAACCAAATTCTATCGTTTCATCCCTTACAGATGGATGGAGACAAGGCCGGTATCGTATGTTATTTTCCGAGTCATTTGTTTGATGACACGATTGAACAGACGACGGAACAACTCGTTCAGCTGTTTGCGCGTGAGCTCGTGACGTATCGAGAAGAGCAACTCGAAAAACGCTCGCTCCCTAAAATGAAACCGTTCCTCCATCCGAATTATTTACGGGGAATCGTGGACGAAATCCATCAGACGGCTGATCCGGGGACGCCGGTCAAACAACAGCTAGGCTCTTTGCTCCAACTATTGACGGCAGCACGCTGGGTCGAAGATCATCCACTTCGTGACGAAATCACAACCTTAAAAGCCTATCTCGCTCTCGAAGGGACAAGGCGACGTCAAAATCAGTTGACCCATGCGGATATCACGATTGATTTAGATGTCGAGACGGCGATTGAGGAGACGCTCATCATGCCATTCCTGTTAACGAAGTTAGTCGACAATGCGTTACGGCATGCGTTTTCGAAAGTCGGTCGTCGTTCACAAATTAACGTGCGTGCTTTTCGTCAGGAGAACGATCTTGTCTTAGAAGTCAGCGATAACGGCGTCGGAATCGGACCAGATGTGAAACGACGGCTCGAAGAAGATGCTTTGACGGAGACGAGCACGTTGTTTTTACTACGACGGACGCTCGATATCAAGTATGGAAAAGCCGCGACGTGTACGATTCACTCTCGTCTCAACCAAGGAACGCGTGTCGTGCTAACCTTGCCGCTACCAGTAGTTGAGGAAGGTTGACTCAGAACTCAATATGACTGCATCAGCAGGAATCGTCTTGAAGTGAAAATCGGATTCGACAGGTGTCGAGTCCGGTTTTTTAGAAAGGGGACGTTTTTGCGGGTACTGTTGTTTTTTTTTAGGAGAAGGTGGGTAAAAATGAAAGCAGGCAACGATAAGATATAGGAGGAAGAAGCGGATGATTACAAAAAAAGAAGTCGGACGATCCGGCGAACGACCGATCATCGCTTTTACATTGATGAATCGATTGGGACACAGTGTCGACCTGTTGAACCTCGGCGGTAAAATCACGGCGATTCGTGTACCTGATAAGCAGGGGAAGATTGAGAATGTCGTTCTCGCATTTGACGAGCTCGACCAATATTTAGATGATCCCCATCATTTAGGTGCGACGATTGGTCGTGTCGGGGGACGAATCGCCAATGGGGCTTTCGCGCTCGAAGGGATGAACTACCTACTCGAACAAAACGAAGGAGATCATCATTTACATGGAGGGAGTGTCAACTGGTCGAATCGCTTTTTTGATCATGAGATTGAAGGCGATTTGCTTCACTTGTCACTTGTCAGTCCGGATGGAGAGAATGGATATCCGGGACAGCTCGATGTGCGATTGACGGTCGAGTGGACGGATGAGGATGCATTGACGTTGACGTATGATGCGACGACGACGGCTTCAACACCGTTTAGTCCGACGAACCATACGTATTTCAATTTAACAGGAGACGCGAAGACGACAGTGGAGCAACACCGATTGCGGATGGATGCGCCATTCTATGTCCCGCTCGATCAAGACGCGTTACCGACGGGTGAAATTTTATCCGTTCATGAAACCGTTTTTGATTTTCGGACAGCGCGGCCGTTATACGAAGTGACGCATGCTCCTGACGAAGCGCTCCGTCAGGTCGGAAGCGGAGTCGATCATCCCTTCCTTCTGAAAGAGGGGGGCGAAATCGTCCTCGAAGAACCGGTCAGTGGTCGGACGTTACGTGTCGTGACAGAACAACCGGGTGTCGTTGTCTATACGGGCAACCATTTAGGGGGAGACTTTACGATTGCCGGTCGTCGCGCGACGCCTTACCTTGGCATCTGTTTTGAGACACAAGGACTGCCGGACGCCATCAATCAACCTGATTTCCCATCCGTCGTCTTACGCGCGGGCGATCGGTATCAAAAGCGGACGACCTTCCAATTTAGCCGAATACAGTGATGTTTCTCGCGAATATTAAGTTCGTATGTGGTAGGATAAAGCGAGAAGAATCTAACGGAGGCATAAGAAAATGACTAAAATAGCATGGGTGACCGATAGTATGGCCTATTTCAAAAAGGAAGAGGCAGACGCAATCGGCGTCAATGTCGTACCGATTCAAATCTTGCTCGGGGATACTGCCTACAACGAAGACATGATCACTGTCGAGCGTTTGTTCCGCGCACTTGATGCGGACAAGAAGTTGGTCGCAAAGACATCACAACCAATCTTCGGCGAGTTCGTCGGTACGTATGAACGCCTAAAAGAAGAAGGATATGATTGTGCGATTGCTGTGCACTGTACGAATGGATTATCAAGTACGGTCCAAAGTTCTGCATCAGCTGCAGAAGCGGCAAGTTTCCCAGTCCATATCATCGATTCGCATACTGCGTTTGAAAACCAACAAGAGTTCATTCGTTACGGGATGGATCTTGAAGCACAAGGAAAGACTGTCGAAGAGATTACAGCAGCTTTGACGAACTTATCGAAACGGACGCATTTTTATATGATCGTCGGGAACATGGAGACGATGCGCCGCGGTGGGCGGGTTTCGTCAGGAGATTTATTCCTCGCGAACTTACTCAACATCAAGCCAATCATCACGACGGACGAAGCGGGGAAAATCGTTCCGTTCAAAAAGGCACGTTCACTTAAAAAAGCATATATCGAAATGATTAAACAAATCGAAAATGCGATGCGTCAGAAGACATTCTATAAGAACCGAATTTATGTTGCGACGACGCTTGCGCCAGACATGGCAGCCGATCTGCGGAGCAGTGTCGCAGCGAAGTTTCCGGAATTGACGATTCTTGAAGGGACGTTCGGTCCAGCGATTGGAACACATGCCGGAGCAGAAACAGTCGGCCTTTTCTGGTTGAATGATTAAATGAAAAAAATAAAGCAGGTCTGTCCTTCTCCGCTCAGCGGACGAGGCAGACCTGCTTTTTAGTTTGTTGCGAGTGCACAGACGATACCAAGAAAAGCTGCACTGATGCCAAGGACATAACTTGTCCCGAGGTAAAGAGCGAGTGTCCGTCTATTTTCATGTTGGAGCAGTTGGAGCGTCTCGAGCTTAAAGGTCGAAAAGGTCGTAAACGAACCGAGAAATCCCGTCCCGAGAAACAACGTCCACGTCGAATCGAGATGAAGACCGATGACGAGACCGAGTAAAAAAGAACCGCTGACATTACCGATGAATGTCGCGAGCGGGAAGTCGCGTGTCCAAAACGTCTTCGCCCATTGGCTGAGTGCAAAACGACTGATGGCACCGAAAAAAGCACCGATTCCGAGTGCGAGCAGTGTCATGTGTTGTCCCTCCTTGCCGCGAATTGCCGGAGACGGCGCGTCCCGAGCGCGTAACCGAGGTACGAACAAAATAATCCGCCGAATAGACTAAGGAGAACATAAAGTGCGGCGAAGCCATATAGACCGGTCCGCAGTAACGTGACCGCTTCGACGCTAAACGTCGAGAATGTCGTGAACGAGCCGATGAAGCCTGTTCCGAGCGCCGTCATCGCATATTGATGAAGTAAATTTGTACGGAATAAAAAATGTGTGGCATACCCTAAAACGAAACAGCCGAGAAGATTAATACAGACCGTTGCGACGGGAAACGTCCCTGTCGCCAGTTGACCGATTGTTAGACTAAGACCGTACCGTGCCGAGGCACCGAGTACACCGGCGAAGCCGACTAAAACATACAGCATTGTCACCCATCCTCTACCTATAGCATATTTTCAACATACGCTGTTCAGAATCAAGGCGTCAAGTGGGTAAAATAGGCAAATCACTAAAACTCTCACGCATTGAAACCGATAGATGAGTATACGAATGAGAGAAGGAGTTTTGCAGATGGTGTCACCGCTCGAACAGCTCAGTACTAAAATATTGTCCCGCCTCATCCCAACGTTAATTACAGTCGCCCATCCGTTGATTTTCATTTTTGCCCAGATGGATTATGTCTCGATGCGAGCTTTTTATCAATTTTTGATCGGTGGCATCATCTTGACGATAGCATTACTGGCCGGGAATCAATTTTTCGGGCAGCACCCGATTGGGAAGTACATTCAAATCACATTGACCTATTTGGTCCTGGCGCTCGTCCTCGTCACTTTGCCGACGCAGAGCATTTGGACGATTGCCTATCTGTATCTCGTCATGTCGATTGTCTACTTGATTCCCCGGATTGTCGTGATGGCGGGAGTACTCGGTCTGCTCGAACTTGTCATGTTTACAAGCATCGGAACGGTTGAGTTTACGAATCTGTTCGACTTGATCGTTGCGCTTGTCATTTACTTGATGATTTTTGCAGCAGCCGTCTTTGTTGCTGTGTTCGGTCGCAATGTCATGACGGAAGTTCAGCGTCAACAGGAAAAAGCGGAAACGTATGCAGAAGTCTCTCGGACGACGCTTGCCCAATCCGCAGCAACAGCGACAGACGTGACGACGTTCACGGAAGAGATGAGTGAAACAGTCGATACGGCAAAATCCTCATTCGAAAAAATCGATGACGCGATGAAGATGCTTGCCGCGAACTCAGCGAAAAATGCGACATCCGTCCGTCAAATTCGGCAAATGAATGAGAGTAACGTCCAATCGATTGCTGACGTCACATTAGCCGTCGATCGTGCTCTCGAGCGGAGTTCTTCTTCAAAACTCACGGCAGAGAACAGTCAAGAGACAATCAGTGAAGCGGGCGAGTCACTCCAACAATTGACGGTCAGCATGGGTGAGTCCGTCACATCATTCGGTCAGCTCGCAGGACGATTCCAAGAAATCGTGACGATCACGTCGAGCATCAACGCAATCGCGACGCAGACGAATTTGCTGAGCTTAAATGCTTCAATCGAAGCTGCACGGGCAGGGGAATTCGGAAAAGGGTTCACCGTCGTCGCACAAGAAATTCGCAACCTGTCGTCACAAACGGCAGAGGCATCAAAAGAAATCAATCAAATCATCGAACGGGTTGAACGTGACGTGACGAATACGGGAAGTGCGATCAATGCGAGCACGACGTTACTCCGTGAGCAAGAGGAACGGATGCAGCGGAGTCAGCAAGCCTTGCAGACGATTGCGGCAGACTCGTCCGATTCGGTCCAAGCGATTAGTGGCGCCCGTCAGCAATTCGCAACGATTACGAGTAGTTTGACGGATATCACGCAGGCGACAGAACAGCTGGATGCCTTCATGGATTTGTTATTGACGAGCAGTGATCAATTATCAGGTCTGACCCGGTCGCAAGTCGAACAGATTCGTGACTTACAGCACGCGATTCATGCGTTGAACGCGACGGCATCGACGCTCCGCGAAACGACAAAAGAAGGTTAACGAGTAAGCACACCGCCCTACACGCGGTGTGCTTTTTCGTTTGTGGAACAAGCAGAATGGGAAGATAGTAAAGGTGAATGAACAAATTAAAGGAGGACGATGAGATGAAAGCAGCGTATATCGAACAATATGGTGGATCGGATGAGTTCAAAGTAGGAGAGATTGAGCAACCGACGATTGGTGCAGATGACGTATTGATTGAAGTTCATGCAGCGAGTGTCAATCCGGTTGACTGGAAACTGCGTGAAGGGTACTTAAAAGAGATGCTCAGTTACGACATGCCGCTCGTCATCGGCTGGGATGTATCGGGTGTCATCAAAGAAGTCGGAGCAAACGTGACCGATTTGAAGGTCGGAGATGAAGTCTTCAGCCGCCCGGATATTGCCCGTCAAGGCACATATGCCGAGTATGTCGCGGTCGATGCCCATCTCGTCGTCAAAAAGCCAGCCTCGCTGAGCTTCGAGGAGGCCGCATCATTGCCACTCGTTGCGCATACGGCATGGCAAGTCATGTTCGAAGTGATGGATGCGAAACCAGGTGACCGGATTTTCATCGGTGCCGGTTCAGGTGGGGTCGGAACGGTCGCAATCCAGCTCGCGAAAGCACACGGCTTGTATGTCATCACATCAACGAGCACCCCGAACGTCGATTGGGTCAGTGAACTCGGAGCCGACGAAGTCATCGATTATAAACAACAAGATCCGGCAGAAACCGTGCGTGACCTTGATTTCGTTTTCGATACGATGGGGGGAGACGGACAGGGCAAACTGTACAACATGCTTAAAGAAAATGGAATGCTCGTCTCGATTTCAACGCCTCCGAACGAAGAGGAAGCAAAACAGGCGAAGGCACGCGTCGAATATGTCTTCATGCAGCCGACAGGCGAACGGATGAAAAAAATTGCGGAAGCCGTCGAAAAAGGTGAACTGAAACCCGTCGTCGACCGGATCTTTGATCTTGAGGATACGAAACAAGCCCATGATTACGGAGAAGAAGGGCATGCGAAAGGTAAAATCGTCATTAAAGTGAAATGACGTGGGAACGTCTTGACTCGAACTTTGAGTCAGGGCATTTTCTAAACGTCATCTTACGTTAGGATAACCGGAACAGCAAACAAAACTCCCTTCAATATCCGAAGGGAGTTTTTAGTGTGCAGGCAGTGTAATATTCGGCAACAAAGCTGGTTCCTTTTTAACGGGAAACAGACGTTGAGCGGAGGAGACGGTCGAGTAACACGAGTGTCTCCGGTTGATTCTGTAATGTCGTCTGCAAAAAAGAGCGTTCCTGCTCGAGTAACGCAACATAGCGACGTCCTGCTTCTTGATGCGTCGCCGGGACGAGGACGTCATAAACGGCCTCGAACGGGACACGCTGGTCGTCCGGTAAGTAATCTGGAATCGTCTTTAGTCCGAGTTGCGCCCGCTCCGGCAGATGGTGGTGCAACAGGACTTTTGCGAACTTCGTCAACGCACTGCGTAACATTTCGACCGCCCATAAGCCGTTGCCGCGAGCGGCGGCTTTTTGATACTGGAAGTAAAACCAGACGGCATCGATTGCCTCGTCTTCGAATTCCTGCTGCGACAGGGTCAGAGACGTTTCTTCGATAAACGGTGCTAACTGATTTTTTGGATCATACAGGACGCGGATGGCATCTTTTTGATTTAACGAAGTGGTCGTGACGGTAAATAGGTCGACATGTAACAAGTCATCATAGACCGCAATCATTTGTGGGGCGACGATGAAAATGTCATCGTGCCAAATGACGGGCCGGTACGCTTCAAGGTGCGCCAGACGACGAGGCAGGAACTCCGAAACAGTCCCTTCTGCGACGAGGCAGTAGAGGTCGAGGTCGGAATGAAAATCTTCCTCGCCGCGACCGAATGAGCCTTTCAAAAAAATCGCTTCAACGGTCGGATCCTGTTTGAGCCGATCTGTAAGTTGTTCGATGGCATATAGCTGGTGCATAAGTAAGTCACTCCTTCAAGCAGTCTATTTCTTCAGTATACGTGAAATAAGGGAGATTATTCCATTATCATTTTTACTGATTTCCTAAAGCGAGTGAGCAGAGAAAAATCAACAACACAAAAAGGGCCTGACTCAAAAGCCATCCCTTTAAATCATCAGCTGTTTCAAACCCTTAGCGTAAAGAAGCTGTATGTTGTTCTTGTTCTTTTTGTTCCATATGCACGGCATGCTGTTCGCCCCAATGGTTCATCACATTGAGGATTGGCATGAGTGTCCGCCCGTAATCCGTCAAGGAGTACTCGACGCGGGGTGGAACGACTTGGTAGATTTCACGGTGTACGATATCATTTAGCTCAAGTTCACGTAGTTGAGCCGTCAACATCTTTTGGGTGATGTTCGGTAGATGTCGTTTTAATTCACTGAAGCGGAGTGTCCCGTGAGTAATGAGCTCGAGCAAAATCGACGGTTTCCATTTTCCCGTCAAAATCTCGAGTGCAGTCTCGACGCGACAGATGGGTGTCTCTTGCATCATCGTTCCTCCTTCGTAGTATCTTTTTAGAAACTATACCACTTTTTTGTGCCTACTTCCGTTCACGTTGCTTCCGGGGGATAATGAACCTATGAAGTGAACGTACAGGAGGAATAACAATATGACAATCCATTCAGAGATTACGCTCGGACCGGTCAGCTTACGGATTACGGATTTAGACCAATCGATTTCATTTTACCGTGACCTGCTCGGACTAACGGTACTCGAACAGACAGGGAACACGGCGACGCTTGGTGCGAAAATGACACCACTCGTCGTGCTGGAGGAGCAGAAAGATGCACGACGTCTCGCACCCAATTCAGTCGCGGGACTGTATCATTTCGCGATTTTATTGCCAAGTCGAAAAGAACTTGGTTTCGTCATCCGCAACTTGATTTCAAATGACGTTGATCTTGGTCAAGGCGACCATCTCGTCAGTGAAGCGTTTTATCTATCCGATCCGGACGGGAACGGGATTGAGATTTATGCCGATCGTCCACGGGAGACATGGTCTTATGAGGCGAACGGGGACGTCAAGATGACGACAGACCCCGTCGATTGGCAAAGCATGCTCGTTGAGGCAGGCGAAGAAGACTGGTACGGAATGCCGGCAGATACGGTCATGGGTCATGTCCATTTCCATGTCAAATCACTCGAAGCCGGACGCGCCTTTTATGTCGACACGCTTGGTTTTGAAGTGGCGACCGATGCGTCACGGATGAAAGCCTTATTTGTTGCAGCGGGTGGTTATCATCACCACATCGGGATGAACCTGTGGGCAGGAGCGGACGCGCCAAAGGCACCGGGCGACGCCGTCGGACTGGATTATTGGACGCTCGTTTATCCAAGTGCATCCGTGTTAGAAAAAGCGGTTGCTGCGATCGATGCTTCGCTCTACCGAGTAGAGCGGACGGAAGACGCGGTGTACGTCACGGATGATGCCGGCATTACGGCACGACTGGTTACGAAATAATGAAAAATGAACCTTCTCATCACAGAGAGGGTCCATTTCAGGCTATAGACAAAGTGCCATCGGGAGATAAGCGTCTGTTTTCGTTGCTTTCCTCGGGCGAGGCGCAAGCCGTTGCTCCTTGATCCTCACGGACAACGAGCAGGGTCTTGCCTGCCTCTGAAAGTGCGTTAAGAACGCACTTTTTCCCGCAGGAGTCAACGAAACGTGACGCTTTTCAAGTAATATCGTGACAGAAATCTAGTCATGCAGACAGGGTAGCGCGAACGGATTGCTCCTCGATATCGCATGTACACGCTTCATAAGAATTTGTCTACACGCTTAAATGGACCTTCTCATTGGAGAGGGTCCATTTTTGTCAGTTAATTTTGTCCGGATAAAGCAGACGGGGCATTGCCATCGTAACGACTGACGAGTTCATACGGTCGGACGGTATAGAGGGCATGCGGCAGGTAAACGGGATTCATCGCATCGAGTGCACGGATTTGGAAATGCTCACGTTTGATATAGGTGTCGACGTTCTCACGCGTGACAGGGAAGAAGCCGACGTCCGTCGTCTCGCCTTCTTGTGCTTGCAATTCACCACTGACGTACGTCCCGCGGAAGGCGACGCAGATGATGTGACTTGATATATTTTGATAGATGCCGGTAATGCCGTCGATCGTGACGTCAACACCGGCTTCTTCTTTGACTTCACGTTTGACGGCATCGAGAATCGATTCATTGTTTTCGACTTGTCCGCCCGGTAGCTCATACGTGTCGCCACGATGGAGGTTGCGGACAAGCAAGACTTCACCAGCATCGTTCGTGATGTAGGCAGTGACGCTGACGATTGCACGGGGTGGTGTGTAGACACCTGTCGCCGTCATGAAATCTTCCGTCGATTTGATGTAGAGGTTTTTCCCGAGGCGGGCGCGTTTCTTCATCGCTTCCCTGCGTAAGGCGCTGTTGCGGACATCACGGTCGACTTGCTCATAGTGCTCGCGATCGCGATATTCCCAAATGGCGATGACTTCATCTTCCGATTCCGTCACCCAGCGACCGACGAGACGGGCACCGTGACTGATTTGTAGGGGAAAGAGATAGGTGTGAAAGAACTCGGTAAATTCCTGTAGTCGTTCCGGGCGAATCGTATAGGTCTTCCGGCGATGTAACATGAAAATTCCTCCTCTATCATACAAGCAGATATACGTTCAGGTTCTTTATTACACTTCTCTTATCGTAAGCGGATTCCCTTCTTTTTCAAACGAATCGAGAACAACAAAAAAAACGACTTCGCGGAGAGCGAAGCCGTTTTTGGGATTAAGCGATATCTCGTTCTTTTTTGTCATCAAGGATTGATGTATGGCGTTTGATGGCGTGGACCATTTTCGCGATCGCACCGTCCCCTGTGACGTTTGCTGCTGTACCGAAGCTGTCTTGTGCGATATAGAGTGCAATCGCGAGGCTGACCATGGTCTGGTCAAAGCCGAGCATGGAGACGAACAAGCCGGTTGCGGCCATGACGGCACCACCGGGAACGCCTGGTGCTGCAATCATCGTCACACCGAGGGCGAGAATGAATGGGAAGATCGCACCGAACGTGACCGGCATGTTGTTCAAGTAAAGAATCGCGATGACGATTGACGTCAACGTGATCGTCGAACCCGCAAGGTGGATGGTCGCACAAAGCGGAACAACGAAGTTTGCGACTTCTTCATCGGTGTCATTTGCTTTTGTCTGCCGTAGCGTGACAGGAATTGTCGCTGCGGAAGATTGTGTTCCGATGGCTGTGAAGTAGGCAGGCATCATTGTTTTCAAAAGACGGAACGGATTCTGTTTATTGGCGATACCGGCAATCGTATATTGTAATGTGATCATCACGAAGTGAAGAACGAGGATGACGACGAAAACGAGTGCGAACACAGAAAGAATTTCTGCGACTTGACCGGCATATGTCATGTTCATGAAAATTCCTGCGATGTGGAACGGGAGTAATGGAATGATGACTTTGCCGATAATCAGTTCGATGATACTACGGAAATCAATCGAGAGTTCAAGCAGACGTTTGCTTCTAGTTGCTGCGATTCCGATTCCGAAGACGAAGGCCATGACAAGAGCTGTCATGACGCCGAAGACAGGCGGAATTTCAACTTCCATGAAGCCTTTTAAAAGTGCTTCTTCCGGATTCTCCATGTTTGCGAATGAACCACTGAGCATGCGCGGGAACAAGTTGACTGCTGTACCATATGCGAGTAAACCGGCGATGACTGTCGAGAGATAAGCGATGAGAGCTGTGATTCCGACAAGCTTTCCAGCGCCTTTTCCAAGTTCACCGATACCCGGAATGATGAAACCAAGGATGATTAAGGGTATAGCGAATGATAAGAACTGACCAAAAATCCCATTGAATGTGACGAAAGAACGGACGATCCAATCGAAGCGTTCGGTGACGAGGCTACCCACTATAATTCCAAATGCGATGGCGATGACAATACGACCGAGCAGACCAATTTTAAACTTCAAACCAATCATCCTTTCTTAATAATGAAATTGTCTAACTGAATTGAAGCTATTTTCGCACATCTAAAATGGCATTACTACAGCGTTTTAATCATTCTGATTATTCGAAATATAGAAATCGGTTGCATGATTTTATGCAATAAACGCTTCAACGCTTTAGTACAGCCACTTTACAGTGCGTGTCTGCATCAACTTACGAAAAAATTAAAAGGTAAAATAGTTTTCCGTTCAAAATACTTTGTGAACAAAGATTACTCAAAAACGTCAAAATCAGGCATACTCTCTGTATAGAGAAAAAAGGAAGTGATGAACTAATGGATATCATGGCACTCGTCCGCCTGGCCGGAGGAATCATGTTTACTCCGCTATCGGATGATGTTTTGATGATGGGATATACAGCGTTACGAATCAAAGAAGGGGTACATCCGGTCCTCATATGGCTCGCTGCGTGGCCAATTTTTTTCATTTCCTTCGCGTGGTTTTATTTACTCGCCCGTTTCTTCCGTGAAATTCCACTCATCAAGAAATTCATGAAAGTAAAGTTTTTGACACGGGCAGAAGAGATTTTAGATCGTCGTGGTTTGTGGGCGATCGGGCTCTCGTTCTTTTTACCAGGGGTACGTCATCCCATCCATTATGTTGCAGGATTGCTTGCATACCCACTTCCACGATACCTCGGGATGACGTTTTTAGCCGCCGGTTTATATACGGGTCTTTGGACATTTGTCATCGTTCGGATTGGTCAAGCCGTGACATGGTCGGAGCTTTGGGAATGGATTATGACGAATCCGAGTATGATTTTTATTATCCTTGCCGTCATATTAATCATTGCGGGTGCCTCCATCGTACATGCGAGACGGCGACACCGCCTCGAGAAAGAAGAAGCAATCGCTGAGTGAACAAGAACATGGGGGAGCACTCTCCTAATAACTTAAAACACGATAGACAAAGTGCTATCGGGAGATCAAGCGTCTTTTTTCGTTGCTTTCCTCGAGCGAGACAGGGCAGCGCGAACGAATTGCATCTCGATATCGCATGTTCACTCTTCATAAGCGTTTGTCTAAACGCTGAAAGACACGTTCGCCGATGCGGAACGTGTCTTTCGTTTGAATAAAGTTGATTAAGTGAACTTACGCGTTTTGACGTTTGCGTGCCACGACGATTCCAGCTGCACCGAGTGCAAGACCGAAGAGTGCGAGTGCACCTGTTGTTGCGTTGTTGCTTGTGTCGCTCATGCCGCCGTTACCTGTGTTCGGCATTGAACCTGGTGTACCGTCCAT
>NZ_JACSMI010000007.1:0-137838 GCF_018618605.1 Exiguobacterium sp. s125
CGTTCCCATGCCGAACACGGAAGTTAAGCACTTGAACGCCGAAAGTAGTTGGGGGCTTCCCCCTGTGAGGATAGGACGTTGCCAGGCAATTGAAAAGGACCGATCTGCATCTTGCAGGTCGGTCCTTTTTCTCTTTAACAGACAGGCAATTCGCTACTCATTGTCTGCTAGGACAAAGTCGATAGGAAGGAAAAAAGAAAAAGATTACTATGTTGTCTACATGCTGAATCAAGCTGACAGCTGCTTAATTAAAAGCAAAAAGAGCATTTTCTGAGTTATTTCAAGAAAATATTTAAATAAAATTAATGAATTCCTTGTAATTCACGAAACGACATGTTATATTAATATCTGTCGAAACGTTATATCATCGCGGGGTGGAGCAGTCTGGTAGCTCGTTGGGCTCATAACCCAAAGGTCGTTGGTTCAAATCCAGCCCCCGCAACCAATTTTTAAATAATTCAAATCCGAAACGTTTATCGTCGCGGGGTGGAGCAGTCTGGTAGCTCGTTGGGCTCATAACCCAAAGGTCGTTGGTTCAAATCCAGCCCCCGCAACCAATTTTAAACTTAACTTCAACTTTACTACGAAACGTTCAGCGTTTCGTATTTTTTTTTGTCTTTTTTGTTCGGTACAATAGATACAATAGAGAAAGATGACAAGAGGAGGGACGCAGGATGATAGAACTTGAAATGGCAAATCTAGAAGAGACGACGGCTCTCGCAGTAACACTCGGACACCGTGCCTTCGCGGGGATGGTCATTACATTGGATGGCGATCTTGGAGCGGGAAAAACAGCGTTTACGCAAGGTTTCGCAAAAGGACTTGGTGTGACGCGTAATGTCAACAGTCCGACCTTTACAATCATGAAGGTCTATAATGGTCGTTTGCCGTTATACCATATGGATGTCTACCGTCTAGAGGGATCGGGTGACGACATTGGTCTTGAAGAATACTTGAACGGCGACGGGGTCGCAGTCGTTGAGTGGTCAGAGTTGATTGCAGACGTCTTGCCTCCGGAACGGCTCGTCATCACAATCGAACGGACAGGAGACCATGCACGACGTTTCCGTCTTCAGCCAATCGGTGAGGCGTACATTAAGATATGTGAGGGATTAAGCTTATGAAAATCGTAGCGATCGATACATCAACAAAACAACTTTCTGTTGCGCTGTCGGACGGAACACAAATCATTGCGGAAGCATCGTATGTGACGTCCTTGAACCATGCAACGAAGTTAATGCCGTTACTCGAACGATTGATGCAAGAAGCGAACTGGTCACCTAAAGAATTAACACGCATTGTCGTCGCAGATGGTCCGGGTTCGTATACGGGACTGAGAATCGGAGCGACGACGGCCAAAACACTTGCCTATACACTTGGCATCGAACTGGTTGCCGTCTCGACGCTCGAGCTGATGGCAACATCAACAGGACGGACGGGACGGGTCGTCGCGATTCAAGATGCACGCCGCGGAACGGGCTTTGTTGGTATGTACGAAAACGGTGAGCGCGTTGGCGACGAACAACACACGACAGTCGCTGACTTTGTTGCGACGTTACCGACAGATACGTTGATGACAGGTGATACGGAAAAATTCGTTAAAGCGCTGCAACCGTTTGAAATCGTTGGGCCTGCGTTTCGGACGCCACGCGCAGGTGTATTGGCTTTACTAGGCGCGACACGTGTCCCGGTCGATGTGCATGCATTTGAACCACGCTATTTACGCCTTGCCGAGGCAGAAGCGAAGTGGATTGAGGCGCAACGTCATGACTGACGCGCGTATTCGTAAAATGACAGTCGCCGATGCACCCGGTGTGCATGCGGTCGAACTGGAGTCCTTTGCGACACCTTGGACGCTCACAGCCTTCATCGCGGAAATGACGCAAAATCCGAATGCCTATTACCTTGTCGCAGAAACGGACGAAATCATTGGCTTTGCCGGACTTTGGCATATCGCGGATGAAGGTCATATCACGAACGTCGCTGTGAAACGTACGGCACGTGGGCTCGGGCTTGGTGAAGGGTTGCTAGAGGAATTGATTGAAGTCGCACGGGAACTCGGTCTGCGGGCAATGACGCTTGAAGTCCGCGTCTCGAATACACCGGCACGTACCTTGTATGAAAAACTCGGTTTTTTATATGCCGGAACACGCAAACGTTACTATCAAGACAATAATGAAGATGCAGCCATCTACTGGTTGGAACTAGAAGGAGACGAGACATGACACAACCATTGATACTTGCTATTGAATCAAGCTGTGATGAGACGGCAGCTGCCGTCGTCCGGGGAGGAACGAACGTCTTATCGAACGTCGTCTCGTCTCAAATCGAGAGCCATAAACGCTTTGGCGGAGTCGTCCCGGAAGTCGCATCACGTCATCACGTCGAGCGGATCACTTATGTCATCGATGATGCTTTGACGGAAGCGAACGTAACGATTGACGACATCGATGCGATTGCGGTTACGGAAGGGCCAGGTCTTGTCGGTGCACTTCTCGTTGGGGTCAGTGCAGCGAAGGCACTCGCTTTCGCGCACGGTAAACCATTGCTCGGCGTCCATCATATCGCCGGACACATCTATGCGAACCGCCTCGTCCAGGAACTCGAATTTCCGCTCGTCTGCCTGATTGCTTCAGGCGGTCATACGGAATTGATTTATATGCCGGAAGATGGTGTGTATGAAGTGATTGGTGAAACACGTGATGACGCAGCAGGCGAGGCATACGACAAAGTCGCACGGACATTGAAATTACCGTATCCCGGTGGACCCCGGATTGACCAATTGGCACAAACAGGACAAGACACATTCCACTTTCCACGGATTTGGCTCGAAAAAGATTCGTATGATTTTAGCTTCAGCGGCTTAAAATCGTCTGTCATCAATGCGGTGCATAATGCAGAGCAACGGGGTGAAGTGATCATCCCGGAAGATTTGGCAGCAAGTTTTCAAGCGAGTGTCGTTGAAGTGCTCGTCGCTAAAGCGATTCGTGCCGTCAAAGAGAAGGGTGGAAAACAACTCTTACTCGCAGGTGGTGTCGCAGCGAACAAAGGGTTACGCCACGGATTGACGGAAGCTTGTCAGCGTGAAGGGATCACCCTCGTCATCCCACCGATGCACTTATGTGGCGATAACGCAGCGATGATTGGAGCCGCCGCGATTCATCCCTATCGGGCGCAACGCCAATCGACACTTGCCATGAATGCAGAACCTGGGCTAGATTTAAAGTAAGGAATACGAGAGACATGGGGGAACCAACATGAAAAAAGTCATTATCGTCGTACTTGGTATACTCGTCGTGGTTGCGATCGGACTACAGATTCGCGAAATCGTCGATGCCTATCAAGTCGCTTACAAAGAGGAACTTGTCCCGGATAAGAAAGCAGTCGAAACGAATACGAAACAAGAACCGTTGTACGAAATCGGTCGTGCTGAAGGAGAGCAAACGCGGATCGAGAAGCTGTATGCGTTTGACCGGACGGTAAACGGTGAACTAAAAAATGTCGTTCTCGTCGACCGGAAGTACGGATTGACGAACAAGGCAAGTGACGATTACTTCACGATCGCACCGGGGAAACCGGCGACCGATGCGGAAAAGGAATCCTTCCAGCCGATGGTCGACCGTCTTGACGCGGAGCAAGTACAAGCAGAAGTCATCTCAAAGCACGAAGTAATCGCAGTCGAGAACAATAAGAAACGCACACTGACGCTCTATAAAGTTTTTTATAAAGATACAGATCAAAAAGAGTACCTCTTCTTTATCGAAAAAGACGGTGGACTGAAGCTAGATCTCTTCAAAAAAGGATATTCGCGTCTTGCGAATTACTAAAAGACAGCCGATTTTCCTCGATGTAACGGAGGAATATCGGCTGTCTTTTTAGTTAACTTCATTTCCATTCGAGCAAACCGTTCAAGTCGTCATAGATGCTGTCGGGGTCGAGGTTCAGTTCTTCGACCGGTAAGCCGGACCGGTTGATCCAGGCCGTCCGGAAACCGAAGCTCTTCGCTCCGGTGATGTCCCATCCGTTCGAGGACATGAACAAGACTTCTTCGCGTTTCAGACCGAGTGTGTTCAGCGCATGCATATAAGCAGCAGGCGTCGGTTTGTATTGTTTGATGTCATCAACGCTGATGATGTGATCAAACAGTGATCCGAGTCCGGACTGTTCGATTAACGGGTCAAGCATATCGTGGGAGCCGTTTGAAAAGACGGCCAATTGTTTGCCGCTCATCTCTTGTAAGACTGCTTCGACTTCGTCGTAATGCGACAGCTCGAGATAGGCCTCCATTAAGGCAGCAATGTTTTCTTCCGTCACATGCAACTTCAATTGTAAGAGGGCATAACGGAGTGCATCACGCGTCACTTGACTGAACGGAACGTATTGTCCATTCAGTTGACGTAAAAAGGAATATTCAAGTTGTTTTTGACGCCAGACTTGGCTGATGTCTGCGCCATGCTCCGGATAGAGTTCTTCTGCTTTGACTTTAACAGCATGAACGTCAAATAATGTACCATAGACATCAAAGACGAGTGCTTTTATTGATTGTGTCATAGTTATCACCTTTCTATTTTCCATGTTATCTTTTAGTAGTTCCCAAAATCGTGAGCGGCTGAAACGCATATTCAATAAATTGCATCAGGTATAAGAAAATCGATTGTTGGGAATTCTATATATACCGCGTTCATATATGCTCAATGAAATGGAGGAAATTATGTCACGCCAACAAAAAGGAGTACGTCTTGCATTCGTGTTACTCGTCATCATCGGTCTGATTTGGTTCAGTCGATCGTATTTAAATGTTAGTCCGACAGACATCAAGGAATGGATTTTATCGTTCGGGATGTGGGCACCGATTCTTTATATCGTCCTCTATACCGTACGTCCGTTGATTTTCTTTCCGGCGTCTGTCCTGTCAATCACAGGCGGACTCGCCTTCGGCGCCTTGATGGGGACGGTCTATACCGTCATCGGTGCTACACTAGGAGCAGTCGTCGCCTTCTTAGTCGCAAAAAAACTGGGTAAGGGATTTATTAAGAACGGTGCCGGAAAAGTCGATCAAATCCAGCAACAGCTCGAAAAAAATGGGTTCATCTATGTCTTAATTTTTCGGTTGTTGCCGATTTTTAATTTTGACTTGATCAGTTACGCAGCTGGACTCTCGAAAGTTCGTTTATTGCCGTTCTTCTTAGCTACGCTGATCGGAATCATTCCCGGAACGTTCGCCTATAACTTTTTAGGGAGCAGTATCGTCTCGAAAGACCCACGAATCATCATTGGTGCAATCATTGTCTTTTTAATTTTGACAATCGTGCCGTGGTATCTTCAAAAACGCTGGAAAGCGAAAAAGAATCTTGGTTAAGCATTACATCACGGGACTCTTCCGACATCGGAAGAGTCCTCTTGTCTGTATAGCGATTGCTTCTTGAATGCGTTCTTTGTTAAAGCGTTAGTTCATGACAAGCTGTTCGACGTGCTTGAAAAATTCTTGTGCAAATGACCGGCAAGCCTGTTGTTTGTCGGCCGTATCCGGGTCAAATTCAATCTTTAGACCAGGTAAGACGACTTGTGCACCAGCTGACGTCAGAGCTTGTTCAAGCAGATCGACGGCCGCACAATATTTCGGATAATCGCGGTCACCGGAACCAAAGGCAGCAGCCGGAATCGCGATTGAACTGGCAGCGAGCTCATCGACGAAGTCTTCTGCTTCATAGGGGAGATCACCGTCGCCCCACGTGTAAGAACCAAGCAGGACGGCATCATACTGCGCTAAGTCGCTTGGATATAGTTGATCGAGTTCTTCCGTCTGCACCTGGCAGCCGTTTTGCTCGAGTTCTGATTTAAGTAAGTGCATGATGTCTTCCGTGTTGCCAGACATGCTGACGAAACCGATCATGATTTTCATGACGTGACACATCCTTTCATGGTAGGACACGACTTCATTCTAAATGAAAAGGATTCTCAATGCAAAAAAGAATAAAAAAAGACACCACATGCCCAGCATGGATGTCTTCTTTTCAGTCAATCTTGTAACTCAGCCCATTCTTCGATCGAACGAATTACAGGCTCAAGCTGACGACCTTTGTCTGTCAAACTGTATTGAATTTTTATCGGACGTTCCGGAATGACGGTCCGGGCTACGATACCTTCCGCCTCAAGTTCCTTCATGCGTTCCGTTAACATACGACCAGAGAGCTCGGGAATCGCATCTTGAATTTCATTGAAACGACAGGTCTTCGTCAAGAGATGACGTAAAATCAAACCCGTCCACTTCTTGCCCAATATTTCAAAGGCATGTTCGACTTTCGGACAAAGGGCCGTCGGAATTAGTGTATTCTCCATCAGCGCTCATCCTTTCTTATATATGTAGTATACCCACTTTGACGCTAAAATACGAATTATTTTACTTATAGTAATAAAAATAACGAAAACAAATCTATTTACTTTTAGTAAGTGATAGTTTAGTATCGATATTAAGTTACTAATAGTAATTAAAAAACATTAAGTAAAAGGAGTTTTATACATGATGGATTTAGGATTATTTCTGATTCGGTTGATTATCGGCTTAACATTTGCGGCACACGGAACACAAAAATTATTTGGATGGTTCGGTGGACATGGTATCGCAGGGACAGGCGGTTGGTTTGAGTCCATCGGGATGAAGCCAGGGAAAACACTTGCACTGATGGCAGGGATTGCTGAACTGGTCGGAGGATTATTATTCGCCGGTGGATTATTCCTGTGGATTGCAGCCCTCCTGATCATCGGTTCGATGATCGTCGCAATCGTCAAAGTGCATGGGACGAATGGTTACTGGGTGACGCAAAACGGGTACGAATACAACATGGCACTGATCGTCATCGCCTTAGGCGTTGCGATGATCGGAGCTGGAGACTATTCACTCGCAGCACTTATCGGGTGATCGAAAAGGACGGTTTTTATGAAATTTGATGCAGCAGACTTAAGTCCAAAAGAAAACTATAAATTGTTGATCGGCAGCATCATTCCTCGACCCATCGCGTTCGTGACGACCAAAGGTGCAGATGGAGTCGTCAATGCGGCGCCATTTTCCTTTTTCACGGTCGCTTCAAGCAACCCGCCGCAACTGGTCATCGCCGTCCAGCAGACGGAGCAAGGGCAAAAGGATACCGCAAAAAACATCTTGCTGAATCAGGAATACGTCATCCATATCGTCAGTGAAGAAATCGTCGAGGCAGTCAATGAAACCGCGGCACCACTCGCATATGGTGAAAGTGAACTCGAACGGACGAATTTGACGTTAGTCGATAGTGATTTGATCGATGTTCCGGCTGTCGCAGAAGCGAAGATCCGCTTTGAATTGAAGCTGACGAATCATCTCGAACTCGAAGGGGCCAACCTCTTGATTGGGGAGATCGTCCGGTATCACGTCGCGGATGAACTCGTCGAGTCGTTCCGGATTGATCCGGATGGTTTAAAAGCGATCGCCCGTCTCGCAGGTAACGACTATGCGAAAGTCGGAGACATCTTTACGATTGCCCGACCGACGAGCTGAAGGCGGATCGACGAGTAGGACTAGTATTTTTTAGAAGCAAAAAGGCACGTCCCGAACGCGGGACGTGCCTTCAGCGTATAGCCAAACTCTTATAAATCACGAAAATTTTACATGAGGATGCTGTCAGTTCACGCTTCCCTGTCTCGCCTCGTCTTCAAAGCGGCAATCTTCCGCGCCGCTACAGCAGAGCTGCAGGGTCGCGACCGATTGCTTTTCGCTTTAAAAGCGATTCGAGACGGATTGCGCTCTAAACCGTCTACAGTCTAAAAAGCGTCACGTTTCGTTGACTCCTACGGGAAAAAGTGCGTTTTTAACGCGACTTGCCAGAGGCAGGCAAGACCCTGCTCGTTGTCCGCTAGGATCAAGGAGCAACGGCTTGCGCCTCGCCCGAGGTAATCAACGAAAACAGACGCTTGATTGTGATAGTACCTTGTCTACAGTCTAAAGGCACGTCCCGAACGCGGGACGTGCCTTTTTATGTCGGACAACTGAAGAAGTTACTCTGCATGGTGACGTTTTTCGTACTGGAAACCATCGAGTAGAAAAAAGAGAATCGCCAGTGCCCAAATCCCGAGACAGCTGATCAAAAAGGCGACGAGCGGTGAAACGGCTCCGTAATAGCTGATGATTAACGGGTCATTCAGTTCAACGAACATCTGGGTCGTCAGCAACGTACAGATTAATCCGGATAAGAGGCTGATGAAGAGACCACTCCACGTCTTAATCACGAGACCGATCATACACGAGATGAGGATGAACAACAGGACGACGGCATTAAAGGCATCCGGCCGGATGAAGGCCGACACGTAGTCGGCATACATCGGAACGAAATAGAGCACCCCGGACAATAACCCTTGAACGAGGTTGATGACATAACTTTTCGAGCGCATTAGTGGAAACTCTCCCATCGTTCCATCAGTTCGAGGAGGTCCGTATCAATCTGATCCCGTTCTGCCGACAGCGCCGTCGCCTTCGGAATATCGTTGAAGACTTCCGGTTCGCAAAGCAGTTGTTCGATTTCAGTCGATCGCGTTTCTAGCCGTTCGATGTCTTGTTCGAGTTGTTCGAGCTGTTGTTTCTTTTTCCGTTCTTCTTTTTGCGCATCTTTGTCGATGCTTTTCGAAGCAGCGACTTTGATGGCTTTCGCTTCCTCTGCTTCGAGGCGGGCGATTTCTTCTTTCTCGGCCTTCTTCTCCATATAGTAAGAGTAGTCGCCGAGATAATCCGTCACACCGTCCGGATTCATCTCGATGACGCGTGTCGCAACCCGGTCGATGAAGTAACGGTCGTGGGAGACGAACAGGAGCGTGCCTTCATAGTCGACAAGCGCGTTCTCAAGCACCATCTTCGAATCAAGATCGAGGTGATTGGTCGGCTCATCGAGAATGAGGACGTTCGTTTTGCGTAATTTTAACTTCGCGAGGGCGAGGCGTCCGCGCTCGCCGCCGGATAATTCATGAACGAGCTTGAAGACATCATCACCACTGAACAGGAATTGACCGAGGACGGACCGGACTTGTTGTTCCCGCATCAACGGCCACTCGTTCCAAATTTCATCGATGACCCGGTTGCGGTCGTTGAGCTCGGCCTGCTCCTGATCGTAGTAGCCGACAGAAACGCCGGTCCCGAAACGATGTTCACCGAATAACGGTTTAATCCGGTTGACAAGGACTTTCAGTAACGTCGATTTTCCGATTCCGTTCGGACCAACGAGGGCGAGGGATTCGCCGCGTTGTAAGCGGAACGTGATGCCTTTTGAGACGGCTTCTTCATAGCCGACCGCGAGTTGCGTGACTTGTAACACATCGTTCCCACTTTGTTTTTCAATCGGGAACGACAGGACGGTGCTGCGTTCATCCCCATCCGGACGATCAATCCGGTCGACTTTTTCAAGACGTTTGCGGACGCTTTGTGCGCGTTTCGTCGTCGTCGCCCGTGCGATGTTACGCTGGATGAAGTCTTGCATCTTCGCGATGTCTTCCTGTTGCTGTTCGAACTGCTTCATCTCTTGTTCATACAGTGCTGCCTTTTGTTCCAAGTACTTCGTGTAGTTGCCGGTAAACTTCCGGCAGACGTTCCGTGACAATTCATAGACGACGTTGACGACCTGGTCGAGGAAGTAACGGTCATGGGAGACGATCAAGACCGCTCCACGGTAACCAGCCAGATAACTTTCGAGCCAAGAGAGTGTATCGATGTCGAGGTGGTTCGTCGGCTCGTCAAGAATCAACAGCTCAGGTGCCTGGAGCAACATCTTCGCCAGTGCGAGTCGCGTCCGTTGTCCACCGGATAGCGTCTGGATCCGGCGTGAATAATCGTCCGGATAAAAACGCATCCCGTGCAGGACGGAGCGGATGTTGGCTTCGAACTGGTAACCGCCGGCGTCCGAGAAGTCATGTTGTGCCTGATCGTATGTTTTCAACAGACGGTCGTAAGCAACAGCATCATTTAAGATATGGTCCATCCCCATCTCAATCTCCATCCGACGGAGCGAACGTTCCTGCTCTTGCAGGTGTTCGAACACGGTCAACATTTCATTCCAAATCGTTTCATTCGACTCAAGACCACTGTCCTGGGCGAGGTAACCGATTTTCACTTCCTTACTCTTCATGATCTCACCAGAGTCATGACTGAGCTCTCCGGCGATGATTTTTAAAAGTGTCGATTTTCCGGCACCATTTCGTCCGACGAGCGCAATCCGGTCCCGCTCCTGCACTTCGAGTTTAATATTGTCTAAAATCGGCTCAACACCGAATGATTTTGATAGTTGGTTCACTTGTAAGAGAATCATAAAAACATCCATCCTTCCACCCTTTAGTCTATCATGAAAAAAACGCAGGAGTCCCGTGGAATATATTATTTGTTAGTCTATGTGAAGTGGTTTACAATCAAAGAGAATAGAATTCTTTGCATTGATTTGGGTGCCACGTCAGAACGTGGCCGAAGGGGGAACTGCAGTATGAATGGGCCAGACACAAAAATACCACAAGCGACGGCGAAACGACTGCCGTTATATTATCGTTTCATTCAGAGTCTTTATAACTCAGGCAAGCTGCGCGTCTCTTCAGCAGAGCTCAGTGAAGCGGTCAAAGTCGATTCAGCGACGATCCGCCGCGATTTTTCCTACTTTGGGGCGTTAGGGAAAAAAGGATACGGTTACAACGTACAACATCTATTGACGTTTTTCCGAAAGACACTGAACCAGGATGAAGTCACGAATGTGGCACTTGTCGGGGTCGGACATCTCGGAACGGCGTTTGCAAATTATAACTTTTTAAAGAATAATAGTACTCGGATAGTCGTTGCGTTTGATGCGGACGAAAACAAGGTCGGAACAACGACGCAAGACGTTCCTATCTATCATGTCTCTGACATGAAAGAGCAAATCGAAGCGAACAAGGTTGATGTCGCCATCTTGACGGTCCCATCCCAGTTCGCACAGTCAGTAGCGGATGAGTTAGTTGAGTATGGTGTGACCGGAATTCTGAACTTTACACCGGCGCGGTTGAACGTACCGGCCCACGTTCGGGTCCATCACATCGATTTGTCGATCGAGTTGCAGTCACTAGTTTATTTCATGAAGCATTATTCGCAATCAGCTGAAGGAGTGAAATCATAATGGAAAACCTTATTCCATCAACCATCGCGTTCATCGGACCAGGGAGCATCGCTTTGATCGGTGCCGTCGCGTTGATCATCTTCGGACCGAAAAAATTACCGGAGCTCGGTCGTGCTGCCGGTCAGACGTTAAAAGAGTTCAAGAGTGCGACACACGGCATCATGGACGATGATAAAGACAACAAGGATGAATCGAAAGAGAAGTGATTAAATTATGGCGATTGATCAAGAACAGAGTGTGACATCGCATCTAGACGAGTTGCGCAAGCGGATCGTCTGGTCACTCATCATCGTCGTCGTCTTGTTCGCCGCGGCCTTTCCGCTCGTCCGACCGCTCGTGCGTTTTCTGCAGTCGGACCTGAAAGAGCTCGGCATCGGATTGAATGCCTTTAATGTGGCCGATCCCCTGATGTTGTACTTGAATTTAGCGTTCATCATCGCGGTCGTCCTGGCTTCACCATTTTGGATGTACCAGCTATGGGCGTTCATCCGACCCGGTTTATTCGAACAGGAACAGAAAGCGACCTTGACGTATATTCCGGTCACATTTTTCTTATTTTTGTCCGGAATCGCGTTCTCTTATTTTTGGTTACTTCCGTTTCTACTCAAAGTATCGACGGAACTTGGGCAAGAGCTCGGCATCGAGCAAGTCATCGGGGTCGAAAACTATTTTAGTTTCTTAATACGGCTGACGATTCCGTTCGGTATCTTGTTCCAACTGCCGGTCGTGACGATGTTCTTGACCCGTCTTGGACTCGTGACGCCATTGTTCATGCGGAAAAATCGGAAATATGCGTACTTTGCGCTCTTCGTCATCGCGGCTTTAATCTCTCCACCGGATGTGACGTCACATCTGATGATTTCGGTACCGTTGTTCGTCCTCTATGAAATCAGCATCATGATTTCAGCCCGGACGTACAAAAAAGTACTGATTCTTGAGCAACAAGCGGAGCTTGAACGACAAGCGGATTTGATGCGTGAGTTGAATAAGTAACAGTCTCCTCTCGGTCGTTTCGGCGACGGAGAGGTTTTTGTTTGGAAGCGCTCTTTTTATATTGAAAAAGTGAATCGATATGGTTTATACTGATTACAAGAATACGAGGGGGCTTAGCTCAGCTGGGAGAGCGTTTGGCTGGCAGCCAAAAGGTCGTCGGTTCGAGCCCGATAGTCTCCATATGTACATCACTTGGCATTTGCCGAGTGGTGTTTTTTGTTATAGTGGTGGCGGCAAAACAGAAGCTTACAGCCTGGATGATGTTGATGAACCGATTGAAGTCGTTTTCTGTGTTTATCCTTTTGAGGGAATGGGAAATTTCTTAATAGGTAATCAAGAGGGGGAAGCATTATGAATCCATTTACGACGTTAATTGCCTTCATCGTCGGCTGTCTTGTTCTGTATCTCGGAATCCGTGATAAGAACGGTTGGTTGATTGGTGTGGCACTGATTCCGTTAGCAATTGTTGCGTATAGCGTCATCTATCTCATCATTCAAGTTTCAGCCTAGAAACTCCTTTTTTAAGGAAGTTTCTTTTTTTTTGAAACATAACTGGTAAACTGTAAGTATATGACAGTATAGACAGTTGAAACGAGGGAGGGCATTTCAGGATGGAACAAACGCTCCGCGAGGAACGATTACAGGCGTTGACGGTTGCTTATATCGAAAAAAATCAATTGCAGAATAAAAGTTGGGTCATCGCTGCCTTGATGGCGACAGCAGGAACGTTTACGGAAATCTTCAGCACGACCATGTACTTGAGTCTGTTACCGCTTGTCTTTCTCGTGTTTGATCTCCCGTTTCGACTCGAAAAACGAAAAATCCTGGCGCGCTATCTCTCAAGCGACCAAGTGATGAACCAATCGTTGCTGTGGCTCGGGATTCAATTCGTCTTGTACGGTTCGCTGTACACCGTGATACTTGAGACGAAAGAGATGTCGATCTGGAAAATTGCCCTTTGGATGCTGATCATCCTCGCACCGGTCTATTACGTTACGGACTGGTTGTTTAAAAAGATTGCCCGGTCAGGCGATCCCGACTTCGTCAGTGATAAAGAAATTCATGCGAACGTCAAAGAAGTGGAGGAGTGACAAGGTGAGTACATTGATTGAAAAAAATACACGGTTGAAATTACTCGGACCGCCATTAAAAAGGATTCAGCATCTGGTGCCGGTTCCGGTTCTGTTGCTTGCGCTTGCTGGTTGGTTCATCCCGGATTTTTGGGAAACAGGGCTGTTCTCCGTATTTGCGATTACGGTATTCTGTTTGGCTAACGCACTTAGAGAAATCATTCGTCTGCGGATTTTAAAGCAACGCCTTACGAAAGATATCTATAAAAAGACGGTCTTGAAAGTGGCACGTGTATCGATGATCGGTTCGTTCATCCCGATCCTTACACTTTATGTGGGGACTGTTTTTCCACAATACGCCGGTATTTCTTTTACGGTCTTTCTTATGTCGATCATCGTCGCCTATTTGATTGTGTCCCAATTGAACAAACAAGCGAAACAACTGGATCCGGCATTCGTCACGATGCGTGAGATTGAGCGTTACCGTAAGTAAGCGAAACACACAAGAGGAGTGAACGGATGAGAAACACTTTAAGCACGTATCAAAAATGGACAAAAATCAGCCGGCAAATCCGGACGTATGTAATTGCGGGCGTATTTTTTGCGGTGCTGTTCTTCTCCGGAAGCGGGCACCTGACGGATTCAGCAGTTGGATTTTTGATTCTTACGCCGTTACTCGCCTATAATGGCATGCAGCGAGTGATCCAATCCGTTCTGTTAGTTCGGTCGAAGGTACAGGCGCGACCACTTGGTCTGCTGTTCGGTGGGATCACTTTACTCGAAGCGGTCTTTATTGCGGGTGCCGCAGTTGTCGCCCCGCACCTTGGACAGTGGGGCTATCTGTTTCCGCTAATGTTGTGGATTTCAGGGATGCTGCAATTTCAAAAGTGGACGGACCGGACGGTAACGAAGCTCGATAAAATGGATTTGCTTGAGACACCGGACCGAAAAGGAATCGAACACCGTCATCCGACGGGCGAAGGAATCGGGATGTAACGAGGAGGCAAACGATGGAGAGCATGCAACGCGAGCGGAAAATGGATTATATCCGATTTTTAAAACAGGCACGTTACATTCAAACGGTCTTGTTTGGACTGGTATTGTTTGTATTTCTCTTTTTAGCAGACGATTGGCATCTGACAGAATCATCGTTTCAGTATTTCTTGTTAGTCCCTTTGTTATCCTATCGATGGATCGTCCGATTCCTGAAGTACCGCTATTTCAAGAAGCGGTTTGACGGGCTTGAGGCCTGGGATCATCTCGGACTACCGTATATATTGATCAGTATCATTGAAGTACTGGTCGTCGTCCTGGGGCAAATCATCACGCCCTACGTAGCGCGTCCCGAATACATCGGACCGTTCCTTGTCTTTTTCCTAACGGTGCTGTCATTGGACCGAATTGTCGATAAACGGATTAAACGACTCGATCCGACACACTTATCAGAACAGGAATTGATCCGGGCGGAACGGGAAGAAAAACGAATCAAATATTGACTGGTCATCTTAGAGCAACAAAAAAACGCAAGAAGGCGGCGGATTCCGGATTCGCCTACTTCTTGCGTTTTTAGTTGTGATCGCATCATGTAGAGGTTATTTTTTTGACAGCAAATAAATGAAGTAAGGAGCACCGATGATCGCAACGACGATTCCTGCCGGGATGCCTTGCGGGTCAGCGATGTTCCGACCAATCGTATCGGCGAGGACGAGTAACCATCCGCCAATCAAAACGGCGATCGGTAAGAACAGTTGATGCCTTGGACCGACGAGGGCGCGCGCGATATGGGGCGCCATCAAACCGATGAAGGCGATCCCGCCTGTTACAGAAACGGCGGATGCAGCGAGTGCGACAGCGGCGAGTAACAGTTGGATGCGCTCCTTTTCAATCGCGACGCCGACGCCGATCGCAACCGGTTCATTCAGCGCCAGCAGATTGAGTTTGTTTGCCTTATAAAACGTAAACGGTACGAGAATAAGCAGCCAAGGCAATAACGCGTAGACGAATGTCCAGTCCGTTCCCCAGATGTTCCCGGCGAGCCATTTGGCGATGAAGTCGACCTTCTCACGGCGCGCGGATGAAATCAGGACGACCATGATGCCGGATAACGCCATCGAGAATCCGACCCCGGTCAAAATCAGACGAATCGGTTGCAGGCCACGGACACGGTCATACGATAAGGCATAAATGGCAATCGCTGTGATCAATGCCCCGATGAAGGCAGCAACCGGTAACCCATAGATGAACGCACCGACATCGACCGGGAAGTAAAGGAAGAAGGCGGCGATGGCGACACCAGCACCTGTATTGATACCGATGATGCCGGGATCTGCGAGTTCGTTGCGGGTGATGCCCTGAAGAATCGCACCGGATAAGGCGAGTGCCATGCCGGCGAGTACCGTGATTAAAATCCGCGGCAGGCGGAGTGAGAACAAAACAAACTCTTCTTTGAACGATCCTTGACCGAACAGTGTCGGCAGAAGCCGGTCGTACGAGAGGGAGGCGGGCCCAAGCCCGATACTGATGATGATCGTTCCGAGCAATAACAGACTAAAGACGATAAAGATCAACCGCTGACGGCGGCGGAGCGATGTTTCGATCATGAGAACGCACGACCTCCTTTGCGGACGATGAGTAAGAAGAACGGCAGCCCGAGCATCGAGACGATCGCAACGACCGGTGTTTCGTATGGAGCATACAGTGTCCGGCCAATCGTGTCCGCGAGTAACATGAACGTCGCACCGAAGACGGCGGTCATCGGGAGGATGAAGCGGTAATCGGTGCCGACGATTGCGCGGACGATGTGCGGAATCATCAAGCCGATGAATGCCATGTTACCGACTAAAGCAACGGCGGCCCCGGCGAGCAGGATGACGACGACGTAGAGTACACCTTTAATCCGGGTGATGTTTTGCCCGAGCCCGAGTGCGACTTCTTCTGATAAGCTTAAAATCGTTAATTGACGTGAGAAGATCATCGCAATCGCGATGCCGATTAAAATGACGGGGGTGATGATTTGCAGTTGCCCCCAGGTCGTTCCAATCAGCCCGCCGGATGTCCATTGCGAGACGTCTTGAGCGATTTTGAAGTAAATGCCGATCCCTTCTGCGATTGCGTATAAAAAAGCAGAAATCGCGGCCCCGGCGAGGACGATTCGAAGTGGTGAAAACCCGCCACGTTTTGAGGCACCGATCCCGAAGACAAGTAAGGCACCGGCTGCTGCTCCAAGGAAACACGCGAGCATGATGCCGTAGTAATTGATACCGGGAATGAAGACGAGCGCAAGAGCAAGGGCCGCGTTCGCGCCTGCCGTCAGCCCAAGCAGTCCGGGATCGGCAAGGGGATTACGTGTCATCGCCTGCATGATCGCACCGGAGACACCGAGTGCAGCCCCGACCAGCATCGCAGCGACTTCGCGCGGTAACCGGATTTCCTGAATGATTTTTGCTTTACCGTTCAAGGGACCGAACGTCAAAGCGTTCCAGACCTCACGTATCGTCGTGTCGGCGGCACCGAACGTCATCGAGATCCAGAACATGACGACGAACAGGAGTAAACCGAACGTGATTTTCAGTCCGAACGGGAATCGACCGGATGACATAGTTATCGTCTCACTTTCATTAGATAGTCAAAAAGGAGGGACCGAAAAATCGGTTCCCTCCTTATTTTTGTTACGCGCCAAGGAAACTTTTCTTGAAGAACTCGAGCTGACGTTCGAGCGTCAATGGATCATTGAAGTAAAATTCTTTCGAATCGACTTCGAAGACGTGGTTGTTTTTAACAGCAGGAATATTTTTGTATGTGTCTGTTTCTGTAAACGAGTTATCTGCTTCTGCCGTCTTACTGAAGATGAGGTAATCCCCTGCATATTCAGGTAAGACTTCCGGTGATAGCGCGTAATAGCCGTCTTTTAAAGCCATTTCCGTAACTTTTTCCGGCATCTTCAATTTCATTTCCTGGTAGAGGATTTCTGTACCGCGTCCCCAGTTGTCGCCGAAGACGTAAAGCTGTTTATCGAAGCTTTCGATGACAGAGACCGTCGCATCGTCACCGATTTTGGCTTTAATCTCTGTTCCGGCGTCCGCTGCGCGTGTTTGGAAGTCTTTGACCCAATCGCGTGCTTCTTGTTCTTTATTGAGCAATTTACCGATTTCGATATGTTGTGTCAAATAGTCGACTTTGCCGTACGTGTACGTGACGGTTGGAGCGATTTCTTTAAATTTATCGATGTTTTTCGTTGTATTGTAGCCGATGATGAGATCGGGTTCGAGTTCGATGACTTTTTCGACGTTTTCTTCTGATACTTCCTGGACGTCTTTCAAATCAAACTTCGGATTCGATTTTGACCACGAATCGACACCGACGAGTGGGACGTCGAGTGCCATGACGTTTCCGGCGAAACCGGCAAGGACGACGACGCGTTTCGGATCAGCCGGGACTTCGACGTCACCTTCTTCCGATTTATAGGTGATCGTTTCTTTTTTCGTAACGGAAGACGTATCTTCTGTTTTATCTGTATTGCCGCAGGCGGCGATGACGAGCGTTAAGAGTAATAAAATCGGTAAGAGTACTAGTTTCTTCATGTGGTTAATCTCCCTTGATTAAGTTGTAGGTGACACACATCGGCTTATTCGTCCGTGGATCACGACCGATTTCGGCATCGATGTGGAATACTTCTTTTAAGACGTCATGCGAAATGACTTCCTCGCACGTTCCGGCTTTGACGACTTCGCCTTCTTTCATCGCGATGATGTAGTCGGCAAAACGGGCGGCCTGATTTAAATCATGTAACACCATGACGATCGTCCGGCCTTCCGTCCGGTTGAGATGCTCGAGCAGCTCGAGGACTTCGAGCTGGTGGGCGAGATCAAGGTAAGTCGTCGGCTCATCGAGGAAGATGATATCCGTTTCCTGCGCCAGCGCCATCGCAATCCAGACGCGTTGCCGTTGACCACCGGACAAGGCGTCGACCGGACGGTGTTTGAATGCCGTCGTATCCGTTGCCTCTAACGCCCAGTCAATGATCTCGTAATCATGTTTCGTTAAGCGACCAAATCCTTTTTGATAAGGAAAACGACCGTATGAGACGAGCTCTGCGACCGTTAGACCGCTTGCACTTTCCGGTGTCTGAGGCAGGATCGCCATTTTCCGGGCAAGCAGCTTTGTACTTTCCTTCGCAATATCGAGACCGTCAAGCAGGGCACGACCAGACTGATGGGGGATGATTCGGGTCATCGCTTTCAATAAGGTCGATTTACCGCAACCATTCGCACCGATGATTGTCGTGATTTGCCGATCCGGAATCTGAACCGTCAAGTCTTTGACGATGGTACGATCTCCGTATCCGATACTGATTTCTTCTGTTGCTAGACGTACCATACGCAGAGGCTCCTTCTCGTTTAAAGTTGTTTTCATTGATAATGATTATCACTATCGTCTCCCTAACCATACCAGTCTCATAAAAACGCTGTCAACATTTTTTCTTGTCTTCAAGAGATGTTCACGTTATCATTGGAAATGAGAATGATAATCAGTCGTAGTCGAGAGCGAGGAGTGAGTGAGATGGAACAGCAGGAATTGTTTGACGTAACGGTAATTGGTGGAGGCCCGGCCGGGTTATACTCGACTTTCTATAGCGGATTACGCGGGATGAAGACGAAAATCATTGAATACCAGGCAGAGCTTGGTGGCAAGATTCATGTGTATCCGGAGAAGATGATTTGGGATGTCGGGGGACAGCCACCCATTACCGGAGCGAAGCTGATCGAGCAACTCGTCGAACAAGGCTTAACGTTTAATCCGTCCGTGCACCTGAATGAAAAAATCATTTCGATCGCAAAAGACGTATTCGGAAACTTCGTCCTCGAAGCGGAGTCGGGAGAAATTCATTATTCGAAGACAGTCATCGTCGCTGTCGGCGGCGGGATACTCAATCCCCAAAAACTGAAGATTGAAGGGGCCGAACGGTACGAAGTGTCGAACTTGAACTATACCGTCAAATCGATTGAGCGGTTTAAAGATAAGACGGTCCTGATTTCAGGTGGCGGTAACTCAGCGATCGACTGGGCGAACGAGCTCGAACCGATTGCGAAAAAAGTTTACGTCACATACCGGAAAGACTGTTTCACAGGTCACGAGGCACAAGTCGACCAACTCGTCCGAAGCTCAGCCGTCTGTCTCCTCAACACGACGATTCATAAGTTGATCGCAAGCGACGATCACCACCGGATTGCGTCCGTCGAATTGATTGATTGTGCGACGGACGTGACAAACATCGTTGACGTCGATGAAGTCATCATCAACCATGGCTACGAACGGGAAGCAGAGTTGCTCGCGAACTCGGAACTCGACATCAAACAAGTCGACGACTTTTATATCGCCGGTAACGCGTCGAGCGAATCAAGTGTACCGGGATTGTATGCAGCAGGAGATATTTTGACGCATGACGGCAAGGTGAACTTGATTTCGGGTACATTCCAGGACGCGGCAAACGCCGTCAACCGGGCGAAGCAGTTCATTGAACCGGATGCTGCCAAAGTCGCGATGGTCTCATCCCACAATGAAGTTTTCAAAAAACGGAACCGTGAATTGATTCAAGAAATGGTCAACGAAAAGTAAAAAACACCTGTCTTAAAGATCGCCCCTCGTCACATGGACGTCGGTCGTCTTTAGAGCAGGTGTTTTTTTGTTTAAGGATTAATCTTCATCTTCATGCTCGTCGTCCGAGTCATCATCTGAATCATCATCTTCGTCCTGACCTTGATCATCGTCTTGCTCGTCTTCTTCAACGTGACGGTGCTCTGATTTCGTTTCTTCGTGATCGAAGTACTCGAGTTCAATCTCCAACTCGTAAGAACCAGAGAGAGCGAATAAGCTGACGAGTTGTGCCCGTAATTCCTCTTCCGTCATCTTCGGATGTGACTCGATGAACTGAATCAATTGGCGGACACGGGTTTCATCGACCGTTGCGTCATTCGTTTTGACACGCAGCTGACTCTTCTTCTTTTTAAACTGGTATTTAATCTGACTTTGCGTCGTCTCTGTCGCGAGAGCAATCTTCATTTTTTTCAGCATATCTTCATAGCGGTGACCGGCCTTGTTGCGTTCTTTGCCATCGAGAATTCCATCACCATCAGAATCCCGTTTATATGGTTTTGTCCCAAGCTCGAGTTCGATGGCGTTAGTTAAGCCATCACGGTCCGTATCTTCATGTGCGTCGCTGATCTTATCGCGGTCGCTGTCTTTCTTCCGTGGATTGAGTTTGAGCTTATATTCGGTGTAGTTGCTTAAGCCGTCATGATCCGTATCTTGCTGCGCAAGTTTTTTCCCTTTAAGCTTGTACTTCTTTTCCCAGCTGTCATGGATTCCGTTCTTGTTGCGGTCATGCTTCGATGTTTTACTCTTGGCATCGATTGAGCCGAGCGGCGTCAGCATCAAAGCACAAGCGAGGCCGGCAGTAACGACATAATTGATTTTTTTCATGTGAACGTAGTCTCCTTTTGTGAACTTCGGTAACTGGCAAGCATAGCTTGAAGCGGTAGCCCCTATAGTTTTGCGTCACCACATTTCTGTGGGTTTGCCCGTTCGATTCCGGTGAAGAACCGTACATTCAGTATACGTGATTCGTTTCTATGGAGAGGGGAGGGTTTTCGATAATGGGTCAGTAAAATATATGTTCCATTCGCGGGGGTAACATTCGAAAGAGCGGTTTTTCGAAACGAGTTTTTTTCCCGTGCTTTCCTCGGGCGAGGCGTAAGCCGTTGCTTCTTGATTCTAGCGAACAAGAAGCAGGGTCTTACTTGCCTCTGACAGCGCAAGTGGTCTTGCGCTTTTTCCCGTAGGAGTCACAAGAAGTAACTCTTTTTTGTCACTTCGATTATTTCGAAACGGGAACAAGCTGACGATAGCGCGTCTAAAAAACTGTTCGCCTGATTTTCCATAAGGATACAGTGAGCAAGAGACAAAAAAATCCGCCCTTTCACGAACTGAATCGGTCAAGAAGCGGACAGGTTACTTATTCTTTATCATTTTTTTTGTTTTGTTCCTTCTCAATCATCTTCTTCGCAGCCATCCGGAAGCGGAAAATCAGATAGAGACGGTAAAAGTCGATTGCTGCGAACAGCGTCAACAGAATCGTCCAAAAGTTAAAGACGGTTCCTGCCTCGATCGAGTTGCTGTACGCGAGGTACATGAACAGAATACCGAACAGGGCATAAAATAATGCCATGAAGTTTGAGCCTTGGCGCATGAAAACACTACCTTTCGTAAGTTAAGTCGTGGCGTAAAGTGCGAGCACGACGATTCCGTTGTTGAAGACATGAATCGCAATCGGTGCTAAGATGCGGCGCGTTTTGACGAAGACGAGTGAGAAGACGAAACTCATCGCGACGTAAATCAAAAACTTGTTGTCTCCATGAATGAAACCGAAGATGAGCCCACTGAGGATGAAACTGAAGATGAAGTTCAGTTTCGTCGACAAGTTCCCGAACATGATGTGGCGGAATAAAAATTCTTCCATGATCGGTCCGAGTAAGACGACCATCACCTGTAAAATCGGAATGACTTGGATTGCTTTCATGATGTCATCCGTATTTTGTGATTTTGCGACGTTCTCAATCCCGCCAGACATCCAGGCATCAAGCAGATTGACGCTAATCAGTAAGGCGTACAGCAACACGATGCCGATCCCAATCCACTTTAACGTGTCGATCGGATCCGTCTGGTTGCCTTCTGCTTTCCACTTCTGCCAGTCAGGACGAAGACAGAAGAACGAGACGACGACGGCGACGGTAAAACCGATCGCAAGCCACCAGCCGAGGACACCCGGAATTTGGCTTTTTGAGAGAAAGCTCGGGAATGTTGCCGGTACGAGCTGGACGATCAAATAAATCACAATCGGAATGACGTGACGGATTTGCCACTTATCAGCCATGTTGAATGGCAGATTGACGGAATTTTTCATCGGTCGGGACACAACTCCTTTGTATTGAAGGTACTGTCCCGATTGTAACAAACAAACCGACCGGGCGCACGAATGGTGATGGTTCAAAGATGGCGATTTCGGGAAAACGGATAAGGGTTCAGGGTTGAATTTCGATTGAAAACCGTTTAAGATAAAAATATGTTAGCACTCCATTTAAGTGAGTGCTAAAAAACAGTCATTTTCAAGGAGGATGTTTCGCATGTTAAAACCACTTGGTGATCGCATCGTGATCGAAGTCGTTAAAAAAGAAGAAACAACACTCGGAGGAATCGTTCTTCCTGGGTCAGCGAAAGAAAAGCCACAAGAGGGTAAAGTCATCGCTGTCGGTACAGGCCGTGTGACAGAGCAGGGTGTACGTGTACCACTTGAAGTGAACGTCGGCGACCATGTCATCTACGCGCAGTATGCCGGGTCAGAAGTCAAAGTCGATGGCAATGAATACTTAATCTTACGCGAAAGCGATATTTTAGCAGTAGCACAATAATAAAAGGGGGATTTCAGTCATGGCAAAAGATATCTTATTCAGTGAAGAAGCACGCCGCGCGATGCTCCGCGGTGTCGACGCATTAGCAGACGCAGTCAAAGTGACGATCGGACCAAAAGGACGCAACGTCGTTCTCGAACGTAAATTCGGTTCACCACTCATCACGAACGATGGTGTGACAATCGCAAAAGAAATCGAACTTGAAGACCACTTTGAAAACATGGGTGCGAAGCTCGTCGCGGAAGTCGCGTCGAAAACGAACGAAATCGCAGGGGATGGTACGACAACAGCGACAGTCCTCGCACAAGCGATGATCCGTGAAGGACTCAAAAACGTCACAGCGGGCGCGAACCCGATGGTCATCCGTAAAGGAATCGAAAAAGCGGTCCGCCGTGCCGTCGAAGAGCTCCACGCCATTGCAAAACCGATTGAAGGCAAAGAAGCGATCGCACAAGTTGCGGCAATTTCTGCTGCTGACGAAGAAGTCGGTCAATTGATCGCAGAAGCAATGGAACGTGTCGGTCAGGACGGTGTCATCACGATCGAAGAATCACGTGGCTTCACGACAGAACTCGACGTTGTTGAAGGGATGCAGTTCGACCGTGGTTACGCGTCACCATACATGATCACGGATTCAGACAAGATGGAAGCGGTGCTTGAGAACCCGTACATCTTAGTCACAGATAAAAAAATCTCGAACATCCAGGAAATCTTGCCGGTCCTTGAGCAAGTCGTCCAACAAAATAAACCGCTCTTAATCATCGCGGAAGACGTCGAAGGCGAAGCACTCGCGACACTCGTCGTCAACAAACTCCGTGGTACGTTCAACGCGGTTGCGGTGAAAGCACCGGGCTTCGGTGACCGCCGTAAAGCAATGCTCGAAGACATCTCGATCGTCACAGGCGCCGAGTTGATCACAGAAGAGCTCGGTCTTGATTTGAAAGAAACACAAATCATGCAACTCGGTCGTGCGTCGAAAGTCGTCGTCTCAAAAGACAACACGACGATCGTCGAAGGACACGGACACAGTGATTCAATCGAAGCACGTGTCGGCGCCATCCGTGCGCAAATCGAAGAAACATCAAGCGACTTCGACCGTGAAAAACTGCAAGAGCGTCTTGCGAAACTTGCGGGCGGCGTAGCGGTCGTCAAAGTCGGGGCAGCAACGGAAACAGAACTGAAAGAACGCAAGCTCCGGATTGAAGATGCACTCAACGCGACACGTGCAGCCGTCGAAGAAGGAATCGTTGCCGGTGGGGGAACAGCCTTTATCCACGTCACGAAAGCCGTCGAATCGATTCTTGCTGTCTCAACAGGCGACGAAGCGACAGGCGTCAACATCGTTCTCCGTGCGCTCGAAGCACCACTCCGTCAAATCGCGGAAAACGCCGGTCAAGAAGGTTCAGTCATCGTCGAGCGTCTCAAACATGAAGCGCAAGGAATGGGCTACAACGCCGCGACAGACGAGTACGTCGACATGATTGAAGCGGGAATCGTCGACCCGGCGAAAGTGACGCGTTCAGCACTTCAAAACGCAGCGTCTGTTTCAGCGATGTTCTTGACGACTGAAGCGGTCATCGCCGATAAACCGGAACCTGCCGGATCTGCTCCTGCAATGCCTGATATGGGCGGCATGGGTGGAATGGGCGGAATGATGTAATGAATTAATTTATGGAAGAGAGCAATCCTATTTTGTATGGATTGTTCTCTTTTTTATTAACCTTATAAACTTCTTCATATATAGGCTATAATTTTTAATAGATATACTGATTAAATGTAAAATAAAATCTTTATTGTATGTATTTTGGGACTTATAATAAAGTGGAGTATCTGAAAATAGGAGGGATTTTGATGGATTTTAAAGGGAACAGATGGTACAAATGCGATCTTCACGTACATACACCTGAAAGTAGATGTTTTTCGGATGAAAACGTAACACCTAAGGAATGGGTCGAAGAATGTTTAAGAAAGGGTTTAGATGTTGTAGCTGTAACTGATCATAATAGTGGTAATTATATTGACAAAATCATTGAAGAAGCTAAAAACACTGATTTAACAGTTTTTCCAGGAGTTGAAATTACTTGCGATTCTTCAAAAGTACATCTTTTAATATTATTTGATAAACATAAACGCTCAAGCGATGTTAATGCATTCCTTCACTATTGTGGTATCGAAGACCATAAGTTTGCTCGACAAGATGCAACTACATCTGAACAGGAGACTATATTTACTGTTGCAGAAAAAGCCCGAAGACGTGGGGGATTAGTTATAGCGGCGCATGTCGACGAATACAACGGTATTTCTGAAACAAGTTACCAAAAAATGAATGAGTTTTTAGATAAAGATTATATTAATGGTGTACAAGTAGTTAATGAAGAATTCTATAATCAAATGGGAATTTCTACGCAAGATCTTTTAAGCTCATTGAGACAGAGGTATAGTAAGCTAGATGAAAATATGATGAAAAATTGGAAAAACGCAGTGGAATTGTCAATTAATAAAAATAAAGCGATATTAACATTTTCAGATAATCCGAGCGCTTTAGGAGAAACCACTCACGGACTTTGGGGAATTGGTAATAGGTATACATGGATCAAAATGGATGAAGAAGTAACGTTAGAAAGTCTTAGACATGCATTAATAATGCCTCATTACAAAATAAAAAATGATTTTCAGAGCAAGACTGTTCCTTATAAAAAACCAGATTTACTGATAAAAGGATTAGAAATTCGAAATAGCATCTTAAATCCTAAAGAAAAATTAGAAATTCATTTTAATCCCCAAATGAATACCATTATTGGTGGCAGAGGTACTGGTAAATCAGCTATTAATAGGATCATTCGTGGTTTGTTAAACAGTAATAATGAGTTAGAAGATTTTGAGGAATTGTTAAAAGAACAAACAGAATTTTTTAAAATAAATGAAAGTGTTAGAGGAGAAGAAACAAAAGGAATACTACAAAATAATACTGAAATAGATCTTTATTTACAAAGATTGGGGCATACTTATAAAATAAAATTTAATAATTTTAATGGCTTAGAAAGTAATAAAACATTTTATACTTTAGATAACAATGGGGAATACATAGAATGTGACAACTCAATTTTAGAGCTATTCGAATCTGAAATTTATTCGCAAAAACAAATTTACAATATTGCTAGTCGTCCAAATGCTCTCAGGGAAAAAATCGACCAATCAATCATTGAATTTAATGAGCAAGTAAATATGATCAATGAATCCGAAAATAAAAATTATGAGATTACTGCAAGAATAAGAACTATTCAAAAACGTCTTGAAAATAAGAAAAGATTAGGTATTGAAATTAAAGATTTAAAACTTAGATTGTCTGAGTTTAAGGAAAAAGGATACCAATCTATCCTTAAGAGGCAAGAAAAAGCAGAGTATGAAAACTCTCAAGTACGTTCTATAATACTTGATTTAAAAAGAAAAGTAGAACTGTTAGCTAGTTTCCGAAAAGATTTCATTTATCCAGATATGAGTGAAGTTAAATTATTTTCCGAATCAAATGATGAATTAAATAATATTTTAGATAATAGTCTGCTGAATTTTGAACAAGTCGTTTTAAAATTAAAAGAAGGTGAAGAAATTTTATCTTCAATTCAAAAATCTTTAGAAGATGAAATTGATTCGTCTCAATGGAATTTAGGACTTGTAAAAATTAAGAAAGAATATACTGATTTACAAGATAGTCTTCAACCACAAGATTTAAATGACATATCTAATATCGAAGGATTGACAACTCAATTATCTAGTAAAGAAAATGAAATGGCAGAGCTAGTAAGAGATGAAACAAAATTAAATGATTTGATAATTGAATTAGAACAAAATCATTTAAATTATTTAAATCAAAGAAAACATGTAACTACACTTAGACGAGAATTTTTAAATCATACACTAACCGATATATCAAATATAAAAATCGATGTTAATCCATTTAGAGATGCAATCAATTACGAAGAAGAATTAAGAAAAATTCTTCAAAGAACAGATTCTTTTGCAGAAGATTTTCAAATTATTAACTCGATAATATTTTCGGGACAAGTTGAGCAGACTATTAAAAAATTCTCTGAATCGATTAGTGCTATTAAATATAATCAAAATATAGATAATAGATTTTCTAAAAGATTTAATACACTCATTCAAAATTTGAGCGATGAGCAAATAGACAAAATTAAATTATTATATCCTGAAGATAAAATTGATGTTAAGTATAAAGCAAACGAATCTTCTCCATTTAAATCGATTTCCAATGCTTCTGCTGGTCAAAAAACTTCAGCAATACTAACATTTCTTTTATCATATGGGGATGCTCCTCTGCTTCTAGATCAACCAGAAGATGATTTAGATAATCAGTTGATTTATGATTTAATTGTTGATCGTCTAAGTCAATCAAAAAATAATCGTCAAATCATCACAGTTACTCATAATGCAAATATTCCGGTTAACGGTGACTCTGAATGGGTTATAGCAATGAATTCAGAGAGTCAAGATATTGAAATCCTCCATGCAGGTCCTATAGAAGATCAGAATGTAAAAGATGCCATCTGTAATATCATGGAAGGTGGTAGAGAAGCATTTGAGTTACGTGCAAAAAGATATAACTTCTAAACGCAATACACTAAAAGTTATAAAAAAGTCATATGAAAAGTCGTTTTCAATGGCTTTTTCATATGACTTTAATTTAATACTATGTATAACGATTTTAATGTTTAAATTAATAATAGTGTATTATTCTTTATAGACGTAGTCACAATTTAATTGCTATATATGTACGAAAAATATTAATTAATAAATTGATAAATCTATGAAACGTAATGGAAAGTTGCATGATAATTAAAATTAGTAAGTGAGGATATTAAAGTATATATGGATAGATTGAAAAAAAATAAAACAATTTTTATTTCTGTAATAATATTTTTGTTAATACCTGTAGTTCTTAATATAGTTTTTATTCATGGCGCTTTTAGTAGTGGGAAAGACCTTGGAAATAAAGAATGGTTAGGATTTTGGGGAAGTTATTTGGGGGGCACGGCTACTCTACTTGCTGTTTGGTTAACGCTTCGACAAAATAAAAAGATAATTATTCAAAATGAACAAATTTTATTTTACAATAAAAAAGGCTTAGAATTTCAGGAAGAAAAAGCTCGCTTAAGCATATTACCCTATATCGATGTGAATATATTTAATAATGAAGATATACACAAATTAAATCTTCAACAGCCAAGCGGATTTATTATTTTAAAGAGGCCTAAAGAAAGTTTAATAACTAATAAATTGTCAGATGAATACCGTGGGATATTAGAAAATCCTCTAGAGGAAATACATAGTGATGGTGTAATTACAACGATGGTAATTGACGTGTGTTTGATTAATTTAGTATTAACTCAAAAATCCCCTTCACTTGCGAGAAATATATATTTAACTATTGAAGATAGCAACTCTAACACAGAACCATTAACTTTGACTCCTCTCTTCGTACTATCAGAAGGTGAGAAGCTTCAACTTCCTATTTTGTTTGATAGAGGTTTTCCAAAGGAAAGGTACGAATTTACTCTGAATTTCGAAGATATTGAAGGGCGTTTATATAAACAAAAATTTTATATACATTATAAAAGAGCAGGAAATTATAGTTTTGAAGTAGTTAGTCCTCCAAAATACTATTCCCCTTAAATTATTTAATTGAATAATTCAAGTAGAAATAAGTTTTTGTTGTCTATGAGTGACAATGGGTAAATAATACTTTTTTAATGACAGATTTATAAGAATATAGAGGTTTAGTGATAGAAAAGCTAGCCTGACTGCTCACGAGACGTAAACGAAGTCAGGCTTGTTCACTTTCAAGAAAATCAGAGACCATTTTATTACTTCAGCTCATTCTTTTCAATGATCTTATCCGACAGTTTTAATTGCTAACTAACATCCTTCACCTGACTTCGACAGAATTTCATCTCGACTTTTTTCTCGGACGACACGTCTTAGCAGGTTCCTTCGCCTGATGCTTTCGTCAAATCCGATTCATAGTAATAGTCCTTATAGCGGAACGAACCATCGCGAAAACCAGTCAGATTCGGTTGATCATCGACGAGCGACTGCCCCATCATATAGGACGTCTTTAAATTCAATAGATCAACAATTGTTGGTGCGATATCAATTTGTCCGCCGTTTTCTTTCATGACCCGACCAGTTTGCTGGTCGGATTTTTTGATGAAGAGCGGAATGCGTTGTTCGAGTTCGAAGGCTGCTACTGGAGACGAGGCATCCGCTTTTTTCCGCATCTCGCTGTCTTCATTCACGAGTCCGCTATCGTGATCGCCATAAAAGATGACGAGGGACTGATTCCATAGGTCCCGTTGTTTCAATTCGTCGATCATCTTCCCGACACCAGTATTGACGTAATGTACGGTCTGGTAATACCGTTTCAACATCGGATCCTCGTATCCAGACAGATCAAGCGTCTGATCTTCCTTATCGATCTCATATGGTGTATGACTCGTCAGCGCAACTAAAAACGAGAAGAACGGTTCTTGCAGCGTCTCCATGTGATCAATTGATTCGAGGAAGAACTGCTGATTGTTCAGCGCCATCCCAATTTTCTCTTCTTTTGAATAATCCTTTTGGCTGAAGAAGTGCTTAAAACCGATGTTCTTATAGACATCGTCGCGGTTCCAGAAGCCTGGAACGACTCGAGCTGAACAAGAATGTATAAGCTTAGATTCGTGTTCTTTTCTCTAATAGGTCAGTATTTACAGTCTGCTATTATTAGAAATAAGTGTGCCAATACTCTCATCAACAAATCTATATATTTTGTAATAGATATTAATACTCCGTGCACTCTTCTGTTTTTCAATATGTTGTAGATTTGTGTTAAAAAAGACGAAATTAAAATATATCAGGAAGCGGGGAATCTATGAAGAAAAACGCAGAAATCACAATTCAACCTTTAATGGAACAATCCATAACTATCATCAACGACACAAATGAATCGTTCCCAATCATCGGAAAGATTATCCCGATTTTTTTGAAGGGCGCCTGGTCTTACGACGAAGAGTTATATGATACTCCAACAGAAATTCGTTTCCCGGACGACAAACTGGATTGGTCTACTTATATCGACAGCAGTGAAAAAATTATCTTGTTAGCCTTTCATGAAGATACATGCATCGGACAGATCCGTCTCGTCAAAGACTGGAACCGTTTTGCCTATATTGAAAACATCGCCGTCAAAAAGGATTTCCGGAAAAACGGTGTCGGTCACTTATTACTTGAAGCAGCCGAAGCCTGGGCGAAGGGACAGTCGTTGATTGGTCTATCGCTTGAAGAACAAAACGATAATCTGATTGCCTGCCGTTTTTACGTCAAAGAAGGATTTGTCCTTGGTGGTGTGGATACGCTGAAACAATCCGCTAATCCGAACATTGATTTGACACTATACTGATACAAGAATTTTTCGGGAACTGAAGGAACTGCCGATGAACAAGGATGAATTGATCGCATTAGCGGAACAGATGTCGATCGACGAGTATGTGTACGATGAAGAACGGGGTTATTCCACGAGTGAAGGTTCGCCATCTGACTTGGTGTATGAAATAGCGCGTCGCTTTCAGGATGTTCAAATGCTTTTTGTTTTAATGGAGCTGTTTGAACAGACTAAACGGTTGGACATGAAACAGCGTTTCTACTTTATGCTGGGGACGATTGGTACGAACATAGGTGACGTACGTGTTGCTGATTTATTGTTAGAGCAGCTGGCACAAGAGACGAAGCCGACACTGATTGTCAAAATCCTGGATGAACTGGCGAAACAGGAACGGGTACATGACGCGACGGATATCATCAAGTATGTCAAGGATGCCCGTTCCGCTATTCGAAATTCGGCGATTAATGCACTCGGCTCCTGTCGGGGTGCTTTAGCAGAAGGTGCGTTAGTTTAATTTGTTACGACATCCACCGATTCATTTGAAATCATGAGTGCGAATTTTGTGTTAGCAACGATTGGGACAGAACGGGTGATACCGCATCTGATACCGCTCCTCAATCATCCGGAAAGGTGATGTCCGACAACTCGGCGCTGAATGCCATCAGTGTACTCGGAGACGACTCATTCCTGCCAATGTATATAAAAGGTCTGGAGGATTGGTCGGTCGACGTCAAATCGTATGCGTTGCTCGGAATTTTGAAACATGGTGATGCATCTGCCGTTCAGCTGGTCATCAAACGGCTGAAAACAATGTTGAAGCGGAAGCGACAGATACAAAGTGACGATGGTCTGGTTGCATTCCGTTTTTTGAATCGCTATCGACAATCGGAAAAGACGATCCCGGAGTTATTTGATTGGATCATCACGAAAAAATCGGATGTCTTGTTTGACGAGAAACAGCAGTTGTTGAATGAATATCTGTCATCCTTTCTTCGTAGAGACCAATGATTGAGTCAGCCTCTTTTAGTGCATTATTGGTTTGTGATTGATGTTAATCTAAAATTTGATATGTTATAATATTGAAAATAAAACTTAAATGAGGGATTTATAATGGGTATATCTGTTAAAAGCAGAAAGATGCTTTGGGGGAGAGCAGCAAATAGATGTGCATTTCCTGATTGTAGAAGAGAACTAGTAATGGATGAAACTGATACTGATGATCCATCAATAATTGGCGAAGAATGTCATATTATTGCCAAAGAAGACGATGGACCAAGAGGGGATACTGATGTTTCAAAAGATCAAAGAGATTTATATAGCAACTTAATTTTATTGTGTAATGTTCATCACAAAGTAATGGATGATCAAGAACGTACTTACTCAGTTGAAATGATTAAGGAGATGAAAAGAAGACATGAGGAATGGGTAAAAGATTCATTAGATATTGATGAAAAAAAAATTAAGGATGAATTAATCTATTCAAGTTATATCGATGAATGGATAAAAAGAGTTGATTTGGATAATTGGGAAGCATGGACTTCTTGGTTGCTTGGATCTGGACAGCCAAGTATCAGAAAAGAAAAGATACAAGAACTAGAAGAACTTAAAGAATGGATGTTTACAAGGATTATGCCAAATAGAATTATTGGATTAGAGAATGCTTTTGAAAATTTTAGAAGGGTTCTTCAAGATCTTATTAATACTTTCTCTGCTCATTCTGTTAGTAGAGGAGACGAACTTGAAACAGAAAAATTTTATAAAATCGATCGTTGGGATCCTGAATTAAATAGTAAGTTGCATAAAGAGTTTATGTTTCATGTAGATTTAGTAATGGACTTGACTGTGGAATTAACAAGAGCGGCTAACTATTTATGCGATCAAGTTAGAAGGTATATATTATCTGATTTTCGCCTTGAAGAAGGTTTGCTTGTTGTAACTAGCGGTCCATACATGGATCTTACATTTAGAACACATAGGGTTAATTATGTCGGAGAACAAAGAACAGGTATTCCCTACGAGGGTTTTGATAAATTTAAATTAGAAAGACGACACAGGGATCATTACTTGGGTGCTGGTAGAAATGTACAAGAGGCTGAAGAATTGGGTATCAAATACTACTAGGCTATGAATTATACTTATCAGCTTACTTGCTAATTTCATTTGAGTGACTAGTGAGATATAAGATGCATTACTTCAAAAGTATTAGATGATTAATTGAACATCTTATTAGTTGAGTAAAATATATGTATGTCTAATTAAAAAATTAATACCTTATGTCATACTACAATGAACAAACTCGATTCCTTACTAGTTCTGAAGGGGTTCAGGTTTGTTTACTATTTAAACAATCAGATACTAATCGATTACTTCAGTTCATTCTTTTTGATAATTTTATCCGATAGCTTTAATTGTTCGCTAACATCTTTCACTTGATTCCGGCAGAACTTCATCTCGACTTTCTTTTCCGTCAACACGTCGTAACAGGTGCCTTCGCCTGATGCTTTTGTCAAATCCGCTTCATAGTAAAAGTCCTCATAGCGGAACGAACCATCGCGGAAGCTAGGTAAATTCGGTTGATCATCGATGAGTGACTGCCTCATCATATAGGACGTCTTCACGTTTAACAGATCAATAATCGTCGGTGCAATATCGATCTGTCCGCCGTTCTCTTTCATGACCCGACCCGTTTGCTGGTCGGGTTTCTTGATGAAGAGCGGAATCCGTCGTTCGAGTTCGAAGGCTGCTACCGGAGACGAGACATCCGCTTTTTTGCGCATCTCACTGCCTTCATTGACGAGTCCACTATCGTGATCGCCATAAAAGATGACGAGGGACTGATTCCATTTCGAATAATCCTTCTGGCTGAAGAAGTGCTTGAAACCGATGTTCTCGTAGACATCATCACGTTTCCATAAGCCTTTTTCATACGCATACATCGCTGCTGTGCTGCAAAAAATACTTCAGATTCGGTGTCTGACTTATGTAGGTCGATTCATATTTTCAGAGGAGTTATCTTCATAGTCTGCTAAGATTAAAAGATAAGTATTGAAGTTTTCTGCCTATCGCAAAGTGCTTATGATTACATGATTTTTAAGTACTTTGTTTCTTGCTTTACATGCCAAAAGAAAGATTAAATTTAAGAAATTATAAGACAGGTTGTGAAAGGGGGAAATTTATGAAGAAAAACGCAGAAATCACAATTCAACCTTTAATGGAACAATCCATAGCTATCATCAATGACACAAATGAATCGTTTCCGATCATCGGCAAAATTCTCCCGATTTTTTCGAACGGTCTTTGGTTCTATGAAGAACAGTTATATGATACTCCATCAGAAATCCGTTTCCCGGATGACAAACTGGATTGGTCTACTTATATCGATAGCAGTGAAAAAATTGTTTTGTTAGCATTTCATGAGAATGAATGCATTGGGCAAATCCGCCTCGTCAAAGACTGGAATCGTTTTGCCTACATTGAAAATATCGCTGTCCGAAGCAGTTTCCGGAAAAGCGGTGTCGGTCACTTGTTGCTCGAAGCAGCTGAAACCTGGGCGATGGAACAGTCGTTAATCGGCTTATCGCTTGAAGCACAAAATGATAATCTGATTGCCTGTCGTTTTTACGTAAAAGAAGGATTTGTTCTTGGTGGGGTGGATACGCTGAAGCAGTCGGCTAATCCGGAAATTGATATCACATTGTACTGGTATAAACTTTTTTAAACGGTTATTGACGCACACACTCATATGAACAGAACAGAGGGAGCCGGAATTAACATCCGGCTCCCTCTGTTCGTTTGATAGAAATCATTTGATTCACGCGACTCCTGCAGGAAAAAGCGCAAGGTGACTTGTGCTGTCAGAGACAAACAAGACCCGCTTTCCTGTCTCAATGGGACAGGAAAACTGGCTTGTGTCTCGCCTGAGGAAAGCGCGTGGAAAAAAATGATTTTTTGATTCGCCTATTGTTCCAAGCCGTTCTTCTCAATGATAGCATCCGACAGGCGTAAATCCTTCCGGACATCCGCTTGTTTTTTACATAAATCAAGGTCGACTTCGCTTGTCGTCGAGACGTCATAACAGACACCGTTGCCGGCTTTTTTCGTTAAGTCCGCTTCATAATAATAGTTTTGATACCGGAACGATCCGTCGCGGAACGCCGTCACGTTCGGTTCATCATCGACGAGCGAGTTGCCCATCATGTAGGAGGACTCGAGGTTGAGCAAGTCGACGATCGTCGGAGCAATATCGATTTGTCCGCCGTTTTCTTTGATGATCTTTCCGTCCTGTTGATTCGGTTTCTTGATGAACAGCGGGACTTGGCGATCGAGTTCGAACAGGTCGACCGGGTTGTCGATTCCGGCTTTCTCCCGCAGTTCGCTGCCTTCGTTCGTCAACCCGCTGTCGTGGTCGCCGTAAAAGATTACGAGCGCGTCATCCCACATGTTTTTTGCTTTCAATTCGTCAATCATCAGCCCGACGCCCTGGTCGACATAATGAACGGTCTGGTAATACCGTTTCAGCATCGGATCGTCGTACCCCGTTAAGTCGAGTTCACGTTCATCTTTTGGAATCTCATACGGCGTATGACTCGTCAAGGCGACGAGGAACGAGAAGGACGGTTCTTGTAACGTCTCCATATGTTCAATCGATTTCGTCAAAAACTGTTGATCGTTTAAGGCCATTCCGATTTCTTTGTTGTCCGGATAATCTTTATTACTGAAAAAGTGATTGAATCCGAGGTTGTCGTAAACTTTGTCCCGGTTCCAAAACCCTTTGTCGTAGGCGTGCATTGCGGCTGTGTCGTAGCCGCTGTCTTTTAACAGTTGCGGTAAGGCGCCGAATTCATTGTCCGGGAAACGGGTGTAGACCGAGCCCGACTTCAACGGGTACAGCGACGTATTCGTAATGAATTCCGCATCCGACGTCCGTCCTTCGTGCGTTTGGTGATAAAACGACTCGAAGTAGAGCGACTCCTGTTTGAGTTCGTTTAAGTGCGGCGTCAGCTCCTGCCCGTTAATCGTCTGTCCGATGACGGACCCTTGGAAGGATTCCAACTGGACCATGATGATGTTCGGTGTGTTGACAGCACCAGCCGTTTCATCCGGTGCGGATTGTTCGAGCCGTCGCCGCTCCGCTTCCGTCAATGATTCGTCCGGACTGATGGCCCGCGTGATTCCACGGGCGAGATCGACACCGTGATATCCCCAAAAACCGAGCTGGTAGTAGTCACGCATGTCGGAGATCGACTGGTCGAGCCGCTGCTCCTGTTTGACGACGGCATAGGTGAGTGGTGCTGCGAACAGCACGATGCCGGCAAGAAAAGCGGCAGCCGCCGAGCGATGCTGCTGTCGTTTCGCAACAGCAAACCGTTTCTTCCGTAAGAAAATTAAAACGAGTCCGAAGATGATGCTATCTGCGAACAGGAAAAAGTCGGTCGGGACGATCAGTGCCATGAAACCACTGCCGACATCACTCATTTGAAGCATTTGTGACATCAGGGAAACGGACAGTAAATCGTCAAAGTAGCGGTAATACCAAAGATCTGAGACTAACAGGAAACTATGTAGCACTAACAGACCAAGCCAAATCCACCGCCGTTTCTTCCACTGGATGAGCAGCGTCCAGCTCGATAACAGCAACATGCCGGCCAGGTTCAACAGGACGAGCTTGAATGAAACTTCTGTGTTCGTATAAAAGCTGAAGAGCATGAACTTGAGCATGCCCAGTAGTAAATAAAATGCATAACCGAATCCGATCATCAAAGCCAACCTCCTTGTCTGTATCATCGTTGTCTAATGCTGTTTACCCTAAAGTCGAGGCTTGAGAACGTCAGGATGTGCTAAGCCTAGAGAAGATGTAAAAGGAACTAAGTGTCATTTATTTTTCTTTAATTTGGAAAACATTTGCACAAACGTGCATTGTGGTGTACATTTGTGCAAAAGGGGGTGCATAATGAGCGATCCACAAGAAATAAACGTGCTGTACCGGGTAGCACGTATGTATTACGAACAGGATATGACGCAAAGCGAAATCGCAAAAGAGTTAAGTGTTAACCGAACGAGCATCAGTCGGATGTTGAAAAAAATTCGTGAACAGGGAATCGTCCAGATTCGAATCAACTATGATGCCTTTCGTGATGTTGCGGTCGCAGAAAAACTAAAAGCGCGCTATAACCTGAAAGAAGTCATTCTTGTACCAACGAAACGAGCGGAGTCAAAGCCGCATAGATTGATGGCGATGGGACAGGCCTGTGCGAGTTATTTGAACGAAATCATCAATGAACAGGATGTCGTTGGCTTTTCTTGGGGCAGCTCGTTGGCCGCCGTCGCGGAAGCATGGCATCCGACAAAAGGACTCGACATTACATGTGTACCGTTAATTGGGGGACCGGACGGAAAATTAGCCAGTCGCTACTATGCAAATACGATTGTCTATGAAGTGGCGCGAAAAACAAACGGTCAGTCCAAGCTGATCGATTTTCCGGCAATCGTTCAGACACCGGATTTAAAAACAGCGCTGACGGATTCAGGACATTTTCGTGAAGTCGAAGGGTTATGGGGTCAATTACAGGTTGCGGTCGTCGGAATCGGCTCACCGTTGATCAATGACGGTCCGAACTGGCTTGGGTTTTACGGGGAACGGCTCGACCGGTCGATGCAAGACGGACAAGTCGTCGGAGATATTTGCTCGAACTTTTTTGACGCGTCAGGGAAACTCGTCGAAACCGAGCTGACGGGGCGGACGATTTCAATTGATTTGGCACAATTGAAGCAAGCAAACTATGCGATTGGAGTCGCTGAATCGACAGCGAAAGTGAGTGCAATCCGGGCAGCGTTGACGGCAGGATACCTGAACGTCCTCGTCACGACGGAAGAGACGGCATACGAATTGTTGGCAGAATGAGTACGGATTATAAGGGAGCGATTGAAGATGGAACAAGTGAATTGGGGAATCGTTGGACCAGGAGGCATCGCAGCGGAATTTGCCGCAGCAATCAAAGAAGTGAACGGACGGATATTCGGCGTGTGGGGGAGAAACACGGACAAAACGAACCGATTTGCTGAACAGTTCGGGATTGAGCAGGTGTATGCCGATACGGAGTCGATGTTCCAGGACGGGCGAATTGATGTCGTCTATATCGCGACACCACATAGCGTCCACTATTCGTACATCGTCGATGCCTTAAACGCCGGAAAACATGTGTTATGTGAAAAGGCAATCACGATGAACAGTACGCAACTTCAAGAAGTGATTCAGCTTGCGCAGGCAAAAGATTTAATCCTCGCCGAAGCAATGACGATTTATCATATGCCGCTGTATCGAAAGCTCCATGAAGTGATTGATCAAGGGAAAATCGGCAAAATCAGCATGGTCAATGTCACGTTCGGTAGTAGCAAGGAAGATGATCCGACGAATCGGTTCTTCAATCCGGATCTTGCCGGCGGGGCGATGCTCGATATCGGAACGTATGCACTCTCGTTCACACGCTTGTTCTTATCGAGTCAGCCGACCGAATTGCATACGACACTTAAAAAATACAAGACAGGTGTCGATGAACAGTCAGGCATCGTGATGAAAAACAATCAAGAGGAGCTGGCCGTCGTGTCACTGGCGATGCGGGCGAAGATGCCGAAGCGGGGAATCGTCGCTGGAGAAAAGGGCTTTATCACGGTCGATGATTTTCCGAGGGCAGACAAGGCGACCATCACCTATACGGCGGATGGGACCGTCGAGACGATCGAAGCCGGAGATACGGGTAAAGCCCTCGTGTATGAAGTCGAAGCGATGAATGAGATGGTGATGAACGGACGAGAAAACTGGACGTTACCACTCTCACGTCAAGTGATGAGCTTGATGGATGAGGCACGCCAACAATGGGACTTATCCTATGCTTTTGAATAATTAAACGGAATCATGCGAAAGGAGCGAGTACGATGATGAGAGGAATCGATCATGTCGGGATGACTGTACCCGATATGGAAGAGGCGACGACATTTTTCAAGCAGGCCTTTGACGCGAAGGTTTGTTATGATGTGCAACGCCCTGAGCAAGAACCGATGCAAGGTGAGGAAGTCGAACAGCAACTCGGATTACCGTCTGGGAAAACAATCATCCACATGCGATTACTGCAAATCGCGAAGGGACCGACGCTCGAACTGTTCCAGCTCGGTACACCGACGGATCAGGAACCGGCACGGATTTCTGATCTCGGTCTGCACCACTTCGCAATCTATGTCGATGACATGCAGGAAGCGACGCAGCGGTTTAAAGACGCGGGGGGAACACTTCTTTCGGCACCGCATCCGTTAGCCGGTGTCGAGGACGGTCCGCGTAACCGTGGCGTCTATGGTGTCACGCCATGGAGCAGCTTGATTGAATTAATCGCTTATCCAGACGGTATCGATTATCCCGATGGCAGCGAAGCAAAGCGGTGGACACCACCGGCTTAAAATCGTAGAAACGAGTGATGTTATTCTTCTTAAGGAAGCGTGCATCGCTCGTTTTTTTAAATGCCTACTCAAAAAAGGTTTTTGGAAGGAATTGGTGAATTTCTAATAAAAGAATGAAACAAGGGGGGAAGATGGATGACGCATGAAGAATTAGCGGTACGGTTTCAGACGTTCGCGGAACGCGAGTGTAAGGACTCAAGTCCGTTTTACGATTACTTATCGCGTCACGTCGCGCGTGATACAGCGATTTTGACAATATGCCAACAGGCACGGGACGGACAACCGGTACCGAACCTCTTGTTTGGTGCCGTCCATTATCTGTTACTAAAAGGGATCGAGCATCCGTTAGCCCGGTATTATCCGAGTGTGACGACGGACGCCGCACCGTTCGATGAGTCATTTCCGGCTTTTCAGGATTTTTGCCGGGTCTACGAAACGGAATTGATTGAGTTGCTGACGACGCGTCTCGTCCAAACGAACGAAGTCCGGCGCTGTACCTATCTCTATCCGGTCTTCGGGATGATTCATCAAGCCGAACAGCGTCCGCTCGCGTTACTTGAGATCGGTACGAGTGCCGGTCTGCAGTTGCTGTTCGACCAGTACGCATATGACTACGGAACGGGGGAGACGTTCGGAAATCCGGCGTCGCGTCTTCGTTTGACGTCGACGATTGAAGGTGAGCATGTCCCACCGCTTGCACGGACAGCACCGCCGATTGCCGAGCGAATCGGGCTTGACTTGAACACCGTTGATTTGACGGATGACGACGAACGATTATGGTTAAAGGCCTTGATTTGGACGGAACACCGGGAGCGGCTTGAACTGTTTGAACAGGCGGCACGTTACGTCGCCGAACATCCACTCGAACTGATTGAAGGGGATGGGATTCAACTCCTTGAACCATGTGCCGAGCGAATTCCGACAGCGCATATCCTCTGTATTTTCCATACCCATGTCGCAAACCAGTTACCGCTTGCACTGAAAAAAGAACTGCTCCACGTCGTCGAGCGGATTGGACAAACGCGTGACGTCTATCACCTGTACAATAACGTTCAGGACCGTTATTTGCACCTTGATCTGTACCGGGACGGGGCACTCCAGGAACAGACGATTGCTGAAACGGACGGGCACGGACGTTGGTTCAAATGGTTGTTGCCGACTGCATCCGTTCTTCCGAACTAAGAAAAAAAGAGAAGCAGGCATCGAAGTTCAGTCACAAAAAATCTTAGGATCAAGATAAAGGCGTTTTTTTACAGACAAAATGGGAAAAGATAACCTGTACATCCATTGTCCGTCACTGTCGTAGAAAAGGAGCGATTCCATGTCTAATGTGAAATTAGCAGTCATTTACTACAGTTCGACCGGTACCAATCATCAACTCGCCACGTGGGCGAAAGAGGCAGGGGAAGCTGCCGGAGCAGAAGTCCGCCTTGCAAAAGTTAAAGAAACCGCACCGGCGGAAGCGATTGCCTCGAATCCACTTTGGCAAAAACATACGGACGCGACACGTGACGTCGAAGAAGCAACCGTCGACTTACTCGACTGGGCGGACGCAATCATCTTTAGTGTGCCGACGCGTTATGGACATGTCCCAGGTCAATTCCAACAATTCCTTGATACGACGGGAGGACTTTGGGGACAAGGAAAACTTGTCGATAAAGTCGTCAGTGCAATGTCTTCTGCACAAAACCCGCATGGTGGTCAGGAAACGACCGTCCTTGCCGTCTATGCGACGATGTTCCACTGGGGTGCAATCGTTGCGGCACCTGGCTATTCGGATCCGGTGCTGTTTGCAGCAGGAGGGAACCCGTACGGAACGACGGTCACCGTCGACCAGGAAGGGAAGATGGTTGAGTCAGTTGAACCTGCCGTCCGTCATCAAGCAAAACGGACAGTCGAAGTGGCGAGCCGTCTCCTGAAGTAAGAGCGCAAATTCAAGCAATCAAAAAAGGACGATCGATAGCGTTTATCGATTGTCCTTTTTGTATGAAGTGTGTAGTTGAAATCAAGCATTCGGATGGCGCAATGGCAAGTCGACGGTGAAAGTCGATCCTTCACCTTCGATGGATTCGACGTGGATTTCACCGTCATGAGCACGGGCGATTTCGCGACAAATCGATAGACCCAGTCCAGTCCCGCCGATTTTGCGTGTATCCGAGTTATCGACCCGGTAGAATTTTTGGAATAATTCACCCATCGCAGAAGTCGGAATCCCGATTCCGTGGTCACGAATCGCGACGGAAGCCTGCGTATCGCGAACCGCTAATTCGATATCGATGGCTCCGCCGGCCGGTGAATATTTGATGGCATTGTTGATTAGGTTCCCGAACAATTGACGGATTTTTTTCGCATCGCCTTCGATTAACAGATGCGTTACATCGTGTGAGACGGTAATCACATGAGTCGTCGAAGAGAGACCGTGGAATTGTTTCAGGTCTTCAATCAGTTCGACTAAATCAAACGATTCAAACTCATATTCCTGACGGTCTGCTTCCATCCGTTGTAAATCCAGGAAATCGTTAATCAGTAGAGATAAGCGTTTTGTCTCTGAGTGAACGGCTTCGAGGTAAGTCTTTTGCCGCTTCGGTGACAGCTCACGTTCAATCATCAATTCGGTAAATCCGTAAATCGATGACAAGGGTGTCCGTAATTCGTGCGAAATCGTCGAAACGAGTTCATTTTTTAAACGATCGATTTCGACTTCGTTCGTGACGTCACGCATAACGAGCATGATGCCACGGAACTGACCACCGTAGTGGATTTTTTCAGAATACGTTTTGATGAAACGTTTTTCCTGATCAATCGAGAACAGGATACCTTCACCGGTTTCGTGCTCAATAAAGGTTTGATGCAAATAACGCTCAAACTCAGGCAGTTGGTCAACCCGGTATTTTAAATTGACGATCGATTCATCAATATCAAGCAACCAGTCGACTTCCGAATCTTGTTCGATTGAATGGTTGAATAGATCAAGTAACGGCCGGTTAATTAACTGATTGGAGCCGTCCGGTTCAATGTAGACGACGGACTCACGGATTGAGTTTAGAAGACGGGATGTCTTCTCACGTTCACGGTCGATCTCATCAAACGTTCGCATCCGAAGCAGGGATAGGGCGAGTTGACGTGAGAAGGTCGCAAGTTCTTCTTGTTCTTGTTTGTTGAAGGCCATGTCTAGACGCATTAAATAGATATAGGCAATGATTTCATCCGTACTCGGATCAAGAACCGGAGTAACGGCTAAGGCGCGTTCAGCATTTTGTGCCGTATGCGGTATCTTATCACGGCGCGCTTGACGGATTAATGGTTCAATCGTCGCGATCAAGGTGTCCTGTTCTTGATCTGTCATCGCGTGCGAGATGATATTGGTTACAGTCGTTCCTTCTTTAAAGATAAGTGATCCATGCGTCGACCCTGTAATTTCAACCATTTTTTCGATGACAGCAGGATAAGCCGTCACGGAGTCACGGGAAGCAAGCGTCTCTGTCAGTTGGTTCCGTATTTTTAGTAATGCTTCATTGCGTAACGTCACTTTGAGTGCTTGTTCCAAGTTATCGTTCGTCGACATCAGGCGATGCTTGTTATCAATCAGGGCGGATGCCATCTGATGAAACGATTTACTAAGTTCGCCGATTTCGTCAGAGCGTTCAATCGGAATCAGTGGTGCTGTATGTTGTCCTTGCGCGAGCAATTTACTTTCTTTACTCAGCAGTTGGATTTGACGCGTCGTCCGTTCGATGAAAGGACGAACGAGGAGTAACACGACGAGAAACAGGACTGCTAGGTTGATTAACCAAATCCAACCGGCGTATTTCGTCTGTTGAACGAGTTGGTCTTTTGCTGTTGCTTCCTTTGCGTTTAAGCTGTTTCGGTAACTCGTAAAGACACTTTCCATCGTGTTGACACTCGTGCGCATCGTTTCGCTATCGGAAGCATCCATTTTAAATTTCCGGTCAGGGTCTGACGGAATGTCTGGCATCATTGCTTTTAAACTCGGCATCTCAAGAAACGTTTCATCAATCGCTCCTGACTGTTTCGCTTGGACGTAACGGATGAGACTCGGCATGACGAATTTCGTATACGACGTATAGAGCGATCGGATGTCAGTCGCATAAATTTGATCAGCTTCATAAATCCGATTTTGTTCGAACCATTTCGTCTGGCGCTCGAGTGATGCTTGTTTCGACTCGATCACATCCATGACGGCGTCATCTCCGAAGACGACATAGCCCCTGACTTCATACTGAAGCGACTGCCATGTATCCCAGAGCTTCGTCGCGCGGTCTTCTCTGGTGCTGATATCGTCAATCCTACTTTCGGCATTAGCGACTTGATGATTTGTATAAAAGTAAGCAGCAATCGAGGTCGTTGAAAGTACAAGTAAGATAAGATAAAAAGCGAACATGATTTGCCGACTGATTTTTTTATTTAACCATTTATTCATATAATTTTTAAATGCTCCTTTACGTCAGCGTATATATGCATTAGATGTAACTTGTGTACATATTTTTCTTATCATAATCGTACATTTTTTAGACTTAAAAATATAGAAGAAAAATTAAAATATCTTTAATATGAGAAATTAACATTAGAAAAGACATACTGATTGACAGTATGCCTGAGCGTAGAATTGACCTTAGTTAAGTTAGTGTTTTACTTGAATGGCTTGGGTGAAGTGACCGGATCATGCTTCTGCGACGACGACCTTCCCGATCGTCTTCCCACTTTCGACGAGACGATGGGCTTCTTTTAAGTTTGCTGCATTGATGTCGGTCAAGGTTTTCGTGACCGTCGTTTCTAACTCCTCTGCATCGATCCACGCCGCGACTTGCGTCAAGATATCGTGTTGGCGCATCATGTCAGGCGTTTGGAACAGGGACCGGGTGAACATGAATTCCCAGACGAAGTTCGCACTCTTCTGTTGCAAGGCACTTAAATCAAGCAATTTGTCGGTCTCGACGATGCTGCAAATACTTCCTTGCGGCGCAATGACATCGACCATCGCTTCAAAATGCTGATCGGTCGCATTCAAACAAAAGATGTAGTCGACGTACGAATAGCCGAGTGCTTCCAGTTGCGGGCGGAAGTCCTCATGGTGGTTGATCGTATGGTGTGCCCCGTGTGCTTTCGCCCAGTCGATCGTTTCACTGCGCGAAGCCGTCCCGATGACGGTCAGTCCGGCTTTGTTCGCGAGTTGCGTCGCGATGGAACCGACACCTCCGGCTGCACCGACGATTAAAATCGTCTTGTCGAGGTTCGACTTGGCGTCAAACGAGATATGGAGGCGATCGGTTAATGCTTCGTATGCCGTCAGTGTTGTCAACGGCAACGCCGCCGCTTCGGCGAACGTCAACCGTTCCGGTTTTTTCGCGACGATTCGCTCGTCGACGAGTTGGAACGTACTGTTTGATCCCGGACGGTTGATGGCACCTGCATAATAGACTTCGTCACCGACTTCGAACCGTCCGACGTCATTCCCGACTTCGACGATGATTCCGGCAGCATCATACCCGATGACTTTCGGTTCCGTTTCATCTTGACCGTGTGCCCGGACTTTCGTATCGACCGGATTGACGGAAACGGCTTTGACTTCGACGAGTACATCATGACCAGTCGCTTCCGGACGTGGCAGTTCAAGATTAATCAAACTATTCTCTTCTGTAATCGGCAAGTGTTGGTGAAATCCAACGGCTTTCATCTGTGTCATCTGTCGTCATCCTTTCCTGTTTCAGGTATCTCTTCAAAATGTTCCACCGTGTAGCTGAAATGAAACGTCTACAAAAAGAAGGAAACGCTAACGCTAACGCTAACGCTAACGCTAACGCTAACGCTAACGCTAACGCTTTGAATGCTAATTGTGCGTCAACAAAAAAAGCCCCATCGATCAGACGACGCATTTAAAGATGCGCAGCCGTGTGAGTAAGGGGCTTTTTGAATGAGTATTATAATGCAGGTGTTTTTGTCGGGGCGACTCCAGTAGTTGCGTAAGTTGCATCGATGTCTTGGCGGATTTTTTTGATCGGTGTTCCTTGTTGGTAGGCGACGATGGATTGTGCCGCGATATCGAGACATGTCCCGCATGTGATGCCGTGTGTTGTCCACGTCGTTTCACCTTCTGCTGTCTGATTGGCGATGAAACAGTCATAGTTACTCGTATGACCGGCTGTCTCACCGCATCCACAGTAACACGGCATTTTTTCAAGTAAGTCTTGATGCTTGGCGACGGCAAGATAAATCGTTTGGATCGATTCATCGGTTTCTTTTAAGAAAGCGGGTGCAATCGTCTTGGCACTCGTTTTTTCGAGTTGATCCCCTGCACCGTGCGTCTCGTGCTCTGCATGTTCTGTGCTCATCTGCTTGTCTGTATGTTGTTCCGCTGGGGCACAAGCGCCGAGCGCTAGACTTGCCGTCAACGTTAGTGTAAACCAACGTACTTGTCGTTTCATGAACTTCCCTCCAAATCGATTTCCTCTATCAGTCAGTATACCGTGTCGTTTAATCGATTTGAGAGGGGGATGATGACGATTTAATGACTAGCTCATTTCAATTGTTGTTCAATCGTATCGAAGTTCGCTTCCATCATCGTCAAATAGGTCGATCCGTCTTTTCCTTCGGCACCGAGTGAATCGGTGTAGAGCGTACCACCGATCGGGACGCCGGTTTCACGCGAGACAGTTTCCATGCTCCGACGATCGACGCTCGTTTCGACGAACAGGACGGGAATCTCTTGTTGTTTAATCAAGTCGACGACGCGGCGAACTTGATCCGGCGTCCCTTGGTTATCTGAATTGATTTCCCAAATGTAATCGGCTTTAAAATCGTAAGCATCGCTAAAGTATTTAAAAGCACCTTCGCTCGTAATCAGGTGACGTTGTTCTTCCGGTATCCGGGCAAAGCGTTCTTTTGCTCGCGTATCGAGTGTTTCAAGTTCTTGAATATAGGACGATGCATTTTTTTCATAATCAGCTTTATGTTCCGGGTCTTCTTTAATGAGACCGTCTTTGACATTTTCGACATACTGAATTCCGTTTTGAAGATCGAGCCATGCATGGGGATCGGTTTCCTGTTCTTTCCCTTTAGATGTCAGGTACTTCGGATCGACACCTTGACTCAGTTCATAGACAGGAGCATCTTTATCGTCTTTGTTCGTACTTGAACGTAATTTGTTGAACCATGAACCTCCAGCTTCAAGGTTGAGTCCGTTGTAAAAGACGACATCGGCATCTGCCATTTTTCGAACATCCGTCGGAAGTGGGTCATATTCATGCGGGTTTGCTCCGATTTTGACCATACTATGGACCTCGACGTGTTCACCGCCGACGACGCGGGCCATGTCCTCTAAAATCGAATAGGTCGTGACGACCTGAAGTTTATCGTTGTCTGTTGATTCACTTGAACATCCAGCGAGTAGCGCGCTGAGACCGACGAGTGGAATGAGCGTTTTTAATTTCATGAAGCAACCTCCTTTGTTGATGTTTTCCATTTCCGCATCAAGCCGTGGCGCGGAGAAAAAATGAAGACGAGCGCAAACAATGCGGTTGCGACGAGAACAATCGACGCACCGGAAGACAGATTGTACGTGAAGCTCAAGTAAAGACCGATGATGGCGGAAATCGTTCCGAAGCTGGCCGACAGGAAAATCATCCGTGAGAGCCGGTTCGTCAACAGATAGGCTGTCGCAGCAGGCGTAATCAGCATCGCGACGACGAGAATGATGCCGACGGTCTGTAAGGAGGCGACCGTGACGAGCGTCAACATCATCATCAGTAAATAATGGATGAATCGTGTCGAAAGACCGTAGGCAGCTGCCATCGTCGGGTCGAACGAGGTCACGAGTAATTCCTTGTAAAAGAGATAAATGCCACCGAGGACGATGATACCGATGATGAGGGTCATCCACATATCACTCGGACGGACGGCGAGCACGTTACCGAACAGGATGTGGTACAGGTCGCTGCTACTGCGTAAAAATGAAATCAGGATAATCCCGAGAGCGAAGGCGGACGTGAAGAGAATGCCGATCGCTGTATCATTCTTGATACGACTGTTTTGGCTGACGAATCCAATCCCGAGTGCGGTCAGCAGACCCGTTGCGACCGCTCCGATGAAGAAGTTGATTCCAAGCAAGTAGGAAATCGCGACACCGGGTAAGACGGCGTGCGAAATCGCGTCGCCCATCAAAGACATGCCGCGCAAAATGATGAAACATCCGATCACGCCGCAAATCACACCGACCATGATGGACGTGATGAGTGCTTTTTGTAAAAAATCGTATTGAAAAATCGCTTCGATGAAATTCATGAGGAGACCTCCGCTTTCTTCAAGAAGGCAAGTGGATTCCCGTAAGCCCCTTCAATCGTATCTGCTTGCAAGACCTCTTCCGGTCGACCGTACGCGATTACCGTCTTGTTAAGGAGTAATAATTCGTCAAAATAATCAGCTGCCTTACTCAAATCGTGATGGACGACGATGATCGTTTTGCCTTCGTCACGCAACGTGCGCAGGAGATCGATGATGACACGTTCACTGACGACATCGACACCAACGAACGGTTCGTCGAGTAATAAAAGTTCAGCTTCCTGTGCGAGCGCACGAGCTAAGAAGACCCGTTGTTGCTGTCCACCAGACAGTTCACCGATTTGGCGGTCGGCGAACTCACTCATGCCGACGCGTTCAAGACAAGCACTCGCAAAAGCGCGGTGGTGTTTGTTCGGTCGTTTGAACAACCCGAGCTTCGGATAACAACCAATCAGTACAGCATCGATGACACGAATCGGAAAATCCCAATCGATGACACTCCGTTGCGGAACATAGGCGATTTGAGTTCGGGTCGCATCAATCGTTTGTCCGAGCAGGGTGATTTTTTCAGCTTGAGCAGGAATCAACTCCATCAAGGCTTTGATGAACGTCGATTTTCCGGCCCCGTTCGGACCGATGATGCCGACGAGCTGACCGGATAAAATGTTTAACGACACATCTTCAAGTGCCGTCGTCTCAAAATAGGAGACAGATAAGTGTTCTACTTCTATCGCGTACATCGTACATGCTCCTTTCAAATTTTAATGAAGGTATAAAAAGTTTCCTTAGGGCAAAAAAAGAACTAAAAAAATTAGATTGCATAAAGTCATGTATCATTCGTTAAACTATAAATGTTTCCTTAGGGCAAACTTTAACGGGTTTGTCTGCAAATGTCAACTGGATTCAAAGGGGGGAGCTTTTGAACATCTCATGCTAAGATAAAGAAGGAGAAAACGTGGGGGTGGTAACGTGAGTCAGTCGAATGAACAACAGTGGAAGTTATTGTTGCTGGATGCGCTGTTAAAAGAGCGTCGTGAACAAGCACAACAAGCGATTGAGGAAGTCTATCCCTATGACTTAGCAAAGCTTTATGTTGAGCTAGAACCAGTCGAGCAAGAACGGCTGCTTCGTTATCTCGATCACGAGCGTTTAGCAGATGTCATTGAGGAACTTGAGCTTGAACAACAATTAGAAGTCTTGCGTCGACTCGATGTCGAACATGCAGGTCACGTAATGGACTTGATGGAAAACGATGATTTAGTTGACCTCTTAGAAGAGCTGCAAGAAGAGGAAGTCGACCGCCTTCTGTCCGGTATGCGTCAGGATGAAGCGCTCGTCGTCCGAAACCTGCTGACCTATCCAGTCGAGACAGCCGGTCGCTTGATGACAAACCGTTTTATTTGGGTCCCGGAAGACTTCACGGTCGGAGAGACCGTCGAAAAGATGCGTGACTATATCGAGTATTCGGAAACGATTAATTATGTCTACGTCGTCAATCAGTTGAGTGAACTCGTCGGTGTCATCTCATACCGGAATTTAATTCTTGCGAATAATGCCGAGCAGATTGGTGACGTCATGGATCAAAAAGTCATCCGTGTATCGGCTGAAACCGATCAGGAAGATGTCGCGAAGATGTTCGAACGCTATGACCTCGTTTCGTTACCTGTCGTCGAAGGCGATGTACTCGTCGGTCTGATTACGGTCGATGATGCGTTAGATGTTTTACGGGAAGAAGCGAATGAGGACATCGAGAAGCTGGCAGCGTCCGGTAAGTCGATTGATTTTGAGACGAAACCACTGATTGCCGCAACACGTCGGTTGCCTTGGTTGATTTTATTACTGTTCATCGGCCTCGTTTCCGGTTCGATCATCAGTCAGTTTGAGGAGACACTATCGAAAGTCGTTGCGCTCGCCTTCTTCATGCCGATGATTGCCGGGATGACCGGAAACACAGGAACGCAATCACTTGCGGTCGTTGTCCGGGGGTTGATTACACGGGAAGTCGACAAAAAGGTCGTTACGCGTTTGATTTTACGGGAATTCCGCGTCGGTTTAATCATCGGGGTGACGTGTGGAATTTTAATCGCCATCATTGCCTATGTCTGGCAGGGAAATCCGATTCTTGGTCTCGTCGTCGGTAGTTCGTTAATCATCACGTTGATTTTCGGAACGCTCGCCGGGACAATCATTCCGCTGATTTTGCACCGGTTGAAGATTGACCCGGCGATTGCCTCGGGTCCACTCATTACGACGCTCAATGACATCTTGTCGTTACTCGTTTATTTCGGGATTGCGACTGCCTTTATCAATCATTTGATGTGAAACATTGAAGAAGCACGCCTGACGATATGTCAGGCGTGCTTCTTTCGTGTAGACGAAGTTGCAGTTGTGAAATGAGAGCGTCGTTCTTTTCGTTGTTTTCCCCGCAGGAGTCAACGAAACATGATGCTTTTTAGGCGTGTCGCTTTGAAGACGAGAAAGCGCTATAAGGCAGTACACCTACATGAACTCTTCGACCTCGATAAGCGATACATCGCCTGAATCAAGGCGTCATCCGTGTCCAAACAGCGAGCGGACCGATATCATCAAATCCGGCTTCGAGTGCTGTGATCAGTTGATCGCCATACTCGTAGCCGACGATTCGTTGCCCGGGAAAATGGGCTGAACTGAGCCGAATGACATCGTCCCATAAGCGCTCGTCTAGATAATCCGATGTTAAATGCGAAAGTCCCGTCGTCTGTCCGTTCGAAAAAGCGATAAAGGCAGCTTGTTGTTGATCGGAGAAAAACAGGCGGACCTCTTTTCGATTGAATAGGTCACGTGGTAAGTCATGGACGTCGACGAGTTTGAAAAACTGTTCTGCAAGCCGCACGTTTGTCACGACCGTCCAGTCAGGCGGCAGGGCCAGACGATCATAAATCGGTTGGCGTGCAATCCACTCTGCTGTAAAGAGATGAGTCAGACCGTCTTTTGAAAAATCATAGCTCGCCGTACAATCTTTGATACTGCTTGCTGTATCGAACGTCAAGTGTTGATGGGGCGTCCGAATCATCACTTCTGGATACAGTGCAGGCACGTCTCCGGTCGCAATCCATTGATCGTCCGTTTCCTTTACGGTACAGCCGTGGAGCTCACAGATGAGCCGACACCAGTCGAAGTTGTTTTGAATCGCGGCTTGTCGCATCGGACGTTCTCCCTTCATCAATCTTCGTCGGGTTGCTTAATCAATACGTACGAGAGGGTAGCAATCAAGGTCAGGAACAGACCGCATCCAATCGTAATGTAGGCCATCGTGAAGATTTTACTAAGTGTCGTCGTCGGGACGAACGTCGGGTGACCGATCGTACTGAGCGTCGTGATGCAGAAATAGAGAGCATCGACGATCGATAAATTTTCTTCGGTGCTATAGAAAATTGTTCCGGAAACTAACGTCAACAAACAGAGGAACAGGAGTCCCTGGAAATAAGAAATCTGAAACGCTCGTCGAATGCCTTTGAACAACCGTGAAAAAATCGCTAAAAATGAAATCATACAAATCTCCTTAATGCTGACGCAATGTTTTGTCCATCGTATCATGAATCCGGTAATCATTTTTACCGTTGTTTTTGACGTCATACATCGCCTGGTCTGCATGGTGAATCAATGTATCAAGGTTGATCCCGTGGTCAGGTGAGAAACTGATCCCGATACTCGTTCGGATGTCGATTAATTCTTCAGCTAGCGTGAAAGGATTGACTTGGAACCGCTCGAGCAAGGACGTCGCGAAGTGGTGCAGCTGTTCTGGTGTCTGGTCATAGAGCAATAAGAAAAATTCATCGCCTCCGACACGTGCCGCAAATCCGATTTCTGCAACATGTTCTTCTAGCAGCTGTGCGATGTGAATTAAATATTCATCACCGATTTGATGACCGAACGTATCGTTGATCGCTTTGAATCCGTCGAGATCGACGACGGCAATCGAGCAACTCGCGTGTTGTAAGAGTTCCGCCGCGGCTGTTTCGTAAAAGCTGCGTCGGTTCGGAATCTTCGTCAAGGGATCGTTATAGGCGAAGAAACGAATCGCTTGTTCCGCCTCTTTCGAAGCTTGAATGTCACGAATGAGCAACATCCCATGCAGTTCTTGTTCGATGAAAACGAAATCCCCATCCATGACGACATACCGTTCCTGTTTTTGAATCGTCGCGACTTTCGTTTCGTATTCGATGAATTGATTAGAAGAGTCAAAGTGGTGTGTGTAATGTTCGAGCCAGTCCGTTCGCTTGTTTTGCGGCAAGTAATCAAGGAACGACTGTCCGACGAGTTCCGTTTCTTCGAGCAGTTGATAGGCGGCCGGATTAGCACTTTCGATGACGCCACTGCGGTCTAGAAGAACGATGGCTGACGGGTTCAAGTTGTAGAGTGTCGCGAAGCGTGTTTGATAAGAAGCCAAGAAATCAAATCGACGCATTGACATCGTGATGGCAGCCGCCCAAAAGAGTCCGCCATACATATACGCATACGGTGGGATCTTGCCGTAAAACGAAAAGTAACCGAACAAAATGTTCCAGATGAGTGTGAGCGAAGCAGCGAAAATCAGTAAGGTGATAATCCCCCGCCGCGCATCGTTTAATTGTTTGCGTGTATAAACAAGTAACGTGAAGACCAAGGTGTGAAACACGTTTCCGACGGTGATTGTAATTAAATAAGATGAATTGAATTCTGGGTAGATGAACAGACCGACTTGTTCAAAACGTTGGCTGTTGATGACATTCGTTTGAAAGAGATAAGTTACGAGGACGATGAGCATCGGTGCATAAAAAATCCCGGGATACAAAAAACGGGGGATTTTTTTTCGAAGATTTGAGACACGAAAGATAAAGTGAAGAGACGTACTAAATACAAGTAATCCGGCATTTCCGAACCAGTACGTCACGAAAGCCGGACTCATTTCAATCGGCGAAGCATTTCGGAAAAATTCGCCTAAGAACATCATCCCGTAAGCAAATGTGAACAGACTTAACAGGCGGTGTTCCGCTCGTTTCGGGTTGCGTAAGAAAATGTCGACGGACATATAAAACATGATGAACGTGGGTAGTAGATAAACCGCGGTAAACAAAAATAATGTCGTCATGACAAGACCGCCCTTTCTAAGCTGTAGGTATATAGTCTCAGTATAGGACGTCTGACGAGAGGATGACGGCGTTTTTTTTACAAGAGGGAAATCATTCAAGATTTAATGTCAATTGACGTGTCTTCGTGATACCGATTAATCCAGACGGATCGGCAGATGTCTTATGCGCGACGAAAGCCTCGTCGACCGGTGTCGTGCGGACGCGCAACGGTTTTGGTTCTTTCATGTGGACGAGGGCATAAACCAACTCAGCGATTTCACGCGATGCTTGGCGCGTCGCATGGTGTTTCCGGTACAGACGTAAATAATTTTCGACGATTGGTTTAAAATCATCCTCATGCAAGCCGCCTGACTGCTCGAGCTGGTCAAGAACGTTTGCCGTGAAGTTCGTCTCGACGGCACCGGGCTCAATCAGTGTCACATCAATTGAAAAGAACGGTTTGTAATAGGTCGCGAGGCTTTCGAGTAAACCTTCGACGGCAAATTTGCTCGCACAATAAATTTCATTGAGTGGTTGTCCGACGAGTCCGCCCGTACTTGAAGTCGCGAGCAAGTGACTCCCGTGCGGTGCCGCTTTTAACAGGGGCAGACACTGTTCAATCGTTCGCATCACGCCAAAGACGTTCGTCTCAAACAGTTGGTTGATCTCATAACTCGTCGCCTGCCCGATTGCCCGCAGTAAGCCTTGGCCGGCATTACAAAACAAGACATCGAGATGACCGACCTCTTGTTCGATTTGATGAGAAGCTGCTTTCAAACTTTTCGTATCCGTGACATCAAGTGTAATGAAGCGAAGGTGAGTAGAACTAAAGTCTTCAAGTGTTTCCGTTCGTTCGCGTACCCCCGCGTAAACTGTCCATCCGGATTCAGCAAAGCGACGAGCTGTCGCTAATCCGATTCCTGACGAGGCACCCGTAATTAACATGGATTTCATATCGTCGTCCCTCCTTATCTAATGTGGCATTAGTTTCCTTTACCCGAATCTGGATACGTTTTATTTGCATTAAAATTGCAATTTTTAATGAAAAAAATTAAAATAAAGGAAAGAATTGAATATAAGGAAGGTGCTTTATGGGTCAAGCAGAACGATTACAAAAGATGCGTGAATGGATTAAGACGACGCCGGAGCTGACGCTCGATCAACTGGTCGAAACGTATCAAATTTCGCGGGATACAGCACGGCGTGACATCATTCAACTGGAAAGTGAAGGCGATATCATTCGCATCAAAAACGGGCTTGTTCGTGCGGGGGCGAAGCGCACCTTGAAGTACGATCAACGGACGGAGCAACCAGAGAAGGAACGGATTGCAAAACGGGCCTCGATGCGAATCAAGCAGGATGACCGGATTGTACTCGATGCGGCGACGACGGTCGCGAAGATGACGGCGTATATTCCGTTCTATTCCTTACAGGTCATCACCAATTCACTCGAAATCGCGGAGCAGATCGGCGAACGGGCAAACGTCGACTTGTATGTCACGGGTGGCAAGTTCGATCCGCATGCGAAGAGTCTCGTCGGTATCAAAACAGCGGATGACATCCTGCATTATCAAGTCGACCGCGTGTTCCTCGGAGCGTGCGGACTGACAAGTGAAGGGGTGTTCGCAGAAAATTTAGAAGAAGCGATTGTCAAAAAGGCGATGATTCGGAGCGGGGCAGAAGTGATTGTCTTAGCCGACCGGACGAAGTTCGACAAACGTTTTTTCCATAAAGTCTGTAGCTTAGAACAACTCGATGTTCTGATTACGAACGAGCGCCCATCTGCGGATTGGGAAGAACGACTACATCAAGCAGACGTCACGATTGAAGTGGCGAAGGAGGAATTGACATGACACCGATTCAAACCACGATTGTCGGATTCGGCTTTTCAGCTGTAACGTTCCATGCCCCGTTACTCGAGGTGTTACCCGAATTCCATGTGCGACAAGTCGTCTCACGTGACGCAGGAAAAGTCCACCGTGTCTTTCCGGAAGCGCGTGTCGTTACGACGCTCGACGAGGCCTTGCACGATCAAGCGACAGAGCTCGTCGTCATCACGACACCGACAGGTCTTCATTTCGAGATGGCGAAGCAAGCAATCGAAGCAAACAAACATGTCTTACTCGAAAAACCGGCCGTTGTTACGATTGAGGAAGGGGAGGCGCTACTGGCACTTGCCGAACAACATCGGGTGCATGTCGCCGTGTATCACAACCGTCGCTATGACGGTGACTTCCTGACGGTCGAGCAATTGATAGAAGCCAATGAAATCGGTGATTGGCAACTTCTCGAGTCACGTTTTGACCGTTACCGTCCGGTCGTCCGTGACCGCTGGCGGGAGAAGCAGGGAGCGGGTTCCGGCATCTTGTTTGATCTCGGTTCCCATTTGATTGACCAAGCGCTTGCCTTGTTCGGTGAACCGGACGAATTGACGGGTGACGTCTTGATACAACGTGGCGGGGCAGAGACGGATGACGGCTTCCATATCACGCTGCACTATGGCAAACGCCGGGTGATTCTTCGCTCGACATCGTTCGTTCAAGGACCGACACCACGTTTTGAGTTGCACGGTACGCGGGGAAGCTATGTGAAATACGGGATGGACCCGCAAGAAGCGCGACTTGCTTCAGGGCGGGAAGCGGACGGGACATTAGGTGAGGACGACCCGGAGGACTTTGGTCATCTGCAGCTGGCAGAACAGGCAGCAGAACGGCTGGAAACGCTATCCGGAAACTACCTCGGCTATTACCGCGACTTAGCGGACGGGTTAGCGACAGGGCGACTGCCGGTCGACTTGCATGATGCTTTGAAGACGATGAAGCTGATCGAAGCCGTCCGCAAAAGCAGTGAAGATGGACGGACGATCTGTCGGAAGGAGTGGGACAGATGAACATCGAAACTTTACTCGAACAAGAACAACAGCTCGTCTTGACGAGTTTGACGAATCAAGAGGCGATTGCTGCCGGACAATACGTCATTGAGCGGGCACTGCGCGAAGAGTTAGCGGTTGCCGTCGAAATCAAACGCAATGGGCAACGTCTCTATTACGCGGCACTCGAAGGAACGGCTCCCGATCAAGAAGAATGGATTCGCCGTAAATCAAACGTCGTCACCCGTCACGGACATAGCTCGCTCTACATGCGTGTCTACAATGAACTGAAACAACGGTCCTACCATACGATGTACGCCGTTGCGCCAGGCGATTATGCGGATGCGGGGGGATCGTTTCCGATTCGGGTCGCAGGCGTCGGGATCATCGGTACACTGACCGTGTCAGGGTTGTCGCAAGAGGCCGATCATCAATTAGCGGTCGATGCGTTGACTTTTTTAAAACAACGAATGGCGTAAGGAAAAACCGTGTCCCCGATTCAGGGAACACGGTCTTTTCGATTGTTAAAAATAAAAAATGTTTCTTATATCTGTTTCCGATTGTTCGATTTTACTAGTTCGTGGGTGACTTTCTCACCGGATGCAGGTACGAATCCGAGGCGCCGATAAAAACCATCTGCGGCATCAGAGAAGAGTACGAGCCGGTCGTAACTTAAGAAAGCTTCCCGAATCATTTTCTCGAGTAAGCTCGTTCCGACTCCTTTGGACCGTGCTTCAGGTAAAACGTAGACGTGGCGAATCCGGCCGGTCGAAGCTTCGTGCGGTTGTTTCGTATAACCACCACAGGCGATGGGTTGCCCCATCGGCGAAAGAACGATGAATAGCGCCTCACCGGTCTCTTGAAAGGTTTCATCGCGACGATTTCGTAACATGTACTCAATAAATTGAAATCCTTCCTGCGAGCTTTTCGCAAGTAAAGGCAACCAATTATAGCTGTCAAAATCGTTTACTCGTTCAACTGTCATCTCCATCGTCAATTCCTCCTTCTTCTCCCTCCATTATTCCTTTTTTAGTGAGGACAGAAACACAAAAATGAAGCAAATTAATCTTTTTTCGAATAGAGACTGGATTTTTAAAAGCCATTTTGCGTATAATGAGAAGTAATGGATTGAACGCAAATGAAAGGAAGTGGCCGTCACAATGAGCCTCAGCCGTTTGAGTAAAGAAAAAATTACTGAACTTTCACTGATTGAATTCGTCAATGAAATGCTTCAAGAAGCTGGCGAACAGCCAATCACTTTCGATGACATCACGAAAGAAATTGAAAAGTATCATTCGTTTACAGGTGAAGAAGACAAGTTCGAGAAACTTGCTCAACTCTATACAGACATGAATATCGACGGAAACTTCGTTAACGTCGGAGCAAACCGTTGGTCACTCCGTGCTTGGTATCCGTTTGATAAATCAGACGAGGATCTCGTCATCGAAGCACGTCAACGTGGTGAACTCGACGAGTTCGAAGAAGAGTTCAACTATGACGCAGAAGAAGATGAATTCGAGACGATCGAAGATGACCTCGATACATTCGCGAAGACAGCGGACTATGATTCAGCTGACGACACGGAAGACGATTCTTTCAAGAAAGTTGCAGCAATCGACGATCTTGAAGATGATTTAGAAGAAGACGATCTCGAAGACTTCGAGGACGACGAAGAAGAAGTATAAACAACCGTACAGCTGCGATTTCGAGTAAGAAATCGTAGTTTTTTCATTGACGGCTGACTAAGGACGAAAGATTTTTATTTGTTAAAAATCTGCTTGACGAAGTTTTCGGAATGACGTAAGTTAGTCATGGGCTTCTTTAAGCAACGTGCTTAATTTCAGCAAAAGTGTCTCCTGCAAATGGGGGCACTTTTGCTTTTTTTATTTTATTAGACCTCTGCTAGATTTTTGGACTTGAGAAGGGAGCATTTTATTCATGACAAAGTATATTTTCGTAACCGGTGGGGTAGTATCTTCGCTTGGAAAAGGAATCACGGCTGCTTCACTCGCACGGTTGCTCAAAAACCGTGGTCTGAACGTCACGATTCAAAAATTTGACCCATACATCAACATCGATCCAGGTACGATGAGCCCATATCAACACGGTGAAGTATTCGTAACGGATGATGGCGCTGAGACCGATCTTGATTTAGGTCACTACGAGCGTTTCATCGACATCAACTTGAGCCAAAACGCAAACGTGACATCCGGTCGCATCTATTCGACAGTTCTCAAAAAAGAGCGTCGCGGTGATTACAACGGTGGAACGGTTCAGGTCATTCCGCACATCACGAATGAAATCAAGGATCGTGTCTTCCGTGCCGGTAAAGAGACAGGCGCAGATGTCGTCATCACGGAGATTGGTGGAACAGTAGGGGATATCGAGTCGCTTCCGTTCATCGAGGCCATTCGCCAAGTCAAGAACGATATCGGAAAAGAAAACGTCATGTATGTTCACTGTACGCTCGTCCCGTATCTTGCAGCAGCAGGTGAATTGAAAACGAAACCGACACAACACAGTGTCAAAGAACTCCGCAGCTACGGAATTCAGCCGGATATTATCGTGCTTCGTTCAGAGCATGCGGTCCCGCAAGAAATGAAAGATAAAATCGCACTCTTCTGTGATACACGTCCGGAAGCCGTCATCGAAGCACAAGATGCATCGACATTATACGAAGTACCGCTCAACTTGCAACGTCAAGGCATGGATCAACTCGTTTGCGATTACTTCAAGTTCGATACACCGTCAGCTGACATGACAGCGTGGAAGCAACTCGTCCATACGGTGACGCATCTTGAGAAGAAAACGAAGATTGCACTCGTCGGAAAATACGTTGAGCTCCGTGACGCGTACATCTCAGTTGCTGAATCGCTCAAACACGCCGGTTTCGCCTTCAATAGTGACATCGACATCGACTGGATCAATGCAGAAGACGTGACGCGTGAAAACGTCGCCGAATTACTTGGTTCAGCAGATGGAATTCTCGTTCCAGGCGGATTCGGAGAACGCGGCATCGAAGGAAAAATCGAAGCGACGCGTTTCGCACGTGAAAACAACGTTCCGTTCTTCGGTATTTGTCTCGGCATGCAGCTTGCAACAGTCGAATTCGCACGTAACGTCTTGAACCTCGAAGGGGCACACTCGGCTGAAATCGACCCGTCGACACCATATCCGATCATCGACTTGCTCCCTGAACAAAAGGACATCGAAGATCTCGGTGGAACGCTTCGTCTCGGTCTGTACCCGTGTAAGCTTGAAGAAGGTTCAAAAGCACGTGCGGCGTATTCGAGCGAGCTTGTCTACGAACGTCACCGTCACCGTTACGAGTTCGGGAACGAGTTCCGTGAGCAGTTCGAAGCGAACGGCATGATTTTCTCGGGTACGAGTCCGGACGGCCGTCTCGTTGAAATCATCGAGATTCCAGAACATAAATGGTTCGTCGCGTGTCAGTTCCACCCGGAATTGATTTCACGTCCAGAACGTCCGCAAGCACTCTTCCATGACTTCATCCGAGCGTCACTTGGAGAATAAGAAGTAGGACGAGCAAATCAACCCCCTGTCTCCAAGCGGAAACAGGGGGTTTTGGCGTGTAGACAAACTCTTATGAAGCGTCAAGAGTCTGCATGAGCTTGCTGTCATGACAAGCTTTCCTGTCTCGACTCGTCTTCAAAACGTCTGCATCACTTGTCTTTCCCTACGATATTGCCTAAAAAGCGTTTTTTTTCGTTTTTGCCGCTGCTAGCGCGAAATCGCATCTTTCCCTGTAGGAGTCACAGGCTACGAATCTATGATTGTGAAGGGGACATATCTCTAAAATTTCAATGATTCCGTAGTTTAAGGACGCTTTTTAAATTTATCTGCTATAATGATAGCGAATTCATTCCTACAAATTTAAGTGGAAGGTGTAGATAGCGATGACCGCCAAGTATAAGCAAGTTGCAGAACAAATCGAGACGGATATCGTAAATCACGTCTATCAACATACAAACAAGTTGCTCACAGAAGACGAATACGCGACAAAATATGGAATCAGCCGTAATACTGTCCGAAAAGCGATTGAGATTCTTGTGAATAAAGGATATGTCTATCAAGTACAAGGGAGTGGGGTGTTCGTTCGGGATCATTACAACAGCGATTATGTGAATCTCGAAAAACTCCAAGGATTGACTAGTGACTTTAGTGGACGGAAAGTCGAGACGCGTGTCCTTGCGTTTGAGCAGACGACAGCAAACGAAGAAGTTGCAGAACGAATGAAGTGTCCGGTCGGAACCCCCGTTTATTACGTCAAGCGTCTTCGTCTGGTCGACGATCATCCTTTTTCAGTCGAGGATTCCTATTTTCGTAAAAGTTTAGTCATTTACCTTGATGAAAACATCATTCAGAAATCAATTTATAACTATTTACGTAATGATCAAAAACTCGCGATTGGCTTTGCTGATCGCGTCATCTATGCTGATTTTTTGAAATTAGATGACGCAGTATTACTCGAGCTGAAAGAAGATGATCCAGCCTTGCTCGTCGACAACACTGTGTATTTAACGAATGGTCAAATCTTTGACGTATCACGTGCTACACATCATTTTCGACATGTCAAAATGCTTAAAGTCTCCAATATTAAATCATGAACGTAGGCGAGAGAGTCATCTCGCTTACGTTTTTTTGTTCACATTTTATTCAATAAGAAAGGGTTTACATAAAATTTAACGCGTGCTATTATCAACTTGTAGAATTTGTACCTATGAATTTTAGTTATCCATACAAAAAGGAGAGATACAATGGTTTCTGAAACGATTGACATTACACCGGAAGATATATTTGGTCTCATCGCCCTCTCGGGAGACGCGAAAGCCAGTTACCACCAGGCAATGCTCCTCATGCAAGAAGGGAAAGTCGCGGAAGCGAATGAAGCGGTCAAGACAGGGGATGCAACATTAAAAGAAGCGCACGGCATCCAAACGAAATTCGTCACGCTTGAAGCGCAAGGGAAAACAGCTACAGTAGGTGTCTTGATGGTACATGCTCAAGATCATTTGATGAATACGATTCTTGTAAAAGAAATGCTCGGATACATGATGAATATGCAAAACGAAATCAACCAACTGAAGGGAATGGATCAAAAATGATGAAAATCGGACTTTTCTGTGCAGCAGGTATGTCAACAAGTATGTTAGTGGAAAAAATGAAAGCGGTTGCTACTGAACGTGGTCTTGAAACGGAAATCGCAGCGTACCCGGAATCGGAAATGGAAACGTATGTGGATACAATCGATGTTGCGCTCCTTGGACCACAAGTCAAATATTTACTTGCGAAAGGTAAACAAATCTGTGAACCAAAAGGTGTTCCGATTGATGTCATCAATACGGTTGACTACGGCATGATGAACGGAACAAAAGTACTGGACCATGCGATCAAACTCGCAAATAAATAAACGGGGTGACGACTTTGAAAATGCCTAAAAATTTCTTGTTTGGTGCTGCTTCTGCCTCTTATCAAGTCGAAGGTGCATGGAACGAGGACGGGAAGGGTGTCTCGAACTGGGATGTCTTCTCGAAAATTCCAGGAAAGACATTTGAAAATACAAACGGTGATGTCGCGATTGATCACTATCACCGTTACAAAGAAGATATCGGACTGATGGCTGAAATGGGACTCGAGTCATATCGTTTCTCCATCTCTTGGCCACGCATCTTCCCGAATGGCACGGGGGAAGTGAATGAAAAGGGATTAGAGTTTTACAACAACGTCATCGACGAGTGCTTAAAACACAACATTGTACCATTCGTGACGCTATACCACTGGGATCTTCCGCAAGTACTTGAAGAACGAGGCGGCTGGCGGAGTCAGGAGACGGTCGCTGCGTTCGTCCGTTTTGCCGAGACTTGTTTTGAGGCTTTTGGGGATCGCGTCCGCAACTGGATCACCTTTAACGAGACGGTCATCTTTTGTTCGCTCGGCTACTTGTCAGGTGCACACCCACCAGGAATCGAAGGAGATGCAAAGGCGTATTTCCAAACGACGCATAACGTCTTCGTCGCACATGCGCGCACGATCGAAAGCTTTAAGCAGGCGGGTTATGAAGGTGAGATTGGCATCACACATGTGTTTAATCCAGCGTTCAGCATCGATAATGAGGCGGATAATAAGTTTGCTGAGATGCATGCGAATGAATTTTCGACACACTGGTTCTATGATCCAATTTTAAAAGGAACATATCCGGAATATGTCGTCAAACAATTGGACCAACAAAATCTTCTTCCTGACTGGACGGAAGAGGAGCTCGACTTGCTCAAACGGACAGCTCCGATGAATGATTTCATTGGTCTTAATTATTATTGCCCGCAACGTGTCATGAAAAATGATACAGCACTCGTCATGGCAGGCGGACGTGAAAATTCGACAGGTCGCCCTGGGAATCCGTCGTTCGATGGTGTTTACAAGACGGTCTTGATGGATGATAAAGTGTATACGAAGTGGGGCTGGGAAATTGCACCGGATGCTTTCCTCGAAGGAATGCGGATGCTAAAAGCCCGTTATGGCGATATCAAAATCTACATCACAGAGAACGGACTTGGTGACGTCGATCCAATCGTCGGCGAAGAAATCAAAGATACACCACGAATCGAATACATTGAAGGTCATTTACGTGCGGTGAAGCATGCCGTTCAAGAAGGGATCAACGTCTCGGGTTACTATGCGTGGTCGGTCATTGATCTTCTGAGCTGGCTGAACGGCTATAAAAAACAGTACGGCTTCATCTATGTCGATCATGTAAATGGTCTTGCTCGTAAAAAGAAACAGTCGTTCCATTGGTATCAAGAAATCATCGCCACGCGCGCTGCAGACCTATAAGGAGGTTTCCGAATGAGCCGTCTAGAAACCGCATTCGAAAAAGTCACACCAGCTTTTGCTCGTTTTGCGAATGCAAAACCTGTTCTCGCTATTAAAGATGGATTTATTTTGACAATGCCGATGACTATCATCGGATCACTTTTCCTACTGATTTTGGCACTTCCGATTCCGGGGTGGGCAAATTTCATGTCAGGGTTATTTGGGGCAGATTGGACGTTACCGCTGACGCAGGTCGTTGGAGCGACATTCGACATCCTCGCTTTGATTGGTGTATTCGGGATTGCCTATTCCTACGTCAAAAATGAAAAGATTGAGGGGGTGCCGGCTGGTATCCTTGCAATTATCTCGTTTTTAATCATTACTCAAGCTTCAGTCCTTTCGGAATCAGGAGAAGTCGTAAACGGGGTCGTGCCAAAAGTTTGGACAGGCGGACAAGGGGTCATGGCAGCGATTCTTGTTGGATTAGTTGTCGGGTTCGTTTATTCGCAGTTCATCAAGCGTGGAATCAGTATCAAAATGCCGGATGGCGTCCCACCAGGTGTGGCCAATTCGTTTTCAGCGCTCGTACCGGGATTAGCTGTCATCACACTGTCAGTTGTGACGTTTGCGGTATTCCAGGCGTTCGCTGATCGGACGTTCACGGAAGTCATTTATGACGTGCTTCAAGCACCGATTCAAAACTTAACAGATACGCTTGCCGGAGCAGTGCTCATCATGGTCTTGATGTCTGTTATGTGGTGGTGCGGCATTCATGGTGCGGCAATCATCATGGGGATTATGGGACCATTGTTGACAGCAAATGCATTGCAGAACCAAGCGCTCATCGACTCGGGGAAAGAACTTGTCGTCGGAGAGAATGCAAAGATCGTTACGATTCAGTTTCTTGATGTATTTACGAAACTTGGAGGTACTGGAATTACGATTGGTTTCATCATCGCCACGCTTATGGTTGCGCGTTCAGCTCACTTGAAGCAGCTCGGTAAATTGTCACTTGCACCGAGTCTGTTTAACATCAATGAGCCAGTCATCTTTGGGATGCCGATCGTCTTCAATCCGGTCATGTTTATCCCGTTCGTCATTGTTCCGGCGATTGCATCATTCATGGTCTATTTCACGATTTTGTGGGGATGGGTCGAACCGTTTAATGCCTTGCAAGTTCCGTGGACGACTCCGCCAATCATCTCAGGGTTCTTGATAGGAGGATGGCGGGCAGCACTCTTACAGATTGCGACGATCGCTATGTCCGTTGCGATTTACTTGCCTTTCGTTCGAATGCAGGATCAAATCTCATATGGAGAAGAAGTCAAAGCACAGGAAGATCAAGCTTCGGCATAAAACCGTGCTCATAGAAAAACCGATCGATTCCTCTTTTGAAACAATAGGGGAGTCGGTCGGTTTTAATTGTTTTGTATGGAACCATGTATTTTGTGCGCCACCCATCGAAAGAGGACGACATGAAAGAGTGATACTCGGTTAAATTTTTGCAAAGATCGTATCTAGGATTCAGCAGTCATTATTATAGAAGAAAAGCGTCAAGCCCACTCTTCCGTCATCTCTTGCAGTTGCGTCAAGATATGTGTCAGCAAAAAGGCTCCGAGGGCAAGACTTGGCAACCCGTGACGCGAGCCGTCTTCAGCCGGGAGCAACCCTTTATTGAATTTTAAGGCGAGTGGTGCGATGGAGCGCTCGAGCGTCTCTGTTACATCTCCAAGCGTGACAATTGCATACGGTGTATGCCACGAGTCATAGCGGGCGAGTGATGCTTGGAAGTCGGGGCGTTCCGTATCCGGTGTAAATATGAGAATCCGGTCGACGGCATGGAGTGTTTTATGATTTTTAATCTGTGAGACACGTTTCATTTGGTCCGGACCTTCGGACAACATCGGATAAAGACCTTCGAATTCGCCGTAAGCATCAACATAAACGGTACCCTCTCCGACGAGCGCTTGAGCCAGCAAACGGACGACATCGAACAATTCGTCCTCTTGTTTGACGAGACTTTGAAGCTTTCCGTTGAATTGAGTCGCTAAAATTTTCATCATGGGTGAACATCCTCTCTAAATTTCTATCACAGACAGTATATAGCAAGTTTTACTTTAATGTAGAATGGAAATAACTAGAGGGGGAGTGTGAAAGATGAAAGGGAGACTACTCATCGCGGAAGATGAGCCGGGCATACGGAATTTATTGGCACAGTTATTCAAGGCGCAAGGGTACATCACGGATTTAGCGGTCGATGGAATCGAGACGATTGAACGATTACGCGAAGCGGATTACGATCTGCTGCTGATGGACGTCAACATGCCTGGCAAAACAGGGATTGAAGTGTTGCGTCATCAAGACCAAATCGGACGTCCGATCCGGACGATTTTAATGACGGCGCTCAGTGAAAAAGAAGCGATGGAAGAAGCGAAACGACTCGGTGTCGTCGCCTTCTTCGGAAAGCCGTTTGATATCTTTGAACTGAAAAAAGAAGTGACTGTGCAGATTTCGAGCGATGTAAGCGGTTAATCCTTCACGTCGTCGTCACAAACCTGAAAACAGAGCGAAATGCTGTACGTTCAAGCGAATCAGTATGTTATAATCAGTCTGAAATTACACGATTCCGTGTAAGCAGCGATCAAAACAGAGGAGGATGTCATTATGCCATTAGTATCTATGACAGACATGTTAAACAAAGCGCTCGAAGGTAAGTATGCAGTAGGTCAATTCAACATCAACAACCTCGAGTGGACACAAGCGATTCTCGGTGCGGCTCAAGAAGAGCAGTCACCAGTTATCCTTGGTGTATCTGAAGGTGCAGCACGTCACATGGGCGGATTCTACACGGTTGTTAAAATGGTAGAAGGTCTCGTTCACGACATGAAAGTAACAGTTCCTGTTGCGATTCACCTCGACCACGGTTCAAGCATTGAAAAATGTAAAGAAGCGATCGACGCTGGATTTACATCTGTAATGATCGATGATTCACACAGCCCAATCGACACAAACATCGAAACAACTAAAGCAGTTGTTGAGTATGCACATGCTAAAGGTGTTTCTGTTGAAGCAGAAGTTGGAACTGTCGGTGGACAAGAAGACGACGTCATCGGTGACGTTATGTACGCGAAACTTGACGAGTGCGTTCGCATCGTTAAAGAAACAGGAATCGACACGCTCGCTCCAGCACTCGGTTCTGTACACGGTCCTTACAAAGGTGAACCAAACCTTGGTTTCGCTGAAATGGAAGAAATCCGTAACGCAACAGACCTTCCACTCGTTCTTCACGGTGGTACAGGAATCCCGACACACGATATCGAAAAAGCGATTTCGCTCGGTACTTCTAAAATCAACGTCAACACAGAGAACCAAATCTCATTCGCGAAAGTCGTTCGTGAAGTATTGGCTGAGAAACCAGAAGCATATGACCCACGCGTATTCATCGCACCAGGTCGCGAAGCAATCAAACAAACAGTCATCGGTAAGATGCGTGAGTTTGGTTCAAGCAACAAAGCATAATTTTTATCCTTTAAAATGCGGTAGACTCCGGTCTATCGCATTTTTTTTCATCTAGAAAGCAAACTGTTTTTGGAAAACGTTAGGACTTCGAGCGAAAAAAATTTATAATGGAACAGTAAGCGATTTCAAGGGAATACTTTAAGGGATGAAAGGGGAAGGATTAAAATGAGATTTTTTATCGACACAGCGAACGTAGAGGATATTAAAAAAGCACATAAAATGGGGATTTTAGATGGGGTTACAACAAATCCATCACTCGTCGCAAAAGAAGGCGTCGACTTCCATACACGTCTCCGTGAGATTTGTGAAATCGTCGGGGATGTATCCGTCAGTGCGGAAGTCATCGCACTCGATGCAGAAGGAATGATTCGTGAAGGGAAGGAACTCGCACAAATCGCACCGAACATTACGGTAAAGGTTCCGATGACACCTGCTGGTCTTGAAGCAGTTGCAGCATTGTCAAAAGAAAAAATTACGACGAACGTGACATTGATTTTCAATCCGAACCAGGCACTTCTCGCAGCACGTGCTGGAGCGACATACGTTTCGCCGTTCCTCGGGCGTCTCGATGACATCGGGCAAGATGGAATGGGACTCGTCGAAACGATTGCGCAAATCTTCGTTGTCCATGATATTCCGACACAAATCATTGCAGCATCGATTCGTAATCCGATTCATGTCACGAATGCAGCACTTGCAGGTGCAGATATCGCGACGATTCCGTTCAACGTCATTGAGTCGTTGACACACCACCCATTGACGACTCAAGGAATCGAGAAGTTTCTCGCGGACTGGGAAAAAGCCCAGCAATAATAGATGGTGAAGAAAGGTTGATGGATAGTGGACATTTTGCATATCGTAGGGCAACAACGCCTTGAAGGAACGGTCTTGATCAGCGGTTCGAAACAAAGTGCGATTCCATGCCTCGCGGCCGCACTCTTGACGGATCAGCAAGTCGTACTTGAGGGTGTGCCGGACATTGGCGACGTTACGACGATGATCCAAATCATGGAGACGCTTGGAGCCGTCGTGACACGTCAAGGCGATATGGTGACGATTGACCCGAGTCAAGTCGAACCAATGCCTTTGACGGGAGCGGAGACACGGAAATTACGTGGATCAATCTACCTCATGAGCATTCTTGCAGCGCGATTTAAACAGGGGGTCGTCGGTTTACCCGGTGGCTATGCCATCGGTCCTCGACCGATTGATTTACACATTAAAGCACTCGAGCGTCTCGGTGTTTCGATGCGAAACGAACAAGGTGTTTACTACATGCGTGTCGAAGAGTTGAAGGGTAACCGCATCTATCTTGATTTACCTTCCTTCGGTGCGACAATCAGTGCGTTACTCGTCGCCGTCATGGCTGAAGGAACGACAGTGATTGAAAATGCCGCCTATGATCCGGAAGTAATCGATGTCAGTACGATGCTTACGAACATGGGAGCGAGTGTCAAAGGTGCAGGGACCGATGAAATTCGCATCAAAGGGATTAAATCGCTTCAAGGCTGTCGTCATACACTGATTCCTGACCGGATGGAGGCGGGAACGTTTCTGACGATGGGCGCCGTCCTTGGACGCGTCACGGTCGACAACGTCATTCCGTTACATCTTGAAAGCATCATTCAAAAGCTCGAACGGTTCGGTGCGAAGGTTGAAGTCGCAGACGATGCAGTCACGGCTTCAATCGGGGAAATGAAACCGGTCGATATCAGGGTTTTCCATTACGGTGGGTTTCCGAGTGACATGCAACCAATCATCTCAGCGGCGCTTTTGCAAGCGAAGGGTGCGAGCATCGTTGTTGATAAGCTGTACCCCCAACGTTTCCGTCACGTCCAAGAAATGCGTCGCCTGAGTGCACGGATTACGCATGAAGATGCTGCTTCCATCATCATCCGCGGTGGTGAAACGTTGTTTGGGGCAGAACTCGAGGCGAAAGATCCGCGTGGCGCGGCAGCACTCGTTCTAAGTGGAATGCTCGCTTCAGGCGAAACGTTGTTGCATCATGCTGAACTCATCGATCAAAGTTATGAACGGTTCGATGAAAAGTTAAAAGGGCTCGGGGCCCTCGTATGGCGCGAAACGGTCTGACCGATTTTTAGCAAAAGAGAGGGGACATACACATGGAAAGAAGTCTATCAATGGAACTTGTACGCGTAACAGAGGCGGCGGCACTTGCCTCTGCCCGCTGGATGGGGAAAGGTTTGAAGAATGAGGCAGATGACGCGGCGACGAGCGCAATGCGTGATGTCTTCGATACGATCCCGATGAAGGGAACGGTCGTCATTGGCGAAGGTGAGATGGATGAAGCACCGATGCTCTACATTGGAGAAAAGCTTGGAAATGGATATGGCCCACGACTCGATGTTGCCGTCGACCCGCTTGAAGGAACGAACATCGTCGCAAAAGGAACATGGGGTGCGCTTGCCGTACTCGCTGTTGCAGATGCCGGCGATTTGCTCCATGCACCGGACATGTATATGGATAAAATTGCTGTCGGTCCGGAAGCGGCAGGTCACGTCAGCTTAGATGCGACGATTGAAGAAAACATCGCCGCTGTCGCGAAAGCTAAAAATAAAGACATCGAAGACGTCGTCGTCTCGATTCTTGATCGTGAACGTCATGAAGAAGTCATTCAACGGATTCGGGCAACGGGAGCACGGATTCGCTTGATTGGTGACGGCGATGTCGCAGCGGCAATCAATACCGCATTCCCGCATACAGGGATTGATTTACTGCTCGGTTCAGGCGGAGCGCCTGAAGGTGTGCTTGCAGCCGTTGCACTTAAGTGTCTAGGCGGTGAACTCCAAGGCCGTCTGCTTCCGGCAGACGAGGCGGAAGTCGCACGCTGTAAAAAGATGGGGATTGAAGATCCGTCAAGAATCCTCATGATGGACGATCTTGTTTCAGGAGATGACTGTATCTTTGCTGCAACGGGCGTAACGGACAGTGAGCTGATGAAAGGTGTTCAGTTCTCCGGACAAGGTGGACAAACGCACTCTGTCGTCATGCGCGCAAAATCAGGAACCGTTCGTTTCGTCGAAGGACATCACTCGTTCAAAAAGAAACCGAAGCTCGTCATCAAGTAATGCATGAAACTGAGCAAAACAAAGAAAGACCTTTCCGATTTTTTCGGAAAGGTCTTTTTCTTTTGTGAACCAACTATTCTTTCAACGGTGCTTGGACGGAAGCGCTCATCTTTGTGAGTGTTTGACGTGGTAAGAGCCGCGTCAGGAAAACATAGAAGGCATTGCTTGCACCAGGAATCACCAGCGTCTTGCCTTGCATGTATCCATCGAAGGATAGCTTAGCGACGGTTGGCGCATCCATGATGCCGGGGCGTTTAAACAAACGGGAAGCAGACAGGCCGGCCGTCGCTTCGAAATCGGTATGGGTCGCACCGGGACAAACCGCCGTGACTTGAATGCCGTAAGGCGCGAGTTCCTCTGCTAAAGCTTCGGAAAAACTTAAGACGTAGGCTTTTGTTGCATAATAGACGGCTAGGAACGGACCGGCTTGAAATGCTGCCGTCGAAGCGATCTGTACGATCCGACCTTGTATACCTTGGTCCCGCATCCGCTGTGCATAAGCTTTTGTCAGATGAGTCAGGGCCCGGATGTTGACATCAATCATGTTCAGTTCACGTGAAAGTTCGGTTTCGAGAAACTCACCAAATAATCCGAAACCGGCATTGTTGATTAAGAGATCGACCGAATCATCTTTTGTCGCCCGAAGGAGGGCTTCGATGTGGAGGGGCTGTCCGATGTCGTAAGGATAGACCTCAGCCGTTCCTCCTTCTTGTTCGACGAGATACTTCGTCTCGAACAGTTTTTCGGCATTGCGCCCGACGAGCAGCAGATGATCTCCTTGCATGCCATGTAACCGTGCGAGCTCGCGACCGATGCCTGCTGAGGCTCCTGTAATCAATACGTACATAGGATCACGCTCCTGTTTCGTGGATTGAATTGATAGAAAAAGGGTATTAACTAGACGATAGCGCAGAACAAACAAAAAAGCGATTGAGCCGATGCTCAACCGCTTGGTCGATCGTGTTTGGATTAAAGGTAAGAACCGGCTCCGACGAGACGTGAACCCCAGTATCCTGATTTGAAGCTTGAGTATTTAACGCCACCCGTTTCCGAGTTGACCATGCTTGTCTTGCTTGTCGCGATACCAACGTGTTGGATGCCGCTACCGTGTGAGAAGAAGACGAGATCTCCCGGTTGAACGCTTGAGACGCTGACTTTCTTAGATGAAGAGTATTGTGAAGAAGACGAGCGTGGAAGTGTTTTTCCAGCTGCTTTCTTATAAACGTAGCTTGTGAAACCAGAGCAATCAAAACCGCGTGTTGTTGTACCGCCCCAGACGTAAGGCGTACCTTTATGTTTTGCTGCTTCGCTTAAGATCTTTGTACGTGTTGAAGAAGAAGTCGTTGTTTTCTTAGCTGTTGAAGTTGATGTTTTTTTCTTGTATGTTTTTGTATACTTCGTGTACACGTAACGTGTTTTCCCACCGTAATAAATCTTCGTCCAGCTACCTGACTTTCCTTTATAACGGAATGTTTGACCTGCGTTAACTTTACCGACGATTGAAGATTTTGTAGAGGCACCTGAACGAACGCGTAATCCGTTATCCATGATTTTGACTTTAGTAATTGTAGCAGCTTCAACTTTACCTGTTCCCACTGACGCAAAACCTGAAACCACTAATGCGGCTGTCGCGACCGATGCTAGAAAACGTTTCATATGTGAATTCCTCCATTTTAATTAAAATTTATGTGACCGAGTTATATAATGAAATCATTGAGTGTTTGTTTAGGCAGTCATCCTTACGACTTTGTAAGTTTTTCTCTGCAGGAATATCTTAGCATGCGGTCGTGTGAAAACGTTTTTTCAGTTCCGCTACAAAATACCGCTTTTCTGTAATATAACTGCAATAATATCGTGGAATATTACAAAGAAGAAATTTCCATTCGCTAAATCACGACGAAAGTGGTAGATATGTGATACCTTTAATTCACAAAAGATTTTTTTGCTTTATCATTAAATACGTTACAGAACTTTGCTGTTGAATTTATAAAGAATAGGTGAATGCATATGCCAACTGAAAAAACCGATAAACCAGAACGTTCCTATACACTTGCCCAACTCGGTAATCTGACATTGAAGGATCTATATGAAATTGCGAAAGCAAAAAATGTTCCGCAATACCGGGAAGCGCGAAAGCGTGAGTTAATGTTCAAGATTTTAAAAGCACAAGCAGAATCAACCGGTCTCTACTTCCTCGAAGGGGTGCTTGAAGTCATCCCCGGCAATCCACAGATGCAAAACGATGGTGGTTTCGGCTTCCTTCGTCCCATCAACTACTCACAATCCTCTGAAGATATTTACATCGCCGCTTCACAAATTCGTCGTTTTAATCTTCGCAATGGAGATGTCGTCACGGGAAAAGTCCGGCCACCGAAGGAAAATGAACGTTTCCAAGGTTTATTGAGCGTTGAAGCAGTGAATGGAGAAGCGCCGGACACGGCACGAAACCGTTTATTCTTCCCTGCGCTGACACCGATCTACCCCGATCGTTTAATGCGTCTTGAAACAGAACCGCGTCATCTGTCGGTTCGTGTCATGGACATGATTGCGCCGGTCGGATTCGGGCAACGCGGATTGATTGTCGCACCACCGAAGGCGGGGAAGACGTCCTTGTTAAAAGAGATTGCGAATTCGATTCAAGTCAACCATCCGGATGTTGAGTTAATCATTCTTTTGATTGATGAACGACCGGAGGAAGTGACGGATATCGAACGTTCCGTACCGGGAGCAGACGTCGTCAGTTCGACGTTTGATGAGACACCGGATAACCACGTCCGGATTTCAGAACTCGTCCTTGAGCGGGCGATGCGTCTCGTCGAGCATAAAAAAGATGTCGTCATCTTGATGGACTCGATCACACGTCTGACGCGTGCCTATAACCTGACCGTCCCGCAAAGCGGACGGACCTTATCAGGGGGGATTGACCCGGCTGCCTTCCATAAACCGAAACGTTTCTTCGGAGCAGCACGGAACATCGAACATGGCGGCAGTTTGACGATTCTCGCGACAGCACTCGTTGAGACCGGTTCACGGATGGACGATGTCATCTATGAAGAATTTAAAGGGACCGGCAACATGGAGCTTCATCTTGACCGGAAACTATCAGAGCGTCGCATCTTCCCGGCGATCGATATCCGGAAATCCGGCACACGGAAAGAAGAGTTGCTCCTACCGAAAGATCAACTCGATGCGTTGTGGACGATTCGTCGGACGATGAATGAATCAAACGAGTTCGTCGACAGTTTCTTGCGCAAGATTAAGGATACGAAAAATAATGAAGAATTCTTCGTTGAACTGTTGAAGGAAAAGAAGAAGCCGATTCGCCGGGCAGCAGCTAAACCACGGACGATCAAAACAGATACACCGACTTGAAAATAGGTATTGCGAGACGATGAAAAATCGTTTAGTATAGGAAGGTAACTTACTCTGGCTCAGCAAATGAACCAGGGCGGAAGGAGAGAAATCAACCATGAAACAAGGAATTCACCCAAACTACAACAAAGTTGTATTTATGGATTCAACTACTGAGTACAAATTCTTAACTGGTTCTACTCGTTCTTCGAACGAAACAATCACTTGGGAAGATGGAAACGAGTACCCACTCATCCGCGTGGATGTGTCTTCGGACTCGCACCCATTCTACACTGGTCGTCAAAAGTTCAACGCTGCAGACGGTCGTGTCGATCGCTTCAACAAAAAATACGGCCGCAAGTAATTGCGACCTATCCATTAAAAAACAGCCTGTCTCCATCACTGGAGCAGGCTGTTTTTGTATAGACTGAACTGGGCGCGATAGGTCAGGTAAGTCTTCAACACGAACGATGAGCCGATTGCGCCGGCAATGCCGGTGATATACGGGAGCAAGTCAGGATTTGTCGCGAATTGTTCGAAGAGACGACTGAAGGAAAAATGTCGGCCGAGGAAAAAACCTGCGCCGAGAAAGACACTAATCCAAATCAAAGCCCCGGTATACGCATAGACGGCGAAAACCCGAAACGGCATCTTCGAAACACCGGCAAAAAAAGCGGACAGTTGGCGAAGGCCAGGTATGTAGTAACCGATAATCAAGACCGACTTGCCGTAACGAAGAAAGCCGGCTTCTGCCGTGACAATGTGTTTTTCAGAAATGCGAAACTTCGGTCCGATTCGATGAAGCAACGGCATTCCGAGTTTCAGACCAAGCAGGTAGCTGATCGTCATCCCGATACAGCTTCCGGCGTAAGCGGCGAGAATCGTTCCGATTAAGGGTAAATTGCCTTGATGCATCCAAAAACCGGACATGATCAGTAACGTTTCATCCGGAACAGGAAGCCCGATGATCCCCCCGGCTAGAAGGATCGCAAGTCCGAATGAACCATATTGATGAAGCACTTCATGTAATATGTGATGGATCGGGAACACCTTCCTTCATAAATTCTTCTTCTATAGTGTACAGGAAATGAGGACTGGTTAAAACGACAAGGTGGGGAATCATGGGAATGAACGGATGGATTTTTGATTTCGAGAAGTCAACTCTTTTCCTTATATTCGATTCGGGCTATACTCGTTAAAGTGACTAATTTTAGAGGACGGTGTCTGCAATGATGCATGTAATAAATCAGTATGGTTGGATTGAAGTGATTTGCGGAAGTATGTTCTCTGGTAAGTCGGAAGAATTGATTCGACGCGTTCGCCGGGCTCAGTACGGGAAGTTGCCGGTCCAAGTGTTTAAACCGGCAATCGACGACCGTTATCATGAAGAACATGTCGTCTCGCACGTCGGCAACTCTGTCATCGCGGTACCGATGGCGACGAGCCGTGACGTGTACGCGGCAGTCGCACAAGAGACACAAGTGGTCGCGATTGACGAAGTTCAGTTCTTTGATGATGAAATCGTCGATGTCATCGAGGCCCTCGCGCAGGACGGAAAACGTGTCATCTGTGCCGGACTCGATCAAGACTTCCGGGCGGAACCATTCGGTAAGATGCCGGAACTTCTCGCACGGGCAGAGTTCGTCACGAAACTGCAGGCGATCTGCCTGTCGTGCGGTGACCCGGCATCGCGGACGCAACGTTTAATCGACGGTCGACCTGCCAACTACAATGATCCAATCATTTTAGTCGGCGCGTCAGAGTCGTATGAGCCGCGTTGCCGCCACTGCCATGAAGTGCCGGGGAAATCGCAAGCCCTGCAACAATGGAAGAAACAGCAACAGAACTGATGAAGTAAACGAAGGACTGATTCATCAGTCAGGACCACATCAATCAAATGGCCGATACTCCCATCGTTTCAAGGGAGCATCGGCCATTTTTTTTGCGCATTCATATTGTTCTGGACGGCTTAGTCGATGCTTGAAACACGCATCGAAACAGTCTTCATCCCTTGCTTTTGCGCAGGAAAGACATCAACCGGTGTGGGTCAAACGACTATATTGGTGTACAAAGTGTGTTGCCTCGCGGACAATCGTTTCTTGATCATAATCGAGGGTCGCGACATGATAGGAGTCAAGCAGGCAATAGCTCCGTTTGTCCGTCGAACCGATGACTTGATAAAGGTAATCCGAACTTTCAGGCGGGACGACATGGTCTTCGGCAGAATATAAAATAAGTGTTGGAATCTCGATGGCTGGTAAGAGTGGACGTGTCTGGTCAATCAAGGTCAAAAGTTCCGATGCGCAGACGACAGGGACCTGGTCATAGATGATTTCAAACGCTTCACGTTTAATGTCTGGGGTACTTTCTTTTAAGTAGCGTGGACAGTCTTCAAAAGATAATGCTTCATAGGCAGGAATCGCTAACGCTGCATTGATCGTAATCAATCCGTCAGCAGGTAATCCTTCCGCGACGAGTGCAAGGGCAAGTGTCGCACCCATCGATTGTCCGGCGATGAAAATGGACGAACAATGATTGGTTAAGACGTCGAACCCTTGGCGGAGGCTTTGTTTCCAATCTTCAGCAGTCGACGCTTCGAAATCACGGATGCTCGTCCCGTGTCCGTCGAGACGCGGGGCATACACGGTAAACCCTTGGGCGGCAAACTGCTCTCCGACAGTACGGACGCTTTGAGGGGTTGCGTTAAAACCGTGAGACAGTAAAATACCGATTGGACCTCGTTCAACCAAAAAAGCTTCTGCGCCAAACAGGACGGGTGATGATGAATTCATAAAGGGTTCCTCCTTCTATTAAAAAACTCGTAGTGCTTTAGGCGCACTACGAGATTCTCGTAGGTATCATCCAAAGCATCGGCTTTGCTGGTCGGAGCACCTTGCATGTTGCAGGTTGCCGTGGGTTCGTAGAGCCAGATCTCTCGCCCACTCTTGATATATCGTATAGGAATTGTCGGAATAATCATTGTGAAGAGGATAGCATTGATTGAAATACGTTGTCAAGACGTCAAAAAGAAGTCGAAATTGATAAACTGGGTAATTTGGTTTAATTTTGAAAATATGGTTGACTTGAGAAAGGAATCCCCGTAGTGTAAGCATTAGATTCACGACATAAGAACGACTTGAAACATCACACATATGAACTTCATACCGTAGCACTTATCGAGAGAGGTGGAGGGACTGGCCCTACGAAACCTCGGCAACAGACTTCTTACGTCGTACTGTGCCAATTCCGTCAGACGTTTGTCTGAAAGATGAGCGGAGCGGATTCTGCCTTAGTGCAGATGGAAGGATCCTTTTCTTTTAAGAGAAGGGTCCTTTTTTTGATGTTTTCCTAAAAAAAGAGAATGAAATACAATTCATTTTGTATTTTAGAATGACCTGTGCTAGTCTTGAGCTGTATAACTCAATAACCAGTTCTTCGGGGTAGGGTGAAAATCCCAACCGGCGGTGATGCGATTGATAAATCGATGAGCCCGCGACCTGCAGTGTACGCACTGTGGCTGACTTGGTGAGACTCCAGGGCCGACGGTAAAGTCCGGATGGGAGAAGGACGAAACAATGCGCTTGCTGCCATTTTCTGAAAAAATGTTTTCAGGGAAAGGTCTGTTTCTGTATGTGTAAAAACAGAAACGCGAGACGCTTATTTCGTCAATCCTTCAATCACGACGCCCCTTTTACAGGAGGCGTCTTTTTTATTGAAAGGAGCGGAAAAAATGGAAACATTCATGAGTTATGCGATGCAACTAGCACACATGTTAAACGGTCAAACGAGCCCGAATCCGAGTGTCGGCTGCGTCATCGTCAAACAGGGGCGGATTGTTGGTTTTGGGGCCCACCGTTATGCGGGAGGACCCCATGCCGAAGTCGAAGCGCTCCTCATGGCAGGTGAAGCAGCACGCGGAGCCGATCTCTACGTGACACTCGAACCGTGCAATCATCACGGCAAAACACCGCCGTGTACGGAAGCAATCCTCGAAGCAGGAATCAATCGTGTTTTTATCGCGACAGAGGACCGCCACGCGCTCGTCGCAGGAAGCGGTATCACACGTCTCCGTCAGGCGGGGATTGACGTCGAAGTCGGTCTACTAAAAGACGAGGCAGTGGCACTGTATGAACCATTTTGGACGGCGATTGAACGAAAACGTCCGCATGTCACAGTGAAAGTCGCCCAAACGATGAACGGGACGATTGCGACGGGTGAACAACGCTTTATCACTTCGGAAGCGGCACGTGCTGACGGACGGCAGTTACGCGGGATACACGACGCGATTCTCGTCGGAAGCGACACGGTGATCATCGATGACCCGGCACTGACGTTGCGCAGTTCGACCGGCATCGAACCGGTCCGTGTCATTGTCGATCGCCGCGGGCGCCTGACTGAAACATTCCAAGTCTTAAACGATGGCTTGAATCCGACGTACTGGCTGACGGAACAGCCACGAACAAGCGAACGGGCGAACGTGACGGTTTTCGTCGGGACGTATGCGACACCGGACCAAATCCTCGAACTTTTATATGAACAAGGTATTCGCAGTCTGTTGATTGAAGGTGGTCCCACGATTCAATCCGCATTTTTAGAAGCGGATCTCGTGGATACGATCGAACTCTATCAGGCACCGTCCCTCTTCAGTGGGACCAAGTCTCTGACGACGGAACAGGACATCGAAGACCGTTTTGATTTAGTGAAAATGAACCAAATCGGACAAGACGTCCATCTCCAGTATGTACGAAAGGAGAGGATGACATGTTTACCGGATTGATTGAAGAACTCGGCACAATAAAACGGAAAGTCCCCCGTCCGAACGGGCTGGCGCTCGAAATTGAAGCGACAGCAGTGCTTGACGGAACAAAGATTGGCGACAGCATTGCCGTTGATGGGATTTGTTTGACGGTGACGGCGATGACGAAGAGCGGATTCACGGCCGATGCCGTCCATGAGACGATCCGAGCGACGTCGCTGCAGACGTTACGGGTCGGAGCAGCCGTTCAACTCGAACGCGCGATGCCGGCGAATGGACGGTTCGGCGGTCACTTCGTCAGCGGTCATATCGACGGAACGGCTCGGTTTCTCAGCCGGCGACCGGACGGTGAAGCGATGGAATACCGTTTTGAGGCAGGCGACTGGAGCAAGTACTGTATTCCGAAAGGATCGATTGCGATTAATGGGACGAGCCTGACGCTGCAACATGTCGGAAACGACGCGGTGACGATTTCATTGATTCCCCATTCACGCCAAGTCACGACGTTCGATCGCTTGCAGACGGGTGCCCTCGTCAATATCGAATGTGACTTGATGGCGAAACATCTCTATCACTTTACGCAGAAGGATGCGAAAACGGACTGGTCGGCATTTTTAGGAGGCGAAGTATGATGAACGGATTTGATTCGATTGAAGAAGCAGTGGATGACTTAAAACGCGGACGACCGATCATCGTCTGTGACGATGAAAACCGTGAGAACGAAGGGGATCTCGTGTTACTTGCGGAACATGCGACACCCGAGATGATTAACTTCATGATCACTTACGGCAAAGGACTCGTCTGTGTCCCGGTCAGTCCGGATATCGCAACACGACTCGAACTCCGGCCGATGACAGATGTCAACACGGATCCGCACGGAACGGCTTTTACGATCAGCATTGATCATGAAGATGCGAAAACCGGCATCAGTGCAGCGGAACGGGCAATGACGATTCAGCGGATGTTGACGGATGGTCCAAAGCAGTTCAAGCGTCCCGGACACATCTTTCCGTTGATCGCAAACGAAGGCGGCGTCCGCGTCCGGCGTGGTCATACGGAAGCAGGGATTGATTTGGCACGGCTCGCGGGAAGCGCCGAAGCGGCCGTCATCTGTGAAATCATTTTAGACGACGGGACGATGGCACGGGTTGATGATTTAGTGACGTATAAAGCAGAACATGATTTAAAAATGATTACGATCGATGCTCTCGTCCGCTATCTCGAGCGCTCTGTCCGCCGTGAAGCGGAAGTCTTGTTACCGACGACGCACGGGGCGTTTCGGATGCTTGGTTATACGACACCTGACGCCAAGGAACATGTCACGGTGCTATCAGGTGAAGCAGAAGACGGGATGCTCGTCCGCGTTCATTCCGAATGTCTGACGGGTGACGTCTTCGGATCAAAACGGTGTGACTGCGGTCCGCAACTCGACGCGGCGCTCGACCGGATTGAACAAGAAGGTGGTGCTGTCCTCTACTTGCGGCAAGAAGGGCGGGGGATTGGTCTGATGGCGAAGCTGAAAGCCTATGAGCTCCAAGAACAAGGACTCGATACGGTCGAGGCGAACCATGCGCTCGGATTCGCAGCCGACTTACGCGACTACGCCGTCGCAGCAGCGATGCTTCAGGACCTCGGTGTCACGAAAATCCGTTTGATGACGAATAACCCGGATAAACAGCAAGCGCTCGAAACATACGGCATCACTGTGCTTGAGCGGGTTCCGCATGAAGTACCGGCAAGTTTAGAAAACCACCAGTATCTCAAAACCAAACAGACGAAGCTCGGGCATCTGCTCGATCTCGAAGGAGGAAAATAAGATGGTATACGAAGGATTTTTAACGGGCGAAGGACTCCGGGTTGCGATCGTCGCAGCACGTTTCAATGAATTGATCACTTCTAAATTAGTCGGAGGAGCAAACGATGCCTTCCGTCGTCACGGTGTCGAAGCGGATAGCGTCGATACGGCGTGGGTGCCGGGCGCATTCGAGATTCCGCTCGTCGCGGAGAAACTGGCGAAAAGCGGTAAGTATGATGCCATCATCACACTCGGTGCCGTCATCCGCGGTGCGACGTCGCATTACGATTATGTCTGCAATGAAGTCGCGAAAGGTGTTGCCGGTGCGTCGCGTGAGACGGGTGTTCCGATCATCTTCGGTGTATTGACGACGGACTCGATTGAACAAGCGGTCGAACGGGCCGGCACGAAAGCAGGGAACAAAGGGTATGAGTCGGCGGTCTCTGCCATCGAGATGGCGAACTTGTTACGCAGCTTTCAGTAATGTTTCTCTATCGGATGTAAAACGGGGACAGACGTAAAAGTCAATCCGCCACCTGTTAAATCGTTCAAAAGGAATCACTCGTTTCACGCGACTCCTGCAGGAAAGCGCGTGAAATGAGCGATTCCTTTTTGAGGTCGCGCCCCTCTTACATGCGATAGAAATTTTTTTGGTTTTTATCAATAATTCATGGTCACGGATACACGGGATGGTATAACCACCGTATAATAATAAAAGTACGGAAAACTTAGAGGTTTGGAAGAAAGGGGGGCGAATGAACATGAAGCGGATTCATTACGTGTACGGCGTTCTTTTATTTAGTTTGAGCTATTATAGTTGGATCTGGTTTTATGCCGATCGACCGGAACTGGCATCGTGGGGGAATAACATTTTTTCTATCATAGGCTGTATAGCTGCAACATTATTCTTACTGCACACATATCGAACGAATGGTCGGGACCAAGGCCGGTTTTTTCTCTATCTTGCTTTCGGAACAGGAAGTTATCTGATCGCGGAACTGATTTGGATGTCTTATGAAAATATCCAACAGGTTGCCGTTCCTTTTCCCGGTCTGCCGGACCCTTTTTATATGTTGCAATCGTTCTTTTTCTTTATGGCATTTCTTCATTTGATTCGAAAATACGTGACGAAACACCAATTGATTCGATTCGTGTTTGATATTTTAATCGTCATGACTGTCGCTGTGACATACAGCTGGTTTTTCTTGGTTCGTCCTTCTTTAGCAGATGGGCAAGCGTCGACAGCGGAAAACTTCGTCGCGTTCGCGTATCCGATGAATGATGTCGTGTTGCTGTTTTGTGTCATCAGCATCTACTTCTTAATCGAAAAACGACAAACTGTCACACGACCGACCTGTTTTTCCTTTTTATTAATCGGAATATTAATTCAGATTATCGCCGATACCATTTTTTTATATATGACGACCATCCATGGGTATGAGAACACCGCAGCGATTGATCCGTTATTCATTTTAAGTTTATTGTTAGTCGCGATTTCCGGTCACGCGGGAGAAGTGACGATGGAACATATCCGAGTCGAGCAGGAAGAAAGGCAATCCTTGCATCTCGGGCGGTTATTTTTACCGTATTTCCTCGTACTTCTATTGTTCTCAACAATGCTGTTTTATGCGCAACGGGGAGATGCCTTAAATGGATTGATGATTGGTTGCGGGGTGACGATTCTCTTAATTTTAGTCCGGCAAATTTTAATGATTTTAAGTAACCATCAATTAATTCAAGAAATCCACCATAAGGCGGACGAGTTGGAAGAGAGTAAGGAACGTTATGAATCACTCTTTACGTATCATCCGGATGCCGTTTATTCTCTTGATTTGAAAGGACAAATTGAAAGTGCGAACCCATCATTCGAAAAACTGACGGAACATTGTGAGAGCGAGTTGATTGGTCGGTCGTACGATCAATTGCTTGGACAAGGCACTTCTGCCATGGCGGATCAAGATAAGATGAGCGCTGAACAATTCGAGACGGTGTTTCGAAAGGAAGGTGGCAACAATGTCCTGCTCAGCGTGACGACAATTCCGATTCGTGTCCGAAAACGACTTGTTGGTTTGTTCGGCATCGGTCGTGACATAACAGACATGCGGAAAAATGAATTGAAAATCCATCAGCTTGCGTACTATGACCATTTGACGAAAGCGGTCAATCGAAAGTACTTCGAAGAGATGTTACATCATTTAGTCGAGCAAGAACAAAGTCAAGAAACGATCATTCTTTGCTTCATCGACTTAAACGATTTTAAACTCGTGAATGACTCGTTTGGACATCACATCGGCGATCAATTGCTGATTCAAGTCGCAGAACGCTTACGCCGCGCGACAGAAATCGAAGACGTCGTCGCCCGACAAGGGGGCGATGAATTCACGGTCATTCTCCGTCATATCGTGTCGGAAGAAGGGGCGAGAACCCGGACCGGGCGCCTTCTTAACCAGTTGAGCGTACCGTACAATATTGAAGGACTTGAAGTCGTCTCGAGCCCGAGCATCGGAGTAGTTCGCCATCAAAGAACGGAACCGAAACATGTCGTGACGTTATTAAAACAAGCGGATTTAGCGATGTATCAGGCAAAGGCGAAAGGTGGAAAAAAGGTCGTCTTCTTTGATGATATTGCGGAAGCGGCGTCATACCGGCTACGACTTGAGTCGGAGCTCCCCCATGCGATTGAGACGAATCAACTCGTCCTGTACTATCAACCTCAAGTCGACACCATCACGTATCAGATGGTCGGTGTCGAGGGGTTGGTCCGTTGGAATCATCCGAAGCTCGGAATGATTTCACCGAACGATTTCATTCCCCTCGCGGAAGAAGCGGGGATGATCATTCGTCTTGGCGAATGGGTTTTACGTGAAGGCTTTTTGCAGGCGAAGCGCTGGGAACAGGCAGACATCGCCTTGAAGGTAGGCTTGAATGTATCGATGCAACAGTTCCATCACCCAACGTTCGTCCTGACGTTGATGCAACTTTTAGCAGAAACAGACGTCGACCCGAGACGAATCGATTTAGAAATCACGGAGGTATCGGCAGTCGAAGACATCGAGGATACGGTCAAGACGATGCATCGTTTGAAAGAGCTGGGGTTCACGATTTCGATTGATGATTTCGGGACAGGCTATTCCTCATTATCCCGTCTCGTCGATTTCCCGATTGATACGTTAAAGATTCCGCGTGAATTTGTTAAAAAAATCAATATCGAGACGAGTGGGTATGCGATGATTTCCTCCATCATTCATTTAGCAAAATCGCTGGATGTAGCAGTCATCGCGGAAGGGGTCGAGACGCTCGAACAAGTCAACGTCTTGAATCGCTTGAAGTGTACACGGATGCAAGGTTATTATTTCGGTCGTCCGATGCGGCCTGAAGCCATTGAGCTGTTGCTCTATCCGGATCAGCGCTAAGCGTAACCGAATCAGTTTGAAACTTTTTCCAAAATCGACTCGTAGACACAGGTAAACGAGGAGGGAACGCACATGAAGAAGGGAAGATGGTTTTTTTCGCTGGCAATGGTTTCTTCGGTCGGTCTTGCCGGATGCAGTCAAGACGACCTGTCGAATAGTGAACTGTTAAAAAAGGCGACGGCAGCACAGGAGGATATTCAGTCGTTTCATATGGAGAGCGACATCTTTTCAGAAGTCGGCGGTCTGCCTGTCAGTCAGCAAGTCGCAGCAGATGTCATTCAAAAACCTTATACGATGCATCAAACGATTAAGATGAAGAATGTCGAAGATGGCTCGGATGTACAAATGGAGAGCTATATGCTCGACGACAAGATGTATATCGCACAGGACGGGCAATGGTTTGTCCAAGACATCTCGGAGATGAATGACATCATGGAATCATCCGTCTCGACCGATCAAAACCTGAAACTGTTGAAGAAGTATAAAGACAATTGGACAGCCGAAAGAAAAGGTGAACTCTATCAAATTGATGTGGACTTGACGGGGGACGACTTGAAAAACTTCATGAAAGACGCGCTCGAACAATCGGGACAGATGGCGCAGATGAAAGAGATGATGGATCAAGTGGATTATAAAAAGATGGAATATACGATGACATATGACGCAAAGACGTATTATCCGAAGTCGCTCGATATGACGATGGAGTTTGAAATCACAGAAGGCACGACCTTTAAGATGACGAATGAATCCACGTTTTCGAAATTCAATGCCATCGAGTCGATTGAGCTGCCGGAAGAGGCAAAAGAGGCCCAATCGATTACTGATATGAACCAATGACGAACAGCCGATTTTCCCCGACGTTACACGCCGGAGGAGGTCGGCGTTTTTTTCATGTGTGGAACATCTCTGAAAGGGGAACTTAGGAAATAGGGTTGACAGTATTCTGTCAATTCTGAAAAAATGGGAAAGTCTACATACGAATTGCAGAGGGGGGAAAAGCATGGGAACGTCATTCACTGAGTGGGTAAGTTCGGTGTCAAATTTGGTTTGGGGAGCACCGTTACTGATCCTATTAGTCGGAACAGGCATTTACTTAACGATTCGTTTAGGATTCATTCAAATTACAAAACTTCCTTATGCGTTAAAGCTCGCGTTTACGAAACAAGAGGACTCGAAACAATCGGAAGGGGACATCAGTCATTTTCAGGCATTAATGACCGCACTGGCAGCAACGGTCGGTACGGGGAATATCGTCGGTGTCGCAACAGCCGTCGTCCTTGGGGGACCAGGTGCGATCGTCTGGATGTGGTTATCCGGATTATTCGGCATGGCGACCAAATATGCGGAGGCGATTCTCGCCGTCAAATACCGTGTCGTCGATGAAAAGGGGCAGATGGCCGGAGGGCCGATGTACTATCTTGAACGGGGGCTCAAGCAAAAGTGGCTCGGGATTTTATTTGCCGCTTTCGCTTCGATTGCCGCTTTCGGGATTGGTAACGGGGTTCAAACGAACTCGGTCGCGCTCGCGATGAAGTCAACGTTCGATGTACCGCTCTACGTGACCGGAATCGTCTTAATGGTCGCAACAGGTGGCGTCATTTTGGGTGGTGTCAAATCGATTGGGAAAGTCGTCAGCTTTTTCGTGCCATTCATGATTTTCTTTTATGTCGGAAGTGGTTTATTGATCCTGATCATGAACTACGACTTGATTCCAGCGGCATTTTCAACAATTTTCAGCAGCACGTTCTCGAATGAAGCGATTACGGGTGGTGCAATCGGGGCGGCGATTCGTTACGGTGTCGCCCGAGGCGTCTTCTCGAATGAGGCGGGTCTCGGTTCAGCGCCAATCGCGGCGGCGGCTGCGAAAACCGATTTCCCGGGACGACAAGCACTCGTCTCGATGACACAAGTCTTCCTTGATACGATTCTCGTCTGTTCGATGACAGGATTGACGCTCGTCATGGGTGGAAAAATCGGGACGGGATTAGAAGGAGTCGAATTGACGACTGCAAGTTTTGAAGTGTTCCTCGGTCCGACCGGAAAGTATATCGTCACGATTGGACTTGTCTTGTTTGCCTTTTCAACAGTCCTCGGCTGGTCGTATTACGGTGAAAAATCGATTTATTATCTCTTTGGTCAAAAATCAATCGTGCCGTACCGCGTCGTATTTGTTCTCGTCGCCGGACTGGGCGCGATGACGACGAACTTGAACATGGTTTGGGCCATCTCGGACGTCTTCAACGGTTTGATGGCAATACCGAACTTGATTGGTCTGCTTGGTCTGTCCGGCGTCGTCATTGCCGAGACGAGGTTGTTCCGCGAACAGCTGAAAAAAGAACAGGCAAATCGAAACGCCTCCTGAATCCAAAAGCGATCATTTCTTTTGGAGGTGAATCCGACGCAGGAGTCAGATCACAATCCATCAAACGGCCGACGCTTCCGACTTTTTACGGAAGCATCGGCCGTTTCTATGCAAATTCTTATCGTTCACAAGGGAAAGGGAGGCGGATTTCCGGGTCATGCACTGGAAATCCACCTCCCTTTATTCATTTCAAGTCGTTAAGTGGTCCGGTAGAACATGACCGACTCATATGGACGTAATGTGACGTTGCGCCCGTCTTGTGCGACATCAGGATAGTTCTGAATCAAGACGTCGGCGTCCGACATCGTCTCTGGTAACGTGAACGTCGTTTCTGAACTGTAGAAGTTCGAGAGGACGAGCAGCTGTTCGTCCTCTGTCGTTCGTTCGTACGCCCAAATCGACAAGTCGTCCGGTGTGAGAAGACGATACATTCCGTTCGTCAACACGTCATATTGTTTTCGTAATTGAATCAACTTTTTATAGTGGTGGAACACCGAATCAGGATTAGCGACGGCAGCTTTGACATTGATGTCAGTATAGTTCGGAGCGACGTCGATCCACGGCGTTGCTTCTGAAAAACCGGCGTGAAGCGTCGAGTCCCATTGCATCGGTGTTCGGGCATTGTCGCGTGATTTTTGGCGGATTGCCGCAAGAATCTGTTCAGATGCTTCGCCCTGAGCAATTTTTTCTTCATAGAGATTCAATGTTTCGACGTCACGATAATCTGTAAGATCCGTGAAATCCGGATTCGTCATCCCGATTTCTTCACCTTGATAAATATACGGTGTGCCTTGTAGACCGTGTAACGTCGTCGCGAGCATCTTCGCGCTTTCGACGCGGTAGACGGTATCATCACCGAAACGGCTGACGACACGGGGCTGGTCGTGGTTGCACCAAAAGATGGCATTCCACGCTTTTCCCTGCATCCCGACTTGCCAGTCCGACAGGATCCGTTTTAACTCAAGAAAATCGAATGGCGCGACTGTCCATTTTTGACCGTCCGGATAGTCGACTTTTAAATGGTGGAAGTTAAAGGTCATCTTCAACTCTTCCTCGCTGACATTTGAATACTGCCGGCAATGATTGAGTGTCGTCGAGGACATCTCACCGACCGTCATCAAGTCATGACCGTCAAACACACGTTGATTCATTTCCTGGAGGTACTCATGGACACGAGGTCCATCCGTATAAAAGGTTCTGCCGTCTCCAGTCGGGTCATTTGGGAACGATTGATCCTTCGAGATGAGATTGATGACATCCAGGCGGAATCCACGGACCCCTTTGTCGCGCCAAAACTGCATCATCTGATAGATGTCTTCGCGAAGACGCGGGTTTTCCCAGTTGAGATCGGCTTGGGTTTGATCGAACAAATGAAGATAATATTTGCCGGCGACTTCATCAAATGACCAGGCCGGACCACCGAACTTCGACTGCCAGTTGGTCGGTTCATCCCGCCAAATGAAATAATCATGATACGGACTGTCGGGATTCCGTCCTTGCTGGAACCAGTCGTGCTCCGTTGAACAGTGATTGACGACGATATCCATCATCACCGCTAAATCACGTTTTGTTGCTTCCGCAAGCAGGTCATCGAAGTCTTGCATCGTCCCGTAAGAAGGGTCAATCGCATAATAGTCGCTGACATCATACCCATTGTCATTTTGTGGTGAGGCATAGACGGGTGTCAGCCATAAATAATCGATGCCGAGTGACGCGAGATAGTCGAGTTTTTCCGTGACGCCACGGAGGGTGCCCGTCGCTTTTCCTTCCGGGCTGTAAAAACTTTTCGGATAGATTTGATAAACAGCGGATTTCCGCCAGTCGGTCGTTGTGAGCGTCATACAAGTCACACCTTTCTAAAAACAGTTACGCAGCATCTTTGAGTGCCGCTTTTCGTGCGCGTTTCGTCGAGACGTAATGGAACAGGAACGTACAGACAACCGGGATAACAATCGCAATCACCATACCGATGATGAACGACAAAATCGATCCGGGAACGATTGAGATGAAGGCAGGTAAACCACCGACACCGATTGCAGGAGCTAAGACACCGCTGACGGCGATGAAGGAAGAAGCGATGGCTGATCCGACGAGTGCTGCATAAAATGGATATTTAAAGCGTAAATTGACACCGAACATCGCCGGTTCCGTAATGCCGAAGTAGGCAGAAATCGCGGACGTCGACGCCATGTTTTTATCATTCGCGTTTTTCGCGAGGAAGAGCATGGCGAGCGTCGCTGATCCTTGAGCGATATTCGAGATGGCGATCATCGGCCAGATGAAGGTTGAACCGCTTTGTCCAATCAGTTGAAGATCGACGGCGATGAACATATGGTGCATCCCCGTGATGACGAGTGGTGCATAGAGGGCACCGAACAACAAGGCACCAAGCAATGGTACGGCTTCAAACGTATTGACGACACCAATCGTGATCCAGTCGCCGAGCTGACGCGTGACGGGACCGATGACAGCAAGGGCAAGGAAACCAGTTAAAGTAATCGTCGTTATCGGTACGACGAGGAGTTGGATTGCATTCGGAACACGTTCCTTGAGCCATTTTTCAATCGTACTTAAGACATAGGCTGCTGCGAGTACAGGCAGAATTTGACCTTGGTAACCGACCTTTTCGATTTCGAAGAGACCGAGTATGTTGAATGTCGGAATCTCGCCTTTTAACGCACTTTGTCCATAGTTCCAGGCATTTAAGAGGTCCGGGTGGACAAGCATCAGTCCCATAACGATCCCGAGGACTTCACTTCCGCCAAACCGTTTTGTCGCCGACCAGCCGACAAGTGCCGGTAAGAAGACAAAGGCGGTATTCGCCATCATGTTGATTAAATCCCATAACCCCTGGAGGTTCGGGTAGCGGTCAATCATCGTTTTTCCGCCGAACTCGATGCCGAAGAGATTGTTGATCCCCATCAAGAGACCAGCGACGATGATGGCAGGGATGATTGGCATGAAGACGTCGGAGAAGACTTTAATCAATTTCTGGAACGGATTCATCTTGGAAGCACCGGACGATTTGACGTCGGCGATGGTCGTTGCTTTTAATCCGGTCAATTGAATGAATTCGGCATAGACGCGGTCGACATCCCCCGCACCGATGACGATTTGATAGACGCCGGCATTCAGGAATGCCCCTTTGACGAGCGGGACTTCGAGTAAGGCATCTTGTTCGACGAGGCTTTGATCTTTCAGTGTCAGGCGGAGCCGCGTCACACAATGGGCGGCTTGCTCAATATTATCTTTCCCACCGATTCGTTCGATGAGTTGTTCAGCAATTTGACGGTAATTAGGTTTCATCTCTCATTCTCCTTTTGGATTGAACTGAAGACATCACTTGAAATGAAAACGTTTTCTTATCTGCGCAAATTCATCTTAACTTATCTATATAAGTTAAGTCAATAACTTATATAGATAAGTTTGAAAGAATTGAAGAAGAGGAGACTTCAATCCTTTCTGAATCAAGATAAAAACCGCCTCTCCGACAAAATCGGGAGGCGGTTTAAGACTGTAGACAACGTGCTACCGGGAAATCAAGCGTCTGTTTTCGTTGTGTTCCTCGGGCGAAACGCAAGCCGTTGCTCCTTGATCCTCACGGACAACGAGCAGGGTCTTGCCTGCCTCTGAACGTGCGTTAAAAACGCACTTTTCCCGTAGGAGTCAACGAAACGTGACGCTTTTCAGGTCATACCATGAGGAAAATCCAGGCATGCAAACGGTTTAGAGCGCAATCTGTCTCGAATCGTCTTTTGAGCGGCCATCTTGCGGTCTATCGACGCGCGATATCCGTAAATTGAAATTTATCGAGACGGTGGCGCGATTCCGTATGTTCGAAATGTTGCCCTTCATAATAATACGTGTCATTCGTGATGACGATGACATGTGTCGTCCCTTCTAAGTCGAGTTGTTCCCGATCTTCAGCTGTCGCAGGTTGCGCTTCGATTTTTCGTTTCGCATAGCTGATTTGCCGGTTCAACTTTTGTTCGATATACGTATAAATCGAGCCGGAAACGACCGCTGAAGTGAGTCCTGGGACGAGTTCTGTCACGAAGTGGTTGATATCAAAAATGACGCGTTCACCGTCGATGATTCGAATCCGTTTGATTCGTGTGATCGATGTTCCTTTTTTTACACTGAATAACTGAGCGAGCTCATCCGTCGCATCGATGACGTCGCAAGACAAAACGTCCGTTTCAACTTCGTGTTGCCCCATTTTTTGATGGGCTTCCGAGAAGCTGACGATGCCATTGAACTGAAACTCGATCGCATCTTGACTCAAGACGAAGACGCCTTTTCCTTGTTGTTTACGAACAAAGCCTTTTTCGAGCAACGCATCGATTGCCTTACGGACTGTCCCGCGACTCGAAGAGAATTCTGCCATCAATTCCGTTTCTGACGGTAATTTCGTTTCAGCAGGTAATGATCCATCCTGAATCCGGGCGGCGAGTTGTCGGGAAATTTGAAGATATTTTGGCATGGGTGTAGACCGTCCTTATTTAAAAGATTTGAAACAAGTGTAGCACGGATTCAGCGACTCCACCCAATCATCCGGCGGTAGGAACTGAAGGCAGGCCAGGCGAGAATCAAGACGGCGAGCCAATACAGGATTTGATTCTCGGACGAAATGACGCCGATGACGGCAGCGAGTATGAACGTCGTATAGACCGTAAAGAGAATGATGAAAAACGGATGCGACTTCGGGAAGACGGTAAAGCGACCGAGTCGCTCGTTTTCGCTACGCACATAAAGCTGACGGCTGATGACGAGAAGCAGGATCGTCAAAGCGGCGCTGTAAATCGCAGGACCGGTTAAATCATTCGATTGGAACAACAACGGGAACGGGGTTGTGACCGTCATCAAAAAATCCAGTGACGATGTGAAATCATCCTTAAGTCCGAAACCGAGTGTCGTGACAGCAGCGATGGCAAAAAACGTGAAGTAATTCAAAAAGAACAGGAACATCCCGATTAAGAGCTGACCGATGATATCACCCGCAATCGTTCCTGCGAACAAGAAAATGGCGAAGACGGTCATATCGAAGATGAAGAATTTAAAAAAGTCATATGTGAGATCACTCAAAGTGACGTAATCAAACGGATGGATGCCTCCGATGCCTTGTAAGATGAACCAGCTCGAGAAAAATCCGAGGATCGGAATGATGATCAATACGGCAGCCCCGATACTCAATTTAATGAAGAATAGATGTTTTTTATGAATCGGTAAGGCATGGAGGATTAAACTGCGTCCGCTGCCCCGTTCTTGACCAACCATCAAAATGGCGAAGACGGCAATCAAAAGCGCTCCGAAACCGGCGAAAATCGGGCTGACGAGTACGGTTTGCAAGAGATTTGGTTTTGCATCAAGACGATACGTATCGAAATTTTCGATGGCGGAGAAACTGCTGAAGCCGTAGCTGAAGATTGCGAGTAAAAAGAACGTCGCGAGCGGCCAAATGCCTTGTTTGATATGATAACGAATCAATTGTTTAATCATGACGATTTCCTCCGAACGTTCCTAAAAAATAGTCTTCCATCTGGACCGGTAAGGCGTCCTTTAATAAGGGATTCGTCTTCTCTAAGTAAAGCTTTCCTGCGTCCGATAAGACGAGCAAGGTGACGACGCGTCCCGTTTGTGTCAGGACATGAATGTCATGGTGCTTCAGCTCGGGGACGATCTCGTAGACGACTTGCCATTTTTGCATGCTCGCTTTTGCATCGTCGAGCGTCTTCGGTTCCTTGACGAGGTGCTGTTCGATCGTCATCACGCGGTCCGCGAGCGTATCGAGTTCCTCGAGTTGGTGTGAGGCAATCAAGACGGCTGTCTGACGCTCCGTCAGTAAAGAGACCAGTTGCTGTAAGTAGTTGCGCTTATTAATCCGGTCGAGTCCGTCTGTCGGTTCGTCGAGTAACAAAACAGGGGCGTTCGTCGCAAAGGCGAGTTGCAGCAAGAACAGTTGCGCTTGTCCTTTCGAGAGCGACGTCACTTTCCGACCACGATCGAGGTTCGACGAGCGACAGTAGTTTTCGATGTAGGTCCGTTCGAAGTTCGGATAAAAAGCCTGATAAAACTCAATCAGTGATCCGAGTGTCATCTGACGGTAGACGCCGATGGAGTCGGGAACGAGAAATAGATGTTTCCGTGCTGCCGGGACGTCGTGGATTGACTGGTTATTCCATTCGACTTTCCCGCGCGAGGGTTCGAGTGCCCCGACAAGTGTTTTCAGTAACGTCGTTTTTCCGGCGCCGTTTCGTCCAATCAATGCTGTGATCGTACCAGCAGGCAATGTGAACGAGGCGTTTTCATAAATCATCGTCGAATCGATTTGTTTTGTTAAGTGTGACACGGTCAACATGATGAATCCTCCCTGTGTTGTATGAGTAACTGATAAAGTTCTTCGTTCGAAATCGATAGTTCATTCGCGACAAGGCAAAGTGTCGTGATGCGCTCTTGAATGGCAGCTTGTTTGACTTGGTCAAGCGGCAAATCCGAGACGAAGGAGCCTTTTCCTCGCATCGTCACGATAAAGTCTCGGCTTTCGAGTTCCTGATAAGCACGGGAGACAGTGTTTGGATTGACGAGTAACGTGCTCGCAAGATCGCGGACCGACGGCATCTGTTCGCCCGACCGTAGGATTCCCCGCGCAATCGCGCGGATGATTTGCGTGACCAGTTGCTCGTAAATCGGGAGCGGACTTTTCGGATCAACGGTAAACATCCTTCCACCTCCTTAAGTGTATTAATTCAATTAGTACACTAATTATAGGAAAATGACCGTCTGACGTCAACTACCGGTCTGACGACGGAAGTGTCGGTCGCGAGGAGGTCTTGCTACTGACGTTCTAAATATTTGCTATACTGACGATAGAAGAACCGTCAGGAAGGATGACCGATTATGTTGGATCGATTAAGTGCGTTAGAGGACCGTTATGAAAAATTAAATGATCAGTTGGCTGACCCGGCGATCATTAATGATACGAATCAATTACGAGAGGTCTCAAAGGAGCAATCCCAGCTCGCGCCGACCGTCGAAACGTATCGCGTTTACCGCGATAAGATGGAAGCCTATCAGGAAGCACGTCAAATGTTGACGGATCCCGAGATGCGGGACCTCGCGAAAGAAGAAGTGGCGATCCTGGAGCCGGAAATCAAGGAACTCGAAACGAAATTAAAAGCGTTACTCTTACCGAAGGATCCGAACGACGACAAAAACGTCATCGTCGAGATTCGGGGTGCGGCAGGAGGCGACGAGGCAGCCTTATTTGCGTCTGATCTTTTCAAGATGTATTCGAAGTTTGCTGAGAAACAAGCCTGGAAAATCGAAATCATCGATGCGAGCTACACGGAACTCGGCGGCTATAAAGAAATCATCTTCATCGTCAAAGGGACAGGGGCGTACTCGAAACTGAAATATGAGAACGGCGCCCATCGCGTCCAACGTGTGCCTTCGACAGAGTCAGGCGGACGGATTCATACATCAACAGCGACCGTCGCCGTCTTGCCGGAAGCAGAAGATGTCGAAGTTGAAATTCACGATAAAGATGTCCGCGTCGATACGTTTACATCGAGCGGTCCCGGCGGTCAGTCCGTCAATACGACACAATCCGCTGTCCGCGTGACACACGTGCCGACAGGAATCGTCGCCAGCTGTCAGGATGAGAAATCGCAAATTAAAAATAAAGAAAAAGCAATGAAAGTGTTACGAGCACGCGTCTATGATAAAATTCAACGCGAACAGCAGGCCGAGTACGATGAAAAACGCAAATCAGCTGTCGGGACGGGCGACCGTTCCGAGCGGATCCGGACGTATAACTTCGCTCAAAACCGGGTGACGGATCACCGAATCGGCTTGACGATTCAAAAGCTCGACCGGATTCTCCAAGGCGAGATGGATGAAGTCATCGACACGCTCGTGATGGAGTACCAGGCACGGGCATCGGAGGCGGCGAACTGATGCGGATTGCGAAACGATTGAATCAAGCACAAACGATGTTAGTCGCGGCAGGACGCGAGGCGTCGAGTGCCGAATGGTTACTTATGCATGTGTTACAAGTCGACCGGACGGGATTGCTCGTGCGACTTTCGGACGAATTATCGCCGGACGATGACCTGTTATTCAGCGAATACTTACTGGCACACGTCAATGGTGTTCCCGTCCAACATTTGATCGGGTACCAACCCTTTTATGGACGCGATTTTCAGGTTACGCCAGCTGTCCTGATTCCCCGTCCGGAAACGGAAGAATTGATTGAGTTCGTCGTCCGTCGTTTAGGCGGGGAGACGTTCCACCCGGGTGAAATCGTCGATATCGGAACGGGAAGCGGAGCGATTGGGGTCACACTCGCGCTCGAGCTTAGACAGCCGGTCACGACGGTCGATATTTCAGAAGACGCACTTGCGGTCGCGAAAAAAAATCAAGCGGCACTTGGCGGCGACGTAACTTTTTTACAAGGGGATCTGCTTGAGCCGCTCGCCGATCAATCGGTCCGTGTCCTCGTCTCGAACCCGCCTTATATTGAAGAAGATGAGTTGCTCAGTGACGTCGTATTTGACCATGAGCCTCATCTCGCGCTGTTCGGCGGAAAAGACGGTCTCGTCTTTTATCGTCGCTTGATTGACGGCAGCACACGTATTTTAAAGGACGATTTTCGCTTGATTGTGTTTGAAATCGGACACAATCAAGGAAGTGAAGTGCAAATGATGTTAAAAGAGCGTTATCCTACTGCGGAAACGGGTATTTTAAAAGATATAAACGGTAAAGACCGTATCGTGTATGCGGAACGAAAGGATTGTACAGAGTGAAGACGGAAATGATCGATCAACAGACACTGGATGTAGCAGTAAACTTATTAAAAGCAGGGGAAGTCGTCGCGATGCCGACAGAGACCGTTTATGGTCTTGCGGGGGATGCGACGAGCGAGACGGCCGTTCGGCGAATCTTCGCCGCGAAGGGCCGACCGTCCGACAACCCATTGATTGTCCATGTCGCGTCAATCGAACAGGCAGAGCAGTTCGTCACTCATATTCCGGCTGTCGCGAAACGTTTGATGGATACGTTTTGGCCAGGTGCCTTGACGATCATTCTAGAATCGAACGGAACCGCTTCAAGCCTCGTCACCGCAGGACTTGATACGATTGGATTACGGATGCCGGACCATCCTCTTGCACTTCAATTGATTGAAGCGACAGGACTAGGGTTAGCGGCACCGAGTGCCAACCGTTCCGGAAAACCTTCTCCGACGTCATCGGCACATGTCGCCTATGACCTCTCGGGACGAATCGCAGCAATCGTCGATGGGGGAGAAACCGGTATCGGTGTTGAATCGACCGTCATCGACTGTACGATGACACCTCCGGTCATTTTACGACCGGGCGGCGTCACACGTGAGCAGCTGGAAGGCGAGATCGGCACCGTGGCACTCGATCCTGCTTTATCGATGAAAGATAAAACACCGAAGGCACCGGGAATGAAGTACACGCACTACGCACCGGAAGCAACACTGTCCGTCGTGGCGGGCGACCTCTCTTTCCTGCAGCAGCTCATCGATGAAGCACGCCAAACCGGACAAAAGACCGGCGTCATTCTCTTTGACGGAGAAGACGTCGAAGCAGATGTCCGCTGTTTCCTCGGCACGACCGCAGAAACAGCGGCACAGCGTCTTTACGATTGTTTACGGCGATTTGATCAGACGACGGTGGATCAGATTTTTGTACGGGACCTATCAGAAGAAGGGGTTGGGCTAGCAGTCCGAAATCGGCTCCATAAGGCAGCAGGTGGTCGGATCATTCGCCCGTAAAGAAGGAGGATACTGAGATGAGCACACGTCGCGTATTGTTTATCTGTACTGGAAATACATGCCGGAGCCCGATGGCGATGGCATTACTACGCTCAAAAGTCGCAGATCAAGAGTTTGATGTCCGGTCTGCGGGACTGCGTTCGATGCAAGGCTTCGATGCGTCAGAGAACGCACTCCAAGTATTGCGGGAACGGGGAATTGAACTCGAGCATTATACGCAAGTTTTCGATGATGTTCTCGGACGCTGGTCTGACATCATCTTGACGATGACGCGGAGTCATAAACAAGAAGTCGGGGAACGTTACCCGGAACTGAAGGACCGGACGTTCACCCTCTATGAATATGTGACAGGGCTTGAGCGGGACATCAACGATCCGTACGGTGGATCGATGAACGTTTATCGCCAAGTTCGAAATGAACTCGAACCCCTCGTCAACCGTCTTGTGTTAAAATTAACGCAGAACGGAAATGGAAGAAAAGCGCCGGACAACCGGAAACTTCCGAAAAAACAACCTAGACAAACGGGGGAATAGTTCAGATGAAAGTAGCAATCGGTGCAGATCATGGTGGCTTTAAACTCAAAGCAGAAATCAACGGTTTATTAAAGGAACTCGGGATCGACTATACGGACTTCGGTACGTATTCGTCTGACTCGATTGATTACCCGGACGTCGCGATTCCCGTCGCGGAGGCCGTCGCGAACGGTGAATTTGATCGTGGAATCCTGATTTGCGGAACAGGAATCGGAATCGGAATCGCAGCGAATAAAGTCAAAGGGATTCGTGCGGCACTCGTCCATGATACGTTCAGTGCAAAAGCGACACGTCAGCATAACAACTCGAACATCTTGACGATGGGCGAACGTGTCATCGGACCGGGTCTTGCGCTTGATATCGCAAAGATTTGGTTAGAGACGGAGTTCGAAGGTGGACGTCACGAAAACCGTGTCTGCAAAATCTCGGATTATGAGGTGAAGTAAATGGATCTCGAACAGATTAAACAGGATCTTGAAGCCTCGTTGACCGATTTGAATGAGCGCTTCCCTTTAAAAGGGAAGCTGCTCGTCATCGGTTGTTCGACGAGTGAAGTCATCGGTAAACAAATCGGAAAAGCGGGTTCGCCGGAAGTCGCGGAAGCATTATTCGAGGTGTTCGATACATTTCGTCGTTCGCATCAAATCGATCTTGCGTTCCAAGGTTGTGAACACATCAACCGCGCCTTGACGCTCGAACGCCAAACGGTTGAACGACTCGGACTGGAACCGGTCACGGTCGTCCCGGTACCGGAAGCAGGTGGTTCGATGGCGAGTATCGCCTATGAACGTTTTTCTGCCCCGGTCGTCGTCGAATCGATTCAAGCAGATGCTGGAATCGACATCGGAGACACGTTCATCGGCATGCACTTGAAGCCGGTCGCCATCCCGGTTCGCCTTCCACACCGGGAAATCGGTGAGGCACATGTTACGGCAGCAACGACGCGTCCGAAGTTAATTGGTGGAATGCGTGCTAAATACGAATGATTCATGCAAGGGGTTGCATACCTCTTGCTATTTTTCTGCACTTTTTGTGGGTGCCGCGGACTGATTATTCGTGTTAAGATAGGCGTATCGAAAATGAATGGGGGAATTCAGATGGAACAAACACCGCTTACGTATCTGAAACAGCAAGATGAGGAACTCTTTTCGGCAATGCGCAAGGAATTAGGACGTCAACGCGATAATATCGAGTTGATTGCGTCAGAAAACTTCGTCTCGCAAGCTGTCATGGAAGCACAAGGTAGCGTGCTGACGAACAAGTATGCAGAAGGTTACCCGGGACGCCGTTATTACGGTGGGTGCGAATTCGTTGATCTCGCAGAAGACTTGGCACGTGATCGTGCGAAAGCAATCTTCGGTGCCGAACATGCAAACGTTCAACCGCACTCGGGCGCACAAGCGAACATGGCCGTCTACTTCACGATTCTTGACCAGGGCGATACGGTCCTCGGGATGAACCTCTCACACGGTGGCCACTTAACGCATGGTAGTCCTGTGAATTTCTCCGGTGTTCAATACAACTTCGTCGAATACGGTGTCGATCAAGAGACAGAGATGATTGATTACGATGTCGTCGCGAAGCTTGCAGAAGAACACAAACCAAAATTGATCGTTGCGGGAGCATCGGCTTATCCGCGCGTCATCGACTTCAAACGTTTCCGTGAAATCGCAGACAGCGTCGGCGCATACTTAATGGTCGATATGGCGCACATTGCAGGGCTCGTTGCAGCGGGTCTTCACCCGAACCCGGTCGAGCATGCACACTTCGTCACGACGACGACGCACAAGACACTCCGTGGGCCACGTGGTGGGATGATTCTCTGTAAAGAAGAACATGCGAAAGCGATTGATAAATCGATCTTCCCTGGTATTCAAGGCGGTCCCCTCATGCACGTCATCGCAGCAAAAGCGGTCGCGTTCGGTGAGGCACTTGCTCCTGAATTCAAAGACTACATTGGTCAAGTCGTCACGAATGCAAAAGTACTCGGTGAAGAATTGACGGCACGTGGTCTGCGGATCGTTTCAGGCGGCACGGACAACCACTTGTTGCTCGTCGACTTACAGCCGCTCGGCATCACAGGTAAGCTCGCTGAGCATGCCCTTGATGAAGCGGGTATCACGGTCAACAAAAACACGATTCCATTCGATCCGGCCAGCCCATTCGTCACGAGCGGGATTCGCATCGGGACGGCAGCGATGACGTCACGTGGTTTTAAAGAAGAAGAAATGAAACAAATTGCGGCATTGATTGAACTCGTCCTCAAAAACCCGGAAGACGACGACACATTAAAAAATGCACACGAGCAAGTCCTTGCATTGACAGGTCGCTTCCCGCTTTACCCGGAACGCGGGTAATCGGAACGCATGCCGACCCGTCTGATGAACCACCTCTTTCTTTTCGATCGCTGAGAAGTCAGAGGTGGTTTTTTGATTGACGAGTAAACGATAGGATAGGAGGGACGAAAGATGGAGATTTTAGTCGTAGAAGACGACCAAAACATCCAACGCCTGATTGTCGAGACACTCGAAGCAGACGGGCATCGCGTCCGGGCGACGGCAGACGGACAAGAAGCGGCGTGCTGGATCGACGAGCTGACGTTCGAGGCGGCGATTCTCGACGTAATGATCCCCGGGCGGAGTGGACTTGAGTTATGTGAACAGCTCCGGCAACGGGACGAACTGCCGATTTTGCTGTTGACGGCGCTCGGGGAACTGACAGATAAACGCGCCGGCTTTACGGCGGGTGCCGACGACTACATCACGAAACCGTTTGACCCGGAAGAATTATTATTCCGCTTACACGCCGTCGCCCGGCGGTATCAAAAGGCGGCGCTTCCGATTCTCCGGTTTGGTGACGTAACGATTGATAAACGGAGTCAACAGGTGATGCTTGGCGAAACGGAATTGACGTTGCCTAGGCGTGAGTTCGACTTGTTACATCAGCTTGCGAGTTTTCCGGGACGTGTCTTCAGTCGGGAGGAATTGATTGAACGGGTCTGGGGACTCGACTTCATGGGTGATGATCGGACGATTGACGTCCATATCAAACGCTTGCGCAGTCGCTTGCGCCATACGGACGCGATTCACATCAGTACCGTCCGCGGTCTCGGTTACCGACTGGAGGCGAAGGGATGAAGTCACTTTATACGAAAATCGTCGGACTCGTCTGTCTGGTCCTGCTCGTGTCGGCCTTGATTTCCTTACTGATCAGCAACTTGTTTTACTACAATGTCTTGCAGTCTTCCTATAGTCAAAAGGTCGAAGAGGCGGTCGATCAATCGTTTGCCTACTATGAACGGCATGGCGACGGACAGACCGGTTCCTTCTACGACATGTTGAGCGCGACGGGTTTTCAGCTCTATGTCGTCCCGGAGACAGGCCCCGTTATCCGCCACGGGAATACATTCCGCGACGAAACACTGGCACCGGCGATCATCGAACGGGTCCGCGCCGGGGAAGTCTATCACGGAATGCGGGACTATCCGTTTCATCTCTTTTTACTCGGTCTGTTTGACAATGAAGTCGTCAATACAGTCGGTGCGTCGCTCGAAACGCCAAACGGGACCGACGCCGTCTTCATTCGACCCGATTTGAGCCGACAAATCCGTGAACTCCATTTGTTCGTCGGAGCCTTCCTCGGCTTACTCGTCGTCATCAGTTTTCTGTTGCTTGCCTTCTCAATCCGCTATCTCGTGCGTCCGATTAAACGCTTGACGGATGCGACAAAACAAGTCGCGTCCGGTGACTATGCCGTTCATGTGGCGACGACCTCGCGCGATGAGATTGGAGAGTTGTCACGGCGGTTCGGTGAGATGGCGGAAGCAGTCGCGAAGTCGGATGCTGAGCGCAAAACGTTCGTCGCCAACGTCTCGCACGAGTTTCAGTCGCCACTGACGACGATTAAAGGGTACGCCGGTCAACTGCAACCGCATGTCGCACCTGTCGGACAGGATAAACTGGCAACGATTGCGCGTGAAGCAGACCGGATGGCAGAGATGACCCGGCAACTGCTGGTCCTCGCCCGGCTCGATGAAGGAAGTCGGATGCGACTGGAGTCAATCCATCTTGGACAAGCGATTCGGACGACGCTCGCGACACTCGCCTACCAAATCGATGAACGTGGTGTCGCTGTCGCTGTTGATGTCGCGAGTGACATGACGATCGAGGCGGATGCCGCCGCACTCGAACATGTTTTTCAAAATGTCATCCGGAATGCCCTCCATGTTTCAAACGACGGGGACATGATTACGATTGAAGCCGAACAGACTGCGGAGCACATCACTGTCCGTATCACGGATGAAGGTCCCGGTATGTCAAACGACATGATTGCCCATGCCTTTGACCGCTTTTATCAAGCCGACACGGCACGCGGTTCGCGCGGGACGGGGCTTGGACTCGCCATCGTCGCCAAGACCGTCAAGCAGTTGCACGGGACGGTCGAGATTGATTCGGAAATCGGCGCGGGGACGACGTTCATCCTGACGTTTTTACGGGCGACGTAAGTTGTTCATGCTCCGTTCATATAGTATCCGTAAGATAAGACCTGTAACGCACATACAGGAGGGATATTAAATGAAAATGGGTTGGCGCGAACTAATCCGGATGAAAAAACGCTTCGGTCTGATGGGGCTCGTGACGACATTGATCATCGTCTTGATTTTAATGATCACCGGGCTCGCAGACGGACTGGCATACGATAATGGAGCCGTCATCCGGAATTTACCGGTTGAGCAGGTGGCACTCAGTCAAGAGGCGGAAGGGCAACTGACGCGATCATTTTTAGAGGAACAGGAGCAACCAAAAGGGACGGAGGCACTCGGCGTCCAAAATATGGTTCTCGAGAAACAGGACGGGACGAAGGACGATGTGACGGTGTTTGCGTTACCTGCTGAGACGGCGTACGGTCCAAAGCAACTGCAAGCGTTGAAACGAGGCGAAGTTCTCGTCGATACCGCTTATGCGAAACAGACCGGGACCGCAGTCGGCGACAAAGTAACCGATTTTCGGACGAAGATGACGTTTACGATCGTCGGTACCGTCACGGATGGACGTTACAGCCATGCGCCTGTGTTATGGACGACGCTTGCGTCGTGGGACGACTGGCAAGCGAAGATGCAGACGAACTATGTCTCGGCATTTGTCAGTCAGGATTCATTCAAAACGGACCTGACGACGTATACGAAAGCAGACATCGTCAAGCAGGTTCCCGGTTACGCAGCGGAACAAAATTCATTCCAGATGATGCGGCTGGCGCTTGTCGTAATCGGCGCCTTGATTTTGACGGCGTTTTTCTATATTTTGACGATGCAAAAAATGAAGCAACTGGGCATCTTGAAGGCGATCGGGATTCGGACACGGACGATTGGAAGCGCGCTCGTCTTGCAGGTGTTTGTCTTGACGCTCCTGTCGCTTGCTTTCAGCCTGTGCGTGACGCTCGGTGTCAGCCAAGTCTTACCGAGCGGCATTCCGTTTCGTTTTGAGTGGGATACGAGTCTCGGTTACGGGGCATTGTTGATCGGTACGGCATTAATTGGATCCGTGATTCCGCTCCGGGCCTTAAAAAAACTTGAGCCGGCAGACGCGATGGGAGGAATGGCAGGATGATTAAGATGACACATGTCGAACAGACTTACAGTGACGTCCCCGTGCTCCATGATGTTTCATTCGAAGCGAAAGCGGGTGAACTGATTGCCTTAGTCGGACCGAGCGGAAGTGGAAAAAGTACGTTGCTCCAACTGCTCGGATTGTTGCAAACACCGACAGCGGGAGACATTCAGTTTGGGGAACAGCACGTCAATCAGCAATCGGACGAAGCACGCCGAAAGATGCGCCTCGAAGAGATCGGATTCATCTTTCAGGAATCGCATCTCGTTCCGTTCCTGACGGCGGCGGAACAACTCGAACTCGTCGCAGAAGAAGCGGGGCGGAAAGTTGACGCCGCCGCGATGCTCGCCGCTTTTGGATTAAAAGACCGTGCACACCATTTGCCACACGCCTTATCGGGTGGAGAACGACAGCGTGTCGCGATCATTCGGGCACTCGTCAATCAGCCGCGACTCGTCCTCGCAGATGAACCGACGGCAAGCCTTGATTATACGAACGGACGCCAAGTGATGGAAGTGTTACAAAAGCAAGCCCATGAGGAACAAAAAACGGTCATCGTCATCACCCATGATGAGCGGATGCTTGAGTATTGTGACCGTGTCCTGCGGATCGAGGATGGTTACTTGAGCGAAGTGGAATAACGCGGACGTCGTCTCGAGACAAGAGGCGGCGTCCGTGTTTTGTCCACCATGCGTCAGAAGACTTATATTTTACGACCATGATTTTTGGTATACTTAACCTTAGTAAAATAAGGTAAGGGTGGAAACTGTCAGATGAAATTTTCAGCACTGGTCCAATCAGAACTCGAAACAATCAATACGACTCAAATTGCGGACTGGCTGACTAAAAAAAGTCAAACAGAACGTGAATATAAACGACTCAGTGAAGACTTTAAAGCAATCGTCATCATGCAAGAAGCAGGCTTTTATGAACAAGCGGACACGCGGTTCAGCCAGTGGAAGAACAAAGGGATTCCGGCGGAGCTCCAGCGGTACCGGTTAGCAATCGCCGGAAAAGCGGGCGGGAAGCGACTCGTCAAAAAGCGTTTTTCCATGCTCCCGGCAGCTGTCCAAAATCATCCGCAGCTCAAACCGTGGAAAAAGCAGCTGCAATCGAATCCGTGGATGCTCGGCGGATTGCTTGTTGCGGGTCTTGCCGTTCTCGGTCTCTTTCAACTTGATTTCTCACAACCGGAAGAAGTGCCGGTCGTGACCAATCAAGAGAACGTTGAACAAAAATTGGCCGCGCTTGAAAAAGAAGTCGAGCAATTAAAAGAAAAAAATGAACAGCTGACAGAACAAGCACCAGTAAAATCAAAAGACACAACGAAACCAAAAGAGACAGCGAAACCAAAAGCGACTACGGATGCAAAGAAGACGCTTTCTCCCGAAGAAACATTGAAACAGGCGATCGCTGCGACGCAAGAAAAAGATTATAAGTCAGCGAACCGCTTGTTGACGGGAACTGTGTTAACGGATGACGCAACGAAGGGCATGGCACGTTTTTATCAATTGATTGCTGGAGGCAAGTTAGGTGAAACGAAACAAACGGATTATGTCGCGTATCGAGAGGACTTCCCGGATTCCGGTTACATGAGTGATGTGTTATGGATGCAGGCCGTCTATGAACAAAAGAATAAGGTCGGCGATTATAAGGCGACGTTAGAAGAATTAGCGAAGCAACCAGATAATGAATGGTCCTATGCGGCGCAAGCGATTCTTGACGGGAAAAGTACGCTTGGGGAGGAGTGATTCCAAAAAAACAGTTCCCAAGCGGTCACTTTTTGGAGTACAATGCGAAAAGAGAATTGAGAGGAGATGCAAACAATGAGTAAAGTACATGTATTTGATCACCCATTGATTCAGCACAAAATGACAATCATGCGTAAAGTCGAAACGGGGACGAAACAATTCCGGGAGCTTGTCGACGAAGTGGCTTCATTGATGGCATATGAAATCACGCGTGACCTTCCACTCACAGAAGTCGCGATCGAGACACCGGTCACGAAAACGACGCAGAAGATGATTGAAGGCAAGAAGCTCGGAATCGTTCCGATCCTTCGCGCAGGACTAGGGATGGTCGACGGGATGCTTCGGATGATGCCGAACGTCAAAGTCGGTCACATCGGTCTTTACCGTGATCCAGAGACGCTTGAACCAACGGAATACTACCTCAAGTTGCCGACTGACGTCGCAGAACGTGATTTTGTCGTCGTCGACCCAATGCTTGCGACAGGCGGCTCGGCTGCTGACGCAATCTCCTCTTTAAAGAAACAAGGCGCGAAAAGCATTAAACTGGCTTGCCTGTGTGCAGCACCTGAAGGCGTTAAACGCGTTCAGGAAGAGCATCCGGATGTCGATATTTACCTCGCGGCACTCGATGAAAAACTGAACGATCATGGTTATATCGTCCCTGGACTCGGGGATGCCGGTGATCGTTTGTTCGGTACGAAGTAAGACAGAAGCAGTCTGCCACTCCCGGCAGGCTGCTTTTTTTGTTGTAAGATGCAGGACAGCTTTCAACTATGCTTAAATGGAAGAAGTAGAAAAAGGAGGAAGTAATGATGCCCATCAAAGTCATGCCCATCTTTGGAACACGACCGGAAGCCATCAAGATGGCACCGCTCGTCAATGCCTTAAAACAAAATCCAGCGTTCGATGTCCATGTGACGATCACGGCGCAACACCGGGAAATGCTTGATCAAGTGTTACGGATGTTCGAGATTGAACCGGATTCTGACCTCAATATCATGCAACCCCGTCAGACGCTTGTCGACATCACGACGCGTGGTCTCGAAGGACTTGATCTCGTCATGAAGGATGTCAAACCGGATCTCGTTCTCGTTCATGGCGACACGACGACGACGTTCGTCGGTAGTCTTGCTGCCTACTACAATCAAATCGCCGTCGGACACGTCGAAGCCGGACTCCGTACATATAATAAATACTCACCGTTTCCGGAAGAGGTCAATCGTCAATTGACGTCGACACTCGCAGATCTGCACTTTGCGCCGACCGATCAGGCGGCAGCGAACTTAGCATCTGAAAATCGTTATGCTGGTGTCTATGTGACGGGAAATACGGCAATCGATGCCCTGCAGACGACGGTCCAGCCGGATTATGTTCACCCTGTGCTCGAGGCAGTCGGCAAACGACGCCTGATCTTGATGACGGCACACCGGCGAGAAAACCTCGGAGAGAAGATGCATCAGATGTTTCGGGCGATCCGTCGACTCGTCGATACATATCCGGACGTGCACGTCGTCTATCCGGTCCATTTGAATCCGGTCGTCCAGGAAACAGCGGCTGAAATCTTTGGGGGACACGACCGCATCACGTTAATTCCGCCGCTCGATGTATTCGACTTTCATAACTTTGCCAGTCGTGCCCATTTAATCCTGACCGATTCCGGCGGCGTACAGGAAGAAGCACCCTCGCTCGGCGTACCTGTCCTTGTGTTACGCGATACGACGGAGCGTCCGGAAGGAGTCAAAGCCGGTACGTTGAAACTTGCCGGAACAGATGAAGAGACGATTTACCGGATGGCGAGCGAGTTGCTTGAAGACGAAGCGGCCTATGCAAAAATGGCGCATGCTTCAAATCCTTACGGGGACGGTCATGCGTCGGAGCGGATTGCAGCAGCGATTTTAGCGCACTTCAATCAAGGGGAAACTCCAGAACCCTTTCATGCGGATATCTAAAATAAAGTAATCCAGTCCAAAAAATGTTTATTTAGGGCGTTTCCGTATATCTTGTCGTTCCCACGGGAATCAAGACGAACGGATGCGTCCTTTTTAATGATTCCGTTTAAGGTTAACTTCCATAAGTTGTCTCAGACGTTCCCGTCGACCTCGCTTTCCTCGGGCGAGGGACAAGTCGCGACTCGGTACACGGTGTGTGCCAAGCCGGGTCTTGTTTCCCTCTGACGAAACCACGATGAACTGTGGTTTCTTTTCCCGTAGGAGTCGAGTCGACCGGGGGACGTCCTTTTCAATTACGCTCTACTAAACTTTGGTCAAGGCGTAGTGTTGTTAGTCACTTGTAAATTGAATCGCCTTGAGCAATTCCTCTCGACTCCTATGGGAAGAGGAAGCGGAACGCTTCCGACAGGGACAAGCGAGACCCGGTTACCCGAAGGGGGATCGCGGCTTGCGTCCCGCCCAAGGAAAGTGAGAGGAAATAGCGAAAGGTCTATTCAATAATCAATAATGGTCTATCCGATAATCACTAAACAAAAAGCAGTGAGTAAACATACATCAATATATCTTTAACTAAGAAACAAACGCCTCAATCTGCCTGATTGTGAAGAAAATGTAAAATCTAAATCACCGTGCTGACCTTAAAACCTATAATCCATTCATGACATTTCAAGCTGTGACAAGTAACACAACAGACAAATTGGAAATGCTTTAAATCCTTTGTTACAAACAGATGTCAGAGCGGTTTTCCTGTCCCGAATCGAAAGCGCTTCCAATCTTGAACAAAAAATACTTTTTCACAAAATCGACACAAATCAATTTTAGACGGCTTGTTTCTCATTCCAGAACGCGATATAACGTTACTGTTCAATGGTTTTGTTCATCAAGTGAACCATCTCTTTAAACGTTGATAGTACTACATATTTTCTTCACATCTTCGTGAAAAGAGGTGGATGGGGTACCTCTGTGAAAACCTTATCAATCGTTGATATACAATGGTTTCAGCGGTCTATTTTATTTGTGAATTCATTTGACTATGAAATGGTTCTCATTGTATTCTTGACTAGTATGAAAATCCGCAAATTGTGGGAAAGAAAAAGAACCTGCAATTGGGAAAAGGGGGTCGTCTCTAGTGCGCCAAAAAGGGCTCGCAACGAGTATGGTCATGGCCTCGCAAATTTCGACGGCACTTGCCGCACCAATCGTCATCGGCTTCCTTGTTGGGAACTATGGGGAACAGCAAGACTGGTGGCAAAAGATGGGAGCGACATTCTCAGTGTTCATCGGGATTTTCATCGGCATTCTTTGCATGATCGCAATGATCAGGCACTTGTTAGGAGACAAGACATGAACATAATCCTTCAAGATGCGTTGTATCGTGCGTACTTACGATGGTTTGGACTCTATTATGGAATCCTGGCTGTCTTGTTACTTGTCGGTTATCCGAGTGATCCAGTGATTTATGGGCTGGCATTAGGTGGGGCAGGTAGCTTCATGATCTTGACGCTGCAACGATTAAGCGTCGATCGAATGTATCGTGTAATCGAGCGTGGGCGCAAGCCGATGTCTCGAGGGACCGTATCACGCATGGCGGTCGCGGTACTTTGTGTGATGATCGGTTTGAAGTACGAAGCCGAATTGTCATTAACTGCGGTGGTAATAGGCCTTCTCGCCGGCCACGTCATACAATTTTGTGAGTTCTTGACTCACGAACTTAAGCGGGAAAAGAGGTGAATAGTCAAATGAACCACGAAATGCCACTTTACGAAATCCCACTCTGGGGCGACTTCGTTCTGTACGGTAGCTGGACGAACTTGATCACAGTGCTGATAGCAGCTGCTCTCGTCTTCCTGATTGCCGTGGCCGGTACGCGACGTCTCGCGATGAAGCCAACCGGTTTTCAAAACACGCTAGAGTGGTTCCTCGAATTCGTTCGCGGAATCATCAGCAGTACGATGGATTGGAAAACAGGGGGTCGCTTCCTTACTTTCGGAATGACACTGTTCCTATTCATCATCGTGTCCAACTTAATGGGTCTCCCATTTAACGTTGTGACGGGTCACTACATTTGGTTCAACTCACCAACTGCGGATCCGTACGTGACACTTGCACTTTCATCTATGGTAGTGGTCATGAGCCATTATTACGGTGTGAAAATGCGCGGCTTCGGTGCATATGCGAAAACGTTTATGACGCCGATGTTTATTATTACCATCATTGAAGAATTCGCAAACACGTTGACGCTCGGTCTTCGTCTTTACGGGAACATCTTCGCTGGTGAAATCATGATCGGAATCATTCTCTCGATCGGAATCATCTCTGGAACGAACGATTTCCAATTCCTCGGACCAGTCGGTGTCATCCTTTCAGCGATTCCAATGCTGATTTGGCAAGGATTCTCACTCTTCATCGGAGCGATCCAAGCGTATATCTTCCTTATCCTGACGATGGTTTACATCGGACATAAGGCAGCGCACGACCATTAATTCGAAGGTAAAGCATCTGCTTTTCCGATAATCGCACGACCAAATTTCGAACACAATCTAGGGAGGCAATTTATAATGGAACTTATTGCAACAGCGATCATCATCGGACTCGGCGCACTTGGCGCTGGTATCGGTAACGGTCTTATCGTAAACGGTACAGTATTAGGACAAGCACGTCAGCCAGAACTCAAAAACGAACTTCGTCAAACAATGTTCATCGGTATCGGTCTTGTTGAGGCACTTCCAATCATCGGTGTAGCGGTCGGTTTCCTTCTCCTCAACTCTTAATTCATAGTTTAAGAAACGAGCTACATAGGGCGTTATTCGTTCGACAGGAGTGAACCGTCACGGGAGCTTTTGCTCCCTTATGTAGATATAAGAAGTTGGACCAACCACGAGGGGAGTGTAATCGAATGAATCTTACGTATCTTGCGGCAGAAGCAGGCGGCGAAGAAAGCCACCTTTTACTTGCCAATATGATCGTCACGATCGTCGTTTTCCTCTTGCTCCTCATCCTCTTGAAGAAATTCGCTTGGGGCCCGCTCATCAACATGATGAAAGCGCGGGAAGAGCATGTGGCTAGCGAGATCAACTCGGCTGAAAAAAGCCGTAAAGACGCTGAAGTCTACGTAGAACAACAACAAGAAGAATTAAATAAGGCACGTACGGAAGCACGTGACTTATTAGAATCATCACGCCGTCAAGCTGAGGCAGAACAAGCACGTGCGATGGAGCAGGCACGTCTTGAGACAGAAATGAGTAAGGAAGAAGCACGCCGTGCAATCGACCGTGAACGCGCTGAAGCACAAGCTGCTTTGAAGAACGATGTTGCTCTTCAAGCAATCGCTGCAGCACGCCACGTCATGAAAACACAGCTTGCGACAGACGAAGCCGCTCAGCGCGCGCTCGTCGATCAATTCCTTGCTGACACTAAGGGCACGAACTAATGCGTGATCACGTAGCGGGACGCTACGCAAAAGCGCTCTTCGATCTTGCGCTTGAGCATCATGTGCTCGAGCAAGCAGAAGCTGATGTGCGGACGCTCGGCGAAGTGCTCCACGCAACACCAGAGCTCGCATCGGTTTTAAGTAACCCATCGATTTCTGCGGAAGAGCTGAAGTTAGTCTTACAGACGAGCTTCACGGGCTTCAACACGATTGTTTTGAATACCATCCTCGTCATGGTCGAAAACGACCGTGCGGCGGAAGTATTGTCTTTGCCGGAGCATTTCATTGCGTTATTGAATGAACACCGTAACGTTGCGACAGCCGTCGTGACGAGTGCATACAAATTGTCAGACGCGGAAATCACGAAAGTGAAAGAAACGTTCGGCCAAAAATCAGGTAAAACGCTTGAAGTAGAAAATGTTGTTGATACGAACGTAATCGGAGGACTTCGCGTCCAAATCGGTTACACGACATATGACGGCACGATCGAAACGAAACTAACGCGACTTGAGCGTGAGCTGTTAAAAGCGTAAGAAAATAGGGGTGAAACGCATGAGCATTAGAGCTGAAGAAATCAGCGCCCTGCTTAAAGCGCGTATCGCGCAGTACGGTTCTACGATGGAAGTGAACGAGACGGGTACGGTCATCCAAATTGGTGATGGTATCGCTCGTGCACACGGACTCGACAACGTCATGTCGGGAGAGCTCGTAGAATTCGCTAACGGCACAATGGGCTTGGCGCAAAACTTAGAAGAAGGCAACGTTGGTATCATCATTCTTGGTGACTACCTTGATATTAAAGAAGGCGATTCAGTTAGCCGTACAGGACGCATCATGGAAGTACCGACAGGGGATGCATTGCTCGGTCGCGTCGTTAACCCGCTCGGTATGCCAATCGATGGTCTTGGTCCAATCGAAACAGAACACTATAACCCAATCGAGCGTAAAGCTTCTGGCGTTATGGCACGTAAATCGGTTCACGAACCACTTCAGACAGGAATCAAGGCAATCGATGCCCTCGTTCCAATTGGTCGTGGACAACGTGAGTTGATCATCGGTGACCGTCAGACAGGTAAAACGTCGATCGCCATCGATACAATCATCAACCAAAAAGAAGAAAACATGATTTGTATTTACGTCGCAATCGGACAAAAAGAATCAACAGTCCGTGGTGTTGTTGAAACACTCCGTAAAAACGGTGCACTTGATTACACGATCGTCGTTTCTGCCGCTGCTTCACAGCCGGCACCACTTCTTTACCTCGCACCATTCGCTGGTGTAGCGATGGGTGAACACTTCATGGATCTCGGCAAGCACGTTCTTGTCATCTATGATGATCTTTCAAAACAAGCAGCTGCATACCGTGAGCTTTCGCTTCTCTTGAAGCGTCCACCAGGCCGCGAAGCTTACCCAGGGGATGTCTTCTACCTTCACTCACGCCTTCTTGAGCGTGCGGCGAAATTGAACGACGAGCTTGGCGCAGGTAGCTTAACAGCACTTCCGTTCATCGAGACACAAGCGTCGGATATCTCGGCTTACATCCCGACGAACGTTATCTCGATCACGGATGGTCAAATCTTCCTTCAATCGGATCTCTTCTTCTCAGGTGTCCGTCCAGCGATCAACCCGGGTCTCTCGGTATCGCGTGTTGGTGGATCGGCTCAAGTAAAAGCGATGAAGAAGGTAGCGGGTACGCTCCGTCTTGACCTCGCCTCTTACCGTGAGCTCGAAGCCTTTTCACAGTTCGGATCTGACCTTGATAAAGCGACACAATCGAAGCTTAACCGTGGTGAGCGGACAGTAGAGGTTCTGAAACAGGATCTTAACCAACCGTTGACTGTCGACAAGCAAGTCATCATCATCTATGCCTTGACTCGTGGTCACCTTGATGATGTTGCCGTTACGGATATTCGTCGTTTTGAAAAGGAACTCAACCTCTGGCTCGATCAAAACCGCAAACAGCTTTGCGATGAGATCCGTAAAACAGGTAACCTTCCGGCTGACGAAGAACTCGTTACAGCAATCTCAGAATTTAAGAAAACGTTCCAAGCGACAGTCTAAGGGTCAACTCTTAGGCTTCGCCTGAACGCTCTTGATACTAACAAGGTGGTGAATCGAAATGGCATCGTTGCGCGAGATACAAACGCGGATTAACTCGACGAAAAGTACGAAACAGATCACGAAAGCGATGAACATGGTTTCGGCGTCGAAACTAAACCGCGCTCAAGCACATAGCGCGAAGTTCCAGCCTTACATGCTGAAAATGCAGGAGGTTCTCGGAACCATTGCGAATGGCACGACAGGTGCGAGCCATCCGATGCTCGAGAAACGTCCCGTCAAAAAGACTGGATTTATCGTCATCACATCGGATCGCGGCTTAGCTGGTGCATATAACGCCAACGTGCTGCGTGAAGTCTACCGGGAAATCAAAGAAAAGCACACTACGGACAGTTACGTTCTGTATGTGGTCGGTAAAGTCGGTGTTCAGTTCTTCCGTTCACGCGGAATCACGGTCACAGACGCGATCACAGGACTCAACGATTCTCCTTCGTATGTTGATGTAGCTGAAATCGTGAAGCGTACAGTGAGTGCGTTCACGAACGGTGAAATCGACGAACTCAAGCTGAGCTACAACCATTTCTTGTCTGTCATCAGCCAAGAAGTGAAAGTCGAAACCCTTCTCCCACTCGGAGAAATCGAAGCTTCGTCTTCGACGACTTATGAGTATGAGCCAAGTGAGGAGCAAATCCTTTCTGAACTCCTTCCGCGTTATGCGGAAAGCTTGATCTTCGGTGCGCTTCTTGACGCGAAAGTAGCAGAACATGCGTCACGTATGACAGCAATGCAAAGTGCGACAGATAACGCAGATGACTTGATCGGTCGATTGACTCTCGTCTACAACCGGGCTCGACAAGCTGCAATCACGCAAGAAATCACAGAGATCGTCAGTGGAGCAGCTGCGCAGCAGTAAGCCCCAAGGACGTAATGATAGGTAGGAGGAAACACGATGAACGAACTCGGTTTAAAAGGCCGCGTCGTCGCGGTCATGGGACCTGTCATCGACGTTAAGTTCGAAGGACACTTACCGAACATCTACAACGCGCTTCGTATTCAATATACGCCGCAAACTGTAGAAGAAGTGGCTATCGACTTAACGCTTGAGGTCGCATTACACCTTGGTGACGATGTCGTCCGTACCATTGCGATGGATTCGACGGATGGTGTACGCCGTGGAGTGGAAGTCCTAGATACAGGCGCTCCAATCTCGGTACCCGTCGGTGAAGCGACACTCGGTCGCGTATTCAACGTACTCGGTAACCCAATTGATGAAAAAGAACTTGATGCAAGCGTGGAACGTCTTCCGATTCACAAAAAAGCACCAACGTTCGACAACCTTTCAACAAAAGTTGAAATTCTTGAAACAGGAATTAAAGTCGTTGACTTACTTGCGCCTTACATCAAAGGTGGTAAGATCGGTCTCTTCGGTGGTGCCGGTGTAGGTAAGACCGTCCTCATCCAGGAATTGATCAACAATATCGCCCAAGAGCACAGCGGTATCTCGGTATTCGCAGGTGTTGGTGAGCGGACACGTGAAGGTAATGACTTGTACCATGAGATGACGGATTCAGGCGTTATCAAACAAACAGCGATGGTCTTCGGTCAGATGAACGAACCACCTGGTGCACGTCTTCGTGTTGCCTTGACTGGTTTGACAATGGCTGAGTACTTCCGTGATGAGCAAGGACAGGACGTTCTTCTCTTCGTTGATAACATCTTCCGTTATACGCAAGCTGGTTCAGAAGTATCGGCCCTTCTCGGTCGTATGCCATCTGCCGTTGGTTACCAACCAACACTTGCAACAGAGATGGGTATGCTCCAAGAGCGTATCACGTCAACAAACAAAGGTTCGGTTACATCAATCCAAGCGGTTTATGTACCAGCCGATGACTATACTGACCCGGCTCCTGCGACGACGTTTGCTCACTTAGATGCAACGACGAACCTTGAGCGCCGTCTCTCTGAGATGGGTATTTATCCTGCCGTGGATCCACTTGCTTCTACATCACGTGCCCTTTCACCTGAAATCGTCGGTGAAGAGCATTACGCTGTAGCACGTCAAGTTCAGGAAACACTTCAGCGTTATAAAGAACTTCAAGATATCATCGCAATCCTCGGTATGGACGAGTTGTCGGAAGATGACAAGTTAAGTGTTCACCGTGCGCGTCGTATCCAGTTCTTCTTGTCGCAGAACTTCCACGTAGCTGAGCAGTTCACAGGACAAAAAGGATCGTACGTCCCAGTTAAGGACACGATCCGCGGCTTCAAAGAAATCCTCGATGGCAAACACGATGATTTGACGGAAGAAGCATTCCGTCTCGTCGGTCCGATCGAAGATGCGATTGAAAAAGCGAAGGCGCTTGTCTAAGTGACAAAGCATAAGGGGGACTTGAGATGAACACACTTCATGTCAATATCGTCACCCCGGATGGCGAAGTGTATGATGGCGATGTCCGTATGGTCGTTGCGAAAACGATAACGGGTGAAATCGGGGTCCTCCCGCACCACGTACCGCTCGTAACACCACTCGACATCAGCATCTTGAAGTTGCGCCACGAAGATGGCGGACGCACGTTGATCGCTATCAGCGGTGGCTTTATGGAAGTGCGCCAGGATACTGTAACGGTTCTTGCAGAAACAGCGGAGCAGGCAGATAAGGTCGATTATGACCGTGCTGCGGCTGCGAAGGTTCGTGCAGAACGACGTCTCCAGGACACGAAATTATCAGATCTTGAGTTCAAACGCGCAGAGCTTTCATTGAAACGGGCAATTAACCGTCTCGATTTAAAAGACTACGGTCGCGATTGATTCAAGTAAAAGACCCGGTTTCCCTCGTGGAAATCGGGTCTTTTTTTGTAGAAAACGTCAATTTAAAAGCGTTTTCTTTAGGATTAAGGCGATTCAGGTTTAAGATGGCGAAAAATAGTAAAAGTACCATATAGACCTCTTATTCACAAACTTTTCATCCTTACTTCTATAGAAATTGTGACAATCATCTTTAATAAATATATTTTATGCGCTAAAATAAATGCATATTGTGCTTTTTTGTTTGCGAAATCATTCATTTTGTGAAATCATGGTAAGGTTGAAGAAAACACGAAGAAGAGGTGCAAGCGCGTGACGTCAATTGGTTTAAGTGCTTTAGTGAGTATGCTCGTTTATGTAATGGCAATTGTTCTTGCCTGGTGGTCACTCTTACCAGTCAAGTGGGAAAAAATCCTCCAACATCCTAAAGGTCCACACGCCATTGCGTTACGGACGTTGCTTGCGATTGCACTCGGTTCCCTCGTCGGTCGCTTTTTGCTGGAGTATTCGGGATTCGCCCAACGTCTTCAATTTTTAGTAGGCTGAACTTGTAACTTCCTTGTAAACCCTAATTTGGTCATCTGAATTAGTATGGAAAAGGATAGTATTCTTATAATGAAGAAACACATTGATTATGACACTGAAAATCGTATTGGCTTTTGGCACGAGAGATAACTATAGGAAAGTTTCTTTCTATCATTCGTTGACTTTTCAACTATGATCAACACCAATCACGAATTGTACGAATAGAAAAGAAACGAAGCAGAGGAGTATGGGTAATGGAAAAAATTGTTGTCCGTGGCGGACGTAAATTAGCTGGAACAGTAAAAGTAGAAGGTGCAAAAAATGCAGTCTTAAAAACGTTGGTTGCGACATTGCTCGCATCAGAAGGTCAATCGGTCCTTCAAAACGTACCACGTCTTGCAGACGTCTATACAATCAACAATGTCTTACGGAACTTAAACGCACAAGTTGAATTCGATGCAGAAGCGAATACGGTTACCGTCAATGCAGAACCGGAACTAAAAGACGAAGCACCACTTGAATACGTTCGTAAAATGCGGGCATCGATTCTTGTCATGGGTCCACTCCTTGCACGTCTCGGTCGCGCACGCGTTGCGATGCCGGGTGGCTGTGCAATCGGATCACGTCCAATTGATCTTCACTTAAAAGGATTCGAAGCGATGGGCGCTAAAACAATCATCGGAAACGGTTTTGTTGAAGCACAAGTCGATGGTCGTCTCCAAGGTGCAAAAATCTATCTTGATTTCCCTTCTGTCGGTGCGACAGAAAACATCATGATGGCGGCAACACTCGCTGAAGGCACGACAGTCATCGAGAACGTTGCGAAAGAACCTGAAATCGTTGACCTCGCGAACTTCTTGAACGCGATGGGCGCGAAAGTCCGTGGCGCAGGTACGGAAACGATCCGTATCGAAGGTGTCGAAAAATTACACGGTGGCAACCACTATGTGATTCCAGACCGGATTGAAGCCGGAACATTCATGATTGCAGCTGCAATCACAGAAGGTGACGTCGAAGTCATCGGTGCTGAGCGTGAGCATCTTCGTCCATTGATCTCAAAAATGGAAGAGATGGGTGTTCAAGTATCGGATACAGAAGAAGGGCTTCGTGTTGTCGGACCTAAGAAATTGGTTGCTGTCGACGTGAAGACGATGCCACACCCTGGTTTCCCGACAGACGTTCAAGCACAGATGATGGCGCTTGTCTTAAAAGCTGAAGGAACATCGGTCATCACGGAAACGGTCTTCGAAAACCGCTTCATGCACGTGGAAGAATTCCGCCGCATGAATGCTGATATCAAAATCGAAGGACGCTCATCCATCATCACAGGTGGTGTTCAGCTTCAAGGAGCAGAAGTCTTATCAACAGACCTTCGTTCTGGTGCAGCGCTCGTCACAGCTGGTTTGATTGCTGAAGGTGAAACACGTGTCGGTGCACTCCATCACATCGATCGTGGATACGTTGACTTCCACTTGAAACTGCAAGCCCTTGGCGCAGATGTCGAGCGCATCACGGAAGAAACAGCGGTTGTCGAAGAAACGGCAGCGACAAAGCTTTAATCTTAAGCTATTATTCCATTTCATTAACGAGAGACGACTTTCTGAAAAAGAAAGTCGTCTCTTTTTGCTTGCCTGTGCTAAAATTGAAAGGTATGTATACATAAATGGGTTAGACGTCCAAACGACGTTCTAAATTATGGAATAATAGCCAGCTGGTAAAGGAGATCACGCGAGATGTTTTCAAAAGATATCGGAATTGATTTAGGAACTGCCAATGTCGTCATTCATGTAAAGGGAAGAGGAATTGTCCTCGATGAACCTTCAGTCGTCGCCATTGATAAAGCGACCGGCAAAATTCATGCAGTAGGTACGGAAGCACATTTAATGGTAGGCCGGACACCAGGAAACATCGTCGCGATTCGTCCGCTCCAAGATGGTGTGATCGCAGATTTCGAGATGACGGAAGCCATGTTACGTCACTTCATCGATAAAATTGAGGTCCGCAGCATGTTCGGTGGCGTTCGGATGTTGATTTGTACACCAGCGAGCATCACGACGGTCGAAGCAAAAGCGATTCGTCAGGCAGGAGAAAAATCGGGCGCGAAAACCGTCTTCCTCGAAGTCGAACCGAAAGTAGCCGCGGTCGGAGCAGGGATGGACATTTGGATGCCTGCGGGACATATGGTCATCGACATCGGTGGCGGGACGACGGATGTTGCAGTACTCTCGATGGGAGATATCGTCTGTGGCGAAACAATCAAAGTTGCAGGAGATCGATTTGATCACGATATCATTCGGGCAATCAAAGATCGGCATAAGTTAATCATCGGTGAACGGACGGCGCAAAACGTCAAGATGACGGTCGCAACGGTCTCAGAAGACGGACGTCAGGAAGAGATGGACATCCGGGGACGCAACCTCGTCACAGGGCTGCCGCATAACATTACGGTCAGCTCACAGGAAATTCATGAAGCACTCGCAGAATCAGCGATGGAAATCGTTGAAGCGACAAAACGGGTTCTCGAGAAGACACCACCGGAACTCGCAGCAGATATCATCGACCGCGGCATCATCTTAACGGGTGGTGGGGCATTACTCGACGGAATCGATCAGTTGTTGGCAAAAGAGCTTGGGTTACCAGTCTTGATTGCAGAAGATCCAATGTTATGTGTCGCACGCGGGACAGGCATCATGCTCGATAACTTAGGAAAATAAGAAATGTTTGTTTGGCACAAATCGTCAAGCGATGAGGTAACCGTTCACTTAATTGTGGGGGTTACCTCTTTTTATTTTGCGTAGAGAACGATTCAAGAATGTTGCGGGATAAAGATTCTTTTTTCCCGTAGGAGTCACGGGAAGCGAATCTTTTAGACAGATGCGTTTTTGTCGAATGCCGTTCTCGAACAGATCGGATTAGATTGCAGATAGACAAAGTACAGTGCCTTGAACGATTCAAGAATGTTGGGGGATGAAGATTCTTTCTTCCCGTGCTTTCCTCGGGCGAGGCGCAAGCCGTTGCTACTTGATCCTATCCGGATAAGTAGCAGGGTCTCGCTTGCCTCTGACAGCGCAAGAATTTCTTGCGCTTTTTCCCGTAGGAGTCACGGGAAGCGAATCTTTTAGGCAGGTGCGTTTCTGTCGAATGCCGTTCTAGAACAGATCGGTTAACGCGTGTCTGAGCTTCCATAGAAGTGAGAACGCCAATCGATAAGATGTAGCGCCTTAAACGGAAATAGGGATAACTTGAACAACTTGCTTCGAAAACGGTGAGACGCTTGAGGGAATCAGTGAACCTTGAAAAGGTTCACGAGCAAGCAAGGGGAGACCCTGCAGCTTTTGTAAAAAGCGAAGCGGCTTCCCGCTTGCCCCTAAGCAAGCGAACCGTGGTAGAAGCGAATGTTGTTCAAAACCCACGAGGTCACTGTACTGAATGTTGTTCAAAACCCACGAGGTCACTGTACTGAATGTTGTTCAAAACCCACGAGGTCACTGTACTGAATGTTGTTCAAAACCCACGAGGTCACTGTACTGAATGTTGTTCAAAAAAACGCACTTTTATGTGACCGCGAAAAAGACTTTCTAAAAAAAATATCAGAATAACGGTTGACGAAAGCCTGGAAAAAAGAGAGAATGAGAATGTTCTCAATGAGAATGAATATCATTATCTTTATAAGGAGACTACGATGTCGATTATAATTTGGGGAATCCTCCTCGTATGTGTCTCGATTGGCTCTATGTTTGTTGGTGTCGCTGACCTCGATTTAACAGAAATTTTATCTTGGAGCGAGACGGAATGGGAATTGTTCTTGATGAGTCGGATACCACGACTTTTAAGTATCTTATTAGCTGGAGCGGGTATGAGCATTGCGGGATTGATCATGCAACAAATTACACAAAACCGCTTCGTTTCACCGACGACGGCGGGAACAATGGATTTCGCGAAACTCGGAATCGTCGTTTCAATGATTGGCTTTAGTGATGCACATCCACTGATTAAGATGCTCATTTCATTTGGATTTGCGTTTGGTGGTTCGCTCTTGTTCATGCGGATTCTCGAACGGATCAAAATGAAGGACGTCATTTTCATTCCTCTCGTCGGGTTGATGCTCGGCAGTATCGTCGGTGCCTTGACGACGTTTCTCGCATTGCGGTTTAACTTGCTGCAAAGCTTAGAAGGATGGATGCAAGGAAACTTTTCGATGATCACAAAGGGACGCTACGAATTGCTTTACATAACTGTTCCGTTGCTGTTCGTCGCTTATCGTTATGCCCACCGGTTTACGATTGTCGGAATGGGCGAAGAATTTTCACAAAATCTTGGTATCTCCCATAAGCGTGTCATGCAGCTTGGGCTGGCGATTGTTTCATTGATCGCTTCAGCCGTGATTTTATCGGTCGGTGTGATTCCGTTTCTTGGTCTGATCGTGCCGAACTTGATTTCGATTTGGTACGGCGATCACTTACGAAAGACGTTACCGTTAACGGCTCTGTTCGGTGCCTTGTTCGTCCTCGTCTGTGACATTGCGGGCCGCCTGTTGATTGCACCGTATGAGATTCCGATTAGCTTGATGGTCGGGACGATTGGCAGTGGCTTGTTCCTCTACCTCTTGTTTAGGAGGGATCGTTATGGCTTATCGTAAACGGTTGATTTGGCTGGGCGTCCTCGCGTTATTATGCATGGTTGGCTATATGACGTTGAACTTACAAGGGGCACTCGGATATGTCATTCCAAGGCGCTTTACAAAGTTAGCAGCGATGCTTGTCACGAGTGTCGCGATCGGGGTCTCGACCTTGATTTTCCAAACCGTGACGATGAACCGGATTTTGACACCGAACGTCATCGGTCTCGATTCACTGTATATGTTGCTTCAAACCGGACTCTTGTTTTTGTTCGGCAGCTCAATCCTGCTTGAAGTCGGAATCGAAGTCCGATTCGTCGCAACGATTCTTTTGATGGTCGGTTTTGCGATCGTGCTGTATCAATTGCTGTTCCGAGGGGAAGGGCGGAACGTCTACTTCCTCCTCCTCGTCGGTCTTGTCTTCGGAACGTTTTTCGGTAGCATCACCTCGTTCCTTCAACTGCTGATGGACCCGAACGAATTTCAATTGTTGCAAGATCGCTCGTTCGCGAGCATCAACAACGTCGATTCGGACTTATTGATGTTAGCGACAGTCCTCCTCGTCTTGAATACGGCTTGGCTTTGGCGGTATGTCCGCTTCCTCGACGTATTGGCACTCGGACGCGACCATGCGATTAACTTGGGCATTCCGTATGAAAAAATCGTCAAACGTCTGTTAATCATCGTCGCCATCTATATTTCGATTGCAACGGCTTTAATTGGACCGATTACGTTTTTAGGGCTATTGATTGTCAACGTCGCCTATCAACTCATCCCGACGTACCGCCATCACGCTTTAGCGGTCGCGACAGTTTTACTTGGTGTGATCGCGTTAGTCGGGGGGCAGTTGATTGTCGAGCACGTCTTGAACTTCTCGACGACGCTCAGTGTCATCTTGAACTTGATTGGTGGTAGCTACTTTATTTATCTCTTGCTGAAAGGAGTCGACCGATGATTACGATTGACAACATCACAAAACGGTTCGGAACGAAGACCGTCGTCGAAGAGGCGACATTCACGATCCCGAAAGGTAAATTGACATCCTTCATCGGACCGAACGGTGCGGGTAAAAGTACGGTCCTCTCAATGATTAGCCGTCTCGCGAAAGCGGATGCGGGCGTCGTCACACTGGATGGGACGGCAATCAGTCAATTTCCGTCAGATGACTTGGCGAAGCGACTGTCGATTTTAAAACAAAGCAATCACCTCGGACTGCGTGTGACGGTCCGTGAGCTCGTCGGGTTTGGTCGTTTTCCGTATTCGAAAGGACGACTGACCGCCCTTGATCACGAGAAAATCGATCGGGCGATTGCATACGTCGGCCTCGAAGAGATGCAAGATAAACAAATCAACGCCCTCAGCGGAGGTCAGAAGCAACGTGCCTTCATCGCCATGGTAATTGCCCAAGATACGGATTATATCTTGCTCGACGAACCATTGAATAACCTCGACATGCGTCATGCCGTCCAGGTGATGAAGTTACTCCGGAAGCTCGTCGACGAGGAAGATAAAACGATCGTCGTCGTCTTACACGACTTGAACTTCGCATCCGTTTACTCGGATCAGATGGTCGCGATGAAAGAAGGACAAATCGTTGCGACGGGTCCGACAGAGCAATTGATGGAACAGTCGTTACTCGAAAACCTGTATGAAATGGATTTAACGTTGGAACAGATGGATGATCATAAAATTTGCCTCTACTATACTTAACATAAGGGAGATCAATTAACATGAAAAAGTGGTTCTTACTCGTTATTGCAATTTGTGTCGTCGCACTCGGTGCGTGTGGAAAAGGAACAAATGAATCAGCCGCTTCAAGCGACGAAAAAATGACAATCAAACATGAATTAGGTTCAACTGAGGTCGTCAAAGACCCGAAAAAAGTCGTCGTCTTTGATTTTGGTGCACTCGATACACTCGATGAACTCGGTGTCGAAGTGGCAGGTCTACCGAAAGAACTCGTTCCAGCCTATCTTAAGCAATATGAAGCAGAGCAGTATACGAACGTCGGAAGTTTAAAAGAACCAAACTTTGAAGCAATCAGTGAACTTGCACCAGACGTCATCCTGATCTCAGCCCGTCAATCGGAAATGTATAAAGAGTTCAGCAAGATTGCACCGACGATTTATGTAGGAATCGATACACAGGACTACATGACATCGTTCAAAGATAACGTCAACATGCTCGGTGAATTGTTCGGAAAAGAAGCAGAAGCGACAGCTGCATTAAAAGAAGTAGATGAAAAAATCGCGGCAGTCAAAGAGGATGCTAAAGAAGCACCTGAGTCACTTGTCCTGCTCGCAGGGGATAAGAGCATGAGTGCGTTCGGACCGGGCTCTCGTTTTGGCTTGATTTACGATGCATTTGGTTTAAAAGCAATCGATACGACTCTTGATCAAGCCGTCCACGGACAAGATGTCTCGTACGAATACATCGTCAAAAAAAATCCGGGCATCATCTTCGTCATCGATCGTGGAGAAGCAATCGGTGAAGGCGCAACGGCGAAACAAGCGATGGACAATGAATTATTGAAAAACGTCGATGCCGTCAAAAATAATAAGGTCGTCTACTTGAGTGGAGACGTGTGGTATCTGTCTGGTGGCGGTATCCAATCGATCGAAAAAATGTTGGAAGAAATCAAAACAGCACTGTAACAGCAAAAAAGCTCAATCCGTGAAGGACTGAGCTTTTTTTCATCGATAGCTGAAAGAATCTTGCCAATCAATCACTTCGTATTTTGCATGAACGCCTGATAGGCCTCAAAGTCATGATAGACGATGGCACGCGGGGGGAGGGATCTATTCATCGTCTGATTGACGAGTTGGTTCAAGGCTTGCCGTGACTGACCATAAAAGGTGATGCTCGGTGTCTCCGGTAGTTCCGTGAACTCGAGAGCGTACGACAGGTTGTGCTGGTAGTTTGCCGCATACAACGTATCGACGAGCGTGATGGCGGATAAGCCGTTTCCACCACCGTAGACAGTCCGGTAACTCATTAAGGTCACTTCGCTTGCAAGATCCATCGCCCAGGCACTGACAGGACGTCCGGAGACATCCGTGACCGTAGGAACCAAAACGGAAGAAAGAGTTGCGGTAGCCCTTCCATCGTTGCCCGCTCCTGAAAGGCAGTCAGGATTCGTTGATAAGAAGCGATAACGGCAGATTGATTCGTCGTCCACTCCGGTAAGGCCTACGGTTCGAGATCGACGCTGATTCCATCCGGATGCTGCATCGTCTCACTTTGATACAGGGTAATCCAGGCGAGCGGGTCTTCGGCATTCGGTCGGAAGGTCGCGCCTTCATTCGTAATCCAGCGTGGTTGTCCGAACAGGAAGTAAACTTCAATTCCTGCTGCATGCGCGGCCTCGACGAATGTTCGATAGAGAATCAGGTCCCCCTCCACAGCAACATGAAGATAGACACGCTTCATCTGCCGGTTGGCGAGCTGATTGATTTTCACGGGGATGGACTTCGCTTCCGGAATCGACCACATCACCGTATGGCGCTTGACGGCAGCAACAGACTGAAAAACGAGACGCAGACGAGACTGACGAGAAAACTAGTGTTCACTCCTTCTGCATGGTACTCCTACTATCGGTTCGTTTGCTTAAAATAGGTATCCATCAATAGTCTTTGAGACTATTGCATCAGTTCAAAACCTAGACATTTCACATTGTGAAGTGTATATTAGAAGTTGTTGCTTGACCTCGGAATTACCATTAAAAAGGAAGTGATGCCACAATGCCGTTGTGGAAAAGAAATTTAATCGTCGTGTGGATCGGGAGTTTTTTGACTGCCGCTGCACTCAGTCTCGTTTTACCGTTTTTGCCATTATTCATTGAAGAGCTTGGCGTCGATGGACGTCAGGAGATTACGACCTGGTCCGGGATTGCGTTCGGGGCAACGTTCCTCGTCGCCGCAATCGTCTCACCGATTTGGGGACGCCTTGCCGATAGAAAAGGACGGAAATTGATGTTACTCCGGGCAAGCCTCGGCATGTCGATTGTCATGTTTTTAATCAGTTTTGTGCAAGATGTGTATCAGCTTGTTTTCTTACGGCTCGTCATGGGAGCGGTCTCCGGATTCATTTCAGCCGGAATCACCTTGATTGCTTCTCAAACCCCGAAAGAGAAAAGTGGCTGGGCGCTCGGTACATTGTCGACCGGTGGGATTGCCGGTGGGTTGCTCGGACCTCTGATTGGAGGATTCCTTGCCGACATGATTGGGCTTCGACCCGTTTTTCTCTTTACGAGCGTACCGTTATTTTTGACGTTCCTCGTGACATATTTCTTCGTCAAAGAAGAATTCGTCCCGCTCGAAGTCAAAAAAATGGCTTCCGCGAAAGAAATCATTCAATCACTCCGTCATCCGGAGCTCATCTTGAGTCTATTCTTGACGACGTTCTTGATTCAGTTCGCAGCGCAATCCATCAGTCCGATTCTCTCGCTTTACGTGCGAGAGCTGAGTCCCGGAACGGAACGACTGGCGTTACTGTCGGGTATCGTCGCCTCAGCACCCGGGATTGCGGCATTGATTGCTGCCCAGCGGCTCGGACGACTGTCCGACAAGATTGGAGCGGAACGTGTCTTGTTCGTTGCCTTACTCGTCTTTGCCGCCTTCTTGATTCCGCAAGCGTTCGTCACAGATACGAGTCAATTGATCGTCTTACGGATGGGAATCGGATTTGCGACAGCGGCCTTGATGCCATCGGTCCAAGCACTGCTTCGTAAACACACACCAGCCAATGCGTCCGGACGAATCTTCGGTTACAATCAATCGGCCCAATTCATGGGAAACTTCCTCGGACCGCTCGCCGGTGGTCAAATCGCCGGTCATTTCGGTTTTGAAGCGTTGTTCCTGTTTACCGGTTTGATCGTCATCACGAATGCTGTCCTCGAACGGACGCAAACAGCGGTACTCAGTAAAAAACATTCCTAACACGGAACGCCTCTCCGGTCAGTAACCGGGAGGCGTTTTTTTTCATGTCAACGAAAAGAAGTCATCGAGTTTTTGTTGCTCCGAGTGTTCGAGTGCCTTCATCAAAAGGATGGACTGGGCACGTACTTTATAGTCGGCAGAATAATGGAACAGTCCATTGTCGAGTTCCGTGATCGCAAGCGGTTCGATGATCGTCCGTGGATGATTGACATCCTTCAATCGTAATGACAGCTCGATTTGGTGATCGACGGGCAAGTGAATCAAGGCTTGAATATTTCAATCAAGAGCTAGGACTTTCGGTTCAACTATTGTTCTCATTACCTTTTTTTGAAAAAAACTCATAATTCAACAGAACCTGACCGATATACTAAACATAAGAGAATTGAACATTAAGTCAATGAGGAGACAAAAACATATGTTACGAGGAATGTACACGGCGTCTGGTGCGATGCAGGCGTTACAGCGGCAACAAGAAATGTTAAGTAACAACCTGGCCAATGCGCGGACGCCTGGCTTCCGCGCCGATCAAGCATCGCTCCGGACGTTTCCGGAGATGATGATTCAACAATCAGGCGTCAATGAACGGACGGGGATTCAATCAAGAGGAACGGTCGGCACGCTCGCGACAGGTGTCTTCATGCAGGCAGCGACGCCGAACTTTGCCCTCGGTTCGATTACGGAAACGGGCAACGCGACGGATCTCCAAATCAGTTCACGGGACGGATCCGCCCTCTTTACCGTCTTACATACGGATCCGTTGACAGGTGGGGAAGAGACGCTTTACACGACAAACGGTCAATTCGCCGTCGGGCAGGATGGTTTGCTCCGGACGACAGAAAATGATCTCGTCCTTGATGCAAACGGTCAGGCGCTGAACGTCGTCAATGAAGACTTCGTTGTCAGCGCAGACGGAGCGGTGACGGACGGAAACGGACAAGCAATCGGAAACCTTGGACTTGTCGTAACGGATCAACAGGAAACACTCGAGCGGACAGGCAACGGTTTATTCCGCTCTCCGGCAGCACTTGCCGCGGGAGACGTCAAAGTCGACCAAGGCGTGCTCGAACTCGGGAACGTCGAAATCGAGCAGACGATGGCTGAGATGAACAGTGGACTTCGTCAGTTCGAAGCCAATCAAAAAGTCATTCAAGCTTACGACCGGACGGCTGAAAAAGCTGTTTCTGAAATCGGTCGCGTTCGTTAATCGGAGGAGGAAGTCATGCAATCACTTTATACATCAGCCAGTACGATGGCTCAATTACAAAAACAACTCGATACGACCGGGCATAATCTCGCGAATGCGAACACGAACGGCTACAAGCGTCGTGATGCACAGTTCAATGAGTTACTCGTCCGCAACATCAGCAACACACCGGGCGGCTTGGAAACAGGTCCTTTGACGACGCCGGTCGATCTTCGTCTTGGTGTCGGTGGGTATGTCGCGAACGAAGCGACACGTTTTACCGTCGGTGCTTTTCAAACGACCGGACGGAATTTGGATGCGGCACTCGGTAATCCGCATCACTTCTTTGGTGTCATCGATGCAGACGGTGTGACGAAATTCACGCGGGACGGCAACTTTGAGTTATCACCGCAAGGCAACGGACAGATGTTGTTGACGGATGATGCGGGACGCTCCGTCATCAATCAAGCGAACGATGCCATTACCTTACCGGAAAATGCGACGGCGATTGAGCTGAACAAAGATGGCAATATCACAGGTGTCCTCAACGGAGAACGTCGTGTCCTTGCCCGCATCGGTGTCGCGGATATTCCGAACCATGGCGAGTTGACGGATGTCGGCGGTGGACTCTATACGGCGGCCGGGCAATATCAAAATGCTCAAGGGAACCCGTTGACGGTCGGGACGCTCGAGTCCTCGAATGTCGACATGGGGACGGAAATGACGAACTTGACGCAAATTCAACGCGCCTATCAGTTTAATTCGAAAGCTTTGATGACGACCGATCAGATGATGGGAATCGTCACATCACTCAAATAACGCATCTGCTAAAAGCCGCGCCTTCCGGAATCCGGAAGGCGCGGCTTTCTGATGGAGTCATTTTTTTAAGCTCAGGTAGACCGCTGCCATATCTAAATCGGCTTGGTCTCCCGTGTTCGCCTGTTCATACTGTTCATGTGCTGCTTCTGCCAGCGGTAAACGTAACGTGTACCGTTTCGCGGCGTCCGTGATCAACCCCAAATCCTTCGCCATCAACCGAAGCGGGAAAGCAGGGGGGAACTCCTCTGTTCGGTACATGTCCTGTTTGCCTTGGAAGAGTGGTGTATTCATGCCGGACAAAGAAATCATCTGGATGAGTTTTTCTTTGTCGAGCCCGGCCGCTTCTCCGAGCAGGAACGTTTCAGCAAGTCCTTCACCGACGATGCCGAGCAGGAGATTGATGGCAAGTTTTGCTGCGCTGCCTGTTCCGTGGTCACCGAAATGGATACTTTCTTTACCGAGAACATCGAGATACGGCCGGCATGTCGCAAGTGTCTGTTTGTCACCACCGACGAGCATGACGAGCTGGCCGGCTTCTGCGACACCGACTGAACCAGAGACGGGAGACTCGAGATAGGCGGCACCGGCGCGTTCGATAAGTTGCGCTGCCTGTGTTGATTCCTCGGACGAAATCGTACTCAAGTTGACGACGATTTTGTCCGTCAAGTCGCCTGCGAGCAGCCCGTCTGTTTCGTGAAGGACATGATCAATCGCTTTTCCGTCTGCGAGCATGATGAAGATGATGTCCGACTGTTCGACCAGTTCGCGTGGTGAGCGAAGCGACGTTGCGCCTTCCGCGACGAGCGGTGCTGTCTTACTTTCTGTTCGATTGTAGACGTGTAACGGGTGTCCGGCACGGCGAAGGCGTAACGCCATCGGGATACCCATATGACCTAATCCTATCCAACCAAGTTGCATCTGTCTGATTCCTCCTGTATGTGTAGAGTCGCTTTAGCTATTCCCTTTTAGAACCTTATGTTAAACGCGACGTAAGCGGTGTTCTTCTTACCGGCAGACCGTGTTTCACCCGCCCTTGACGGAACCTGAACATGAACAGGTCAAAAAACCCCCGCGCCTTAGTGGACACGGGGATAAAGACTCATTCAGTTTCGTACGTCAAGATGGTGGAAATGACAGCGACCGGAAAACGAATCGTAAAGGTCGAGCCGACACCGACGGTCGATTCAACATCAATCGTTCCGTTATGGTGTTTGACGATTTCTTTACAAATCGATAGACCGAGACCCGTTCCACCAATTTTGCGTGTCTCTGAGTTGTCGACCCGGTAAAACTTATCGAACAACTTCGACATTGCTTCTTGCGGGATGCCCATTCCTTCGTCGTGAATCTTGATTTCAGCGAAACCATCCTGGTGCTGGACTTCGATTGAAACCGTTCCGCCGTCAGGAGAATACTTGATGGCGTTACTGAGTAGATTGTTTAAGAGCTGTTTAATCTTTTCGCTATCGGCGTCAATCATGATCGGTCCGTTACCTGCGAACACTAACGTATGTGTCGTATGCGAGGCACCATAGAAGTCGGTCACGTCATTTGCGAGTTCGACGATGTCGAACGTCGACATCTGATAACGTTGCTCACTCGATTCCATACGCTGGACGTCGAGGAAGTCGTTGACGAGGGTCGTCAGGCGACCTGTTTCCGAATGAATCGTCTGCAAGTACTTTAGCTGACGTTCTTCTTCAAATGATTTGTTGAGCATCAATTCCGTGAAACCGTAAATTGATGAGAGCGGAGTCCGAAGTTCGTGCGAGACGGTCGAGACGAACTCTTCTTTCATCCGGTCCGACTCCGTTTCTTTCGTGACATCCCGTAAGACGAGCATCGTTCCGACCCAAACGTTATTGATTTGAATCCTCTCGGCGTAAATTTGGATATAGGCACTGCGCGCGCGAATCGAGACGACGAGACTATCCTTCGGCAAGTTCTGCTCGACGATTTGTTCGATGTATTGTTCGAACGGTTCTGCTTCATCGATGATGGAAGACAAGGCGGACATCGCTTGACGGAAAGAGGAAAGATTACTTTCATCCTGATGTTCCGTCTGAATTTCCGGGAACAGCTTCATCAACGGTTCGTTGACGAGCAGTTCATCTGATTCATGTTCGATGTAGACGACGGCTTCCCGGATCGAGTTCAACAGTTGTCCTGTTTTGTTCTTTTCATGAATCATTTTTTCGTAAATTCCCATCCGCATCAACGAAAGTGAGAGCTGGTGCGAGAAGGAAAGGATATCGCTCATCTGCTCCGGCGTGAAGGCGTCACGGTACCGGACGAGATAGATGCAGGCGATGATTTTTTCTTCATTCGGATCAAGGATCGGCACGGCGACTTCATACATGTAGTACGGATACGGAAGCGGACTTTCGTGTGCGACCTGTTTAGACGAGTGCACCGGACGTTTTAAGACACGCGCCCGGTGGAACAACGATTGATCTTCGTGGATCAGTTGTTCGACCATATCAGGGGTCATCCCGTATTCAATCGTCGAGCGGACATCGTGTTGATCGAGGAACAGCAAGGCTCCGATTTCCGAATGGGTGATTGAGACGAGCTTCTCGATGATTTCCGGATACGCCGTCAATGTTTCGCGGGATGCGAGCGTCTCCGTCAGTTCATTACGATATTTTAGATGTTGTTCGCTTTGCAGGGTGATTTCGAGTGCTTCTTCGAGTTCTTCCTGCTGCGCCTGCAGCTCTTCCTGCTGCGCAACGAGTTCCTCTTGTTGTGCTTGCAACTCTTCATTCTTCGCCAGCATATGGACTTTATTATCCGCAATCGATGCTGCCATTTGATTGAAGGATGCGGTTAACATATGTAATTCATCGCGTCGTCTCGGTAAGGGAAGTTCTTTGACGTCTTCACCACTTGCGAGTTGTGCACTGTCCCGAGACAACGAATTAATTTGTTTCGTCACCCGGTTGATGAATGGGCGGACGAGTAAGACAAGAATGATGACGAGGACAAGCAGGTTTGACAGCCAAATGAACTGGGCGATGCGCATTTCATTTAGCAGGCTGGCCTTTGCTTCATCTTCTTCAGTCTGAATGAGGTTTAAATAGTTTGTCAGCAAGGCTTCGATTCCAGCCGTATCGGCTTCACCGTCAATTTGACTGTTTGAGCCTTTTAGCGTTCCGTCAGAATTGAATAATTCGCTCCCGTTCGAAAGCGAAGCGAGCGTTTTCGGATCAACGAACTGCTCGTCGACTGAGCCTTCCTGTTTTTGTTCCACGTATTGACGTAACAAGGGGACGGCAGTACCGAAATAATCGTCATATAAGTTTCGTGTCGCAGTTGCGTATTGATCGCCTTGCGTATAGATGGCGTTTTGCTCGAACCAGGTCGTCAAGCGGTTGATTTCATCTTGGTTTGTTTTGACGGCATTGAGCATCGCCGGTGTTCCGAACAAGAGGTATGATTTTACATTGCTCTGTGCAGCGGACCATTCGTATGCCAACGCGTTCGCATTCGTTCTTCGTTCACGTAAGTCATCGAATGTCGCATCGGTTTGACTGATTTTTTGTTCAGTATACGTATAGACGATAGCGGATGTGATGCTGAGTGCGATAAAGACTGCATAAAAAGCAAACATCAATTGTCGACCAATCTTTTGATTAATCCATTTCACGTTCGAATCCTCCATATTCTTTTGTATATGTACGTAAATGTGTGAAGACATATGTAGATTTTACTCTGCTTGTTAGCAGTCATCAAATTTTAACACGCAAAGATGTAAAAAAAATATTATATTTAGATGACGGTCCAGCTTATTTTTTTTCAGGAGGATTAGAAGCAGCCGGATAAAGGAAAACTAACTGAGTGAAAGCTATCATTATTACGCATAGGGAAGTGACAGAATGCAAAAAATGTTTGAAAACAAGTGGTATCGTGGCGCATGGTGGGTCATGACACTGCTCGTCATCGTCTGGGTCGGCAATCACGTGACCTTTTTATTTCGCCCACTCGCCATACTCGGGCAAATGGTCGTCCCGCCACTCGCAATCGCCGGGATTCTCTATTACGTCCTTTTGCCGATCGTCGAGATGCTTGAGAAGAAGATGAGTCGGCGTCCGGCCGTGATGGTCGTCTTGTTCGGATTGATTGGGATTATGACGGCGCTTGGATTTATCTTTGGTCCGTCCTTATCAACACAAATCAGCGAATTCGTCAATTCGATTCCGAACCTCGCGACGGAATTTCAGCGTCAACTCGTCGAAGTCCGGAGTCAGCTTGAAAACAGCAGTATCTTTTCTCGCTTCGTTGGGGGACCGGATGACTTGTTCGATAAATTTTCGACGAATCTCTCCGAGTACGCGTCATCCTTCTTAAAAAATGTCGGGGCAGGGGTCGGCGGGTTTGTCAGCTTAATCACGACGACCGTCATCACAATCATCATCATTCCGATCATGTTGATTTATATGTTGTTAGACGGTCATAAGCTAAAAGGCAATCTGGTTAACATGATGCCGTTTGAATTTCATAAAGAAACGAAGAAAATTTTAGAAGATGTCCATGAAACGATCATGAGCTATATCCGGGGACAGGTCATCGTTAGTATCGGTGTCGGAATCATCGCCTATATCGGATACCTCTTCATCGGCATTGACTATGCGATTTTGTTAGCGATGTTCGCGACATTGACGAACATCATTCCGTTTCTTGGACCAGTCATCGGTGTCATACCGGCCTTGATCGTCGGGTTTATCCAGGATCCGATTCTTGCAATCTATGCCATCATTGTCATGACGGTCGCGCAACAAATCGATTCGCACATCATGTCACCACTCGTTCAAGGAAGGACGCTTGATGTTCACCCGTTGACGATCATCATCGTCCTGCTTGTCGCCGGGAACATCGCCGGCTTCTTCGGGGTCCTACTCGGGGTTCCGTTTTATGCCGTCATGAAAGTTATCATTCTTAACTTGCAACGGCTTTACCATCTCCGGACACAAAAGAAGATGGTCATCACGGATGAGGAAAAGACGTTCGATACCATCATCACAAAAAAAGAATGACTTTTTGAATTATTAACGTCGTTCCTTCATACTAAAGAAGCAGTCTGATGTGTTAGGAAAGGGGTAGTGACAGATGGATCAACGTCAAACAGAAGAACAAGCCGATTTATTAGCCCTGCAAAAGTTTCAGCATAACTTCGAGAACAGCTTAAAGTCGAGCGTCATCTACATTTTACGGGATGGGGCGCTGACGATTGGTGAGATTGAACAGCGAATCGATCAGTCACACAGTCAGATTTTAGAGCAACTTCAAGAGTTGATTGAAGATGGACTCGTGATTCAGCAAATGTCAGAAAAAGTTGATGGATTAGCTTACTTTTTGACAGTTCCAGCAGAAGATTTAATCAGACAATTTAAAGAGTCCATCAAATGGAGTAAACAACACATTACCTTCTAATAAAAAAGGTCATCTTCGAGCTATCAGCTTGAGGATGACCTTTTTTTATTTTCTGGAAATTATATGGGTATAAAAGGCTCTTAAATGAATATGGATTTTTATGGGATATTAAGTAATGAAATAAAATTACAATATAAATTAAGAGATTGAAAATAAAAACGGCTTTAATTTATATTTTTAGAGGTAATTAAGCATTAAAAATACTAGATATTAGGTACTATACTTCTATTACAATTGTAAAAAAATGTATTTTTTATTAGTAAAACCCTGCATAATGATGGGTGTAAGGTAATTTTTCTCAAGAAAAGGAGTGTTCAAATGAACAAGAAAACGCCTGATTTCCGAAAGAAGATGAACCGACACCACAGAAACCACACCAAACGCTTGATCAAACTACTCACAGCCTCCTCACTGGCACTATCCCCAATTTCATTTACTTACACCAAGACAGAAGCATCTGAAAAAAAGTTTCAGCCGCAACAGCAACAATTTGCCTCATCCATTAAAAATTCATTAGCACTTGCTCCAGTAAATCGAGTGAGTCTAGCGGATGTACAATTATTGACAGATGTACAAGTCCGAGCGAATTTAACAGAACAATTAGAAAATTATAATTTAGCACTTGGTTTAACGGGCCGAGGATTGGCCGATGCAGAAATTTTGTCGCCAGAACGTGTCGCCGTCTTTAATATTCCGGATCTCGCGGGCAAAATGACGGCGAACGGCAATGCCGACGTGAGCGTAGAACTATTGCCAATCACACTGGAAGACTTGCCGACGCTTAAAGGTCAACTTGATCCTTTAACGACGAGTGTCAATGGCCTTGTCGGAGATTTGGTCACTGAAATTGACATAATTTTAGACAACCCGCTGACAAGCCCGCTTTTAAATGTCCAAGGATTAAATGAACTAGAAGATGCGTTGGCTGCACTCAATAATTTGGACGTAGCATTGTCTGATTTGCTTGACTACAATGGGCAGGCCCCGGTGACTGTCAATGCTGATGGCACGATCGTTGTCAATTTCAGCGATGGATTAGGACAACATCTTGAAACTGCAGTCCAGCAAGTAGTGCAACAAGCGCTACAAGACTTAGTGGATGCAATTACGAATCTTCAATTGACGGGAATATTAGGATCATCACTGAACTTTGTGCTAACTCCTGTAAAAGAGTTGTTACCATCTGTTAATGGCTTACTAACAGCAGTCGCGAACGATACGGTCAACTTATCGAATGAACTAGTCGGCGTTCAGGTTCTTGGACCGACGACGGTCGACTTAAATGTGCTCGTCGACAAGCCAGCGGGTGTTGATGGTGAAATTGTCGTTACGGGATCAGCCGTCAGTACTACAGTGATTGATGCTGAGTTATTAAGTGATTTAGATGGTCAAACGACGATTGTGTTTGATGAAGAAGGCGATGCGGACGCCGACGCCGATGCGGACGCTGACGCCGATGCTGACGCCGACGCCGACGCGGATGCTGACGCCGATGCCGATGCGGACGCTGATGCGGATGCCGACGCCGATGCGGATGCTGACGCGGATGCTGACGCCGACGCGGATGCTGACGCCGATGCTGACGCCGATGCTGATGCGGATGCTGACGCTGATGCGGATGCGGATGCGGATGCGGATGCGGACGCTGATGCTGATGCCGATGCCGACGCGGATGCTGACGCCGATGCGGATGCCGATGCGGACGCTGACGCTGACGCTGATGCCGACGCGGATGCTGACGCTGACGCTGATGCTGATGCGGATGCGGATGCTGATGCTGATGCTGATGCTGATGCTGATGCTGACGCCGACGCCGATGCGGATGCGGATGCCGATGCGGATGCTGATGCCGATGCAGACGCCGACGCCGATGCCGATGCGGACGCCGATGCCGATGCGGATGCTGATGCGGATGCGGATGCTGACGCTGATGCCGACGCGGATGCCGATGCCGATGCGGATGCTGATGCGGATGCGGATGCTGACGCTGATGCCGACGCGGATGCCGATGCCGACGCGGATGCGGATGCCGATGCGGATGCCGACGCCGACGCTGATGCGGACGCTGATGCGGATGCGGATGCGGACGCTGATGCGGATGCGGATGCGGATGCCGACGCCGATGCTGACGCCGACGCGGATGCCGATGCTGACGCCGATGCTGATGCTGACGCCGACGCTGATGCGGATGCGGACGCTGACGCGGATGCTGATGCCGATGCTGATGCCGATGCCGACGCGGATGCTGACGCCGATGCCGATGCGGATGCCGATGCGGATGCGGATGCCGATGCGGACGCCGACGCGGATGCGGATGCCGATGCGGACGCCGATGCGGATGCTGACGCGGATGCCGATGCCGACGCCGATGCGGATGCGGATGCGGATGCCGATGCGGATGCTGACGCTGACGCCGATGCGGATGCCGACGCCGACGCGGATGCTGATGCGGATGCGGATGCCGATGCCGATGCAGATGCAGATGCGGATGCTGATGCCGATGCGGATGCGGATGCCGACGCGGATGCTGACGCCGATGCCGATGCTGACGCGGATGCCGATGCTGACGCGGATGCTGACGCCGACGCGGATGCCGATGCGGATGCTGATGCGGATGCCGATGCGGATGCGGATGCTGATGCGGATGCTGACGCTGATGCCGATGCGGACGCTGATGCGGATGCGGATGCCGATGCTGACGCGGATGCCGATGCGGATGCCGATGCGGACGCCGATGCCGACGCGGATGCGGACGCAGATGCGGATGCCGATGCCGATGCGGATGCCGATGCCGATGCCGATGCTGATGCTGATGCCGATGCTGATGCTGATGCGGATGCTGATGCCGATGCGGACGCCGATGCCGATGCGGATGCCGATGCTGACGCGGATGCGGATGCCGATGCTGACGCCGATGCGGATGCCGACGCCGACGCGGATGCGGATGCCGATGCCGATGCCGATAAAGACGGGGATAAAGATCAAGACCATGTTGTTGTTCCAGCACCAACAAACAAACCAACCCGTCCAATCAATACGGGAGTGATCAGTAAACCGACGATGCCGTCGAACTTAGGGGTTGTACAGAAAAAAGCGTCTGTACTTTCGAAACCGGTAACCCGACCGATTGCAAGTAAGCTTCCGAACACATCAGAAAATCTTTTCCTTGTTTCAATGATGGGTATGTTGGCGGTAGTAACCGGATTGTTTGCAAAACTATTCCGTCGCCGTCCCCAGCAATAAGCAGACCGATTAAATAACAGTCATTGTAGCGGAGGGGAAACTCTCTGCTGCAATTTTCATTATTTTTGAAGGGGTGACTTCGGATGGAATTGATGAACCGGATAGAACGAATCGAAGAACGAGTTTTCGCGCTAATGAAAGAAGATCAGGCAACTTACTTTTTAAATCAACGCCTCACCGTTTTTCTATCAGTCGGGACGAAGAAACGCCGTGCACGGGTCCATACATTTCGTGGGAAACGAATGGCGAGTATCTTTCAAAAAATCAAAAACTTCTTACTTGAACATCCCGTCGACTACGACTGGATTAAAGTAGATGTTGCAAAGAATTTTCATTTTTGTTCATTCGCAGAATTAAACGATCAACTTCGTGCAACACGTAAGAATTATTTTCGAAGAGGCATCGCTTTTGATGCTCGCTTCACGTGTGCTTTTTTAGAAGAAGAACTAAATGGGAATGCGATGTTGACGCCGGACAAGGACACGCCGGAACTCCGGGTGAATTTGAAGAACATGACACGATATGTTGAACAGCAGCGTCGAAAAATACCCCGCTTCATCTTTACGGATGAAACGAGCTGTATCTTGTTTGAGACGACGAGCGTCTTCAGTGAAGAGGAGCCGATCGTCATCGAAACGACAGGGACAGTGGAAAAAATCAGAGCCTCTCCACGCACCACTCCCTTTGAAATCAAAACGGTCGTCACGCAAGCGAGTGATTACTTAGCTCGCCAAGTTCAGGCGGATGGCCGCTTCATATATGGTTACTTTTCATGTTTTGACAAAACGATTCAATTTTACAACAGCTTACGGCATGCGAGTACACTTTACTCGATGATTGAAGCGTATGCAGTCCGACCGGACGTGACACTTCAACACGCAATCGATCGCGCGAAAAACTATCTCATCGAGCACTTGATCGTTCAACCGAACGAATCGGCCTATGTCGTCGATTGGGAGCAGGATGCGGAAATTAAGCTCGGCGCCAATGCCGCGGCGATCTTAGCGTTGACGAAATACATGACGACGTTCAAGTCGCGTCGCGAACTCGCGCTGTGCCGCGCCCTTGCGAACGGAATTGTAGGGTTGCAGCAGCCGGCAGGCAACTTCAACCATGTGTTATCGTATCCGTCGCTTGCACTGAAAGAGGCGTTTCGGATTATCTATTACGAAGGTGAAGCGACGTTTGCGCTGCTTCGTCTATACGAGCTCGATCGACAAGAACAGTGGTTGACGAGTGTGACGCAAGCGTTCGACTACTTTATCGCGCACGATTACTGGAAGCAACATGACCACTGGCTCAGCTACAGCGTCAATGAACTGACGAAGTATGTCCCGGATGAACGGTACTATCGGTTCGGACTTCAAAATGTCGAACAAAAGCTTGATTTCATTCATCACCGCGAGACGACGTATCCGACGTTTCTTGAGTTGATGCTGGCGGCCCGCGAGATGATCGGCCGGATGCAAGCGGACGGGCAGACGGACTTATTGACGACGTTTCCGCTCGACTGGCTCGAAGCGACGATTGAACGCCGGATGCAGTATCAATTGACTGGTTTTTACTACCCGGAAGTCGCGATGTATATGAAAGTACCGGAGCGCATACTCGGTAGTTTCTACATCCGTCACCACTCCTTCCGCGTCCGGATTGATGATGTCGAGCATAATATCTCCGGGTACTGTCGTGCACTCGAACAAATCCGTCAGGAGGAGGTCGTAAAAGGATGAGACGACACGTCTCGACACTCTTGCTCATCATCGGTGTTCTCCTGTTAGGTTACGTCGGATATCAGAAATTCACGATTGATCGAACGTTGTCCACCGAACTGGAAAAGGCGAAAGCCGTTGTCGTGGAGGCGGAGGAACAGAAGAAGACGGCTGAACCAGAGGCAACGGACACGGAGGCGGTGCCGGTCACGTTTAAAGAAGGCGAGACGCTTGGTTTCTTAAGCATTAAATCGCTCGACATGGAATTACCGCTCCTCGAAGGGGTAACGGACAAAACGCTTGCGAAAGGAGTCGGGCACCACCCGGACACGGCTTTTCCTGGACAGGGTGACCGAATCTTCATCGCCGGGCATAACGATACGACGTTCTCAAAAATCAGTGAGCTCGAACCGGGTGATGAGGTCGAACTCTATTTGGCGGATGGATCATACCGCTATGTCATGCGGTCGAGTGAAATCGTCGACGATGAAGATACACGCGTCTTGGCAGCGACAGGAACGGAGTCGCTCGTCATCTCGACCTGTTACCCGTTTTATAACATTGCGAACAGTACGGAACGCTATTTGATTTTCTTAGAACCGATTGAGTAGGGGGAGACGGACATGACAAGAATCGGCATATTACGCTTGAACGATAAACCACAATTTCGTGATAAAATCGCCTGTGTCGTCGCAGCATCGATGGGGATTGAAGCGTTTTTCTTCCGGCCGCAGGATATCGACTTTGAGAAGCGGATGATTCGGGGGATGCACTTTTTGGATGACCGCTGGCATAACGGCTTGTGCGAATTTCCGGATGTCGTCTACAATCACTTACCGTTGACGGACGAGCAAAAAGACATCTTTTCGCGCTTGGCCGACGAGATTCCGTTTACGACACACCGGATCGGCAACAAAAACGTCGTCCTGAAAAAACTTGCGGCTGACGGAACGTTCAAACAATATTTGATTCCGATGCACCGGATTCGTGCGGGGAAGGATTTGATCGCTCTACTGGAACGGTACGGGAAAATTATTTTCAAACCGGCTAACGGCAAGCAAGGGCAACGGATTTATACGATTGAACAGGTCGGCCCGGATCAGTATACGTTCGATTATCTTTTACAAAGTAACACCTGTTCGACAGGACAATTGATCGACCGTATCGAAGAAGAGATTCAACGGAACCCGATGATTGTCCAACCGTTCATCGCTTCGGAAACCATCCACGGACATTCCTATTGTATGCGGATCCATGTCGCAAAAGGGGCGAATGGAACGTGGAAGCTCGTCAAGTTCTTTCCTTTTGTCAGTAACAACAAGCAAGAGTCCGTTAGTCACTTGAGTCACGGTGCCTTTTCGACGACGCGGATGGATATCTTCATGAAGCAAAACTATCCGGAGCAACACGAAGAAATTTCCCGGCAGATTGTGTTGTTCGCCCGTCGCTTCCCGGCATATTTCGAGTCGTTTTATGATTACCCGCTCGATGCGCTCGGCATCGATGTCGGGATTGGAGCGGACGGGAAGATTTATCTGTATGAAGTAAACAGTCTGCCGGGGACGCGTTACGTTGAATTCCAGGCAGAATATTTAGCGATTCAGTACTGTGATTTTTTAGCGAAGCAACCGTACACCGCCAGCAATGGATTGAAGGCGGGCTGGATGAAACAGCGGGTGCGCGCTTAGAGAAGAGGTGACGTGTGAAGACGTTCTTGTTTTATTTGATGACGGCGGCGCTCGTCGTCATCATCCTTGCGAAATTCATGGTCCCGTTGCTCGGTTTTTTCGAGGCGGACGAACCGAAGCCGCAGACGGACCGGACGAGCCTGCGTCTCACGGAAGCCCAGCTAAAACAATTTGATCGGGAAGACCGGATTGGCGTCAGTTACGAGATGGCCGGACTCTCGCTCAAGACGCTTGCCGTCAAGCGGATGGACGCGACCCGTCAAACACCGCTCTTGCTTGTAAACGTTCAAAAAGAAAAAGTCCTACAGGTCGGTGGTGAGGCGAATCGTCTGCTCGCGATTACCGTCAAAATCAAAAATCAATCCGCCGATTCGATTGAGATCGCCCCGAAGCTCGGAGAATACGAAACAGATGGGCGTATCGTGACGATCGCCGATCAGTTTAATGCATTAAATGGAACGTATCAGAGTGGGGAAGAACGAATCGGAATTGTCTTCATTCCGACGACGGAAACGAAAATCAGACCGGGGCGGCTCCATGTATTTTATGAGACGGCGTCCGGGGATAAACAATTACGGATTTCCCTGGACGAAAGTACAGACTAAAAAGATCTTACGCTCGATTTGAACGTAAGATCTTTTTGTTGTGTTTATTTTTGCGTGACACTAAACGCTTCTGGTGACTCGATGCCTGCTTTATTGACGGCTGTGATGATGAAGCGACCTGTCGCATCTTCCGGAAGCGGGAACGCTTTCCGTTCAATCGATTCCGTTGAACCGAGTTTTTTCCGTTTTCCATCTTGTTCTTGATAGATGTTATACGTCACGACTTCATCGTCTTTTGAAGCATACCAGTTCACGAAGCCACCGCTGATGCGGACGTTGGTGGCTGGTTTTGGTGGTGTGTTGACGGGATCGGATGCTTTCTCATCAAGCTCGGTGAACACGACGAGACGGTTGTCGTACGTCCCTGCATTTTGGTCGTACGTACCGATACACGTAATTAAGTTCAAGTTACGGGTGTCGGCAGCACCGAAGATTTTTTCGAGTGGGGCATCGAGATGATCATACTCGACGAGTTTCTTGACGCGGAAGACGAGCAGGCGTCCAGATTCATCTTTGATTTTAATAGCGTCACCTTTTTTAAGTTCATGCAGCTTGTAGAAGACGGCAGGACCGGTTTTTGTATCCGTATGTCCGTCGATGACGGCATTTCCGACGTCCCCTGGTCGTGGTCCGAATTTATACCACCCGACTTGTTGTTCATTTTTCGGAGTCCCCATCGCTCCTTTTTTATCGAGACCGACTTGTTCGATGTTCGTTTTAACGTCGAGGGCGTCGATCGTCAATGTCTTCGGAAGTTCGACTTCATTGGTTGAGAGGGTCTTAAATTCTTTTTTAAAGATTTCGGATGGTTTGAGTGGATCCTCCTGTGTCCCGGAAGAAGCCGCGGATTGTGAATCAGCCGTACCTTGCGTGATGTTCGTTTCTGTGTCGCTCGTGTTTCCGAATAATAAGAAAATCAGTGTGCCGACTGAAGCGAGCATCAGGACGATACTGATCGGGAATAACCATTTTTTCAAAACACGTCACTCCTTTCCGAGAGGAAGACCTCTCTATGTAAGAAAAAGGATAGTGCCGAGGGCGCTATCCTTTTTAGTATACCCGATTTCTTATGCGTTTTGACGTTTGCGTGCAACGACGATTCCAGCTGCACCGAGTGCAAGACCGAACAGTGCGAGTGCACCTGTTGTTGCGTTGTTGCTTGTGTCGCTCATGCCGCCGTTACCTGTGTTCGGCATTGAACCTGGTGTACCGTCCAT
>NZ_JACSMI010000008.1:0-92458 GCF_018618605.1 Exiguobacterium sp. s125
ATGTCGAACGAACGATCCATGTTGAGCGTTCCGGCAAATACGTGATCGCCTTCCTTCTTATCGACAGGAATCGATTCGCCCGTGATCGGTGCTTGATTGATGGTCGTCGTCCCGTTCAGGATCGTGCCGTCCAGTGCAACCTGATCACCTGGTCGAATCCGGAGGATTTCTCCGACTCGCACCGCTTCCACCGGTTTACGTCTAACGTCCCCGTCCGTCAGCACGAAGGCTTCCTTCGGAGACAGTTCGATCAGTTTCTGAATGGAATTGCGCGTCCGCGCAAGGGAGCGATTCTGAAGCAAATTGCCGATGGCTCGAGGAAGACGACGGTCGCTCCCTCGAGCCACTCCCCGATACATGCGGCACCGATGGCTGCTACGCTCATCAATACTTTCATGTCGAGTGAGCGGGCACGGACGGCATAATAGGCACTCCGGAAAACTCTCCCCCCACTGAGGATCAAGGCGATACCGTACAAAACATTCGGAAGATACGCTACTCCGCTCGTTTGGATGAGCAATCCCAGACCAATCAAAATCCCGGACAGGATCAAGGAGATCCCCTCGAACGACCGGACCGGTGCCTCGGACGTTTTCTTTCCCTTGACGTATCCATCGAAACCGATCTTGTTCAGCTCGCTTTGGACTTGTCGAGCATCCAGCTGATGGTCGATTTCCATCTCCCCACGGGCAAACGAAACTGTGACGGTCTGGACATTTTGCATCTTTTGAAAGTGTTGTTCGATCGTCTTAGCACAGCTACTACAGTCCATCCCGGAAACGGTGAATGTTTGGACGAGCTGATCTGATTTATCGGGAAGGGGCGGAAGCGATGACCGCGCTCTATCTGATCGGCGATACGCTCCTCTACGGTTGTCTTGCGCTGTTGATCGGTTTCTTTTCCGTCCAGCTCATCCCTCGTTCTTACCGACCTGACGTATCGCTTTCAATCCGCTGGGTTCGCATGCTCATCGTGCTGATGCTGTTATCCTTTTCCCTGTCCGTCTTACGAATCGTACTGTATTTATATGAAGAGATCGGTTTTTGGATAACACTGCAATCCGTGTTACTTACATTCGAGGCAGGGAACGCTTGGATTCTGATGGCTCTCTGGAGTGTACTCCTTCTCATCGTCATCAATCGTTCATCACTCAGTCCTGGACGTATAAAACTAGGGGTATTCCTTGTTATAGCGATGGTCGTTACGTTCGCGTGGTCCGGGCACGCCTCTAGCATCAAAGGGGCAGAAGGCATGCTCGTACATTCTATTCACGCACTCGCCGTCTTCATCTGGACCGGTGGATTGCTCATACTCGGCTTTTGGAGTCCATCAGACCGTAACTGGGGCATCTTCCTCGAATGGTTCAAACCACTCGTGACGCTATGTTTCTTACTGATCGTCGGTTCCGGCATCTATCTGATGTCTGTCGTCGTGCAGGTAGAGGAGTATTCCGATTCCTGGATTTTACCGTATGGACAAGCCTTACTCTGGAAACACGTCCTGATTCTACCCGTGCTGATCATCGGTATCATGAACGGGAAGTGGAGTTACGCGTCTCCTGAACGATCGTTTGAAGTCCGACGGATGCGGATGCGCATGGAAGGCATCTTGATCCTGCTTCTCTTCACAGCGACTGCGTGGCTCGGTCAACAGGAACCCCCTCACTCGATCAAGGATACTCTTCAATCCAGCGGGGCTGGTCCACTGTCAGGGTTTCTTTTCCCTAGCTTGCGTTTCACCTATTCTGATATCCGGTTCGAGCCGACCATGATATCCCTCTTCTTGATGGCAATCAGCCTCCTTTTCGTGGGATTGTTGGTGTACGTCATCCGATCAACCCAAGACTCCATCAAGACCCTCTATCTTGGATTAGGCGTCTCGATCTCATTATTTTTCGCAGCGTTGTATAGTATTTCCGTGTATTTATGATCCTCCACATGAGCATTTCAGCGTGTGCGACGTCTTATACAAAAAGAAAGGCATGCGATACAGCAGTCTTTCTTTTTTCATACTTATTCATCATTTTCATACTAGTTATAACAGGTTCAATCCTATTTTAAATCGGTGCCATTTCTAGACTACTACTGGAATATGTATTACAATGTATTACAAAGGAGCTGATAATCATGAGTACCATTTCCGTACGTCTGGATGACCAGGATACACGACTCATCAAAGAATATGCGAAGGCAAAAAACATCACGATTTCTACACTCGTTCGCGATGCCGTCCTCGACCGCATCGAAGACGAAATCGATTTACAACTCTATCATGATTCGATGGCAGCACACCGTAAAAAATCAGAAGCGATCTCTTTCGACGATATGATGAAGGAACTTGATTTAGAATGACAGCATTTACGGTAGAGTTTGAGCGCGGAGCTCAAAAGTCTCTCAAGAAGATGGATCCTCAACAAGCGCGGATCATCATGTCCTGGATCAAGAAGAATCTGGTCGGGACGGATGATCCGCGTCGTCACGGTAAAGGACTCGTCTCGAATCGCTCGGGTGAATGGCGGTATCGCATCGGTGATTATCGTCTGATTGCTGACATTCAAGATGAAAAAGTCGTGATTTTGATTCTCGAGATCGGGCATCGTCGTGATATCTATAAATAAGACAGGTAGAACTCACATCTGAGGAAATATGTGAGTTTTCTTTTTTTGTTTTTAAAACGACCGTTATGTATACAAAAATGATTATTCTCTCACAATGATATATCTAGCTGATTGATTGTGCTATTAAGAGTTCTATAAACTCATCTTTTTATCAATGTGCTTTAAATAACCTGGAATACGTATTTACGATAAAAATTATTTTTTAAATTGTGTTTCGTCCAACCGTTGTTAGTCAAAAAATATATAATTCTTTTCAGAGCTCCAATCAGTCTTTTTAAACAACTGTATGAAAAGAGGCTTCTCTCTGCATTAATATTTTGATCAATATCAATCAAAACGGACTTTTCTTCATCTACCTAATTATCAACGATTATGTTCGTAAAAATAGCTCTAAAGAGCATAGAGAAAAGCGTATACATTTCGATGTCGAAATATGTATACGCTTTTCTTATTTATTCATAATCGAACTTTCTAATAGCATCTTCAAGTCCACTCAGAATGAAAAATGCTCATCCACTTGCCCCATCATTCATCGACCGATGTGGACGGAAGTGAAGACGAACTTATCGTAACGGTGCCTCGAGAACGAGTACTCGAACGGCTTCCCGTTCCCGAGGAAGACGACTTGCTCGACCTCGATGATTGGATCGGTCTCCTCGTTCCCGAGATAATCGCGGTCCCACTGGTCCGGTTTATCCGCGCGGATCATCTTGTGTGAGCTCGTGATCGTGTAACCGAGGTCCTCCTGGATGTATCGATAGATCGAACTATCGAGAACCTCCTTCGTCACACCAGTAATCAACGAGGAGGGCATGAACGTATGCTCGATCACGTAAGGTTCGTCATCGACATAACGGACGCGCCGGATTTCATAGACGGGATCCGTCTTCTCAATCATCAGATGACGGGCGACCTCTGCATCCGGGAAGCGTACCTCGAACTGGAGGACCTCACTCCTGACGGCCCGCTCGCCGAGCAGCTTCGTCAACCCTTGGGATTCTTTGTTCAACACGTTGATCCTACCCTGCGAGAAGCTCGAAGGCAGGATGAAGGTCCCCTGTCCTCGCTGGCGATAGATGATGCCTTCCGATACCAGGATTTCGAGAGCCCGCTTCATCGTCATCCGGCTGACCGCGAACTCCTCCGCGAGTTGGATCTCGTCCGGCATCGCTTCCTCGACATCATAACCTCCGTTAAGGATTCGTCCGCGCAGTTCATCTGCGATTTTCTCATACTTTGGTTTCTTTTTAGTAGACATGATTACACCCCATGTATAGACATATACGTATAATATAACAAAAAAGGATGACCAGGGCTAGATATACCCTGATCATCCTTCCTCATCTCACGAACCCATTCTCTTCGATCACGCGCTTGAACCAGTGACCACTCTTCTTGACCGTCCGGCCCTGACTCGTAAGGTCCACGCCGACGAAGCCGTAGCGGTTCTTGTAGGCGTTACTCCAAGACCAGTTGTCCATGAAGGTCCAGAGGTGGTAGCCCTTGACGTTCGAACCTTCCTCCATGGCTAGATGCACCCACTTCAGGTGCTCCGCGATGAAGTCGATCCGGTAATCGTCCTGGATGCTGCCGTTCGCGTCGCGATAGCGTTCCTCCCCTTCGACCCCCATCCCGTTCTCCGAGATGAAGCACTCGATGTTCCCGTAGTTCTCACGAAGGTTCGTCAGGATGTCATAGACGCCCTTCTCGTAGATCTCCCAGCCACGATGACGGTTCATCTTCCGCCCTGGCATCTCATAGTAGTCGAACAGGTGCTCCGGCATGAACGGTGCCTTCGGGTTCGGGAGATGTTCCTTCACCTTGATTCGTCTCGGCTGATAATAGTTGATGCCGAGCAGGTCGACCGTGTGGGTCGCAATCTTCTGTCGATCCAGTTCCTCCATCAGAGGAAGTGCATCCTGTTCCTTCAACAGGTCTATCAACTCTGACGGGAATGTCCCGAGCACGGACGGGTCTAGGAAGGAACGGTTGAACAGGATGTCCGCCAGATGAGCGGCTCGTAGATCCGCCTCGTTCTGGCTTCTCGGATAAGACGGCGTCAGGTTGAGGATGATGCCAATCTTACCAGCCTGGCCCGACTCCTTATACGCCTCGATGGCAAATGCACTCGACAAGATCGAATGATAGGCGACCTGGACAGCGCGCTTGAAATCCACCACGTTCGGATAATGGAAGTCGTACAGATAGCCCCCCTCGACCGGGACGATCGGTTCGTTGTGCGTGAACCATTTTGTCACACGGTCCCCGAACAGCTCGAAGCAGACCTTGGCATAGTCGACGTAACGTGCGACAACATCCCGGCTCTCCCAGCCACCCTGATGCTGCAACGCGAGCGGCATGTCGAAGTGGTACAGGTTGACGAAAGGCTCGATGCCGGACTGGATCAGCTCGTCAATCACGCGGTTGTAGAAGTCGACGGCGAGCGGGTTGACCTCTCCTTCCCCGGTCGGGAACAGACGGGACCAGGAGATTGACATCCGGAACGAGTTGTGCCCGAGTTCCTTCATCAGGGCGATGTCCTCTTCGTACTGGTGATAGAAGTCGGACGCCACCGTCGCACCGACGCCGTCGAAGAAACGATTCGGCTCCTGCTCGTACCAGTAGTCCCAGATGTTCGGTCCTTTTCCTCCCTCATACGCAGCGCCTTCCATCTGCGTCGCGGATGCGGCCGTCCCCCACCAGAAGTCGGTCGGGAAGGTATACTTCTTCTCCTGCACGGTCGTGTTCTCTGTCTGATTCATCCTATGCACATCCTATCTATAGTTGTTTTTCACTCAACCGACGTCGTTCAGCCGATTTGTTCCTTCTTCTCCTGCGTGGCGTTCGCCTCCTCGCGCTCCTTCTTCAGGTTCAGTCGATCGATGAAGACGAGGAACGGGAACCATACCGCCATGATGATGGCGAAGTTGACGAGCTGTAACAGACCTCCGGCGAGGGAGTTGGTCGCCATCATGCCGCTGATGAACATCGGGACGGTCCACGGCACGGCTACGCCGGTCGGAGGCGGGACGATGCCCGTCGACATGGCGAAGTATGTCACGGTCACCGTGATCAATGGTGCGACGATCCATGGAATCATGATCAACGGGTTCATGACGATCGGGAGCCCGAAAATCATCGGTTCGTTGACGTTGAAGACACCAGGCCCGATCGATAGTTTCCCAATCTGCTTCAATTGCTTGGAGCGCATGAACAACAGGATGGCGACGACCACCGCCAGCGTCGAACCGGATCCCCCGATCCCGACGGTGTAGATTTCGATGAACTGCTTGCTGATGATGTTCGGGATTTCTCCGTTCGCGGTATAGGCGTTCAGGTTCTCGAGGGACAGCGTGTTCCAAATCGGATCCATCACCGAGTTGACGATGACCTGTCCATGGAGACCGAAAAACCAGAACAATTGGACGAAGAAGATGGCAATCAATGTCGGGACGAGACCGTTCCCTAGGTTGACGAGTGGTTTCTGGACGAGATTGAAGATGAGGTCATGTAGGTTCGTGTCCAAAAGTGAAGTGACTGCGATGTTAATCCCGAGGAAGACGGTGAGCGTAAGTAATGCCGGTACGAGTGCCGAGAACGATTTGGCGACCGCGGTCGGTACACCAGCCGGCATCTTGATTGTCCAGTTCTTCTGGACGATGAAGCGATAGATCTCTCCTGCCAGGAATCCTGTGATCATGGCAAGGAACATGCCCTTCGCGCCGAGTCGGTCGAGCGGGATGACGTTACCCACCGGATCCGTGACGTTTTCGACCGAGACGAAGAACGGCGTAAGTAATAGGAACGAGACGAGGGCGATAACACCACCGAATACAGCTTCGACCTCATAACTTTTGGATAGATAATAGCCAATCCCGAAAACGACGAACAATGACATGATGCCCATCGTCGCGGATGGTGCATTCCCGAGCGACGTCTTGAAGGCATCGAGCACTCCAGGGGACATGAACTTGTCGAGAAACGGTAGGTTGGCGACGACGACGATCAAGGAACCGAACATCGTAATCGGGAAGGCAAGCATGAATGCGTCACGTAACGTCTGCAGGTAGCGACTGTTGTTCAAGAATGCCGCCATCGGCATCAGGAAACGGCTCAACAGGTCGAACCACTTACTATTCTCAGTCATCTCAAACACTCCTTATCGTTTTTTAGAGAACTTATGCTCCATGAGCTCGATGAGCCCGGCCGTCAGATCCAGCATCGTCTGCGTCGACATCAGATGGTCCTCTGCGTGTAGCAACAGGAGGGACAGCGTCGTCGGTTCACCGCTCGCTTCCTTCTGGACCTGCCCGAAATGGACCTGATGTGCTTCTTGTAGTTGAGCGCGTGCATCCGACAGCAACCGCTCGAACTCCTCGAACGTCCCTTCCTTATAGGCTTCGATCGCCTCACGAATCGTACTTCTGGCATTCCCGCTGTGTAGGATCATCATGAACGCGACTTGCTCGATCGTCTGTTCGTTCGTCTGCATGTCGTTCACCCCATCAACTTCACGGCTTGTTCATAGGCCGCTTTTCCGTCCGCCATGCCGTACGCCATCATGTCGATCACCTCGACGGGCTTGTCCGTCGCCTGCTGGAACTTCGAGAGAAGGAACCGCATCTGTGGTCCGATCAATATGACGTCGGCGCCATCCATCTCCTTCATCGCCTGGTCCTGTCCGACCGCCCAAATCTTCGCTTCTTCTCCGATGCCCTTCGCATGCTCCTGCATCTTCGACACCAGGATGCTCGTCGACATTCCTGAACTACACGCCAACATGATTTTCTTCATCTGAAATCTCCTCCTTATTTGTAATCGCTTACAAATATGATTATACGTATTTTTTATTTCATGTCTATACTTGATATTTAATTTGTTTATTTTTATTTTATAAAAGTGTAGAGTTGTAATTGAAAATAGGATGAAGGAGGAGTTAGCATGCAGGAAGCGATTTATTTCGAACCAATCGTCAAGGAACGGATATGGGGCGGACAGAGACTTCTCGAGTATGGATTTTCCATTCCCGAAGACATTCCGACGGGAGAGGTATGGACACTCGCGAGTCATCCGGACGGGACTACGCGCGTCAAATCCGGACCTTTCGTCGGTCTCGATCTGGAAGAGTTGTGGTCAAACCAACCTGAAATCTTCGGCATGGAGACGGATTCCGATTTCCCGCTCCTGTTGAAGTGGATCGATGCCTCGACGGACCTATCCGTCCAGGTCCATCCGAACGACGCCGATGCAAGATGTTATGAGCAACAACCTTACGGAAAGAACGAATGTTGGTACATCATCGATTGTCCGGAGGACGCTTCGCTCATCCACGGTCATTCCTTGTCCTCCCCGGAAGAGTTCGACGAGGCCGTCCGTCAGGGGACATTGTTGCAGTCATTGCATCACGTACCGGTATCGAAGGGTGACTTCCTCTATGTACCGGCGGGGACAGTCCATGCCTTGACCGAAGGATGTGTCGTCCTCGAAATCCAACAGAACTCGGATACGACCTATCGTCTGCACGACTATGATCGTCTCGATCCAGTCACCGGCACTCGGCGCACACTCCACATCGAACAGGCCCGTCGCGTGATACGGTTCCCTCACTATCGTTACTTAGAGCCTTCCGTCCCGTTGTCCCCATCCAGAAGACGGTTGACGCGGAATCCTGATTTTTTCGTCGAGGAGTGGACCATCCGTCAGACCCATGCACTAGACCCGAGTCCGTCGTTCCGTATCATCACCGTCGTCGAGGGGACCATCGAATTGGACGACGTCGTGTTATCGGTCGGGGCGACCGCACTCCTCCCTGCCGGCAACGAGCATGTCGTCTCCGGGGACGGTCTCATGTTGGTCACCGGACCTGCTCCGAAGACGACGAAGCCATTCCGGATCGGTGTCGACCTCGGTGGTACGCAGACACGCGTCGCCGTCGTCGATCAGGAGAACGTCATCAAGCAGTTGTCCTTCCCGACTAATCCGGTCGCCGGCCCTGAGCAGACCATCTCGCACATCGAACATGCCATCCGATACTTCTCGGAAGAGTTCTATCTGACGAACATCGGCATCGCCGCACCTGGTCCACTCGACGCGAGGACCGGACACCTGTTATCCCCACCGAATCTGCCTGGCTGGGACGACGTCGACCTCGTCACCCCCATCGCCTCCCGATTCGGGCTCCCGACCCATCTCGAGAACGACGCGAATGCAGCGGCGCTCGGCGAGGCGTTGTTCGGAGCAGGACAGACATCCTCTTCCGTCTATTATGTGACGGTAAGCACCGGAATCGGTGGTGGCTATGTCCATGAGAAAAAGCTCATTCGCGGGGCCAATGGGTATGCGGGAGAAATCGGCAACACCATCATTGATTCATCCGGGCCCGTCCATCCGGTTCTCAACGTCGGATCCCTCGAGGGGTTGGCGAGCGGCACCGCACTCCAATCACGTGCCTTGGAGAAGGAAGCCTCGTCCATCGAGATGTTGCTCACCGTACCCTCAGAACGAATCCGGTTCATCAACCACTTGGCGACAGGGCTCGCGAACATCATCCATACCATCGACCCCGAGGTCATCATCATAGGAGGGGGAGTCACAGGATCTGCAGTTGTCTTCTGGGAAGAGTTGATCTGTCGAGTCCGCGAGCTCGTCTATCCTGCTCTTCGTCCGAGCATCGAAGTACGTCTCGCGACGCTGGAGGGTCATGCGGGGGTCATCGGTGCTGCCCATCTCGGCTGATTCTGATCATGTCAAAGAAAGTCTCGAACATCGCACTCATTGGCTAATCAATCGTAAGTGATGTTCGAGATTGAATGTATTAGTTAATAATGAATTAGAGAACAAAAAAAGATTGTATACATTTCGACATCGAAAAGTATACAATCTTTTTATTTAAGATTAGAAATCGACGTGCCGTATATATAAAGGAATCAGGCACTAGTATGAGTAAACAAGTGGACCTTTATTTTATTTTAAAAGAAGATGATATACACAGATTCCAATCAATCGATTGATTGGATAAAAAGTCATAGAACTAGAATTATTACGCAGATTATACGGTTGGACCTCTTCAGAAAAATGAAGTCGTATACGGCTCATCATCATTCGTGATGTTCAATGCCTTCTTCCTTCTAATATTTCAATCAACTGTTCGACCGTCAAAACTTCATCTTTTTTTCTATGAATCATTCTATGGCAGTTAGCGCACAACGGGATTAAATCAGTTCTAGGATTAATTTCAGCGGGCTCTTCGAGCCCACTCAATTGCTGGATATGATGGATTTCGATATACTCCTTCCCACGTTCTCCATAGACGGCTTCAAAATCAAAACCACACGCCTTACAGATGACGCCATGCTCTTTGATTGCCAACAATCTATTTTTAGGATTGCGCTCGTAGCTCTTGACATATCGATACTTGATTCCGCCATCGACAAATCGTCCTTCTTGCACGTCTTCCGACGCGACGTCTAGATTCACGACTTGCTCTAGCCTCTGCGAATCCTGAGCCTTTTTCAAAAGTTCGATTGCAATCCTGAAATCTTGATCATCATTTTTACTGTTGTTATTTTTATTGGAATTAAATAGAGCGTATACATTCTAATATCGAATGTATACGCTCTTTAACCTATTTTTCTTAGTTTTTAGTTGTATATCTGAACGAAGATATTTTATGTTTATTTAATCTTTTATCCTCCCCATGACGGAAATTCTTTTTTATGATCACTTAACCAATCAAGCTGAATTTGCTTTAGGGTATTAATCAGATTTAGCAAATTGTCCGAATACATGTTGAAAAAAAGTTCGGAAAACTTCAACATAAAATGAATCAAGAATATACATGAAAAATAAATTACGAAATAAATGATTAACTCCTCGATGGATGTACTACTTTTATTTGCAAATAATGCTATAAGCGTAATTCCTATAGCAACGTAAGGGATTGTTACGCCGAATTTTTTAATACTTTTATCTCTTTCTTCTGTTATAGACTTAATAGCTATCTCGAGTTGAGGCACATTAGTAATTTTAAAATCTTTTTTCAATTTGCGTTCAAGTTGTCTTTGATAATCTTTATTGTCATAAAGAAAATATTCTGTGTTTTTTTCTAAATGATCGATATAAAGAAACATGCTACTACCGCTTAAAATTGCCAGTACAAATAAAATAAATGACGTAATATTGTCGACAACACCACTTAAATTAAATAAAAAAAACGTGCTACCCATAAAAATAACCATTAAAATCACACTAATAGCGAACTCTTTCGTCTTAAAATTTCTTTTGATTTTTTGTGGTTTATATGTGTTTTTATGAAAGACAATTAATTTCCTCATAGACAACTCTCCCTGATTACTTTGAATAAAATTAAGGATGGGGTTATTTTAAACCATCATCCTTAATTAAATCTTACAGTCCTTACTTACACTCTTTCAGCTCGGTTAACGCTTCAGAGATTTTCAATTCAATCTCTTCAATAACCTCTTGATGTACTGGAGAAAGGAATACTGTTTCCGTACATAATGGTGGGAATACAATACCTTTGCTAGCTAGCTTTTGAATAAATGTTGTATACGTTTTAGAGTCGTGGTTAGGACTAAGTCCTTGCTCGAACTCTTCACAGCCGAACGCAACAGTTAGCATAGAACCGACTCCTTGTACACTAGCGTGTAGATCTAGTCTATCAATCTCATCTCGAATATGCTTCCGTAGTCGGTCACCAAGAGCGTTCACCTTTTCATGAATTTTTCCGTCAGACAATCGAGAATAGACGTGCTTAGCAACAGCTAAAGCTAAAGGATGTCCATTAAAAGTCCCAGCAAAGAATACATTTCCTACTGGCATGAATTCGTTCATAATGAACTCCTTACCACATACTACAGATAGGGGAAGAGCATTTGCGATTGCTTTAGAAAACACCGTGAGGTCTGGAGTAACGTTATAATAACTTTGTGCCCCACCCACATGAATTCGTGTTCCAGTTACCACTTCGTCAAAAATCAAAATAGTATCAGTTTCACTGCAAATTTCCCGTACCTCATTTAAATAATTTTCGCGTGGAGGCGTACAACCAGAATTTGCTAAGATTGGTTCTAAAATAAATGCAGCGTACTCTTTTGATTTTAATTTTTCTTTTACATAATAAATATCGTTATAAGGTATGAAGTCAACGTTTGCTTCTGTAATCTTGTTTACGCCTGCACTTTTAATCACACCTTCGTGAACACCATGATACCCTCCTTTAATTGTAAGAATTTTATCTCGTTTCGTATGAGATCTTGCAGCACGAAGCGCATATGCAACTGCATCTGAACCTGTAGTTGCGTATCGAACTTTTTCTGCGGAAGGAATGAGTTTATGAATTGTTTCTGCTAATTCCAATTCAACGATTGGCGGGTTAGAGAAAAACCATCCATTAGTAATTGTTTTTTTGATTACATCAATAATTTGTTCGTCAGCATGACCAAAAAGTAAAGCGCCGTACCCCATCCATAAATCGATATATTTTCTTCCACTCGTATCATAAACATATGCTCCTTGTCCTTTAGATACCCATTTCGGATAATTTTCTGGGAAAGAAATTGGAGAATTTGTTCCACCAGCTAGTAAGTTTGGAAGTGTGTCTAACATTATATTTACCTCATCTCATTAAATTTTAAGTTAATTAATTGAATACATATCCTTCTCGTACAAAGGTCTTATCTGTGAACTTTTCAATCCATGTACTCGGTCCAGAAGTGCCACTCTTACCTAAACCACCCCAAGGATCTGTCAAATACACTCTTTCTGGATAATCATTTATAAGCAATCTCGCACTCTTATAGTCATTAGCAAAGTTACTAATGTCTTCTTTTGAACTTCTTGAGAAGACTGCCAAAGATAGCCGATACGGATTAGTCAACATACTTTCTTTTAATACTGTTGTATCACGATACTCTGTCCACCAAATTTCTGAAGAGAACGGTGTTTCTCTATAGTCAGGTGTATCAACATGTTTCAAAACTGGGGTCTTAGTCACTTCTGTCTTCAAGTCGAATGAATCACCAACTACGACATTTTTTATCATTTGTTGAAAAGCATTTAAAAAATGATCTTTAACATCGGAATGGACATAAACGCCTTTAATAGATTGACAAATTTGCCCATCGTGTCTAACTAAACTGTCACCAATTGCATTAACTGCATGCTTAATATCTTCTGGTGATAGTGTGTTGTCTAAAATTGAAATGTCATGACCTTCTGCTTCAAAAGCAAATGCTACATCATTTTCTAAGCACATTTTTCCAATTTCTTTACACGTTTTATATGAACCAAACCAAAAAACGAAGTTACTTTTTTTAATATCCTCTTCAACAGCTTCACGGTTCTGATCTGCTAAAGAAATTTGATTTTTTGTAAAACCACTTTCTTGTAGCATATTAACAATACGCATCATCAGTTCTCGGTTAGTCCCTGCTGATCTAATCTTTACATCATTACCCATCATTAGAGCCACACATACAGGGATGATCCCTACAATTAAAGGCTCGTTAGCTGATAGACCGATAAAGATTTTTCCTTTCGGTCTTAGATTTTCATCGTTTCTAATTTTTTTCGACAGAATTAAATTCTCAACCGCTTCACACGCGTGTTTTACGTCCTCATTATGATATTTTAGTGGCGTTCCGCTGTTTTGAGCTGCGAAATAAGCTAATTCTTGTGAAGCATCTTTAACTTTTTTTATAAACGCAGATAGTTGATTAGAGTAATCTTCTCTCTCGAAGAAATTTTTGATTTCATTCATTCATATCACACCATTTCCTGTTAAATTGTAGTTCCTGTGTAATTAAAAAAGTTTTAACTTATTTTCAATTATTGATTTTATTCATATTTATCCATTCAACAAGTTCCGGTTTATTCTGAAAATAGCTTTGATAAGTAGAAATTCGATTCCACAGATGATACGTCACAAATTGTTTTAACTCTTGAGGTCCAATAATATCTTTTTCGTAGAGATCACATAATTCATCAAAGCTAGAAATGATTGCTTGTCCTTCAGGTCTTAAATTAATCGATACTGGCTTTTCTTTAATCCAAGGCCATACAGAATATTTACATAATTCAATCAATGGATTGTCACTGATTTGTTGAATCGGAGCATATGTTTTTTTAATTTTCTTCGCAATGCTACTTTGTGATTCATGAATACAAATTCTTGTTTTGGAGGTGCTTTGCGACAACTCATTTCCCATTAGATCATGTCCTAATTTTGCACTAAGTACGATTGGTTTTTTAAATCCAATCTTAGGTAATATTTTCCTAGCGAGAGAATACACTCTCAATTGTCCAGAATCACCAAAAGCAATTTGTGCTTTGAAATAGATTAAATCCACAATTTGCATTAAAGATTGTACTAAGTCAGAAATCTTGTTGTTTTCAAATGTAGGAACAGTTTTAGATACATCAGAGAGATTGCTTTGAACAAATGCATTATGCAATAGTTTTGTATATTCTTCTGTAAATTGAAATGAAGAACCGAAAACATAATTAACATTATCTAAGCCGATCAAGTCTTTAAAGTAGGCATGATAGTATTGGCTTTTTATAGATGTAAGATCATTATCATTTTGCTTGGCTAATTTGAGGTGAATGTCTGCTAAGATAATAGTATGTTCAAATCCAGCACTTAATAATTTTTTTTGATTTAAAAGTAACTTATCATACCCTAAATGAATCGGTGCATTTGGTGAAATTCCCCATAAAGAATGAATACTTTCATTAGTTAATCTCGATTTTTCTAATGACTTTTTAAGATCCTCGACTCCTAGCACACTTTCATTAAATTCAGTATCTTGAAATTGATCTAAAATCGAGTTTATGTTGTAGTCTATTGCGCGATCCAAAATCATGTTTGTCATATTGAATTCACCATACTTTCGTCCGAATTTATTCGGTATTTTCAAATACATTGAACATATTAAAAAGTAATTTCCATATCAAAATAAGGTTGCTCTATATTTGGTTCTAAATAGTCTTTTATTTTTTTATCGTCGTTTTCAACTATCTCCTCTAAAAGACTCACATAGTCTTCTATAACACTTCTCATTGTCGATTCTTCATAAAGATTGTTGTTATACTCCATTTTCAAAATGAGCTTATCGGAGATTTTCTCAACATACATTGTATTATCGAACTTTGATGTGTTCTTTGAGACTGCATCTACAGTTACTTTGCTGTCACCAAGATAAAATTCGGTGTTCTCTTTCTCTTGATAGGCAAACATAGAATCAAACAATGGATTTTTAGCCGGGTTTACGGTAACTTTCATTGAACGTAATAATTGATCAAAAGGGTAGTTCTGATATTCAATAGCCTTTTGAAAAATGTTCTTATTTTTCTTAAGTTGACTTCTTAACGACTCTCCCATACCTATTTCAAACTTGAGTACAAGGGTGTTCGTGACCATTCCTACAAGGTCATGAGATGCTTGAACTGTTCGACCGTTTATTGGAGCTCCAATGACTACATTTTCTTCATCCCCATATTTAGATAATAAAATTGAATATGCGGATAGTAGTAACATATAAAGTGTGACTTTGTTGCTTCTCGCTACTTCTGTGAGTCGAGCACATATTTCTTCGTTTAAAATGTAGCGGATTGTAGTTCCATTGAAATTCATAATGGTCGGTCTTTCGTAATCCAGTGGAAATTCTGCATGTGGCACTTTAGGATTATCTAAATGATTGATCCAAAACTTCTTCTCATCTTCAAAGCAAATATTTTTGGTTCTGTCATTTTGCCATTTTGTATAGTCTCGATACGAAATTTCAGCGCGTTTTAATGGTTTATTAGTGATAGTGTTTTTAAATTCTTCTAATAATATTTCTAACGAAACTCCATCAACAATTACATGGTGAAAATCCATAAACACATATGTTTTGGAAGCAGCTATTTCATAAATCTTAAATCTAAATAACGGATCACTTTCCAAATTAAATTTTTTAACCTGTGCTTTGATCACATCATCCACATTCTCTTCTTTTAACAATAAATGTTCTATTTCGATAGATAATTCACTATGAACTATTTGAAATAGTGTTGATCCTTCAAATGAAAAAGTAGTTCTTAGCGATTCATGATTTCGAACTAGCATCTTTAGAGACTCTTTAAGCTGATCGATACTCACTTCACCTTCGATTTTAATCAGAATTGGTAAATTGTATGCTAATACTTCTTCATGTACTTTAGAAATTGTATACAATCGAATTTGTTCAGAAGATGCAGGATAAGTCAAAGGAAGATCTTGGTGCGTTAATACACATTCGTTTTCAGGATTACTTTTTGTTTTTTCTACGTATGTAGCTAATTTATCTATGTTAGAATTCTGAAAAATGTCTTTTACAGAGATTTCAACATTCAATTCTTTAGACAAGTCATTAGCTACTTTCATTGCAGCTAATGAATGACCGCCTATTTCAAAAAAATCATCAGATAGATCAATGGCATCGATATAAAGATGCATTTTCCATATCTGAAGTATCTTTTCTTTTAAAGCACTAGGTTTTGATGCATGATTCTGTGTAGTACTTTCAGTAGAAATAGATGCTTCTAGTAGACGAACGTCTAGTTTACCGTTCATTGTCAATGGTAATTTTTCAATTCGATATAGCTTTGAAGGAATCATATAGCTAGGAAGATAATCTAAAAGGTAGTTCATCAAATCTTTAGGTGTGACTTCTGTTTTAGAAGTATAATAGCCAATCAAATGATTAATGCCGTCTTCCATCGTTTTAACCATCACTACAGCTTTACCAATAAGATCATGAGATTGTATTGCCCTCTCAACCTCTTTAGTTTCTACTCTATATCCTCTAATTTTTGCTTGACCATCGTCTCTCCCTAAAAATTCAATTTCACCTCTTTCATTTTTTCTGACGAGATCTCCAGTCTTGTAGATTAAACCCATTGAATTTTTTGGATTATTTATAAATTTTTCTTTTGTCAGCAGTAAGTTATTGATATAACCTAATGCCAACCCTTTACCACCAACGTAAAGTTCCCCTTTTTCGCCATCTTCAACTTCTCTACCTTCATTATCTAAAATTAGAATATGGACGTTATTTATAGGCTTTCCGATTGGAATAGGATCATGGTAATCTTCTACGAAGTTCGCAATACATCCGATTGTAGATTCCGTTGGTCCATAGTGGTTTAAAATCGAGATCCCATCATTATCTTCAGAAATTTTTTGTACAAGTGATCGTTCGAGTTGTTCTCCGCCAAAAATAATCAATCGGAGCGTTTTCAAATCAAAATGTCCTACAATATCAAACATGACCTGAAATAAAGATGGAGTAGACTTTATATAGGTGATCTTCTTTTCTGATAAATACTTAATTAATTTGTGCGGATCCAATATTGTATTGAGATCAGGTAAATATAAACTTGCTCCAGAAATTAATGCTGAAAATAATGATGTATATGATAGGTCGAATGAAACAGAGGTTAACAAAGCTGCATTATCTTTTTCTGTTATTTTTACTTTTGGCAAGAGCCATTCAAAATAATTAGATAAACTATCATGACCAACCATAACTCCTTTTGGTGAGCCTGTTGTTCCAGAAGTATAGATTACATATGCTAACTGGTTTTCTACTATATATTTATCACTTGTTTGACGATTCTTTTCTGAATGAGAATGACTGTGAGTGAGTTTTTTAACATCAAATTTATAAAAAGTTGATGATTCATTATCGATCAATTTCATATCTTGGGCTGTTACTAAGCACACCGGTTTACTATTCTCAATAATCTTTGCTAATCGATACTCTGGTTGACTGATGTCTAAAGGTAAGAATGCCCCACATGCCTTCCATACTGATAACATTCCAATTATCGACATCATCTTATCTTCTAATTTAAGTGCCACTAAGGAATTTTGCTGTATTCCGTTCTCTTTTAATCTACAAGAAAGTTTGTTTGCTTCTTCATTCAGTTCTTCAAAAGTCAATGTTTTATATGGTGATGCTAAAGCTATTTTTTGAGGATGTATTTTCACTTGTTCTTCGAAAAGAGCGAGTAACGAAAGCTTTGATATCTTTTTCTCCTCCGTAAAGTGATTAATTGATTTCATTTTTAGACACCCCTAGAACTTTTCATCTAAATTATGCTTAATTTAAAACAATTTTTTTCAAACATTAGATCAATCAATTCATTTATTCTATAGATAATCCTTTTACGACTATTAACCAGGAGCTGACTAGATTGGATAAATGTATTATCAATCTAGTCTTACTCTAGTTAGACAAAATAACGTAATTTAAAAATTTATCGATCTATATGCTATTTACGAAATCATTTTGATCAATTCAATCTTTATAGTAACTGGTGCACTTTACTGAATTTCTCGATGATATTATTCTTTAATGTCTTTTTGAATGAATCAGGAACACCATTGAAGAACGTTATTCCTAATTCGTTTCCTTTCGTATATCCCATGATTGGAAAACGTGCAAAGTTTTCATTCTTAATATCCTTCAAAATTTCTGTTTCAGACTCTTCAGTAATTTCTCCGATGTAGTTAAAATTAATAGCTCGATCAATAGCATGTTCAATTTCTGGTGAATCTTTTTTCTCTGCATATCGATATACTGCACTAAGTTCCCACTTATTTTTTTGGAATTCAGTTTTAACAGATTCTAATTCATCAAACTGGTAATCTTCATACGGAGTGCAATCTTGCTTGAAAAGAACTGGATAGCTTGTATGACAATCTCCAATCACATCATAAAATTCTTGATTACTAAACTTTCGACCATTGGATAGAATCCGTACAGGTATTTGAGACATTTCAAAAATCTCATGACACCATTCGACTACAGTGGAAAGTAATTGTTTTTCTTTTTTAAGGAACATACTTTCATCTGAATTACCACTCGAAGTTTCTTTAAATGGAATTGAGAAACTAATCGGTTCCGAAAATACGATAGGCTTTTTGAAGTCTGGATACTTATTTTCTAATTCATCCGAAGCTGTTTTGAAGTTTAGATATGTGTCGGATAACAAGAACGATTCAACCACTTGATCAGATGAACTTTCCCAAAGGAGTGCAGCGAAAGTTTCATAGGTATTCTTTTTCTTGATTTCTTTTTTTTGAAGCATGTTCAAAAAATCATATTCAAACACTTTCTTGCTATATCCATCAAAAATCAAATGATTAGCCATAAACAATAGCTTATATTCAGTCTCATTTAGTTTGATCAAAGCAAAATGGAACATTAGACTTTCAATAGATTGTTTTTTTAAAAACTCTTCAAGTATTTCAGTAGTTTTTTTAACTAGTAATTTTTGATCTTTATTATTAAGAGCAGTTGCATCGAAAATCTGAATCTGATCAAATTTAAAAGATTCCCGCTGGACGAATGACAATTTTGTTGAATTCATTACAATGTACGATCGTAATAATGGATTTAAAGCAATCACGTTTTCCAACGCTCGAAGTACGTCATTAACATCAATACACTCATTAATTTTGATTTCCTGGGCAACTACAGAGTTAAAATTATGCTTGATGTAATCATATTGTTTCACACCGCAATTAAACTCTTTTTCAATGGTTGCATTTGTGAATTTAGCGCTTAAAGAATTATAGTTATAATTAATTACATCAACTAATTCCGAGTTAAGATAATCACTTGATTGACTCAATTTCTTTTTAATTAATTCTGCAGCTTGATTCTTTACGTCCGCATTTTCTTTAATACTAAAGATATAATGAGGTAAATAGTCTGGATTATTTGCAGCTATAAACGCGAGAACACTATGTTTACTCTTATCAGTAAAAAGAACATTCCATCTGCGTTCATCTAAGAGTACAGACTCTGTATTAAATTTTTCTTGGAACTCCTCAAAATACTTTTGTTTCATCATTTCCAAGCTCAGCTTTTTTCCATTTTTTTTGCTGTTTAAAAAACGAGCCATTTCAAACAAGACTGGATTTTTATAAACGGATTCAAAATTTAGATTGATACCCATTTTTTCATCCACTTCGTTAATTAGCTCCAAGATTGATAGGGAGTGAGCACCTAGATCAAAGAAATTATCATTAATGTAAACGTTCTTGATATTTAAAATATCCATCCAAATTTCACTAAGTTTTTCTTCGATTGGATTCATATTACGTTCGATTTTTTGATCATGATTTCTCAATAACTCAATTGGAGACGGTAAACGCTTTTTATCAATTTTCCCGCTGGTTCCTAAAGGCATCTTATCCAAAACAACGATGTAATTCGGAATCATGTATTCCATTAGCCTATCCTTCAAAAATTCTTTAATCTGCATTTCCGTTAAATTATGAGTGACAACGAATGCGCACATTTTACCTAACAAATCTTTAGACTCGTCATTTGCTAAAACAATCGCATCTTCGACTCCTTCAATTCTTTTGATTAGTTGTTCGATTTCACCTAGCTCTACTCGTAGTCCGCGGAATTTAATCTGATCATCTTGTCGACCAATAAATTCAATGTTTCCGTTCTCTTCCCACTGAGCGATGTCACCTGTGCAATACATAATTTCTGCCGGATTATATATATCCTCAACAAATTTTAATTGCGTGAGTTTACTGTTGTTTAAATAGCCTTCAGCGACACCCGGTCCAGCTAAATAAAGTGTTCCCGGATAACCAATAGGAAGTACATTATTAGCCTCATCTAAAATATACGATTTCATGTTTCTGATCGGCTTTCCGATATACATTTTTGTAATGCTTTCATCAATTTGATACCCGGTTGCATAAATTGATGCTTCAGTAGGTCCGTATAAATTAATTACATTAATTTGATCACCAAACATTTTTTTAACTTTTAATGCAAGATCTAATTCGAATGCTTCCCCCGCGACAAATATATATTTAAGGTTATTTTTTAGCAGTTGAACAGCTGCTGGCGTAAGTGCATTAACAAACAATCGTAATAAGGTTGGAGTAAAGTTAAGATGCGTAATGCCATAATAAACAATACAATCCACGATCTCTTGAGGCTCCTTCAGAGTTTCTTGTTTAGGAATGGATAAACTACCCCCATTCCAGAACCAACCAAAAAGTTCTCCAATTGAAACGTCAAATGAATAGCTCGTTTTCCACAAAAATGAATCCTCAGCTTTTAATGGATATTCATCTTTTAAGTAACTGAGTGTATTGAATGCATTCTCGTGAGTAATTTTTACACCTTTAGGATCTCCAGTCGTTCCAGATGTATAGATGACATACATCAAATCCGAAGGTGTGTGATCGGTATCTGACCCTGAATCTACTACATCTTTAAATAGCATCTCAGAATGTAGCACCTTACCCTTAAAGCGTAGGTTTTCTAAGTTTTGCTGACTCGAAATTAATCCTTCAGCTCCACTATTTTCTAAAATATACTCAATTCTTTTTACCGGTGTATTTAAAGAAATTGGTATATATGCACAACCGGCTTTGATGATCCCCATGAGAACAATGTATGTATCGATTGAAGGTTTCATCAAGACTCCGACTAAATCCCCTCGCTTAAAATTCATGACTTTTAAATTCGAAGCTACTTTATCACTTAATGCATCAAGCTCTGAATAAGTTAAATTTTCTGTACCACACTCTAAAGCAATGTTTTCGGAATACATAACTGCCTTTTCTTTAAAAATATGATGAAGGTTTTTAGGAGTTTCTACTAATGTTGAATGGCTAGAAATATTTTTAAGATGATCAATCTCATCTAAATCTTTTACTAAAGAATGATGCAATACATTTTTTTCAGGGTAATTCAATACCATGTTAATCAAGTGTTTATAATGCTCAATGAATCGCATCATCGACTTGATTGGATATTGCTTTTTATCAAAAATCAGTTCACCTAAAAATCCTGACTCAGACTTAGCGAATTTTAGTGCTAATGAACTTTGGTTCGACATCAATTTTTCTTCATCTTGAATTTGATCAAATGAGAATACATAGTCCATCTCAAAATTATTCCCAAGCTGTTCGGCCCAAGATTTTTTCACATCCATCATCATTTTGTTTGATTCGCTTAACTGTTTTTGAAAAATTGATACAAACTCTTTGAAGTTAGTACTTTCGTTAAATGCTGAGAATGTCGGCATCAACGAAGCTTTTTCATTTTTTTTAATAAACGGTGTCCAGATGGCTACAGTTTGATTAGGAAGCTTTTTTTTCAATAAGATGTGGAAAACTGACAATAAAATTACGTATTCGACTTCCTTAATATTCTTCGTTACTTGTTCGAACTTTTTATTATCTAAAGAAAAAACAAGTTTTTCCGTTTGATTTTGCTCTTTATTTTGTGCAGAATATTCACTATTAAGCTCGATCTGTTCAAGAATTTGATTCCAATAGTTTTTCTTTTTTAGCTCACTCACTTTAACCATTTACTTCACTCCTTAGTTCACTATTCTGTTCACTCATTTTTTTATTTTTCATATGCGCAAAGTAAACCAATAAACAATAAACGATACTTACACAAAATACTACTGGCCATATGAGTTTTACATTGAACAATCCGATGTAGAAACCACCTAATAATGGTCCAGTTGTTAATCCAGCACTTTTGATTACACTGAATAATCCGAAAACTCTTCCGCGAAACTGACTTTTTGTATTATTGGCTATAAATACTTCACTATTGGTAGATGTAAGTATTTCCCCAATTGTCCATGTAACTGTTGAAATTACGAGCATAGTCACACTATCAGCAATAAATATCATTCCGAATCCGATTCCTAACAACGCTCCGGATAAGCCCATATTTTTCGAACTACTATTATTTTTTGTGAAATACGTGATAACTGATGTCAAAAGGACTACTGTGAAGCCGTTGATTGCCATCAACATTCCAAATAATGCTGGGCCGTTCTCATGGAAAGTATTTAAGTGTATAGGTAAACTAAAACTGTGCTGAGAGTAAATAACATAGTACAAGTACATACAAGTCAGCATAAATAAGATCGCAGTATTTTTGGATAGGAAGGAGTATACTGATCCTTCTACCTTATCTTTAGAGTCATTACTGATTGGAGCCGCTCTCAGTTTTGGTTTGTTAGGAATAAACAATAGATATAGTGTAATGGCGATAACTAATGTAGCTGCATCTCCTATAAATAGATAGTGCGGGTACTTTTGATATAAAAGACCAGCAATTAACGGACTTATACTCATCGCTAAGTTAATTGAAAGGTACATTAATGAGTAAACAGCTTGTCGATTCTCTCTTGTGGAGACATCTGCTAATAATGATCGTAACGATGGGCTCGCTACCGCACCTAAAAACATAGATAACATTAATAAGAAAATCAGTAATTTATCAAAACCGATAAAAGCACAGATTACGAAAATTAGAGCTTTTAAAGCTAAAACGGCTATGATAACCGCTTTTCTTGAGTTACTATCGGCTAGCTTTCCACCTATTAATGATCCTGGAATATAAAGAATAGTGACAATCGTGATCCAAATACCTGCCTCTGACGGCTCGATTCCAAGTGATAAAGTTAAAATAAACGTCAAGAAAGGAATAACAAAATTTCCTGTGCTATTAATAAATTCACCAATTATAAGTACATAAGCCTCTCTAGGTAGCCCTTTATATTGAGTCATTATTTTCTTCAATCCATGACCTCCTTATTGATAAGATATAAATATTGATTCTATGATTTAATGCTATTTAGATCTTCTTTTACATAACTTAAAATACTCTCAGGTAATTGTTCTTTGTATTTATCAAATTCTTTTCGAATCATCGTAGAAGAAATGTTCCGTTTTACTCTGTCTTTGTCGTAGATTACATTTTCAATCCCTAGATATTCTGACAAATGAGTGGCGTAGTCCTCTGAAGAAATAATGTGAGTCAATTCAATTCCGTTCATTACTTTTTCTAAATATTTTTCTTGTAAGTTTCTAACATAAGGAGTGTCCTCATGTTCGTTCGGTGCATTCCATCCGTCAATAACTACAACATTTTCATTGGCAAAAGTATTTCGGATCCATCCTGCTCTTTGATTTAAAGGAATGTTTGTTTTATCTGGACAATGATAGACCACTACATATAGCTTATCCACTACAGTAAGAGCAAATTTTAACAGATCAATATGACCTAAATGAAAAGGTGCAAATTTTCCAATTACTAAACCAATTTTTAAATTATTGTCTTTATTCATCATTCAACGCCCCTGACGATAAAATAATTTTAATGACTTCATATTCCTCATTACTTTGAATATATACACTTCTTTCTTCTTCAATCATTCGATAATATGCATACATAAAGACGGATCTTTTTAAAGCCATTACAATCACTAATTCCTTCTCTTGATCACTTAATCTACGAGTTTCAGGTGTATTTTCATAGCATTCTAAAAATCGTTGAATATGGTCATGATCTACTTTTCCAGTTGGTTGAATAATAAATTCTTTTACTACTGTTCCAATATCGCTAATTCTGTATGATTGATGCATATCATCAAAATCTACAATCACAAACTCAGTTTCCGATAGCTGCATGACGTTACTTGGAGAAAGATCATCATGGATAATTGTTGCCATCATTTCATCAAATTTAATTTCTTTGAAGCACTTCGCTAGTACACCTAAAGCTTGGTTTATAATCACATCGTTCGTACTTAGATTAAAGACATTCACAAACTCTAATCCAAACGCATTAAATCTCTTTTTGTTTCCTGGATCGAAGGAGGACAAGCCATTGTGAATTTCTGATAGTAGTCCAGCCAAATTTAATACCATTTCTGAATCATAAGGTAAATATTTTACCTCTGTTCCCTCTATAGCTTCAAAGAGCATTACAGGAAAACCATTTACCAATAACGGCTCTATTCCATAGATTTTTGAAATACAATTGATGTCTTCTTTAAGAAGTTTATTCAACACTGCTGCCTCATATTTTCTTTCGCTTAATTCACCAGATGTATAAATTTTTGCAAAAAATTTCCCTTTATCTGTTGTTACAATTAAATTTTTATTCTGCGTCTCATGAATATTAATAGGTTGATAAGCATTTGCTAAAATACCGTATTCGTTCTTCATTTCTAAGAAAAGATTTGAAATAAATTTCTCATTTAAAGTAAACCTATTATCATGAGTACTTTCAGTTAAATTAACTTGACTCACATTACTCATTTGTAGACAACCTCATAAAATCTTTTCTTTCCGATTTTGATTTTAAGTTCATCCATTTTCTCTAAATCAAACTTCTTCTCTTCGTCCTCAATTTTTTCTCCATTAACTGAAACTGCTTTTTGAATAATTAAACGACGCACGTTGCTCTTCGATTCATTAGGCATACAGTGAATAATCAATTCCATTAATGAAATTTCCTTTTGATTGCTTTCGATAATTTCTGCGTCTTTTGAGAAGGTTTTTTTACTAAATGTATTAATAAAGCTCTCGTATTCTTTTATAGCTGCTTCAGGTCCGTAGAAAATTTTTGTAATCTCTTGAGCAGTGAATAATTTAGCTTTCATAGGATTGTTTAAGATATCCAATTTCTTTATTTCGTCAAGCGAAATGCGAGTATTATTTACCAAAATAACTTCAATCATTTCATCTGGTTGTGCCATGATTTGACCAAATAGCGTTTTAGGATCTGTCCCAAGAAAAACTCCGGTTTTGTTGGTTTTCGACATCAATGTTCCATTTTTCGGATTCTCCATAAGGTTTACAGCTACAACAAACTTGTCCTTATCTTTGAATTTTTTTAATAAATCTCGTCCTGCAAGTGCATTAAAAATTTGATCGGTTCCACAAAGTTCGACATCAACATCTAGAGCTACGCTATCGTATCCCTGGAACATAGGATATAAAAATTCGTTAAGAAAAATTGGTTTTTGTGAAGAGATTCGTTTCTGGAACATATCTCGTTCAATCATTTGTTGCACGGTCGAGTTAGAAAACAATTCTAAAAGCTCAGTTACAGAAAATTCATCAAACCACGTGCTATTGTATACAACTTGTGCAGGATTTTCTTCACAGTTGAAATTGATCAAGGAAGAAATCTGGTTCACCCAACTTTCTGCATTTTTCTTAGCCGTTGCTCTAGTTAATTTTGATCTTGCAGAGGATTTTTCACTAGGATCTCCAATACATGCTGTTAAATCACCAAATAGAACAAATACTTCGTGACCAAGCTGACGAAATTCTTCTAATAGTAAAAAGTTTTTTGCATGACTAAGGTGCAATGAATCACCTGTTGGATCTGCTCCGATATAAATCTTAAGTTTTTTATCTGACAATAATAACTCACGGAACTCTTCTTCTGATGGAAGAATTTGTTTGATTACACCTCTGTTTAAAATCTGATTGACCAAAGTTTTCTTTTCAACTGAACACTTATTCATAGTAACCTCCAAAATTAATTTGTTATAATTTATTTGTATTATCCAGGAAATCATTTTATGTTGTGAAGTTTATCTTTATTGACTTAAAAAATCTCAGGCATATCTCTTGCAGATTGATTCACAATTTCATCACTTGCAAGTTCTGTTGTAGTGCTATTTACTACTGTATTGTTATGATATGTAAACGTACTAATAGCTGATCCTTTTAATTCGTCAATCTGTTGATTAAGCCCAGCATTAATTCCGATAGACAATCCTACTGATAAAACAACTAATAATTTTTTCACTTCAATACCCCCGAGTTTTCTTTTTACCAAAATCGTTTTAAAATATATTTCATGACCACTTATTTCTTAGGTCTGTAAAATAAATCTCAATTCGTTTTGACTACATTTTTATGGTAAATGATTTTTTTTAACTGTTTTATGCGAAATAAACATATTTTAAGCAGGTGGTACATTTATGGATAATTATTCTCTCGGAAAAACAATAAGTAAGATAAGAAAGTCTAGGAAAATGTCGCAATCAGAATTAGGAGAATGGGTTGGAGGACAATCAATTATTAGTCGTATCGAGAATGGTTTAGTTCTTCCTTCACTAGACACTCTTTTGATCATTTCAAATCGCTTGGATGTCTCGATTGAATATCTTTTAGAAAGTCTTCGCGCAACTAATTCATTACAAATCACTGAGTCCAAGAAAAAGTTACGATATTTACTCGAGCATAATTCTTACGAAGAAGCTCTTAACATGAGTAAAGAGGAAAGAAAAAAGTTCAAAGAGGATATTGAATACTTGGCTTATTTAGACTGGATCGATGCAGTATCAGAATTTAAATTAAAAAAAATTCATCATCAACAATGTGTAGAAAAATTAGAGAATATTTTAAATAGAGAAGACACTCTCTACGCGGATCGAAATCTTTTTCTATATGTAAGAAGTTCAATAGCAACTGTTTATCTTAGTGTGGGTAATTTTAAACATGCCATTCGCAACTATGAAAAAATTATTGAATCTGAATTTCAATACACTGACGATAACTTTAAAGTAATCGTTTTATACAACTATGCTAATGCTTTAAAAAGAAACAAAAATTATTTAAAAGGACAAGAAATCACAGAGAAAGCAATAGCTCTTGCTAAAATATCAGGTAAATCTGTAGTGCTAGGACCTCTTTATTACATTTTAGGTGAGTGTAAGGAAGGACTAAATTTTCCGGATGCTGAAGTAAAGAACTGTTTTGAAAAAGCTGTCGAATTTTTTAAAGCTTTTGATCGACAGGATCTTATCGAAATAACAAAAATTGAGCAAAATAAATACTTTAATTAAGTACATGATAATGATTTCATTTTTATAAAAACTCAAAAATACCCCCTTCAAAAATAAGAAAGAAAAAGTCTTTCTTATTTTTGAAGGGGGTATTCGTATCATTACTTTAGAAGGTTATTTTTCAATCATAAATGCTTTTAGTAATGTTTCTACTGTTAAATCAATTCGTTCTATATTTATGTTTTTAGGACTGCATATAGCCATAATGTAATCTTTTATTGAATCGATTATACAGAAATGATATTCATAGTTTACTTCAAATGATGTTTCTTTTAAATTCCAATTTTGATTTTCATAAGAAAAATAAGTTCCCTTAGTATCATAGTTCAAACCGACTCCTAAGCACTTTCCGAATGCCTCTTTAAGACACCAAAATTTGTAGTAAGTATTGTTTTTTTCAAACTGATTTAATTCGTCAATCCAACCTAACTCTTGTGGATGTAAGATTCTATTCATAAAACTGCAGTCATCTTTACTGACAAATTCTATATCTATCCCAATCTCCGAATCACTGATTGCACACGCAATATAATGTTCTGAATGAGTCACATTAAAAAAGATGTTTTGAAACGATGCTAAATATGGTTTCCCAAATTCATTTGTTCGAAAGCTTACTTCCTCACTACTTAAGTCGTAGGTGTCGAATATACAATACCTCATGAGTAGCTCAGATAAAATGCTTATTGATTTATCATTAGTAAATTTGAGTTTATTGATTTTTTCTTTTCTATCATTGGATACTTGAGGTGTATAATTCAAAATATCATTGAATGTTTCTTTATTATCTAGGTGTATTATGTAAAGTTTAATCATAAATCATCCTTCTTCCCTCTACACTACTCAAATTTAATCGATGTTCACATTAAATATTCGCAAGGTAAACTTTAACTTTGTACATCAATTTTTTTATTGCATCTATTTATAAAACAGAAAAGTTTAAAATCAAAGGTACCTTTTCTTTATATTTTTTTTATGATCTGAATTTCAAACTACTTTAGTATTAAGGACGGTGTTTATATGAATTATAATGGACTTGATGAAACAGAAACAAAGAATATCATTTTGAAAAATTCGAAAAAATTAGAGGATTTATATAGAAAATACTATATAGATAGAGTTCAAACTCTAAACCAAGATTCTTTTGATGCTAATCCAGCGCCATATCGATTTTACTATGAAAGTAATTGTTCTATCTTAGTTTTAATTTTCCCAGAAGAATTCAATGCAAGGCAAGATTTAGATGTATATTTTTTATCTACTCCAGGTCAAAGACAAGTCAATGCATATGTAGTAAAAGAAGAAGATTTGCAAAATCTCGATTCCTACAGAGATGAAAGATTTTTTATTTATGAAAAAATCTTTCCACAGTTTGGTTACAAGTCTTCCCAGGTTCTTTTCCAAATAGAACAAAGAATTAAAGAAGATATCTACAAAAAGTTATCTATTGTTTCTTATGATATAGAATATATAGCATCAATATATGAAACGAGCATTAGAACTGAAACTATATATAGAATCAGAGAAGATATTCAACAGTACAAAGAAATTGATCAAACACCAGTATCTTACTTTGCTCAGAATGCTACTCAATTCCCTTTTTCGATCATAGATTTAAATCCTTTAATGGAAATTGTAGATGATTTAGACTTTACTTATCAATTGGAACAGGCAATGGCTGCTTACAGACAGAATTTATTTTTGCCATCTGCTGCAACTTTGGGAGTATGCCTTGAGACAGTATGTTCAAAAATTTGTGAAGAACATTCCATTAACGTTAAAAATAGCGATACTCAATTAGGAAAACTAATAAAGCTTCTTTATGAAGATCCTAATACGCGAATCATAACTAGACGAGACAATGGTCGACTTGAAGTAGCCTACAAAATGCGAAATTTAGCATCTCATAGTAGCCCTGGAGCAGTATTAAAAGGGGATTGTCATTTTATGTTGGAAGTAATAGCTGACATCGCATATAAATATTTAAAACGAATACAGTAGTTTTGTATCCCTTTAATATTGGATAGCTGTATGATACTAATTAATTCCAATTATTTTTTTAAATAAAAGAGCATTCTTAATAAGTGAACTGCCCCATAAAAGTTGGACATAAAAATCCAACTTTTATGGGGTGTTTTTTATGACCAAATATACGAAGGCATTTAAGATCAAGGTTGTTGAACGTTATCTGACGGGACGAGACGGATACCAGATTATGGCGGAGGAATTCGGGATACGACCTGAACGAGTCCGTGAGTGGTCGCGTCTTTATGAACGTTGGGGAGAGACAATCTTCGATCCTTCCTATACAACACACTCGCCGGCATTTAAACTGGAGGTATTAAACGACATGGCGACCAACGGACTGTCCTACATAGAGGCAGCCGTAAAATATCGAATTTCCTCCCCGGGGATGATCTCGAACTGGCGATCGACGTATGAACGGGAAGGGACCGCAGGTCTGGTCGCCAGACCGAAAGGACGCGCCCCGATGGCGAGACGCAAGAAGAAAGATTTGGAAGAGATGACAGAAGTCGAGAAGCTCAAGGAGCGGATCGAGTATCTCGAAATGAAGAACGCTGCGTTAAAAAAATTGAGAGCCTTGGTTCAAGAAGAGAATGCGCGACGAACCGGATCAAGGCACAAGTAATCGATGAATTGCGGTCAATCTATCCCGTTTCGGGACTCCTCTGCGTGCTCGGTATGGCACGAAGTGTCTATTACTATTGGCGGACGCGCCTGACGGGCGAAGACAAGTATGCGGAAGTGAAGGCAACCATCCATGCCCTCTTCCACGAACACGAGGGGCGATGTGGCTATCGTCGCATCCACGCACTTCTCGAACACCAGGGCTTCCAGCACGATCCGAAGACCGTGCGCCGTCTCATGAACGAGCTCGGTCTCAAGTGTCTCGTCCGCATGAAGCGATACCGCTCCTATAAAGGACGGGTCGGAGAAGTCGCACGAATCTTCTCCAACGTGACTTCAAGGCCACCGGTCTGAACCAGAAATGGGTGACTGACGTCACTGAATTTCACCTGTTCGGGGAGAAGCTCTACCTCTCGCCGATGATGGACTTGGGAAACCGTGAAATCATTGCCTATATCCTATCGGACCGCCCCACATACGGGTTCGTTGGCGAAATGTTGGACCAGGCAATCGCGAAGCTCGACGGAGAGGCGCGCCCAATTCTTCATTCCGATCAGGGGTGGCATTATCAGTATCGAGCGTTCACGGGTACGCTCCACGAACATGGTATCACGCAAAGCATGTCCCGTAAGGGCAACTGTCTCGACAACGCCCATCGAAAGCTTCTTCGCCGTACTCAAGTCAGAGCTCCTGTATCTCAAGGAGTTCGATGACATGGATCACTTCAAATATGAGCTTGAGCGTTACATCGAGTACTATAACCATCGTCGTATCAAGAGACGACTAAAAAACCTGAGCCTGGTGGAATACCGGACTCAGGTCCTCAAGGTCGCCTGACAAATTATTTATTGTCTAACTTTTTTGGTTCAGTTCATAAGATGAATGCTCTTTTATTTATCTTTGCTGAAAATGAATAAAAAATAAATACCATTACATTCACAAATAGTATTGTCTAACTTTTTCCCTCATTTTTTTAGGTCTTTTCGAAGTTAATCCCATAGCGAAGGTTAAACTAATGTATGCAGTTGTAAGTAAGCACACAATTATCATACCTACTTTGATTAAGTCTTTAGAAAAACTATAATTATAAAAATAAAACGGAAAAATAATTCCAACAACAGTTATAGAAACTAAATAAACAATTCCCAATGAATAAAATTTTTGATTCTTATGAGACGGTATCATAATAGCTTGATTAAATAACTGGTCTCTTTGGAATTTGGTTGAAATAATAAATTTTTTATACTGTTTCATTTCGTTGGAAGTAAACAAATTTGCAAACTTTCGATTTAGTTCTAAAGAATATTGTTCGATCGTTTGATTTTGAGAAAGAAATTCATATAATGCTTGAAATTCAGCCGACTCTGCCCATTTCCTTCTTAGATTGGACCAACGGATGAAAGTTTCAAAATCTCTACTATACCTTAAAAATTCTGATTGCTTCTTTATTATTTTGACTGCTTTTTTATCCTTTTTATAATTTTTACGCATTTCAAGATAGTCTAGTGTAGATGTGTAAGGAAGCTGTATATGTCCAAATTGTCCATCTATATACATAGAATATCGATGTGATTCTTCTTCAAATTTTTTAATCTTAGTAATTAATTGAGATGATAAAGTATTTTGCTCTTTAAGAATCTCCATATAAAGTAACTCTATCTCAAACTCCATTTTCCGTTTACTTTCATTGATATTGTGGCTTATTGTAAGTAAAAACCCTCCTAAAATTGAAACAAACGTTGCGGTTACTCCAATCAATGCTATCAGTAACTCTGATTTTTCCATTTTCTACATCCTTTACATTAAAAATATATATACTTTTAGTTATTCATAATTGATGTATATGATTTAGTTCTTACTTTTTTACTTTATTAATTAACAAAGGTTACATATTTTATTTCCTCCTATCATAATAAAATAACTATTCATAATTCTTATACAAAAATTTAAAACTGTGGTAAGAAATTTTTTTCTATTATTTGAAACGAAAACATTTTTTATTTTAGTTTTCTTGGAACTTAAATGTGATAACCAAACTATTGATTAGTACATGATATACTAAGTCAAAATACACTTTAACGAGGTTTTAAGAATGTCATCTAACGAAATGAAAAATAAGTCATTCCGTCTATCTGAAGAAGTAACAGATAAGATTAGTGAATTACTTAAAGGTCGTCAAATCACGACAAATCAATTATTCGAAGAGTTTATTGTACTCGCTGAACAAAAGGAAATTGACCCCAAGCTTAGTGAAGAGGATGCTGTATTAGAAGCATCACTTAAGCAGATCACTCTTCTCTTTCAAGAACGTGCAGCACGTCTTGAGACATTCCAACATGAAAATCAACGCATTCAATCTCGTCATCTAGATACAGTCACTAAATTAGAGTCAGAAGTGCTACAAGCTAAAGAGGATTTAGAAGCAGAGTATATAGAAAAGGTCTCTTTCCATCAGCAAGAGCTTGAAGACCTGAAAGTAAAATTGGAACAGACAGAGCATGAATTAGTGCAGAGAAGAGAGCAACAAGAAAAATTAGAAGTATCTAAAAAGGAAGAAATCACGTCGTTAAAACGAGAAGTATTTCATTTGGAAGGAAACATCACTAAACTTGAGGAAGAACGCGATCAATTGTATCGTCAAAACAAAGCACTAACTGATCGAATCGATGAACTAAAAGAACGTACTGAGCGTTCCGAGCAGTTAGAAGAAGAAAACCGAAGACTGTCGCTAGCGTTGACCATTGCGCAGCGTGATCAAGAATCGTTCGAACGTCGTCTTCAGGAACAAGTTGAGCTAGCTGTTTTACGAGAACGTACACAGACATCTCTCGATAGTGAAAATGCCTAATCGATTAAGCTGAAATCATTAAAAGACCGTTCTACTAAAATGTAGGACGGTCTTTTTTATCCAATCACGTGCGTAAGTATTGTTCTAATGCTGCTCGTATAATTTGATCGGGTTTCATCCCCTGATCTTGCGCGCGCTTTTTCAGTGTTTGATATAATGGATCATTTTTATCGGAGAAATCTACATGGACACGTGCTGGTTTTGGCTGTACAGGAGTTGCATCAATCACTTGTTGTTCTTTTCGTTCGTTTAACATTTTTTTCACTTCACGCAATTGCTCACGTGTCATTTCATAGACCGTAAACTCTCCATCGTTCGTCTTATACTTTCGCTCTTCCAGTAAGGCGACTTTGGGATCTTCTGGCCATGTCAGTAATTCAGCTAACTTAGAAGCACTGAAGTCCTGTTGAATCGCCTTGTCTAAGATCGTTGGTCCAAATATATTCCAGAATGAAATGAACCGATTGACTTGAGGATGAGACATTCCGATTCGATTCAAAAATGATTTCCAACTTCCTTGTTCCTGCTGAAACGCTTCTTTAGTGTCAGCATCACGAAATACTTCATTCGCATGTGCTAGAATACGACATTTCTCAACAAAACTTGTTGCTTGGATTGTATCGATATGATTGTAGTACTGAATAATACCTTCCATATCTTCCGGAAGTCGTTTTGATAAAACACGTGATAAACCGACGGCTGGAAGCGATTGATACGGATTTGACATAGTAGGTGCAGCAAACTTCTTGACCGCTTCGACCTGCTCTTCTCTTAATGCTTCTGTTCCCTGTTCTTGAACAGGTTTCTCAGCTACTGTACTCTGAAAGCTTTTGAACGTTGCTTGTCCTTTTTTACGTCGATTGCTCATAGGGCAAGTACCTCCTCTGCTAACTGTAAGTAAGCATCTGTCGCTGGACTCTTATGGTCAAGGACTGGACGTGCTTCTCGTTGTAAGGATTGAATTTTGACGATGTATGGAATTGTTGTTAGTACGGGAATGCCAACTTCTTTCCCTAACTCCTTTAACTCGTCAACGGTCGTCATATCTCCTTTAGAGCGCGCATTCACCATCGTGGGAATGAATGCTGAAATATGAATGTCTTCCTTATATCCGTTTCTCATTTCTTCTAATTCTTCCGGAGCTGTATAGACAGCATCCATTGAAAATTTCTGCATCTGTACCGGCATGACAATCCGGTCTTGCGCTACAAGGGCACAACGCGCATACGGATTTAAAGCCGATGTCGATCCTGGGCAATCAATTAAACAAATATCAAACAAGTCTTCGAGTCGCGTTAGTTCTTCAATCAAACGGTATTCGTATCCCATCTGACTCGTTAGTCCGGTAGGAGAAGCAGAACGGCGCGTAGGTACTAAGTGAATGATACCTAGTTCATATTCACAAGTGACAATCACTTGTTCAATCGGTGCATATGAGGGATCGTGCTCTTCAATCAAACAATCGAGCAGCACTTTTCCATCGTAATCATCCGTTAACCCTAGTCCATTGGTCGTCGAAGCTTGGTCATCCGCATCAATGACCAGGACGCGTAATCCTTGTCGAGCATACGCATGAGCAAGGTTAATCGTGGTCGTTGATTTTCCGACGCCACCTTTTCGATTATATAAAGCAATTTTTTTCACTGTTCCTTCTCTCCTTCCACGATTTCACTACGATCCTCTATAATGTCCCGCTGAATGGTGTCTTCAATCATCTTTGAAATGTATTCACTAATGCTAAGTCCTTTAGCACGCGCTAGCACATGAATCTGTTCCGATGTTTCTGTTGGGACTCGTGTAGAAAGGACCGTCGATGTCGCTGCGAGTGGCTGGAACGACTTTACTTTCACTTTCGTTGCCGTTGACCGAGCAGCACGAATTTCTCGTACTGTCGCACTTTCTAATGACTTCCGTCCTTCTTCTACAGGTAAACCATTTAAAACAACGTCTTCTGGATCATCGACATACATCAGCTCGAATACTTTGGATGCCGGTAACGTTTGGAGTTGTTCTTCAAATGGTTCTAGGGTATCAAACGCTTTAACATATCGGGAGGCGAGTGAATTTGACATGTTGACGGCTTCTAAAAACGTGCGCCATTCTTGTTGATCGTGCATTTCTGATTTAGCAATCGACAAGCGCTTACCGATCTCGAAAACAGAAATCGTCTGAATCTTAGCTAACTCCTTGATTTCAACTGCGAGATTTTCTAAATCGCGGGAAACCGGTAACTTTTGCACGACAGAGCTCAGATCAGTCAATCCACTTCGATAAGGATGTTGGTCTTGCGGCCTTACTTTATGAATTTGTTTATTCCGCGCTTTCATGCTTCGGACCTCCTGTCATCAAAAGTGCTAGCTCACGAAACGGCTGTGCCAGTTCCAAGCCTTCTTTCGACTTGTATTGTAAAACACTTTTTCCGCTATCTGCTGCCTTCTCAATAAAGGCAGCGCGTCGTACAGAAGGCAGCACATGTAATTGCTCTGTTGTTGCCAATTGTTCCATCGCCTCTGCGTATTCTCGATCCCCTTTTAAACCAAGATCGATTGCGACTGGCATAATGCCTGTTAGCTCTAGCGAAGCATTATAATACTTCTTCACTTGTCGAATCGTTCGAATCGTACTTCCTAACTGATCAAAGACGAGCTTTTTCGGCATGAATGGAATGACCACCTTGTCTGCGCACGATAAAACGACTTTAGATAATTCATTGATTGAAGGAACTGAATCAAGAATGATCCAATCAAACTCATGGGCAAGAGGAACTAGTAAGTCTTTTAATAGAAAAATCTTATCTTGTTCAGATATTAAATTGATTAAACGGGCATTTCGTTCATTAGAGGGAAGAAGACTAATGTTGTGTTTTTCATCATCAAATAAGATCTCTTCAATCGCTAATCCTTTCGCTTGGACGTCGTACAGCGTCATGTATTGAATCGTATCCGACTCTTTCAGCATTAACTTACTTAATGATCCCTGCGGATCTAAGTCAACGAGAAGCGTACGATACCCGAGTTCACCAAGGGCATGACCCATATTGAGCGAACATGTTGTCTTACCGGATCCTCCTTTTGATATATAAAACGTCATAATATTCATCATCTCTCCCCTTTCCTCATTCATCATGGCACATGAAAATAATAATTTCAATGATTATCAGCAATCAAAGGGCAATATGTATGATATTTTTTGTATACGTTATTAAATATCCTGTAAACATTTCGATGTCGAAATGTTTACAGGATATTTAAGCTTTTCTACTTAGATGTTTTGTCTATGCTTTTATAATGCTTCTCCATATTTTAATTTTATTCTTCATCATAATAAGCCGTGATCTACCAGATTATTATCATTTAACACATTGGAAGAGATTAAAAAGATTAATAAAGAATTAATAAGAATTAGAAAAATGATTCACCGCCTCAAGCCTGTAATACCAACAAAAACAAGACATTTTGCGATTCGGGAAACGAACAGCACAATTTGTAGAAATTCAAAGAGTGTTGTTTTTTAAGCATTCATTCAGTGATTTCGTTCAGAATCTATTGAATAAACAACTCTAAAAACTGATTTTTTAACAACAGAATTTGTTTTTTTTCCTAAATAGTATGGCATATTGATATTGTCCTTGGATGGATCAATAAAATGAGTAGCATGACGATGAATTAGATCAAAAAGACTTAAAATGGCGCTGATTTTTTGTCTTTTCACGACTATTTTCAAAAAAAAGCATGACAAATAGACCATCATGCAATGGCCAATTTTTCCGATACGACTCGGAGTCGTTCATTTAGATAGAGAATTGGTGATTCAAAGAAGAGGCGATAAAGTTCTGCATCTTCAAGACGTTCCCCGTATTGATAGAAATCGTTTCGAATCGAACGGATGACTGCATCACAGGCAGCAAATCCGTACGTATCACTCAACGATTGCAGCGATGTTTGCGGAACTTCCAATACATCAAAATCTACGTAGTCACGAGCGACTTCTCGAAGATCGAACCAACTGATCAACGTACGCGCCCGTTCCGCTTCCCGGATACGCTTACTGTTAATTTGGTCTTCGAGTTTCACGTGAAACATTAAAGGACGTGTTACGGTATGTATGCGCTTCTTAAGCGAGAGGTTCTCTTTGACTGCAGATAAGAAGTCTTTCGTGTTCTCAACCAAATGCACATTGAAGAACTGAGAAAGTTGATCAAGCATTCCTTTTACAGCCAAACGGTGTCCACAGTAACGCGGTAAGAATCCACGTACTTCATCATAGGTTAAAGTCGCTTTCTCCTGAGACTGAACATTCACGTCCCGCTCTACTTGCACAAGGGCACGTAAAGCGACACGAAGGATATTCACATGCTCAATATCCATCAGTTGGCGCACCATCTCACACCAAAGAGACGTATAACCGGTCTTCGATGTATACGTACCAGCTTCTTCAAAAAGATCACGGTAGTTTTCAAGATAATCTACGAGTTCAATGGTGACGACTCCAGAGAAATGAATCGAGTAGCGAATAAGTCCAACTGATTCAAAAAGGCGTAGGTTATTGTGTAACGATCGAACGGAAGTACGCGCATAGTGAGCCAATACTTCACTTTCCATCAATGAGAGAACGCCTTGATCATCGCAATGCGATAAAAGCGTCAACAAATGACGAATACGAGATTTTGTCCACTTCAATGCCAGGAAGGGTCCTGGAATGTTATAGTGATGCTGTTCATATAAGAAACTGTCTTGACGTTTTGTCCAACGTGTTAAACCGCTCATCGCGATCAGTAATTTATTAGCGACCAATACATGACGATTTTCATGTTGAAATGACATACCTACACCTCCCCTACTCTGAACTATTATTACTAGTATCCTGTTCAGAAAAGGAACTGTCAAAATGCGGTTTCGGTACGGTCAAAAACGACCAATGTGCTAAAAACGTTGATATGAAGCCGTTTTCAGATACAGAAAAGATGTCATTTCAGTACGGTCAGAAACGACCAGAATCTCTAGAATCGTTATATGATGCGCTTTCTAGAGGTTTTTCTTGAGTAAATTCATACATATAGCGATGCAATATGTCATTCTGGTACGGTATTTAACGACCAAATGATTAAAAGTGTCATTTCAGTACGGGATAAAGCGACTAAAATGTTCAAAAGTGTCGTTTGAGTACGGTATATGACGACCAAATGAATCAGATAACCGCTTTAAAATAATTTTTAAAAATTCTTCTAAAGTGCAGAAGTGTCATTTTGGTACGGGAAACAACGACCAAAATCACAAAACTGTTGTTTTGGTACGGTGATCGGCGACCTAAATACATAAAGTGTTGTTTCAGTACGGTCAAATCCGACAAAAATGCTAAAAATATAAGAAAAAGTGCTGTTTCAGTACGGTAAATAACGTCTGAATTTGAAAAATGGTCGTTTTCCGACACGATTCGACATGTACGATCAATAGATATTCTGGAGAATGAGACATCCAATTATACGTGAGTCTTACAACAAGAAGAAAAATAGAAAAATTAAATAGAACATATGTTCCTATTTTGTGTTTGTTACTTCAAATACGAACATCTATGTTGGTACTACATTACAGATCTTTTGATACGATCGTTTATATAAGTACATGATTGTGATTAGCGAAATGTACATGAACATAGCTGAGTGCTTGATGCTACTTATTTTTGATTATTGTATTGCTGTTAAATCGATCATAAAGCGACCATATTTTTCAATGGCAACATGACACGATAGTTAATCTCGATTTAATAGGACAAAGACAATGTAGGCTAGGCATAAATGTAGGCTAGGCATATGAGAAAAAACGCTTATTTACTATCATATAGTTTCAAGGAGAATTATAACTAGTATTCAAAAGAGCGTACGAGATTCATGATCTCATACGCTCTTTTATTTGAATTTATGAAGAATGGAAGAAGACTACTTTCTATTGATCTGTTCGATATTCCTTATAGGAGAAGTGCATTGCGGCGATCATCATGTTCCCAGCGTTCCAAGGGATGGAAGTATAAGAAATAGTAGTCACCGGACCGATGCCAATCTTGAATGATAAAATCAAGTTCTTTGATACGATCCAAGTTAGTTTCAAGCTCTTTCAAGTTTTCTGCTTTTCGACTCTTATTAAATCGAATCGAGTGTGTAAACTGGCGCCAATGCCGTTTCGCGGGCATTGCTTCGTTTAACTGATACGAGTTAAGTCGTTCCTTTTGAAGTACAAAGGATAAATGATAAGCGAACGTTCCTTTTAATCGCTCAATCTGTTCTCCATAGATACTGATGATCTGTTGTTTTAACAAATCATCATAGACTTCCTCTGAGACAGTGACAGTAATTTGCGTGTCCCGTTTAACAGAAGAAGCATTACTAATTTTAACAGAGGAGAAGAGACCGAAGATCGAGAGATCCCCTTCCTCATTTCTAACAGCTACGCGATAATAACCGAGTTTTACAAGACGTTGGGTTGTGAGGATATAGCTTTTCCCGCTATCGTTCCCATAAATCTTTTTTACAAGTTTTGAGATTGGGAAGACGATCTTTCGACTCGTTTGAAACGTCACATCGCGATATGACAAAATCTCGTTAAAGGCCTCAAAATCACGAGCATCAAGATCCGGGACTTTTCCGTCGAGTTCTGAAAGAAACTCGTTACTGACGAGAACCGATAAATTCGCCGGGATACCTTGTTTGTATTTAGGAACGACAGCGGAGAAGTCGTGGAGATCAAGAGATAAGTCCGTCAACATACCTTCTCCTTGATTGAACTTTTCCGTCGTATTTTTCATGCGATCAGCGATTCCAAAGAACGGTACCGTAATCGAGGTAGAAGTGGCAACGTGTGCCTTTGGCTGCGCACGTTTCAATTCTTTCGCAACCTCTCCGATGACCATTAGAATATCAGTCCGCATTGTTGCCGTTTTCTGATTCTTTGTTTTTTGTCCCCAGTGCGGATACGTATGAATTAGTAAGTTATTATTTTCAGCCCATTCTTCAAGTTCCTGTATGTGTTCTTGCATCAATTTCTCAACACTATCAGCAGAGAACTTTCGCTGGAAGCCTTCTTTTCCCGCAATGTCCCAATACTCCAAATACATCTTATGAAGTCCTCGTAGTTCTTTCATCGGACCTTTGTTCTCAACATAGTTTTTTACGGCTGCTCGTACCCAGCGCCGTTTCAATTTCGTAAATGAATAATAACGTAGCTTTTTGTAAACATCTTCTTCATTTTGAAATTCATAAAATTCTTCATAGAGTTGATTGACATAGGTTTCGACATCAATGATATCGATGGAAATCAGTTGTTCAGTAACATCGTTTTCCAGCAATGTCTTCGCTGCTTGAGAGACAACAAGCTGTCTATGTTGGACGGATGAGGTAGAGTCCATAATGCACGCCCCCTTAATTCGATACAACTAGCATAGCATGTCTGAAGAGGAGTGGGGAAATTAGATAAAAAGTGTGCGCCGGCGCACACTTTTTGAAAAAAGATATTGATCTAGATTTATCTTGCAATAGTTAAACTTTAGAGTATTTGGCTGTTATCAATCACGAAGACTCGTCTCGTTATGGACAATTGTGTCAACTGGAATAGAATAGCCTCTGCAACATCCTCTGGTGTGGAGATTCTCTCTAAGGGAAGGTTACCTGCTAAACCATGCATCCGTTCCTCATTCCCAGCCCACCAACGCGTGGCGAGCGATCCCGGAGAGATACAATTAACGCGAATGTCAGGTGCGAGTGAGATAGCAAGTGAGCGTGTCATCGTATGAATGGTCGACTTAGTGGCTGCATAAGGAATGGAAGAACCGATGCCGTTCACTCCCGCTACGCTCTCAAGGTTAATGATAGCACCTGCGGATTGTTTTTTCATATGTAGTACGACTGCCTTCACACAGTGGACGATGCCTTTTACGTTAACAGCAAAGAGAGAATCCTATATCTATCCCGTCACTTCGTCCAGTTCATTCATAGGAATCTGATACGTGATGCTTGCGTTGTTCACCAGAAAATCAATTTTTCCAAACACCATGAAGGTATGGGTGACCATATCCTGAACCTCGTGTTCTATTGAGACATCTGCTCGAAATGGAATTGCTACACCACCATCGTTCCTAATTTTTTCTACGACCTCTAGCGCCCCTTCTTCAGACTGACTGTAATTAGCGATAACCTTTACTCCTTCTGCGGCTAAACAGATCGCTGTCGCACGACCTATACCGGATCCAGCTCCTGTCACTATGGCTACTTTATCCTTCAAATTCATTTACAATCTTCCTCTCATTCGATGTGATTGATATATTGATTTTCAAGCATGTAGTAGATCTACATTCGATTTAGAGAGCAGCTGAGAAGTTGGATTATGTTCAATCGAACGTCAGTCAGCGGATGAAGATTCTTGAAGACGAGCTAGGTGCTCGTTTATTGATTTGGAATAATCGTGGAGTGAAATTGACGGAAGAAGGGACTACGCTGGGCAAATATGCTGAAGATATCCTGAAGTTGATGCAGGATGCGAAATCCGCAATCGATAAAAATAAATGGAGAGAATACTTGGCGATAGGTGCAACACAGACTGTATCGGCGGCGTTGCTTCCAAAACTCTTTTTGCTATTCATGAAAGAAAACAATGACATTGATATGTCGATGAAGACACAAGACAAGCAACGATTGCAGGAAATGCTCTTCTATGGTGAAATTGACGGCGTGTTTGTCAACGGATTATTCGACGAAGAACGCTTTGAGTCCGTACATAGTTTAACTGAAGATATAGTAATCTTTTCAAATCAGGACTTCAAGTTTATAGAAGATGGATGCCCGACGCTCATCGTCAATAGTGACACTACGTGTACGTACCGGAACAAAACATTCGAAGTCGCCAAGGACAAGGGATATACGGATCCTAAAATAATGGAGTTCGATACACTCGAGTCCATTTTAAGTGCTGTAGAGTCAGGAATGGGCATGAGTGTCGTACCGAAGCGGATTTTAGGTAATCGAAAAACGATGCAGGGAATCATCCAATCTGATTTACCTATGCCTGTTCGAATAGAATTCATAGTTAGCCTGAAAAGGAAACGTAGCAAAAGTCTACAGAAGTTCATTCGCTTTATAAAATCATTATCTCTGAACGTATGAGACTAAGGTATGATCATGTAACATAGAGAACAATTTAAAATTGAAATTCAAAACTAAGCATAAGAAAGGTAAGTCTTCCCCAAAAGTGAAAGTGAAATAAAAAAAAGTATGCGCCGGCGCATACTTTTTTATTTCACTTACCATAATAAACATAAAAAATTGATTTACCACGAGGAATAGCTGATGTTTAATTTAACCTTCGAAAAGAAACGAATAGTCATTAATATATCATTTATTCTTTAATTGACTGGAGTGAAGAGGTTAAAGATCATCATCACGATGTTCATAAAATATGATGAGAAAAGTTCAAGGACGGTACATGTGAATCAAAAACCTTGAATGGATAAAGAGGTTTCACGTGAAACAAGATAATATTAACTCTAATACACATTTTTTAATGAGATGATTTGATCGTTTGAAGAACGAAGTGGATTGATGGAAGGTGAATGAAAGGGTCCTCCGATTGGCTACTTGAGACATAATTCATGAGTCTTTCAGGATTACCATAAATTATGTAATAAAAAAGTGTGCGCCGGCGCACACTTTTTGGAATGAATAAGACAACAAATTGATAGAGATAAAGCGGTAGAGATTTGATCTGAAACCTCTTCAATAGAGAACGTATGATTGATATCTTCTGTGGTTTTATTCATCGTATATCAATTTTAAATTGTGTACATAAAATAAAGTTAAATTAGAATAAAAAAGGCATTTGTGTAGTTCAAATACGAAGGAGAGTTTGTTACTGACGTCAGTTCCAATCACATGCATTTCCATCGTTATCGCGGTCTAAATCATGGGGATCAACTGCCGGACCACCGGCAGCTAGATAAAAATCTTGAGAGGCTTGGGCGCTGGAAAAATCACCACAGTCGCGATCTGCTCCAGAAGGATCGTATTCAAGATCAGTTGCTACTTCTGTATCTGCTTCATCTACGTATTCCTCATCAGAGATACTCTCATCTTCATCTATCATTTCGCTACTTGCTAAAGAGGCTTTGAGTTCATCAATGTTCTCTTCTGCAGCAATGCGTTTCGTCTCTTCTTCTTTAAGTTCACTCTCTAAAGCAGCACGTTTATCTGCTTCTTCCTTGTAGCTTTCAACTGTTTGCAAACGTAATTCTTTTTCTCGTGCTAACTCCTCTTTCAATTTTTTCGTTTCTTGTTGTTGCTCTTTTAGTTTAAGTTGCGTGTCCTTTAAAGACGTTTGTAACTCCTTTGACTCTACCTTTAAAGATTCCAACATCTTTGTTTCCTTAGTAGAAGACCCGGCTTCAATTTTTTGAGGCTCATTTATTCTGTCTACCATATAGATAGAAATTGCAAAAGCAATGAATACGCCTAGCCAAACGACAAAGGTTGCGTACTTCACTGGATTTCGAAGCCTTGGTTTAAAGTAAAAGTATAGACCAATTGCTGAGATCAATAAGCCAATGAGACTCCAAAAGGTGATAGTGAAGAGTAAAAGATAGACAATAGCAATCATGATGAGAAATAATACTTTTCGGATGTTCATAAGTTCAGCTCCTTTAAAAATATTTGTATTTGTATTGTACATATTTACAAGAAAAAATAGATTAGAAATTTATAGTTCTTCTCTAAAAAATCACTTGTAACGCTCGAGTACTAATTTAAATAAAAATTTAAGCCATTACTGATCAAACATAGTTGATAGCTTTTAAAAGAATAGACTTACACCAATCAACGCGACTTAAAAATAATCAGAAAAGCTTGTATGTCGTAGTCGAGACATAAAGGAATGTTTATCAGAAAATTGGGGATGACGCGGTAGAGAAAAAAATGATTCATTACCTTGATAATGAGACAGGCTTTTAACGTATCAAAGCACTTACTCTTACGCAGTTGAGAAGAACTTCAATGCTAGTATGGTAAAGAAAATGAATCGTTGATTGATTTGGTACGTTTTTATTCAAAAAATAATAAAAGCATCAAATAGAGCACGCATGACTTTACGAAGAAACAAATCAAGTCATCAATAAGAAGAGGGAAGACGATATACTTACGGCTTAATTGGTCCCATACAATGATTACACAAGATAAGTTTTACTTATATTGCAAACATCAATGATTCGAACTTCTAGGTCACGTAATCGATCTGCAAAATCAAATCGCTCGTATATTAAGACATCATCAAAGAAAAAAATGATAATTAGGATTGTCTAGTACAAGATATGACCGTAACAAAGCAATCCGGAAAAAGTAATGAATCTATTTTTATGCTGCATATTTTTAGAAAACTATTATCGAATCAATTTCATCATCAGTGACAGGTGTTCACTAGAGCACTAAAGTGAAGGTAACTTAAATAGAATCACTAGGGGTGTTATTTAACTGAGATGAGTAGCTACTCAAACCCTTTGAACCTGAACTAGGTAGTACTAGCGTAGGGAAGTGTAAACTCTGATGAACAAGCGGAGACGATGATGTCGTTCTTTGCTATGTGATTATTTAGACGTGTGCAATAGATTTAAAGTGGTGATAGTTACTATAAAAGCAAGAATGCGGTAGAAAAGCTTATGAGTGAATTTCGTACAGAAAATGCTATTACCTTATATGCAAATGTACGAAGCAGGAAGATGTCGAGAGCATGATGCAATCCGCAACAGCACACTATGGTCAAATCGATGTTGTCGTGAATATTGAGTTAGTAGACTTCAAATTTGATCCGGTTGCTCAAAAATCGTTTATCGACTTGCAATGGAAAGATTATCAAAAGAAACTGAATGAAACATTAAAAGCGGCTTTTCACATCATCCAAAGTGTTTTGCCACAATTCATGGAACGAAACAGTGGTGGCATCATCAGAATCGGAACAAGGACATTGGATGTGATGTATTTACCTTTAATGAATGTCTTCAATTCTTTTCTCGAGAGTCCCCAGTGGTTTACGGCTTCCATATGACTTACTAAAATTTTGGCTTTTAGAGCGGCTTTGTACACCTTCTAGGAATTGATTCTGTCCTCCGTTCAAAATAAAAATCTCTGGTTTACACGTATCGATATTTTTTCACTTCCGAATACCAAACGGTATCACCTGCTACATATAAAGTTTTTTCTTTGTGATGCTGAAAGATAACGCCCATGACATTTCCCATTTTCTTTGCCATCTTTCCGTAGCCATAACGACCATCTACTTCCGTCAGTTTGACGCCTTTAAAGATCGTCGCTTGGCCTTCTTTCATGACTTCGATATTTGTAAAGCCTGTTTTTCGTGCCATATCTGCATCTTTTTTATCTTGCATTAACATTTTGATGTCTTTTGGAATTTGTTCTTTTTGCTGCTTGATCAAAGTAATCTTCATGTGTGTGGGTAATGATGACAGCGTCTACGTCATCCATAATCTTATCCACAGAGAATGGAAGGTCGACTACTGGATTTCGATCATCCCTTGTAGCGGGATCGAACGAATCAAATTCGTCCTTTTTAGAAAACATGGGATCTACTAAGAATTTTCGTCCTTTGTATCCAACTGTCACGATCGCATTTCGAATTTGTTGGACCACCACGTCCTGTTTTTTCGGTTGTAATGGATTATTGTGAAGATCCGCAAGCGGCTAATACACCGCTCAATGTGAGTGTGGTTAGAATTGCAGCTTTTTTTAATTTCGTCATTGATAAAGCACTCCTTTGTGAATAGCTGATTTTTTATTGAGTAGGTAATATCTATCCTATGAGTCGTTTGATCCCCCTTTTATTTTTGAATAGAAAAAAGCTTGATCCTGTTTATTCGCTATGAAATTTAGTATATGGTCAGTATAAGAAATCAAACAAGTATGTACTTTTTTTGCACATAATATCAGAAAGAATAGTGTTACTATGAAAACTTCAAAAGGGAATGTAGCTTATAATCAGGAAACGTTTTTTGGTTATACGCTTTCTCTTATCAATGGAAAATGGAAATTGAGGTGCAGTTATGGAAATGAAGCAGGTAGTGAATGGTTTATCTGAAATAATGGTGGAACATTGGAATACATTGAAGGAAGCTTTGTACAGTGGAGAAACAGAAGGGCTTTCATTAGAAGAAATAATTGGAAAATATACTTTTTTCAAAGTTTTTGATGATGTAGTTAATTCTATGGCATCACAATTCGAAATTTCAATTAAGGATTTAGGAAAGATTTATAGGGGCGTTGGGGTAAATGAGAAGATTGAATTAGATTTCTATCAAAGAATGATTCCTCATCTTGATTATGTGACAAATCATAATAGAATGAACCCTCCAGGTAAAGCATTTATATATTTAGGGGTAATTCCTGTTAGGAAGGGAAAATCTGAGGAAGCGGAAAAAAAGTTTATTTTAAGAACGATAGAAGCAGAACTGAGAGTTGAAAAAGGTGACTTTTATACAAGTGCGCGATTTGAATCCAATAGTGACAACAATATTTTCAATCTGGTAGGAGATTCAAGTCTGCCGATGGATATATATGATTTTGCTAGAATTTTAAAGAAAAAATCAACTGAGGAAAGAAGTCGAATTACTGCATTATTTTACTTTAACTTATTTAATAATGACCAGATATTTAAGCCTGTTCATAGTACAGAACATGATGTAAGAGCAAGGGAGTACGCCCCTTTTCAACTTTTAGCTAAATACTTTATGAGCAAAGGGTATGCAGGAATAAAATATAGAAGTACTGTACATAGAGAAGGAACGAATGTAGTAATATTCAATCCGAAAAACGTTAAATTAGTAGAATCTTCAATGGAGAAAATTGTTCGTTAAATATGAATAATTTAATTGGAAAGAAGCTGACATATAAAAGACGCCACTCTTCTTCATATTTTCAATGATCTTAAATATTTTCTGCTAAGGCATTAAATCTATATTAGTTAACATATAAGGCATTATTGGTAGTTGCATAAATAGAAGGGGAGAGAAGTTGCATTTTGACTAGCATCTACTCTCCCTTTCTGTTTGCAAAAGTGTACTTTTACGAACGCTTAAAAAGTATCTTAAAACTAAATAATTTCGTTTTATGATTTTTTTATCTATTTAATTTTTCTGGAAAAGTATTAATTACAATTTATAACATTATTTAAAAAAATGGTATAATAAAAAGAAGTGTTTAAAGGAGGCGGTCATATGAAACTAAAAAAAGTTAAAATAAACAAGTATAAAAGTTTTTTGCAAGAACAGAATGTTGATATAGAAGATAAGACTACTCGTTTAGTAGGTAAAAATGAATCAGGTAAAACTTCTTTCCTAGAAGCACTTGCTAAATTTAACTACTTCGAAGAAGATACCGAAAAGGAATTCAATGAAACTTTTGATTTTCCTAAGAATGAATTAAAAAGCTATCAGAAGAAAAAAGACCAGGTAGAGGTAGTGGAATGTACATTTGAACTTCTTCCATATCAGTTAGAGGAAATTGAAAAAGATTTAGGTAAAGGAGTTTTTCTCTCAAAAGAGATAACAGTGTCTGTTAAGTACGGTAGTAAATTAAAATCATTTGGTTATGTAAAATCTGACGAGAAAAAATTTTTGAGAAATATTTTAAAGAATTATTCTATTTATGAAGTGTCTTTGAAGGAGTTAGAAAAAACGAATAAAATAAAAGAAGCTGTTGCGTTATGTGAAGGTAATGAAGACTGCCAAGAAATTCTAGAAGAACTTAACGAAATCATAGAAAAATCAATGGAATGGAACGAACCTCTAAATGGATATATTGTATCTCAATATTTAAGAGGATGGATACCTAAGTTTTGGTACTTCGATGAGTACTACTCTATTCCTTCACGAATTAGCATTTCTAAAATGAAGGCCCAGCAAATTGATGCTACTTTTACAAAAGAAGAGTTCAATACAGCAAAAGCTTTGTTTGATTTAGCTAATATAGAAATAGATGAATTAAATGATGCGGATAGCTTTGAAGCATTTATTTCTGAATTAGAGGCAACATCCAATGAGATTACTGACAAGTTTTTAGAGTATTGGACTACAAATCAGAATCTTGAAATTAAATTTGAAATAGAACCAATTACTACTTTTGATCCTAGTAATAGAACAATCATTAGACAAGACAAAATATTAAACATCAGGATTAGAAATACTAAGCATCGAGTTTCTTTGCCTCTTAAAAACAGAAGTAAAGGTTTCATTTGGTTCTTTTCTTTCTTAGTATGGTTTAGCAGAATTGAGAGTGAAAAAAACGATAGCTTCATCTTACTTCTCGATGAGCCTGGACTTAATCTTCATGCTTCTGCACAAAAGGATTTATTAACATTTATAGATAATGAACTATCTGAAAATTATCAAGTCATCTATACAACACATTCTCCGTTCATGATCGATTCTACAAAACTACATGAAGTTCGAACAGTTTATGATTCATTGGACGCTAAAAAAGGCAGTTTAATTTCTAGTGCTATTCAAGAAAAAGATTCAGAAACATTGTTTCCATTACAAGCAGCGTTAGGGTATGATATTGCTCAAAATCTGTATATATCTAAAAATAATCTTTTAGTTGAAGGACCAGCAGATCTTATTTATATAACAGTCATGTCAAGTCTTTTAGAATCTATAGGGCGAACATCCCTTACTGATGTTGCAACAATAGTCCCGGTAGGAGGATTGGATAAAGTATCAACTTTCATTTCTCTCTTAAGAGGAAGCAAATTAAATATTGTATGTCTTTTAGATTCGTTTACCGATCAAAAAGGAAAACGAAAAGTAGAGAATATGATTTCTCAAAAAATCGTGAAAGAAAAAAACATCAGATTTTTTGATGAATTTGCTGATATTGAAGGTACGTATGCTGATATCGAAGATTTATTTGAGAAAGAGGAATATCTGAAGTTATTTAATGATGCATTCGAAGAATATGAAGATATTTCTATTGAACAATTGGGGTCTAATGAAAATCAAATATTAAAGCAAATTAATAAAAAAATTGGAAAATCTCATTTTAATCATTTTAGACCTGCTAATAAATTGGCTCGAATGGGCGTGGATAGTAAGTTTTTTACAGAACAAACACTTGCTCGATTTGAAAATATGTTCAAAGAAATCAACAAGTTATTTTAAACAGTTAAAAGATATTAGAAGAGTAAAGAAAAATGTTTTATAAATCATAATTTTATGTGAAGTAGTGTAAAAGGAATTTAATTGATTTAGCAAAAGACGGAGAATAGTTAAAAACCATTCTCCGTCTTTTGCTAACATGGCATGAAAGTGATGATTTTTATTCAGTGTTTTTAATTTTCAGTGATTCTACATCTAACCAACTATAGTCCTTGAAATAGATTTTAATATATGTTAAATTAATAACAGAATAAGTGTAGTAAGTGCAGCTGCACGTTAAATATTAAAGTGTACTCAATGTAGAATTATGTGTGGTAGAGTTAGCCACACGTCACAAAAATAAGACTCAGCAGAACTATATTCAGTCGAAAACCTCCTACTTATCTAAGTTAGGAGGTTTTCGACTCTTAAAAGGGAAGAGGGACTTCTTTGAATACTGAACATTTTCCATTAAGGCAACTCACAGATCAGTTCTATGAAGAGAATGGTCATTTAGAAAGAGTCATGGATAAACGAAAAGACGCGACGGAATATTTTAAAAAAGACCGTGGATACGGAGTTATCTTGATCGAAGCTTATGGTCAACGATTTGGCATTCCTCTGCGCTCGAATATGACACATAAATTTTGTTTCTCGACGAAAATCACATCTAATCCTGAATCAGGTAGAACGCAGAGAAAAGGGCTAGATTATACAAAAGCCGTTATATTAAATGAGGGCCATTACGTTACAGAAAGGTCATTTAAGATCCCGGCAGATGAATTTGATAAGATTAACGATTCTCAGGAAATGATTAAAAACCAGTTCACCAAATTCATAGAGAAATACATAAAAGCAGTTGAAAAGAATGATCAAAATGTATTAAGTCGAAATTATCGTGATTCTTCATTGATTAACTATCATAAAGAATTAGGCATAGAAAACAAGGATGTAAACAGTACAGACTGAAAATCCCTTTACATTTCTTATTGTTATAACATTAAGCCGTTCTGAAATACTCCATAGAAGTTAGACATAACAGTCCGACTTTTATGGAGTGTTTTTATGGTCAATTTTAAGAAGCTAAGGGTCTTAATCAACGTGAGCATCCTTAGAACAAATACAGGTAAAATAATCAAACATCAGACTAAGCTTCCTTAGAGTTCATAGTTAAAAAATGATGTATATGAAACAGTCGTTTAATATAAAGAACTAATATGCCAATAAATTTAATATAATGGGCAGGAAAGCCTTATATTTTCTAGTATATTAATCAATGTCTATTTATTAATAAGATTTGACGTTTTATATAAAAAGTTCCTTAATCATACGGTAGCACATTTAAATTAGCTTTTTTTAATTGTTGAAGATACGTATTAGTAGTCGTGATGGACTCATGACCAGAAAGATTCATGACTTCATATAAAGGAATCCCGTTTGCTAACAGTTTTGTGATGAAAGAGCGTCGGAACCAGTGAGGCGAATTGTTTTGTGACATTAAGTGGGTAGAAGCTGCTTGAGTGATGAGTCTCAATGCTTCATACGAAATAGGGGTATTCTCTGCTCGTACATTGAAACAAATATGAAAGTTCATTACTCCTTCAATATGCATTAATTTTTTCACACGATTAATAAGATGGATTGATTTTGGGGAGAGTGGGATACGTCGCCATTTTTCACGCTTTCCTTTAAATTCGATATAACTTAAAGAAGATGTTTCATGAACATGGCTGAACTGAAGCGATAATAATTCAGAAGCGCGCATTCCTGTCGTCAGTAAGAGATATCCCATTGTCTCATTACGCAACTGCAACAACTCTCGATTCTTTTTCTGCTTCACCGTGTGACGAAAGGCGAGGGCGATCGCCTCCATCTCATCGAAGTCAATTTCGCGGCGGAGTGGCTCCGGCTTCATCTGATCCTTCACTTGCAGCGAGAGGTCGCGCACGTGGTAATCATTGACGTGCAGAAAACGTAGGAAGCGTCGCAGCATGGCATTGCGTCGTTTGACGGTCCGTGGCGCATACTGGTCGTGGACGTCCTTCAAGTACTCGTGCAGGTTGAGAATCGTCAATTGCTTGACGCCCTGCGTCTTGGTCACAAAGAACCGGAGAATATAATCGAGATCTTGTTTGTAAGCCCGCTTCGTATGCGGGCTTTTTTGACTATAGATCGGGAACAGCTCGGTCGCCCAGAATAACTCGAAGATCTCGAGGTCGCTTAGTGCCTCCATGTTTAAGTGGTCATTCTCGAGCACCGCCAGCAACTTTTCCCGACTATCGGCAAATGCCAAGGCTGCTTCTTCTCTGATCACAACTTTGTTCATTTCTTCTTCATTCATGGTCCATCCTCCTATCTCTTTACTCAACGCTTCCTCTTTTGACGCCTTTTTCGTTTATTTGCATAGTAAACAAACGTTTATTTAAGTATTACATCAAATTACGACTGATATACATTTGTATATAACGCGTAAACACGCGATAAATAATTGTATTACATATTATTTCTATAAATATTATAACAAACAGTTACTTGTGATAATAGATAATTATCACAAGTAAATTGAAGTAGAGAATTCAGTTAACATAACTTGATTATTGAAGAAATTACAGTAGGGCGAAGAAGTGGAATGCAAGTACAATCTCGTTAACTATCCAATAGAGTCTGTCAAAACGAATGTTGTCTCATAAAGAGGAGTATACTTTTTTTAGTGAGATGTAAAGATTTTCTATCACGTAGTAAGCGAACTCGCGCAATCAGCAAACGAACCGTATGATATACAGAGGAGACTCATAGCCTGTAGCCAATCGATCAGAGTACACCTGTTATCCAAAATTACTTTGAATGAAGAGGGGAGACTCGAAAAAACGTACTGGTATCATGTATCGGTTGCAGAAGTGATTAATATGCTACGCGTTCCTCCTATCGTAAAATTCAGCCTCCTAGTCTAGAAGAATACACCCCTCCTCTTCTAGGTAGGGAATATTGTTTAGTCCTGGCACGGGGTCGTATCACATTTCAGATGAGAACATTCACAGTCCATTCTACGAAGTCAGCTCTGATAGTCTTTCGTTCCGAAAGATTACGTAGTTCTTATTTGATTAAGAGCGGATTCCTACTAGGAATCCGCTCTGTTAATTAAAAAATATTCATCGATTTTTTTAGCTGAAAGCTAACACAGATGGAACTTCAATAGGATTTGCTAATCTTAAAAACTGCAGACCAATCCCGGACTTTCCTAAAAATAATCCAGGTGTATCTATCCCGTTAGCAATTCCTGAAACATATTCACCGTACTTGATACGATCTTGGTACACTTTTGTAGCCAATTCGTGAGCAAGAGCAGTCCATTCGTGCTTTCCTGTTTTAATAGCAGCTGTGATCAAAAAATCTACAATTCCCATATCTCCGTGACAAAGACAATGATCTTCTGATAAGTAACTATCTTTAATAGATGCAACGATGATGTCGATATCTTGGATCAATTCAGCATTACAATTCAAATTCATTAAAGATAGCTTACTAAAGCCAATTCCAGTAGATCCGCTACACCAATAGGAGCTATAAGACTCTTCAGCCTTTCTTAAATCTTTCCAGTTTCTACGCTTTACGTCATATAAGGAATTCTCATAGGAAAGAGCTGATAAAGCCATCGAAACCTGTTCGTTATTTGGAACGTATTTGTTCAATCGTAAGAGCGCGCTTAGAATACCAGATACACCATGTCCAAGACCACCTAAATAAATGACATTCCCTTCATGTTGGGTTGGCCATGCATATCCGTTCCCCGTATCGACTGCTTCTTGCTGAATCTTCTTTGCATAGGAAGTGGCGACTTTAAGATACTTTTTCTCTCCGTAGTATTCATAGGCATTCAACAAAGCATGAATGATGCCAGCGCAACCACCAAGTAGATCACAGTTAGTTGATTGTTGTTCTTTCCCTTTGAGATAATCAATAAAAATTTCGACTTTGTTCTTATATTGATAAGACTCATTTGCTTGATCAATCAATGTAAGTGCATTAATCAATGAAATTGGTCCATGGTAAGCGGATAAAAATGCATTGTATGGTTTTGCAGAGCGAATCGCAGAAGCTATTGCAGCTGTAGCAGCTTGCTCAAATCGCTTAACCTGGGTTAGGCGATGGAGATGAGTCAAAAATACTGCAACCCCACTTGTCCCGTTATAAAAATCTTCCCCTATGACTGATACGCCAGCTTGTCCATTGTAGTTTGTCTCAATACCTAACCATGTCAGTTCAGTCATATCCTTGTTCCAAATCCCCGATTCGAGTAGCTCATCCCCTATCGTGACAGCAGCGTTAAGGTAGTCTTTTGATGTGAGCGATTCGATTGGAACAGTATCAACGGAAAGATAAGAACTATCAAGCAAGCCAGCAGATGCCACGATGGAACTTCTAATTAATTGTTGCTGTTCAATCAGCGTCTTATCATCAAGACAGTGAAGTTTTCGATAGACTTTTTCGATTCCCGTTTCTTCAAAGACATTAGGATATTCGTGCCCTGCACTATCAAATAAGGATAGTGAGGACGGTGTTGTATAAAAGTAAGGAACATCTCCGTTAATTAGTTCTCGTTTTTCGGCAGCGACAATCATTGATGGATAATGTGAGAAATACATACGATCCAAGATCATTTCTCGACTATAGGCTTCTCTAAGGAAATTTGGATGATTGGTGTCTGTCAAAAAATTGGCATAAAAGTTCGTACTTCGTAAAATATGCCTGATTTTCAACTTAGAAAATTTATCGATGTTTTCTCTTAATTCATCATTATGTTGCATTGCGATAGAATAGACGTTCGTAAAGCCCTCGACTATTTGTTCAACATAATCTGACGTCTGGATATTTGAACCTTTTAGAGAAGGACGATTTGCTTTCTCCTCTGTCCAATAGGGTTTTGTTACGAATCGCATCTCATCGGTGTTTTCCCTTTCAGATTGAAGTACTGGAAACGGAAGCTCCTGTACACTTCCCCCTATCCCACTCATTTCAATACCTTTACCATCGTGTGACTTAAAACCAAGTGTGGGTAACAGACCGGTTCCTAGTACGGAGTCAACCATCTTGAACTTTGCTTGTACTTCCGCGCTATCTTCGAAAACGTCAGCAAGGTGATTTTGGAATAGAGTCTCGTAATCGATGATAAGAGGATGCTCACCAGAAGCAATAATATTTTCGAAGTGGAGGTCGGTCCCTTTCAAGAGATACATCACACCAAGTAATCCACCAAGACGATAATGATGTCTTCTCAGTTCTTCGGTGTCCTCGCAAGCTAGCCCTAAGACTTTCTCCTCCCAACAGTACTCATTGCGATCAATAATGCGATAAGTAGCGAAAGGATGCTTGAAATCTTTTTGATTGAACCAATTGAGTAGTTCATGTACTTGTAGTGAAACTTGTAAGGACTTTGGTTTATAGATCAGTCTCGTAGTAGTCTCGAGAAAGCTTATTTCGATCACAGACTGACCATGTTCGTGAGAATCTCCAAGACCGAGTTCCATTTCTAAAAGTGTTAATTGCTCCAATCCGAAAATATTTTGTAGGGTTTTTACGTCTGAAACATAACGTTCTATGAAACGCACGATGTTATCGATGAAATAAAGAGTTCGAGTAGCCAATAGCCGGGCGAGAACAATGTATTCCTCATAGAATGCGTTTAATCCATCTAGATCACGTAATTTAATTGCTACAAACGACTCGAACCGTTCTTCTGGGCTATCTCCAACGAGTTCTTCACGAAGTCGTGACACATTCAACTCTAACGTAAGGGTTCGAGCTGCCAACTGAAGAAATTGATTGGACAGGTTCTCAAGAAGTGACGGCATAAATTGCTCCGTACAATGATTATAGAAAGGATGTCCTTTAGGCAATGTTGCATCAATTTCAGACTTTGCAAAGGACAAAAAAGGTAAGAATGCTTCATGGAGACCATCGACTCTTAAATTACCGACCTTAATGGGTCTAGACATGATTGTTCGAAAAGATTGCAACCATTCAGGAATATCAGTATTTCCTTCTATTTCGCCATTCAACATTTTCTCAAATTGCTCAAGTGTCAACTCTTCTGCGTGTAATCGATTTTCAAAAAGTTTTTGATCTTTTAAGAATGAATAGTGTCTCCATTTAGCTACCCGATCATAATCATGTTGTACGATCTTATAACTTTCTTGAATAATAGGACGCTTGAGTTCGTTTAAATACATCGCTTTTTTCCATGAAGTAGATCCTTTGATATCAGTACTCATTTTCGAACACTCCCATTCTCGATAAGATTTTTAAGGATATGCAAGGCATTCGTTGCGTTAACGATGCCTGTTCCTCCCTTCCGTTTGTCGTCTGGATAAAGGAAAGGGGTTGTACTCTTCTTCAATAAGTGTTCAACCGTATCTGGTGAAAGGTTGATCCCTTTAGATTTCGCAACATCTATGAGTAACGCAGCCACTGCAGCTACCTGTGGTGAAGCCAGGCTTGTACCAATCATGAATTCATATCCTTGATCAAGATCAAGCGCTTGACTGATGGGTGATTGAGGGAGATAGGTCGGATATGTAGTAAGGACGAAACTTTTAATATCGGCGATGCCACTTGTCGACCAATCGGGACCATAGTCACCTGCAGGTGCAGAGAGATCCACTTTTTTACCGTAATTCGAGTATTCGGTTGGTTGAAGCAATCGATTGGTTGCGCCGACTGTAATCGTATTTTTGAGCCCTCCTGGAAGATGCATTGCACGTTTCATATTCCCAATCTTCTTCGCCAAATCTTTTTGATTGTCCATGCTGTATCCATCGGTACCGGAAGACGCGACTACGACAACACCTTTTTTATGCGCATATTTAATAGCCTTTTCGTAAGCTTTGATCACTTTGTTATCCTCTTTGTTTGTTGGATCCTTATACGTACCTAAACTTAGATTAATAACGTCTACACCATCCTTAGTGGCTTGTTTGATAGCCTTGATTACCCATTCGGATTCGGATGCTGCTTTCCCAAAGACTTTATAAGGAACAATACCGATAGAAGGAGCGATACTAGAAATTTTCCCTTTAGCTGCGATCTGGCCAGCCACCATGGTACCGTGACCCGTCTGGTCCCTTGTGCCCTCTTCACCGGGTACAAAGCTTCTGCCATCTGATACAATGTTTTGACTTAAAGCTGGATGACTATCATCGATTCCGCTATCGATGATAGCAATGGTAGTTAAGGTGGATCCTTTCGACTGACTGTGTGATTTCAGATCTGAGGTTACATCTCTTACATTCCATCCCCAGTCCGTATAGTATTCTGGAAGTTGTTCGCCAAGATTATGTCCTGGATTTTTTTTCAACGAATTGAGGATGTTCTTTTCGATACGAGAATCTAGTTGTAAACTGCGTGCAACTGGTATTGCAACGTTTTGCTTTTGATTGGAATCTATTTTATTTAAGTAACTTGAATGTATGTCTAGGGTTGAAGGGATTACGTCTCCTGATGCAAATGACTTGTATGGAAATGATGTAGCTAAAAGACAGACAACGATAGTCGAAAGGAACGGTTTTTGATAAAAGTATCTTTGATTATGTGGCATGAATAATCTCCTTGTCTTGAGCATGATAGAGTTCATAGTAGTGTCCTTTGTTCATCATCAATTCATGATGAGAGCCTTCTTCTACGATTTCTCCCTGATCTAATACGATAATTCTATCGGCGTTCCGAATAGTATTGAGACGATGGGCAATGACGATTCTCGTACATTCGAGGTTAGAAATGTTATCATCGATTAAGTTTTCATTTAGGTTATCAAGTGCGCTCGTCGCTTCATCTAAAATAAGGATTGATGGATCGTGATATAGTGCGCGGGCAAGTAGCAGACGTTGACGCTGTCCTCCTGAGAGATTTGTTCCTCCTTCAGATAGCATGGAGTGGTATTGCATAGGTAAGCGCATGATTTCATCATGGAGGTTAGCTTGCCGTGTAGCCCTCTCAACTTTTTCAAGATCATAATCTTCACCCGGACAAATATTATCAAAGATGCTTTTATGAAAAAGCTTTGTCTCTTGTAGGATAACTCCTGTTTGATGCCGCAACTGCCTAATGTCTATTGTATTAAGACTACGTTCGTCATAAAGAACATCACCTTCTGTCGGACGATAGAATCCAATGAGTAGCTTAGCCAAGGTACTTTTTCCTGCTCCTGAAGCACCAACTACACCAATCTTTTCACCAGGTTGAATGATGAGGTCAATATTTTTTAACGTTGGATTTGCGAATGAATCATAAGCATAGGATACGTTTTTCAATTCGATACGTCCTTTTAGACGAGGAAGCGTACCTTCATCAAGATGCAGTTCTTCTTCTTTTGCATCCAATACATCTGTCAAACGTTGGACATAAGATCCTAGATACAAAAGTTCCGTATATCCCATACCAATTGATACGATCGGCATCATGAACATGGTGGCAAGAGCACTAAAACCTAGTAGCTCACCAATAGTCATTCTGCCTTCTAGAATGAGCATGCTACCATACCAGAGAAGAATCGTAGGAACGATAAACTGAACACTACTCGCAATAGTATTGAGGATTGTGTTCCAATAATTCTTTTTTTCTGTAATCATCAGCTGATGTTCAAATTTACTAGACCATTCTCCAACTACTTGACGTTCGATACCTAACATCTTTACATCGCTTGCACCGTGAATTGCTTCGGATAAATGACTCTGTACTTTTGATTGAGCGACCACATCTTTATTGTTCAGGCGTTGCGTAACCCGAGTGCAAGACACGAGAACAATGAATAGTAAAATACTAAGAGTAATCACTCCTAGACCCAATTGAACTGATTGATTAAGCATCATAAATGCATAACCGATAAGCAAGATGCCATCTATCAAAAATCCAACTACACGATTTGAAAGAATTTGTCGGATCACTAAATGAGAGTTGGATCGGAACAATAAGTCTCCACCCGTCCGCTTTTCAAAAAATGCGTAGGGAAGGTTAAACAAATGACTTACAAAGGTCGTCATCATAGTTTTATCCATAAGCCTTTGAAGACGTGTAATGGCAAAGCCCCTTGCAAGTGAAAAAAGGATGTTGAGCAGCAATAGAAATACGATGTAGAGACCGATGAACTTAATTAATGATTGATCTTTGGAAATGATGACGTCGTCTGTTACCCATTTTGTAAGCATAGGAATAAACAATCCCAATGTCTGAAGAAGTAAAGAAAAAACGAGAGTGATATAAATCCACTTTTGATGCGTTTTAGCGAACCCCCAAAAGAACTTCACAGTAGACTTTTTCTTCTTATGGATAAACTGATCGTTAGGAGAAAAGGACATCAAGAATCCACTAAAGTGTACGAAAAATTCTTCTATGCTAATACGTTGTCTTCCTAATGCGGGATCGACGATATGTACGTATTTTCCAATTTTTTCGATTACAACAAAATGGTTCTGATTCCAGTGAGCAATGAAAGGTGTCGAACTACGCAAAAACTCTAAATCTTTTTGAGAACAAGAGAAGCCCTTGCAATTCATTCCTCTATCATTGCCAATGTACGAGAGATTCAAAAAGGATGCCCCACTGCTTGGAACATCATATTCTTCCCGTAAATCAGAAATGGAGCAATGATGACCGTAATAGCTTAGTATCATAGACAAGCATGCCAATCCACATTCGCTATGTTCCATTTGTTCTATAAAAGCTACTCGCTTCATCCTTATTCTCCTTTTTACTTTAAGACTTAATTCTAGCAAGGGGACTTTGAATGAGTTTATATTCGAAAGCAATAATACCTAGCTCAACACGTGATTGAATACCCCATTTTTGTTTAATGTTAAAGACAATCTCTCCCACTCGACGCTGGCTGATGAATAAGGTTTTGGCAATTTCAACATCTTTGTATCCCTTTGCTATTAAACCTGCTACTTCTGTTTCTTTGCCGCTAAGCTTTGTCTGGATATTCATTATTAACCCTCCTAAAATTCGCTTAGAAAAATAAGTGATTAATAGTAATTTTATTGTAATTTTGTCTAAATAACTTAATTCGCTCTTAAGAGGCTTATTTAAGTGAGTGACAGGGGGCTATCCTTGCTTTTCAGGGAGAATTCGATTTTTTAGAAAATAAAAAGGCACCAGATCATATTTGATCGGCGCCTGTTTATTAAGTATTAAAGAAATTATTTACATTTAGATAGTGAAATAGTTACTCCTACAATGACACCTACACAGAATGGAGTTGTTTCAGGTTGAACGTCTCCACCACCGTTGATACGAGACATTTCTTCGAAGTTCAGTTCATTTACCGCTTCACCAGCAGGGTTAGCGATAACAGATGTTTCATCAAGATTCTTCCACGATTGAATGATTTGCTCGTTTGTCATTTGTATGACCTCCTAATAGTAGTTTGCTCATCAACAAGTGTTTTAAGTAGTTGCTGTTGAACATGCTTTTACTATAAGCTGTCAGGAAAGACATGGTAACTTCATAAAGCTGCATATCTGTATCTTTTAAAATTTAGTTACACTTTCTAGGGGACTTATAAATTGATATGACACCCCGTCACAAGAATGTTTCGCAACTCTTTGTACTTATGTTTACTTAACTTAATATGCGTTTTACTTTTTATAAGATGAATATTATAGGAATCCATGAAATGATCGGATGAGATTTCTCGGATATCTCCTAATGGAACGATAAACGATTTGTGTGGACGATAAAATTCATATTTACTTAATTTCAACTCGATAGCTTTTAGGTTTTCAGAAGTATCAATGTAGTCGTCATTCTTTAAGTAAATTCGTACATGTCTTTCGATTTTTTCTATATACAGGATTTCAGAGACGTTTAGTAAAAGAAAACTATGTTTTGTATTTATTCCGATACGGGCATCCTCGTAAAACGCTGAGGTAGAATTTAGATTACTTGATAAAATACTACTCGTCATATGAATTCCTCCTCTATCGACAGTTTATAATCCGTTCTGAATGACATACATGATAAGTAAGCCAAAAAGCGTCCCCACAATTGCTAATAGTACTTTTTTCATCATTATTCCTCCCACCGATACCTGTAATCCTGCAATGACTCTTAATCTTTTAATGTTCTCTTTTGGTAGATCATGAAGACTAAAGCACTGGATAATATACCAGCCATCAAAATAACGATCAGATTAATGGATAGCGAAGAGAAAGAGGCACCATTCTCAACCTTTTCAGCTAGCTCTAACAGTTGTAAGTTCGGCAAATAATCGACAATAGAAAGTAACGGATATTTATCAGAAACCTGCTGGAGCAACGTTCCGAATCCGAATAAAAACATGACAGGTAATACAGCGACAGAAGCTTCCATCACAGAGGAAGTCATCAATCCTAGAAGCGTCCCTAAGGCAAGATAGAACAAGCAAGAGACGAGAAGTCCAATTATTATGATGAAAGGATGTGACGGAGCATAACCCGTAATGACGGCACTGATGACTATGGTGAAGAGTGTGATCAGAGCAGTCAATATACTTTTGCCACCTAGAATCTCTAGAGTGGAGGCAGGTGACAACATCAAACTACGCAACGTGTTCTTCTCTTTCTCTTCTGCGATCAATGTACATTGAACGAATGCTGCTACTGAAGAGAATGTCAAATTGATGACGGTGTAGTGAATTTCTAACGTCACTTCGCCAATATTCTTATAGACAATTGCCATCAAGATAGGAACCAAAAGTGTCGTACCGACAAATACGTTTCTTGACACGTCTTTTACATCCTTCTGAAAAATGGCCATTGTACGATTGATTGAAAAGATCATCTGAGTTCACTCCCTGTTACTTTTACGAACACATCCTCTAAAGTCGGTTCGTTAGAATGGATAGATACAACCTGATTAGTACGTAACATTTCATAGATATGACGAGCATCTTTCTCATTCGATTCGAAAACGTGTTCTAGGCCGTCTAATGATTCGAGTGTCAACGTCTGATCAGCAAAACGCTGTTTAATCGATTTTGGTGATCCTAACAATTGGATATGACCACGATTTAGGAAGGCGACACGATCGCAAAGGGTGTCCGCTTCTACCATATCGTGAGTCGTTAAGAAAATCGTCGCACCGTCTCGATTCATATCTTTAAGGGCAGAATAGATGGCTTGAGTGTTGACAGGGTCTAATGCAGAAGTAGGTTCATCTAAAAATAAGATTTCGGGTTGATGTAAAAAAGTTCGAGCGAGCAGTACCCGTTGTTTCATCCCTTTCGACAGTAAGGCAACTTTCTTATTCTGCTCATCACCTAAATTGACTAACTCCAGCGCACGATGAATACGGTTTTCAGAGACAGAAAAAATTTTGCAAAATAACTTTAAATTGTCTTTTACCGTCAAGCGATCGTAGAGACCACTATTGTCTGTCATGATACCTACTTTCTGAAAGGTATTCTTTTGTTTAAGTTTTTCAGAGGGAATTCCAAGTAGACTGGTTGAACCCGTGGATGGTTTCATTTGACCAGTTAATATTTTGATCATGGTAGTTTTACCAGAGCCACTGGGACCAAGTAGCCCAAAGATCTCTTTTTGATTGATATAGAAATTTAAATCGTCAAGAGCCGTCTTATCTGAAAAGTGTTTCGTCAATGATTCAATTTCGATTACCTTTTCCATAATGCAGTTCTCCTCTCGTTTTCTAACCTTAGAATAGTAGAGAGCGCTATACACCGCACTATTTTAACGATGAAAGGAGTTAATAAGCTTATGAAAAGAGTAATTAGCTTGCTAGAAGATCGTCATTTAATGCCGAGCATTTCTTTAAGAACGTGTATTTTATTCTTAGATAAGGGCACTTCGGTTCGATCGTCGAGAACTAGACTAAAACTGTTCCGTGTCCACGTGACGATCTCGCGTACTTTCTTCAGATTAACGAGATAGGAACGGTGACATCGGAAAAAATGCCGGTCCTGAAGAGTCGTTTCATACTCATTCATTGTATATAGACCCGGTAACATCGTATCTGCCACATGGATTTGAACATTTCCCGATGCGCTTTCGAAAAATTTGACCTCATCTATATCCAGTAAAATAAGATTACGCTCAAGTTTAGCAACGACCTTGTTCAGTTCGAGAGGCGAAAAGGGAGCGGATTTTTCAAATCCATTAATCTCTTCATCATTATCTGAGATTACGTTCTCTTCTTCCTCAATTTCTGTATTGATGCGTGTAAGTCCACTACTACTTAATACATAAGATTCTTCGGATAAAGTAATTGCACTCTCCGTACTTCCTGTCAGTATTAGGAGACACTTTTCTTCCTGTAGCAACAATTCGATAACTTTGAATAGAATGTTCTTGGTATGTTGATCAATGTTTTGATCCGGTTCATCGAAAACGACCACCGGTGTATCTTGTAAAATAAGAATTGCGAGTTGCAGACGTTTCTTTTGAGAATGATCAAGTTTGTTTGTTCTTTTCTTTGCTATCTCTTTTAATTGTGTGACTTCGAGTGTGTCTGAAATCGACTTTGAGCTGTTATACAATTTTTTATAAAAAGAAAGATGATCCAAGATGGTTAATCTATCATATGTATATGGCTGCTCATAATAGAAACTGATTGCCGAACGATAATGTACAGTATTTCCTGGGTGATGATTGTTTACATGAACATGCTTATTTGCACTTCGTATACGACCTTCAAGTATCTTTATGAGTAGCTGACGATGTGTAGCATTAGAACTAATCGCCAATGACTTTCCTGGAGAAACAGAAAACGTGAGTTTTTCGAGTACTGTCATTTTATCTTTCTGATCTATGTAATTAAGTTCGTTAATAAATAAAGTCACCCTATTTCCCCCTCTGGGATGAATTACCCCTTGAAAATATACATCCACCTTATCATAATTTTTACAAAATGTAGGTTATCGAAAAATGAAAGTAAAATAAAATTTTACAGTTTTAATACAAGTAAGGATTCCATGGTAAAAAAAATCTCTAAAAAGCCTATAAACAAATAGTTCGACATAAATCGACATTCGTAACGTTTTTGACATATCGTTATAATGGTTGAATTGACAGAATAATCTGTTATATTCTAACTATCACCAGGAAAACATTGTCATACTGTGGTTCTCGAAGGAAAGGAGCATGTACATGTACCGATTCGGAGAGTGGTTACGACGAGAGCGTTTAGAACATGGTTGGAGTCAGGTAGAGTTGGCTGAAAGGACATATGGAGAAATCTCGCAGGCAGCAATCAGCGCCTATGAGCGGAATCGTTCACTTCCTTCTATCCTAGATGTCCAAATCCTTGCGACAGCCTGTGAACAGACATTAGGATCTATTCCTTGGGACGAATTCGACTTAAGAACAGAGAAGAAACAGAATTGGTCGAACCTCAAGCAAGAACGTTTCGATCTAGCAGAGCTTCCACTTGCAGACTCCGTGCGAACGTTTGACGGTAAAACCTATCAGCTGCACGGACGAATTGCGATCGAACAAGAGAGTAAAGAAACGCGAGAAATTTCGCAGCTCTATTACCGGATCCGGACAGTCGTCGGAGGAAATCAAGTAATCGCCAAAAGAAAGAACCCTAATGACGAATTGACTCATGTCTCACGTCGTAGACTCGTTCATCAGTGATAAACGCTTATTGAATACGAGTCTACTTATGGATTAATACGAATCAATGTTAGGAAAATTGATGATTGTAGCAGCATGTCGCTAAGGGCAGTCCTTCCAATCACATACCGGCGTGTCCCTCATGTGTGGCCGGATGAGCGGGATATACGCAGAAATGGTTCGGCGAGAGTCGCCTAAAACTCGCCCACAGGTCACGTATTCGTTGAGGGTCATCGAAAAACCCTAGACAGATGTTCCGGTATCCGGATATCAGAGTTCGTGGGGGAACGTGCTCTAAACCCACCGCCTTGCTCCACTTCGACTGCCCTTAAGGATGTGCTGCTGCACATCGACCTCAAGGAAGGAGTGTACGCCATGCCGACACGTGAACAGAAGCAGAACAAGAACTTTGCCGAGAAGTTGCTCCGAATCCAAGGGAAAGACTATGAGGAGTGGCTCGACTCCCAGCATCAACTCGTCATCCAAGAGAACCAGGAACTGATCTTAGAAGCACTCGACTCAAAACTGAACTTCACATCGCCTGCATCCGCGTCACGGGATTGAGAGGAGGAAAACAGATGGGTTTGAATGAAACAGGACTTAGCTTATTAAATTTTTTTCAAGGTTTTGCCGTCATCGCGGCAGCCATCTCCTTCGTAGTTGCTGGTTTTTACTTCATCTTCGGCGGAGACCGCGGACGATCGAAGGCGGTCGGTTGGCTCGTCGGCGGTGCGGTTGGCCTAATCATTATCATGGGCGCCGTTACGCTGGCTGAGATGGTCAACGATAATATCAAATTCTAATTGAACAAGTGATCGTACAGACTGTCATTCTGAACTGGATGGCTTTTTTTATTGTCTGTGTAATGATGTCTCGCTTCAAAGGAGGAGAACGTATGCTCTTTGTTCGTTTTACGGATGTACCGAAAGACACCATTCCGAACTATGAGCGTCTCCCGTATGAGGAGGCGCTTTTATTATCGACTCAAGTTCATCAAGAAGCTCAGCAAGCGAACGAACGGTTTGCGAGCGAGTTCCGGATCTTTAACGATGCGGACCAGCTTTTCTACAAAGGAACGTTCCAGTTTGGTGATCCGACCTATCCAAATCTTTATCTGCAACTGAAGGACCGGATCCCACGCATCCGGATTCGGAAGGAAGATGCGACGAAGAAAATTCTGTTGCTCGAAAACTTGGAACGTCTGACACCAGAATCCTATAAGACGATGACAATGTCATCGATTCAGCAACAGCCGGATACGACACACGTCTCCCGCTTACGTCGCGGACAACGGCGTATCATTTACGGTGTCAGTGGAATAAGTTTCTTGCTACTCGGTGCGCTATCCGTTGTCCAACTCTTGCAGCCGGCTCCACCGAGCGGTGTCCAAGCAGCAACGTCAGAGTGGCAACCGCTATATGAAGCAGCGTTGACGGGAGAGCCGGATCCACTTGTCGAACGACTAGAAAAACGAAAGTCGTTAAACGACGAACAACAGCAATTCCTGATCACACAGTACGTCGAAAAACAGGACTATGATCAAGCCGTCGCCGTAACGAATGATCCAATCGATGTCGAGACGATCATCATGCAGTCAAAGTCGTTCGTAAAAAATCGTCAGGAGACGTTACAAGCCTTTCAAGCGATTCATCCGACGGACGAAGGTATGTTTGACCTTGCTATCTTGCAGAAAGACTATAAACGCGCCGTCTCGCTTCAGGCTGTCGAGATGACGACAGCACGTCTAGAAGCGAAGACACGCGCCTACATCGCATTGAAAGATGTGACGAAAGCAAAAGAGAGCGTCAAGACGGTTCCCAACGAAGAATTGAAGGGGCAAGTAGCAAGACTCGTCCAGCTGAATGACGAGATTCAAGCACTCGAGGATCAAAAGCGACAGTTATCAGAGAAGAAAGATAAAAAAGAGTTACAGAAGCTAAACGAGTCGCTCGAAGCGAAGCAAAGACAAATCAGTACAATTATTTAATGAAAGTATGGTGATTGAAATAATGAAAAAATCACGATCATTCCGATATATTCTTTCATCTACCTGGTTTTGGCGCTGTCTTGTCTTCTTGATTGCTTTACCAATTTTCTTTTTTTTAGTACTCAATGTCGTGTTTCAGTTCCTGCAGCAGACAATCCAAAATCTCTTCCAGGACGGGAAGTTGACGACCGGCTCTCCGCTTCAGTACGAATCGAGTTGGTGGACGACACTCGCTTGGTCGACCTCCATCGCTTTCGCTTTGTTCGGTGTCTGCTTCCTCTTAGGAGGATTTCTCTTATTAAAGTATTGGCTCAACTTCCGTGATCTCAAGGCTGCACAGAAGGGAAGTGCCCGCTTCACGACGTTTCAAGAGCTGAAACAGCAGTATCGGGACGTACCGGATCGTAAGGAGACCTACAGCGGATCCGGAGGTGTTCCGGTCGGGCGCTATCGTGATCGCCTCTACATCGATGACAGTGCTGTCAACAATCTTGTCATCGGGACGACTCGTTCCGGGAAAGGCGAGACGTTCGTCTTCTCGACGATCGATCTCTATAGTCGTGCCGAACGCCAAGCAAGCCTGCTCATCAATGATCCGAAGGGTGAATTGTTCGCCGCCTCCAAAGAAACACTCGAAGCACGTGGGTATCAGGTCAAGGTCCTGAACCTGATGAATCCATCGCAATCAATGTCCTACAACCTGTTACAGCTGACGATCGACGCTTATTTGGACGAGAACTACTCTCTCGCCCAACAGTATGCCCGTTCGGTCGCCTATATGCTTTACCATGACCCGAAGGCAAAGGATCCGTTCTGGAGCAACTCATCGACGGACCTTTGCACCGCTTTGATTCTCGGATTATGCGAACAAGCAAAACATGAACCGGAGAAGATCACGATGTATAACGTCGCTTTGATGTTATCCGATCTCGGCTCACGCACAGTCATCGATGGAATGGGACAGGAACAATCGGCACTCGACGCCTTCTTCGCAGCCTTTCCGGAGAATCATCCGGCACGTATGCAGTACGCGACGCTTCACTTCTCCGGTGGTCAGACGCGCGCGAGCATCCTCGCCAATACGAATGCCAAGCTCGGGATTTTTACGCTTGATGCGACGGCACGCTTAACGGCACAAAACTCCCTTGATATGAAACTGATCGGTTTCAATCGCTGGATCCGAGGACGTGCCCTTCCCTTGTCACGGTTGACGTTCTACTTTCCAAGTGGGAAACAACTCGCCTTGACGACGGACGACGATGGGAGTTTTGTACTCCATCACGAAGAAAACCTCGAAGTGGATACCAATACCACCGTAGAAAGTGAGGGACAGCAGTATACCGTGTCACTCTCAGGTTGGAGAGACGAGACGGTCGGTCTCTTCGACTGGACGACGGATGCACCGATCGACATCCGGGAGATTCGTCAGCATCCGCGCCCGGTCGCCGTCTTCCTGATCGTCCCGGACTATGATCCAACACTGAATGTCATCGCCTCACTGTACGTCAAACAAGTCTATACCTCGCTCGCTCGCGTCGCCTCACAAGCGGCGAGCGGACGTTGTGAACGCCAGGTCATCTTCCTACTCGACGAATTTGGGAACATGCCGGCAATTGAAGGGATGGCGAACATCATCACCGTCTGTCTCGGCCGGAACATCCGCTTCAACCTCGTCATCCAGTCCTACGCACAACTCGAGAACCTCTACGGGGAGGATTGGAAGACGATCGACGGGAACTGCGGGAACACGCACTACCTACTAACAGCAGATGAGTCGACGGCAGAATTGATTTCGAAGAAGCTCGGGGAGCAAACAATCGTCACGAAATCACGTTCCGGACAGACGTTCTCTCTCTCGAAGTCGAAGACGGAGAGTGTCGATGGTCGGCGCTTGCTGACAGCAACGGAAGTGATGGGACTGAAGGAAGGCGAGATGTTGATCATCCGCGTCATCAAGCGACAAGACAAACAACAGAAACGAATACAGTCCTATCCCCTCTTCCTGACCGGACGAACGGCGATGAAATACCGCTATGAATACTTGGCAGATGACTTTAACACAGATCGTTCCATCAATGATCTCGTCATTCCCTGCGCGCATGCCCATCTAGATCTGAATACACTTCGTGTCTCCTTTCATCTCGGTGCCTCAGTTGCATCGAAAACGGTTGAGACGGAGGAGGAGACACCTGACGCAACAGAATGGCGCGTCTGCGATGTCCTGCAGCCGAAAATCCTGCGCTCGATCTTCGAGACGACAGAATACGATACGTTACCGATTGATCTGTTCGAACAAGGCATCCTAGATAAGACAATTCCTGTGACCGACAACCAGCGCCATTTCTTGAAGACAATCATCAGCAAACGACTCGAGAAACTTCGTCATGGCGTCTAAGGAGGGCATCAAATGACAGAACTGACACGCACGGAACGCGTCCAACGTGAACTTCGCGTCATCGCAACCATCATCAAGGAGAATAAAAAGCGTCTCCGCCGCGGTGAAGTCTTGAATATCCAGACCCGGGACGGATTCCTCGTCGTATTTGAGGAAGAAGACCCAGACTCAGGCGACCGAAAAACTGTTACGCTTATAGACACATTCGATTTTCGGGTTCACGTCAGTAATGGCGATTTAACGGATCCGGAACAGGTGTTATAAACGGAAAAGGGGTGGAGGCATGCAAGCGAAACGAGTACTCTCCGGACTATTGATTTCCTCTGCGTTACTTTTAGTCGGTTGTAGTGAAACTGAAGACTCTAGTCAGGCGAATCAAGTACAGTTATCCAAGGTAGAAAATCTAATGGATGGAAAACAGGAAGGATTTCTACTAATTTTAAAAGAGGAAGACGGAGATATTGGCTCATATCAAAATAAACTCGATTCCATAGCGAAAAAAAACGAAGTACCTATCAACATCTATAATACTTTTCAACCTGATGCTAAAAAAATAGTGGATAGAGCAAACTTTGAATACACATCTACGCTACAAGGTGAACGTTTATATTACGTGTCGAAAGGAAAAATCAAAGATAAATTAAATATTAATCGCCTTACTGATGAGACTTTTACTAATACAGTCAATGAGTTTGTAACTAATAATAAATAGAATGAAACGGAGGTCTGGATAGATATGTCTGATGCTCAGGTTATCCAGAAACTTACCGAATTCGAACGTCTTTTCAATTTAAGTAATCTAGTTAACGACGCTTTACGAACTGTAGGGTGGATTTTTGTCAGAGGGCTTTCTTTATTGATTGATTCTCTCGAAAGTCTTACAGATGATATTTTGATGATCAAAACATTCTTTAATAATCCTCAAGTGGTTGAATTCGTTCAGACGATTCAACCTTTTTTGTATGTACTATTAGCCGGCAACTTTATTTTTACAGGCTATCTCATCATTTTTCAAAAGAAATTCGATCGAGAAGGGCTTCTTATCAATATTTTCATTTCATTGATGATTTTAGGACTTCTCTCACCTACGATGAAACAACTAAATGAATTCACAGATCAGGCAGTCAATCAAGTCAAGAGTAGTAGTATATATGGTTCTGAAAAGGAAACTATATCTGAAACAATACTCAAAGAAAATTTAAATGATTTAGTAGCATATGATAAAAATGGTTTTGAAAACTATACAGAAACCGTCGTAAAAAATAATGTTCCGACCAAATTAATCAAAGGATTACAGATAAATGAGGTGTTCGATAGCAATAAACTAGACATCTCCACTACTGGATCAAAACTTTCAAAATCATTTATTCTTTGGGACGGTAGTGAGGAAGTACTAGGCGAACTCGATCAAAGCGGACTTGATTGGAATAACCAGTACTACTATCGCTATCATCCGAACTGGCTGACGATTCTTGTCACCCTTGGCGTGATGGGCTTCACCCTCTTCTCGATTGCCTACAAGCTAGCTCGACTTTCGTTCGAGTTGGCTTTTAATTATGTTCTAGCGATTTTAGTCGCCCCCGCTGACCTACACAGCGGACAAAAGACGAAGAAAGTCATTCAAAGCATCCTGAACACGTTCCTCGTCATCATCTTGATTTTCGTCTCGATCAAGCTCTACACGATTGGGACGGCTTATCTGGCTGATACACTCGACGGTCTTGCCTATTTGATCGCGTTGATTGCTTTCTCCGCTGCCTTGATTGATGGACCCAACATGGTCGAACGCCTCTTCGGGATCGATGCGGGTCTGAAACGCGGGTGGGGTGTCGCACTTGGTGCGTATGCTGTAGGGAAAGGAACGGCAAAAGTAGGGGCTCGTGTCGCTGGACAGACGATGAAGAGGACATCACAACCAACTACCCCATCCGCCTCAGAAGCTGCCAGTACAAAGTTACCACCGAACCCACCACATAATGGTGGCACACCGACGGGTCGTCCGGATCGTTCGTCTGACAGTTTGCCAGTTCGTTCGCAAGTACAAGAGCGCACTTCACGATCAACCGGACAAGAGAACCAGCGCATTGAATCCACTGATTTATCGACGCACGACACGAATTCGGAGAGTCCGACTGCAACAACATCAAAAGAGTCCATGCCAAGCCGTTCGAACTCCGTCTCACCACAATCACCTGCGACTACTCCGTCATCATCGCAAATACCTGTTTCACAACCGAAGATGCCCGATGGATCGATGAAGGCACAACCAACTACTTCATCTGATGCGTTCAATACCTCTGAAACAACTGTCGCATCGCAACCTACTTCACCGTCGGAACAACCTATTGGAACACGTGCACCTAATCCATCTTCTATTCACTCAGGATCAACATCTAACACGACACCTAAAGAGACAGCACATACTCTACCCTCTTCAGGCGCGAGCAATTCTTCACCTTCTATCACTGAGTCGCAAGAGATATCATCCGGAACACAGCGGCAACGAAAGTCGATCTATCAGACACTGGAGACGACGACACAAAAAGAACTCAAGCATGTCGAACAAACGCAGACACGTGTGACGTCAGAATCGTCCCGGATGTACTCGACCGATGTCCCGCGTCTAGACCCGAAAAAGGAGTGAGACCATGCAACAGCGCCAGTACCGGATTCCGAACGAAGTCACGACCGAGCTGAAGATCAATAAGATGCTCTATCTCTATGATTTACTGTTTCTCGTCGCTTTGATCATCGTCCGGTTGATTGCCCTGCCGTTCATCCCGGACGCCTTACATCTGCCATTCACATTCTTCCTCGTCGCGTTCGGACTCTTCCTCGTCATCCGCCCAACGACGAATCCAGAGAAACGGATGATTCACGTGCTCTATTACGCGCTGATGAAGAAGAAAGACACGTATATCGCATTGACAGACGGTAAGGACGGATCGAAAGGAGCGTGATGGCATGAGTTTATCGGAAGAGAAACGATCTAAAACAATTCCGACGACAGACATTACTTGGCTCGATGAGATGCAATTGACGACACCTCCAACACGGAAGGAAAAACGCATCCGGATCCCGCCTTCTGTCGCCTCTCTGCTACCAATCATTGATGCCACGGCGCTCGATGGGTTCGAGATGCAGGACGGGACATTCTGCGACATCATTCAGCTGACTTCAAAGGATATCTACGGGTTGTCCGAGACGGAGAAGGACCATGATATCTTCTCCCTCGCCTATCTGTTGCAGGCATATATTCATCCGTTGAAGGTGATTCCGCTCAATACACCGCTTAATTTGGAGAAACAGAAACAGCGCATCGAACGACAGCTTCGGCAAAATCAAAACGCCGCCTATCATCCGTTTTTGCAAAAGAAGAAACAGGAACTGATCTACCTCGAGGAGCATCGCACGAATCGCGATTATCTCCTCTTTTTTTATGCACCGGATGAGGCGATGCTCCGGGAACGAAAGCATCAATTGACGAAACTGCTTCGACGCAGCAATCCGATGGTCGAACTGACACTAGAACAAAAAATCCATGTGTTATTCCAGCTACACAACCCAAATACCAAACCGACTCAGGACGGAAAGGAGTGATGGCGTCATGTGGCGTACGCGTTTTCTACGGAAGCAGGACCCGGAGACAATCAAACAACAAGACGGCTATAATCCGACATTCGTTCAAGCGATCCAGCCGCAAGGCGGACTCCGCTTCGAGCCGAACTATGTCCGGACCGGTGACGGGTATCTCGCCTGTCTCCATGTCTATAAGTATCAATCGACCGTCTACGACTTCTGGCTCGAACCGATCCTCAATCTCCCTGGCGTCCTGACGACGCTCGACATCGGGACGGCAGACAAACGGGAGATGATCCGGACGATCAACAAGTCGATGGCCGAGCAGAATACGCGCTTCGAGAATGCGAAGGATAACGTCGACCGGATTGATGCGCGGGAAACGTATAAGGAATTGAATGAACTCTACGAACAGATCACGCAAGGCGAAACGATGAAGTACCTGCATCTCCGTCTCTACGTTAAAGCGAAGACACTCGACGTACTCGAACACCAAGTTCAGGACGTAATGGAAGAACTCGAAGCACGGAATTTCCGTGCAACCGTCTTCCTGAACGAACAGGAATGGGAATGGCAAAGCCTGTTCCTTAGCTATGAGCAACAGCAAAAGCTACCGAACCGTCGTCGCGGGAAAGAGATTCCGTCGCTCTCAATCGCAGGAGGTTATCCGTTTCATTTCACGTCGCTACAGGATCCGACTGGGACCTATTACGGGACGACCGATACGAACGGAAGCGTCATCTTCGACTTATTCCACAAGGACAAGCAGCGGAAGTTCTACAACGCCTTGATGATCGGTAAGATGGGCTCCGGGAAGTCGACTTTGCTCAAGAAGACGGTCCTCGATCAAGCGATCAAAGGGAATCACGTTCGCATCTTAGACGTGACGGGCGAGTTCTCCGACCTCGTACGACAGCTCGGTGGAAAGGAGATCGCACTTGACGGTTCTGCCGGACGGATCAATCCGCTCCATGTCTATAAGACGGTCACACATGCCGACGGCTCGGCGGATGAGGCACTCTCGTTCATGCAACATCTATCGAAGATTGCGGTCTTCTATCACTACATCAATCCAGCAGCTACACAAGAAGAAGCGAACGAGTTCGAAATCCTGCTCCGGCAACTCTACCTTGAGAAAGGGCTCTGGAATGAGGACGGTGACGCGCCAATCACGACGCACCCTGCAAACACCTATCCGGTCTTCTCTGACTTCTTAGCGCTCGTCCGCTCTGAATTGTATGCGGACGATTCGCGGACGACGATCCGCGAGACGATCAGTACGAACCGTGTCCGCCGTCTTGAGAATATCGAGCTCGCGATTACGAACCTCGTTCACAACTACGGCAACATCTTCGACGGACATTCCTCGATCGAGCGATTTGACGAGGAAGCGATTGTCTCATTCCCGCTACGCAACCTGACCAATCTGAAAGACGAAATCTTTCAGGCACAGGTCTTCAACCTGATGAACATGCTGTGGGACGGGATGATCCTCAACGGTGCCGGACAACTCCGTAGCTACAACCAGGGTGAGCTATTGATTGAGGATGCTTTCAAATATCTGATTGTCATCGATGAGGCACATCACCTAATCAATACGCGTGACATCGCCCAACCGGCGATCCTTTATCTACAACAGTTCATGCGGGAAGCACGGAAATACTTCGGTGGCATCTTCTTCGCCTCCCACTTGATCACGGACTTCGTCCCGACCGGTTCGAAGTCGGAGAACGCAGAGAACGTCAAGACGTTGTTCCAGCTGACGCAGTATAAGTTCATCGGCGAGCAGGATGCCGAGAGCATCCCGACGATCCAGACCGTCTTCGACGGACAGTTGACGGAGAGTGAGACGCGGTTGATCCCGTCGCTCGAGACGGGACGGATCGTCCTCAGTATCTCCGGTGTGAAGACGCTGATCTTCGATGTCGATGTCTCACCTGAGGAGCTGACCTTGTTCGGAGGTGGTGCCTGATGTGGAGTACGGTCCGGCAGTCGGCACGCGTCGCCGTCCGGATGAAATGGCGGCTCCTGACCTTAAAGTATCGTCTGATCGCTCTCGGAATCGCGCTTCTTATTCTCCTACTGATCATCATCGTCGCAGGGATTCTCGATACGTTGACCGGGATCGAGAACGAACAAGCAACGGAGACACCGATCGCTTACTCGGACGCAAGCCTACAAGTCAGTGATGATGTTCTACAATACCGGGAAGCGATTTCGCGTGAATTGAAGAAGGAGCAACTCGAGGGACAGACGAACGTCGTCCTTGCGTTGATGATGCAAGAAAGCGGTGGACGCGGGAACGATCCAATGCAAGCGAGTGAATCGAAGTGCGGACGGATTGGTTGCATCACCTCTCCTGACGAGAGCATTCGTTACGGCGTGAAGCACTTCGCATCTGTCTTCCGGCAAGCGAACAAGGACGTCAAGCTGACGCTCCAGAGTTACAACTTCGGGGGTGGCTTCATCGATTACGTCAAAGAAAATGGCGGACGCTATACGAAACAACTCGCGATTTCTTTTTCACAGATGATGTACCAACGCGTCAAGAAGAGCGGCATCTATCAGTGTCATCGTCCGAGCGCGATCGAGCATCAAGCCTGCTACGGTGACATCGAGTATGTCGATGCTGTCCTCCGTTATCTGACACCGACCGTACTAGCGGAAGGCAAGACAGGACCGATTAAAGGGAAACTTCATGCTCCGCTCGACATCCCACTGCAGATGACATCGGGTTTCGGGTCACGGATCGTTTTCGGAAAGACGGATATCCATACGGGCATCGATTTCAGTTGCCACGATACGGATACCGTCCACGCCGTTCGCTCCGGTACCGTCACCTATAGCGGTTTACGCGGACCGTATGGGCAACTGATTCAGATCAAACAAGGCGACTGGATCACCGCTTACGCCCACCTTTCTGCACGCCAGGTTAAGACGGGGCAAAAGATCGAAGCTGGACAAGCGATCGGGATGTGTGGGTCGACCGGACGTTCGACCGGGAATCATCTGCACATCGAATTTAAGACGAGTGATTGGTCCGGTCACATTGATCCGGCACCACTGTTTTCGCTATAGGGAGGGATGAACTATGGCATTGACGAGTCGTCATCTCCTATGGCTCGTGTTGTTCTGTCTGTTGCTGTCGATCAGTGCCAATGTCTATCAATATCGTTCGATGGCAGCAGATGAATCGCATCGAATCGTCGAGAAAGACGAGAAGAATGTGTTACCAAAAACGACGGTGTCAGATCCGTCCATCTCAACTAATGAACAAGAGCAAGAACAAAATTCAATCATTTCGAAGAGCGCGGAACGCTTTATCACGTTCGCCTTCACATGGGAGGATGGGACCTATCCAACACGCAAACGACAAGCCGATCAGTATATGTCGGAGTCCATCAAACAAACGTTGTTCGCGAGTAGCGGAAGCGATAACAAGTTCACCGCCTCCGTCTCGGACATCGAAGTCTTTCCAAATCGGGACGATCCAGAGCATTGTCTCGTCCGCTTCAAACGGACATTGACGATCGATGCCAATGGTTATGAAGAGACGTCTGAAGAATTAGTTGAACTGACCTTTACGCATCAAGATAAACGTTACGTTGTCGATCAGATGAAGAGCCTTCAAACGTCAGGAGGTGTCTAAATGCATCCAGGAAAACGAAAGACGCTGACCCGTGATTGGTCGCGACTGTATCTCGGAACAGGACTGTTCTTCTTGATTGGTTTTCTGTTTTTCGGCTTCTCTTCCCTTTTCTTTGCCGAGGAACAACCGATCAATGCGACACCCATCGGCGAAGAACAACGGTTAACGAATGGACAGACCGTCACGCTTCTCGATTGGTCCCATGATGTGCAGCGAAAACAAATGCGCATCCGTCTCCAGTTCGATCAACCTCAAGATTACGCGACGAGACTTGTTACGCGTATCGCTTATAAGGAACGCCCGACGGATGAGCAGCGCGTCCGAATCGTCTATCACCAAGACGAGCACTATGTCTTCGAAATCGAAAATGTACCGCGCGACTTTGATCAGCTAGCCCTCCGCTTGTATGTCATTAAACCTGAACAGTCACTCGAGAAGCTGAGTGTGACGAAGCGAGAAGATGCGCTCGTCGAATCACTCTATATGGATCAACGACGTGTACTAAAGACGTCACTTTCTAAACAACAAGCGGACGATTATGCACAACTTTTTCTCGCTGACGAGCACCTGCAAAGTCAAAAACGGATCAAGAACATGAAGCGCGAACAGACGGAACACGCTTCTCTCATCCAACAGATTGAACAAGACATTGAGATGAAACAAGCCACCTTACCCGACCTGACACTCGATGAACAAGTCGAACGTGAGGATGAAATCTTCAATCTGAAGCAAGACAAAGAAGACGCACTGTTACGACAAACGGAATTGAAAAAACAACTCACGCAAGAAGAAAAAAGACAAGATCAGCTGCGCATTAAAGCACGTGAAATGAAATGGTAAGGTGGCAAACACCGTGCCAAAATGCGGTTTTTAGTGGCACGCGGTGTGACCTTTTGGCGATTTTGATGATATCAGGGAAACACTAGGCTCCGCCTAGGCTAGCACGCTGAGTGATAGCAGTTTCCCCTTATGCTCTTTTTCACGTTGTTGAACCATTTTTGGTTTTTCTCCTCTAAAATAATCGACGTACATTTAGTCATTCTATCGACCTTCATCAACGCTTAAATCGATTCTGTTACGTCACTTTTTTCGACTCTTTTCATCTCATGATGTTGCATCTTCGACCAGATATACTTCAGAAGTTCGACGATCAAGGAGACGCTTACGGCTTCTCCAAGAGCGTAACTCTGTTCGATGATCGATTGCATATGTTCCCTCCGTTCTTAATCTGAGTGGTAGCACCTTTCTCACTTCTAATGACAGGAGGAGCGAGTGAATTGTTCGGAAAACTTTTCATTTTTTAAATCATTAAGACTGACTTTCCTGATGGAAGGAGGAAGACGAATGGATCTCTTGATTCGTGACATCGACCCCCGATTCGTCAAACAACTCGACGAACAGGCGGAGAAACAAATGTGTTCCCGACAAGAATTATTGAAAGGATTATTGACCACCTGGTGTGCAGACGGCGTCCAGTCGACACAGGTCGCACGCCTCGAACGACAGCTCGAAGCGAATACCTTGCATCTGAAGCGGAGTGCAACCGAACTCGAACTCTTGACTACACTCTTCCGTGAGGTGATGCAGGATGAGTAACATTCCGGGCGTCATCATCAAGTCGAAGTTCAAGTTACCGCAAGCAACACGACGTGCGCGTCGTTATACGACCTACCTCAGCTACATCGATCGTCCGGAGACGAAAACGCGATCGCATCAATTCGAAAACTATCACGACTATATGGAAGATGAACTGAAATCAAGCGGTCTGTTCACAGCGACGCAAGACCGATTGAATGCGAGGGAACGAGAGCACTTACGCGATATCTTCCGTCGGGCACAAGAGAACGGCAGCATCCTTTGGCAAGACGTCATCTCGTTCGATGGAGCGTGGTTACAGGAAGTCGGCGTCAAAGAAAATCGTTACATCGATGAACAACGGTTGATGCAGGCGACACGGAACGCGACCGCGCTGATGATTGAAAAGGAACAGATGCTGCATGCGACATGGACCGCTGCGATTCATTACAACACGGATAACATCCACGTCCATGTCGCGACAGTCGAGACGATGCATCCACGCGAACGTGGCAAACGGAAACCGAAAACGATTGAGAAGATGAAGGCACAAGTCGTCCATACGCTTGCCGATCGGACACGGGAACAGGAGAAGTTAAATGCCTTCATCCGTGATGAAGTTCTCGCGCACAAACGAAATCATGCAACACTATCCGTTTCAAATCGCGTGCTACATCCGGAACTTGTACGTCAGTATAAAGCGATTCAGAAACGATTACCGGACGATAAGCGCCAGTGGTATTACAACATGAACGGTATGAAAGAAGTACGTTCTTCACTCAATCAATTGACTGACACGTATCTTGCGACCTACTTCGAGAAGGAGCATACCTCTTTCAAGCAACGACTGGATAACGAGGTCGCATTCTACGAGCGAAGTTACGGATCGGCATCGCAAGCGTCTGCTTATCGGAAGACGAAAGAACAGGATCTCTACACGCGGATGGGAAACGCTATCCTCTCCGAGATGCGTGAGTCGCCTACGTCATCCCAGAAGCTTGAGAAGACGAAGACATCCTCACCTAGACAAAGAATCCAGTCAGCGTTTCGACGTGAACGGATCATGCAAGAGACACTCTATCGGATCGGACGACACATGAATGATGAGTGGGATCATATCAAGAATCAGCGTGCGTTTGAACAACTCGAACAGGAAGTCCAACACGAAAGGTAAGGTGACGGGCAATGGAGGAAACAAAACAAGTCCGGATCAAGATGAGTGCCGTGACCACTGATTTTTTAGAGGAATACCGAGAGAGAGAACGATTGTCTGGGGTCGGTCCAGCCATCGATCACATCATCCGCGACTATCAGGAGATGATCAAAAAGCAATGGGACTTGAACTATGTCAGTCATTCCGTCTCGAGACAAATCGAGCAAGAATTGACGTCGTTCTGGGAAGAACAGATCACGAAAAGTCTTTCTCCGTTACGAAAGAGCGTCCAACAAACAGACCTCCAAACACAGATTTTGATTGAACTTGTCCAAGCCTTGATGCAGACGGAGAGCATCGAGGACATCATTCCGACGACCGAATATCGTCCCTCCTTCCTCGAGACGGCAGAGACGGCTGTTAAACAGCGAATCGACCAGCGAAAGCAACATAAGCATTCAGATAAAGAAAGGATGACTCACAAATGAGACGACTCGAAGCCCTCACACTCGCGACATTTCTCGAATTGCATCCGACCCACGTCACCGTCATGATTCATCAAACGCGCTATGACATTCCCCTTTCACAGGAGGAACACGCGCTACTGCAGCTCTTGCAGGAAGAACCCTTGGTATTACTCCCGGTATCACGTGATCGTCGTCATCTACTACTCGATCGACTCGCTACCGACCCGATTGTTCTACAGGAATTAGAAGATTTCGAAGATGCTGCTGATTCGTCCGTTTCGTCGGAAGGAGCGTGAGTGGTATGGCATACAAGAAGAAAACGCGTGAGGATTACCAGAAGGAAGTCCAGGCGTTGACCGATAAGATGGAGACGCAGCTCGCCTCCCACTTCGTCAGTCAGGAGAGCATTAAGGAACACCTCGACTTCATGAGCCGGTTCCATCGCTACTCGACACGGAACATGCTGTTGATCGAAGAGCAGTTCCAAGGCGCCCGTGCCGTCGGTTCCTATGCGTACTGGGAGAAACAAGGCGTACAGGTTCAAAAAGGAGAGAAAGGGATCAAGATTTTCGTCCCCTCCCCTGTTACGTTCATCAAACGAGAGACGGATTGGGTGGCATGGAAGGACGCGACGAAGACGGAGCAAATGCGTGCAAAGGAAGGCGCACTTCCGACGCGGAAAGCGATGTACTACAAGATTGGTCATGTCTTCGAGTACACACAGACCGATGCTCGGGAGAAGGGACTCGAAGTCTCTGAACTCTTCGCTTCCTATCATCGAAATGGATCGCTTCGTGAGGCGGAATCGTTTCGCCGCGCGTTGAACGGGATTGCTGAGACACAAGACGTGAAAATACTCGATCAGCCTTTAAGCGAGCTTGGTACCGCGAAAGGATGCTTCTATCCGGAACTGAACGCGATTGCCCTCAATCCGCGGAACTCGGATATTGAAAACGTGACCATCCTGATTCATGAACTCGCGCATGCCAATCTGCACAACGTGGAACGAAATGAAGAGCGTGGAATTGAGTTGAATCCACATGAGAAGGAATTCCAAGCGGAGATGGTCGCTTATACGGTCGCGGCACACTTTGGTTTTTCGACGGACGAGTTTTCATTGTCGTATCTCGCTAACTGGACGCAAGGAAGAGACTTGCGCGATAAGGAAGACCTGTTGCACGAAGTCCATCAGACATCCGATCACTTCATCCGTGAGATTCATGCTTCACTCGAGCAGGAGCAAATCTTGGAACGCGAAGCATCACCGATTAAAATGATTGAGTACATCGAACAGAATGCACAGATCACAGAACACGGATTACCGTTAGCTGAACGGCTAGAACGAATCATGCAACATTCACCGGAGGACGTCGGTGCTTACCTGACGAGCATCGCCAAGCAAGACACGCAGCAAGATCTATCGTCTTTTGAAGAACCAATGATGCTGGTTCATGGAGCGACAGACTTCTTCGAACCGTTCGCGAAAGCCAACGACCGTGACTTCGACGAACATGAGACCGTCGCCTATACGCTCGTCATCCCAGGCGAAGAACCAATCAGCCAACACTTCTGCATCCTCGATGATGCGATGGGACCGTACCATCACATCCTGAATACAGAAGTCGTCAGTAAGGAGACCGAACAAGTACTCGAAAAAGCATGGTACGACGAGATGATTTCGACGGAAGACCGTGATCTAGAAAAGGTCCGACAAATCGTGACGCGTCACTTCAATGTACCGGAGCAGGACTTCAGGAGCCGTTAAAAAGATGTCCTCTCTTCTTTTAAAATCAAGTACTATAAAAAAGTAGGATAAAACTGACAATACAGACAAGACGGAGGATTGACCATGACTAATAATCAAGCAATTGCTTATGCTGCCATCGCGATGGAGCAGCTCGGCTACACACGTGAACAGATTGAAAAGGTTCAAGCGAGTATGCTGTCTGAAATGGACTGGACAGATGAAAAAACAGCTGAAAAGAAAGCCAGTGCCATCTTAAATAGCTGAACGTAAAAATGATTATATTCTTGCGCTTGAACTTCAAAAAAAGAAGGCAATATGGCTTCCTGAAGCGAAGTCATATTGCCTTCTTTTAATTAAGAATATTTCATTTGCAAAATAAATTGTTCAAAGCTAAATTTTGAAATGATCCGATGTCCCGAACGATCGAATTTTCGTGTTTGAAGATACGTTTCAAATGTAGATATGATTTCTTCCATCTCTAAACGTTGTTTAAGACCTACGACAATATATGGTTTAAACTTTTCTCCCATTTCTAAAATGAGTGCTTGCGCTTCTGTAAATGTTTGATTCATAGTCATCTCCCTTTCTTCACCAGATATGATTCTATCAATTCATCTTCTTATTTCAGTTCAATCTTCTTCTCACCCAACTCTTTTCCTGATAATCCTTGGGTTGCTTTCAAGGTGACGACTGCCTTCGGGTCCTCGATGTCATAAGCCATAATCCCTTTTGCAGTACCACCCGGTTTAATATCATCCAACTGATGCTCTAAATAAGAGGCATACTTCTCTTCCTGTGGCGTCATCCCTACCTCTAACTTGTTAATTGTATCGGTTCCTTCCTGTGTCGCTTCAAAGCAAGCAATCCAAACATTCATCCCATTGAGTGGCTTCTTGCTGTCGTTCGTCGTCTCATATGTGAAAACGAGTTGTGGTTTTTCGCGGAAATACTCTTTACTCGGCTCAAGTACTTCTGTCGAAAGAATCTTGACGGTCGCCATGTCGATCTTTAACGTGTCGTCTTTGAAATAGACATCTTCTTTTTTCGGTTCTGCCACCTCGACCTTTTCAGTCGGATTCGCTGCTTTTTTTGGTGGATCTTCTATTGTCTCTTGTGTGCCGCATCCAACGAGTGATAACCCTAACCCAACGATGACGACCGCTTGTCCTAACTTATTCATCTGCTTCAGCTCATTTCTTTTTTAGTCTTCCCATAGTTCTTCCATCAGCTCATCGATTTCATTCGAGAGTCGCTGCCGTTCACGGTCGTCCTTCTCGATATGACCGTACTCATCCATCCAGATGACATCACCGGACTCCACCGTCATCGGAAAGCGGGAAATCAGAATGTCGCGCATCCCATCATCGAACTCGACGACGACCCACTTCTCTTCAATTCGGTCGATAATCCCTTTTCGCTTTTTCATTTCGACTTCTTGATCGTGTAGGACGATCCATTCCCTTCGAAGACAATTGTGCCACTCTTATCGGTCCGCAGCATCGTCGCCTTCGCACGCTTCAAGTTCGTCACGACTTCCTTCGTCGGGTGTCCATACGCGTTCTTCCCGACACTGATGACGGCGTACTTCGGTTTAACGTACTTGAGGAACGTCGCACTTGTTGATGTCTTCGCCCCATGATGCCCGACCTTGAGGACGTCCGCACGCAGCGTCTTCTTCTTCGCGATCATGTCTTGCTCCGACTTCAATTCCGCGTCTCCCGTGAACAAGAACGTGTTCTTCTTGTAAGCGACGTGTAAGACCGCACTCCAGTTGTTCAGATCACTCTTCGCATAGTCTTTGACCGGTCCGACGAACTGCGCCTTCACACCTTTGACCGGAAGTGAGACACCAGCCTTTGCCGTCTTGATTGTCAGCTTCTCACGTTTAACCGCCAACAAGAAGTCCTTATAGGCTTGCGTCGTGTGCTTGACCTTCGGTGCGTAGACGCTCTTGACCTTGAACGAGTCGAGGACCTCATCAAGCCCACCGATATGATCGGCATCCGGATGCGTCGAGATCAGTACCTCAATATCACCGACCTTCTGTTTCTTTAGATAGGCGACGAGTGCATCACCTTTCCCCTTGTTGCCACCATCGATGACGATATCCTCACCACTTGGCATCTTGATGTAAATCGCGTCACCTTGACCGACATCGATATAGTGGACCTTGATTTTCGGTGTCGCTGCCTCTGCACCTTGCTGTGGTCCGACGAGTAACCCAACACTTGCGAGCGCTAAGCTCGCACCCATCCATTTTCGTTTCATCTTTCATCGCTCCATTCCTGATTTGTAAGTTATCTTCAGTATACAGTGAATACAAGGATAAAGTTGGTTATATTTCCCACCTATCCATTTTTCTTGACAGGTCATCCTATACGTAGATTGACAAACAAAAAACAGACCTCAATGGGTCTGCTTAGTAAAGTGCGTTTGCATGAAGTGTGTCAATCGATCGACATCGATGAACCATGTCACGTACTCGATCGAACCATCCACTTCTCGCACGAATCGAAGTTGAGCATCAATCAATGTCATCTTATCTGGCTTCTTCTCTTCTTGTTTCTTGTCTTGATCAATAACCTTTAGCATTTCTAGAATGCTCATTTGATCCACTCCTCGCTGTTTTCTTGAACACAGCATAGAATGACTTAAGGTGATTTACGAATCACCTTATTTAAGAGAAGAACGATGTTGTCTAGAATAACTGATCCGTTACGAAGCTCCACACTATCGATCTCCTCTTCATAAAAAAAGAAGCGGTCTTTCTAAAATCGCTTTCTATCAACATTTAATAATAAATATGATTCATTCGTATTATTTTTATCAACTTAATCGCTCAAAATAAATCAAACATATTTTTTCTGTCTTCAGAAGAGTGAAAAGGAAATTCTGCAATTGGATGATTTATAGGTGCTATGTGTTCGTTATAAGCTTCTAAACCAATACATCCGAAATCTAAATCTACCATGACGCTCCCAAAGTCTAAATCATAGTAGGTTTTATAGCTTGTGTGTTTTATATTAGGGAAAATCTGTTTAAATTTTTCGTTATAGTAAGGTCGAAAATATCTAATCCACGCCGCTTCTGTAATATTAACCACACTCTTATACGACTCTTCGCTCATAGTTTCATAGACTTCTTTTTCATGCAGCTCATTGTTTTTCCCTGTTACTTGTGAAGGAATCCATGGGTTTGTCATCGATACAATTTTGGCTTCTGGTTCAATTAAAATAACTGCTATATCTCCGAAATTTCGATTAAAGGAATGTTCTTGTACAATTTTCTGCAAAGTTTCATGTCCACTTAACCTAGATACAGCGCTTCGCTCTCCTTCGTTTCCGTAAGACTGTCCTACATACAATATCTCAGTTGGAAGTAGTATTTTCGAATCTTCCTTTGGATAAAAATAAGTCGGACGAATATGTAACGTGGTTTCGCCTTTTTTAATTACAATAGTTCTTAGCGATTCATCAAGTTCAAATGAATCATAATTACTTTCTGCTTCATTATCTCGTTTAATCTTATAGTCAATATAAGAAAAATCCCCTTCTTCTTTCTCTACTTTAATTGAAAATTTCATATATCCAGTTGTTACTTCTAGAGAATCTTTAACAAAAGAAATATAGGGAATTCGACAGATCATGTACAGGTGATATCGATTTTTCCCCTCTCTTTTTAAATAAGAAAGATCTTGAGGATAACAAAGCTGAAGCTGATGTCCCTTCACTAACAATCCAAATTCGGTTAAATACTTTCTGTCCATATTACTCACTCCTTTACTCTCACATTACGAGAAATATATCTAAAATATCGGTAAAATAAATCATTTTGATATTGACCAAGTAATATTCACATGTTATTTTTTATATACACGAACTTGCCACGCCTCTTAACAATGCGGACCACGGTGAGTCTTTTTTTGTTTAATTTTACTGAAAATCGGCTATATTATTACTACATGAACCTACCACGCCTCTTAACAATGCGGACCACGGTAGGTCTTTTTTTGTACTTAAATCTGTTCTACAATGAAATTACATACTATAATTACCAAATAAAGAAGTGAGATGGACAGGGGTTTACTAAACGTGCATGAATTATTGAAACTATTAACTTACCTATTTGAGAAACGTGAGACTCCCTTTATTTTAAAAGCGTCTCCTCAAAACTCGTTAAAACCATATAAAACAATTGATCAACTCATTGACGAACTTTGTTGTAAAACAGATCATGCGCTAACCTTTACAGATTTAGAGAAAGAAGAAGCAAAAGAATTTTTCACCTACAATAACTACTATAGTTTTTCAATTTTTAGAAAGATGCTACCTTGGGATTCTCAAGAATCATTTAGTTTTACGCAATGTCGCGACTTATACAACTTTGATCAATTTCTCCGTGAACAATTAAACCGCTTTACAGGTGCGGTAGAGTTAATGGTAAGAGCAACATTAGTGAAAAGCTTATGTGAATCCTACAAAGGATCTTATGATTCAAGCGTCTTTTATCTTGATAAAAATATTTATGTATCACGCAAACGGGCACGAGAAGTTTTGAATGCATTCAATAGAAGAATTTCTAAAAGTAAGTCTTTATCAGTCATGCATCATAAAAAAAAGAAACAAAATTGTTTCCCATTCTGGTTGTTGGTGGAGGAATTAACGTTTGGAGAGTTATTTCACTTTCTATCAACTCTAAAAAATGAATATCGCGCACATTGGATTGAAGAAAGTTTTGATAAATCTTATAAAACACAATTTTCGAGTTGGGTGCGTACTATTCAATTCTTAAGAAATAGTTGTGCACACTATTCTCGAATTTATGGAAACTTCTTCACGACTTCTCGACCTAAATTATTAAAAGAAGACACTCGGAAAGCCGGCATCAAAAAAAATGACAATGCTACTTTGTTCGCTAACATGCTCACATTAAAAAACGTATTACAATACGCTTCACAAAATACCGTAGATGCGTGGAACGAATTTTTGGATAATATTGAACTTCAATTAGAGCATCATCAAGACATCATTTTCTTGGGTAGAATGGGCTTCCCCTCTAATTGGAAAGAATGTCTACGCTTCGAATAAATAGAATCTAGAATAATTACTCTTATTTAATGAATCCATATTCGTCACAAAGGGGAGACGTACTATGCTATCGACTTCAAAGATTCAACACTTATACAACTCTTTAAAAGCGACAGGATCCCTAGAACTAAGCGATATTCGTGAAGTAAATAAATTAATTGAACTCGGTGAAGTAGAGGGTGTGTCGATTGAATTTGATAGTTATACAGATAAGTACGGAGAAAAGTATGAAGCGTATATTAAAGAAGAACTAAAGATAAAATCAATCGAAGTTACAGCTCCGAAAATGACACTTCGAGTAGGCATGGTAGTAGAGAACCTTAACGACCAGTCTCAATGGCTTGTTTCAGGAAAAAGAATAAACGGGAAGTCTTTTGAATATATATTATCTAATGGACAAGTACTTTCTCCTGAATGGTCACGTTCCTTTAAAATTATTTAATTTACTCATTTGATTAATCTCTTACATCCGCTCCGTGCCCTCCGTCGCAAGGAACAGGAACGTAGAGATGCTTCGCGCAAGCGATGTGCAACTCTCGTTATCGATCCGGCAGGAGGGCAGCGGTGCGATGAGGATGTTGCTGCGTGCAGCTTACAGCCTCACGCATGAGCCCGAAATTTCTTCTTATGCTGTACAGCAAATAGAAAGAAGATCACTACCTATCTACAGGAGGATCGATTCACTTCAATCAACTATCTCCCCTCGAATCTTCATGCACTCCATTACTTGTCTCATTCCTGTATCCTCCATCACACCCTTCTACCTAGAGTAGACCAGATGTACTTTCCCACCCGCAGTGGATCCGTCCACTGCGGGTCTCTCATTGCCTTTGGATTCGGGACGAATCCATTCCTTACTCGCTTGCGCTCTCTCAAAAGAAAAACGGCGTCGTTTTTCGTCCATGCCCTCGCGCGCAGACAGGACGGGGTTGTCCCGTCCGTCTACGCTCTATCATCTCTTTACAGCACACCTTGTGCTTTCAAGCTGACGTATTCGTCTCCGGCACCGACGACGATATGGTCAAGGAGCTGGATGCCGACGATGCGTCCGACCTCGACGAGCCGTTCGGTCACCTCGATGTCCTCACGTGACGGATGCGGGTCACCACTCGGATGCTGATGACTAACGATGAGCGACGTTGCATTGTTGAGAATGGCGGACTTGAAGATTTCTCGGGGATGGACGACGCTTGAGTTAATACTTCCGACGTGTGCCCGATGGACAGCAATGACCCGGTTCTTCGTATTGAGCAGGATGACGAGGAACACCTCACGGTCATCGTCCTGGATGAAACGTTTCGCGACACAGAACGCGTCCTCGGGTGACGTGATGTGCGTCGTCTCGAGCACGACGTCCGGCTCACGAACCTCTTGGCGGATACGAGTGATTTCAACGAGTGTAGTCAGTTTCATGGAAAAGCTCCTTTCGCAAGTGGGATGCAGTCCGACACGGTGCCGTCCTGTTGACGGGAACGCAGCGAGCGTCGCGAGACGGCGCAAGGGTGACCACAGGGAAAGATCAAAAAAAGCGGATAGCGCACCGGGACGAAGGCTTCCGGAGCCCGCGAGCGAAAAGCGTGCTTTGAGCCAAAACGCGGAGGAAGACGAGGAACGGCAGCGGCTTTTTTTGATGGCCCTTGCGCCGACGAGGAGCGAGCTAGAGTACGGAAACAGGACGGCTTGCGGTCCCTTTCCATCAGACAGAGCGGTACCGCTCTGTTCCATGCCTTTGAAAGGATCATTTATCGCCTTACAAATACCGAATAAGACAGCAAGAACTGGTAAGTAGCGTTATAATGAAGGACGCAATGACAGACTGAACAGTAAAGGAGTACACTCATGAAGATTTCTTACATAGCGATTCCCCTTTCCGTCCTATTGATGGCAGGATGTACAGATACGGAGACGACCTCACCTCCACCCGATCAAACAGAGCAAGTAGCGCAGCAGGACGACACCACTACACAAAAGACCGATGCGAAAAAGGACTCCGATCAACAATCAGAAAAAACAGATGATACGAATCCATCAACGGAATCAAAGACGCCCCCGAAGGATTCTTTCACAGGATATAAGAAGATTTTAGTCGATGGTGGAGATCTGTCCGGTAATCGCCAGGCGAATGTCGTCGTCGACATCGGATTCGGTGACCGGAAATACTGGGCGTTCACGAATGAGCATGGTCAGCTGGTCCGCGTCATCGCGAAGAAGATCGTCCTCCAGAATGATGCGACAGAAGACGTCTCGCGTGACGGACGCTACTACTCTGATGAGGCGAAGGTGCCTGGCGTCGAACGCGCAGACCTCGATGAAGGACATATCATCGCCGACTCGCTCGGTGGCGTCTCGAACGCTTACAACATCACTCCGCAGGACAGTACACTGAATCGTCATGGTGATCAGGCGTACATGGAGGACGTCATCCGCAAGGCGGGTGGCGCAACGAACTTTGAAGTGCAGATCACCTATCCGAATACGTCGACGATGATTCCATCTGCGTATCAGTATACGTATACGGTCCGCGGGAATACCGTCGTCGACCGGTTCAAGAACGGTAATCCAGACGAGACAAATGCTGCACTTGGTCTGACGAAGAAAAAGGAGACGAAAAAAGAACCAACATCGAAATCAGCTCCTAATACTGCAGCGACCGAAGACGTCTCGCGCGTCGATACCGACGGCAATGGTCAAGTGACGATCCAGGAAGCGAAGGACGCAGGCTTTGCGATGCCAATCACGGAGAAGCACTGGTTGTATCAATATATGCGGGACAACGACCATGACGGAATGGTCGGAGAATGAACAATTGATCCTTGGGACAAGTGCATCTTGCACTTGTCTTTTTGTATTACTTATTTATATAACAGTTCAGTTTTTATCTGTTTTATCTTCAAAATACATGATAAAATTTACAATATAATCATGTTAAGGAGTTTTTAAATGGGTAAATTAGATGCAATTAACAACCAGTTAGAAAATAGTACTTTTCCAATTAGTTTGAGTACGCTAGAAGACTTAAAAATGAAGTTACCAAAAATCGAACGATCTTACATCGAAATCACATTAAAGGCATTGAGAAAAGAATTTAAGTCCGATCAGCTTTTTTATGCGTTAGAAGGTGTTCAACCATCTTTAACTAAGTATGGCTTTCTTCTAATGACAGAAACAGATGTAGTTCTCTCTATTCATAAAGGTTCGATCATGCCAAGTGGGACAATTGAAAAGATTCCGTTTGCTAAAATTAAAGAAGTAGATTTTGATATCATTCCAATTCCAATTAATCCGTTTGGTGTAAACGAAGGAATAATTTATCTGACACATAAAAAAGGATTTGGGAGTAAAAAACTTACGATTCGTGACGTTACTGTAAGTCGACTCGATTCACTTGTAGAACAGTTGAGATACGCGGCGAATCAAAACAACTAAGGAGGCAATTGTAATGGGATTATTTGATATGTTTAAAGGTGACAGTACAAAAAGTAAACAAGGCATGCACCCTCATTTTGCATTCGCAACATCGCTTGTCTACATGATGGCTTCAGATGGAGAGTTCGATAACGAAGAGATTGGTCAACTACTAGCTGTGCTAGGTGGAAAGAGTAAGAAAGGCACAATTCGTATTGGTGATAACAATGATGATTTAATGGAAAAAGTATTTAAATACTTTGATCGTAATTCTATCGATACATTCTTGGCAGAGGCTGCACCAGTATTAAATCATGAGCAAAAACTCTGTATTCTTGCTAATCTAGTGGACTCTTCGCTATCTGATGGAGAAGCAGAGCGAGAAGAACAAGCCATGTTTAATAAATTCATGACAGCATTCGGAGTAACAGAACAAGAATTTGCTCCAATCTTCAAAGTTATTGCGATGAAAAACGACCGTTCTGTATTTAAAAATTAAGCTATACATCTTTTATCTCAACGTCTAACAATCGCTCATTCGATTGTTAGACGTTTTTTGCTTTGAAAACTTAAAGCTCCTATTTTTTCAACTAACAAACATCATTGATGTATTGTTCTAAGAAATTGATTGAAGAACATAGTTCCGCGGAACATAATAAGAACAAACGTTCTTATTATGAAAAGGGGTGCTTTAGATGAGTTATGAAGATCGGGGCAATAAGAAATGGATTCCGTTCCTGATGCCTGAACATAAAGGATTGCTGAAACGCTATTACCAGGAGGTCCATCATTTCAAGTTCGAGGATACGGAGGAACCAATCGATGGAACGATCGAGAACGCCTTGAACGACGCCATCTTCAGCGGAGACATCGTCACGGTGACGGCGATGAATGGTCCCTTGACGCATCGTTTCGATGCCTTCGTCGAGAAGCTCGATTACGTGCGAGAGGAGGTCCATCTCGTCAAACGCAACCTCGACGTCGAGATCGTCGCGTTCAAGCAAATAGTAAGCGTTCAAATGTTAGGATGAAATGTGATCATCAGTCGTGCGTGTCTTCATATAGTCAGCATGCACGAAGGATGATACGGCGTCTTTTTGCATCACGATAGCGTTTTGTTTTAAGTTCATCGTGCATGCGTCGCTTTTCTAATGAAGCTTGACGAATGCACGAGTGACTTCATCCAGTCATTTATTTTGAAGTGGATTGCTGTGATCTAGCGTCTTTTCCCTATTATTCACTCTTTTACTATTTCAACTGCGCCGTAAGATGAATCGCTACCTTGACATGCTATCCTCTAGGGAACCACAGCATGACCGCTACACCGATCAAGCAAATAAAGGCTCCCACCCAGTCATAAAAATCGGGTACTTTCTTGTCTATTCCCCATCCCCAGAGCACAGAGAGGACGATAAAAACACCACCGTAAGCAGCATACACCTTCCCAAAGCTCGGAAATGTTTGAAGTGTTGCGATGATGCCATACAGCGCCAACAAGATACCTCCCGTTACTCCCATATGTATCGATCTTCCTTCTCGTAACCAAAGCCATATCAAATAGCCTCCACCGATTTCAGCAAGTCCTGCGATAAAAAATAAGATTAGTGATACGCCCAATTTCAGTCTCCTTCCGTCAGTTCCTTTATTTTTTAAGTCAATCGTCTCGTTCACGCCTTAACGACTTGTAGGTCACTTTTAATTTTCGACTCACTTTCTTTATTGCTTATTCAACTTCATACCTTTTACAATGCAGATCATAAGTGAAGGCTCTGATGACGAAAAATCGTCAAAAGAGCCCTTCCTGTATTTCCATTACCTTGATTTCACATAAAATTGAAGAGGATAGCTATCCTTTTTCGCGCCTCTTCCCGAGTGGATCATCCTTGAAAAGTACTCTCTTATTCTTCGGAGGAATCAGCTGTTCCATTTCAAATAAGCCTTTCCCCTAGACATTCTGGAGGTCTCTTAGCTAATTCAGACGCGATTATCTGACGTCATCACATCTGTTTCAATAAATCAGCAAACGAAATCTGATTCAGTACAAGATAAGAAGAATGCTGTGCCTCCTGTAAAGGGACTTGAAGAAGTGATTGAATGCGTCGCTGGAAGGAACCGACTTCTGACCAATGCCATTCGGTCTGAAATAGTTGGATGACTTCACCTAACGAGATAGCCGAAAGAGGCTTACCGAGGGTCATCCCTCCGTTCCTCCCTCGAAATGTATGCAGTAAGCCGGATTGTCCCAATAGATACACTACTTTGTTTAAATGATTTCTAGATATTCCGCACGCTCTACTAATCTCCTCGATTGTGACGTACCTTGTTTTCCCTGATCGGGAAGAGGTCGACTCTTGCCCTACATAAAGAATGGTAGCAATCCCGTACTCCATCGCGACGGTAATACGCATGTATGTCACACTCCTCATTGATTCGTTTTGCAATGCATGATTGACTTCTTTCGATATATCCTGCTCATCCTCCTACATTTTTACGTTTTTTTATGTAGGGATCCAACGTGTCAATCGAATCTTCCTAGATACTATGACCCGCACATACGCTTCATGATTTCTCGTCAAACGATTAACCACGACAAACGACCGGCTCTTTTTCCAAGAACCAGTCGTTCGAACGTACCTATAATGGTGGAATTGTGCGTCCTCACGATGTCCGCTTCTTCAGCAGGCGTAACGCATTCAGGGTCACGAGGACAGCCGCACCCGTGTCACTGAGAACCGCCATCCATAACGTCAACCACCCTGGGAAAACAAGCGCCATCGCGATGACTTTGATTACGATAGAAAACACGATATTTTGTTTAATAATCTGTATCGTCGCACGGCTGAGGTCAAGGGTATAGGGGAGCTTATGCAGATTATCTGCCATCAAGACGATATCTGCCGTCTCAAGTGCCGTGTCCGTCCCAGCTCCTCCCATCGCGATACTGACATCCGCCGTGACGAAGGCAGGGGCATCATTGATCCCGTCACCGACCATCGCAGTTCGTAACGTTCGGTCCTGCATCTGTTCGATGATTTTCACCTTATCCTGGGGTAATAGATTAGCATGCACAGCATCTAAGTGTAATTGTCCCCCAATATGGTGCGCTGCTCCCGCGTTATCCCCCGTCAACATGACGAGTTGCTCGACACCTACGTCTTCCCTTAATTTACGTAAAGCCGCAGCGCTCTCTTCGCGTACATCGTCCGATAAGAGGAAAAGACCGAGTAAACGCGACGCGCTTCCTACGAGCACTGCCGTCTGACCACGTTCTTCAGCTTTTCGAACGTCGGATTCGATCGGAGCGATATCATAATCCATCTCCCGAAACCATTTCATTCCGCCAATCTGATAGATCACTTGATCAACCGTTCCAGATACTCCACTCCCGACCTGATTCACGATGGTATCCGCTTCAAGTGGTCGGATACCTTCTTCACTCGCATATGTCGTGATGGCTTTAGCTAATGGATGACTGGAATGCCGTTCTAGTGAATGCGCGACTTGTAGAGCGAGTCGTCGATCAGGTGACAACGAGATGAACCGTTGAACGCTCGGTGTTCCTTTCGTCAGCGTTCCCGTCTTGTCGAAAGCGATGGCATTGATTTTCCCCGCCTCTTCTAGAAACACTCCGCCTTTGATCAAGACACCGTTACGGGCAGCATTTCCGATCGCCGTCACGATCGCGACCGGTGTCGAGATGACGAGCGCACACGGACAGGCGATGACGATCAATTCCAATCCCTTATAGAACCACTCTCCCCAACTACCAAGTTGGAGTAAAGGTGGGACGATCATCAGCAACAATGCACCTAGGAAGACGAACGGTGT
>NZ_JACSMI010000009.1:0-54428 GCF_018618605.1 Exiguobacterium sp. s125
CGCCAGCGTTCGTCCTGAGCCAGGATCAAACTCTCCATAAAGTGTTTGACTTGCTCGTTTTTGTGACTAAAAGTCACGTTGACGAAGCTCGCGCTTCATTCATTGTTTGTATCCGAAGATACGTTTTTTGCCTCATCGTTCAGTTTTCAAAGTCCGATATGTCATTTGACGACTTTTAAATCTTACAGTAAAGTATTAACTGATGTCAATTCTTTTTTATAAGTTTTTTTCGTTGTATGACGCTCGCTTTCGGTGTGTGCCTCAGCGACATGTATTAATATATCAACTCTTGTTTTTCACGTCAACTGTTTTTCTAAAAAAACTTTTAAAAAAGATGGACTCGATGGAATAGGTCAGAACAACCATCCCTCGAGTCCTTTTCTTATGCCTGTTTTTGCGACTGTACTTTCGCTGGAGCAGGCTTTTCTTGCAGGCGATGCAACATCAGGATTTGATACGCATTACAAACCAAGAGTGTCGCCAGTGCGGCCCAAAGCATCCGCTTGTCTTGCGTTGCCTGAAGAGCTGGTACCCATTCAATCAACGTGATGACCGTCATTAAGAATAACGTCGGGATGAAAGCACTGAAATTTGTTTCACGGGCTTTCGTACGCGCGACGAGAAATGCGACGAACAATAAGACAACCATTTCACCAATATAGAGGCTTGTTTTATCGAATCCGAACGCAAGTCCACGTAAGTAGACGCCGTCAAACAAGGCGAAGGCAATCAAAACGACCTGAACCCGATTCCATAACTTTGCGCCGCGGAACAGATCAAGTCCGACCCGGTGCAAAATCAAATAAGAGAAAAAGCCCATCAGGCTGATTGCCGTCCATGTACTACTGTATGCCAAGGCCGTAATGTATCCGCTAATCGATTGATTGCGGACGTACCCTGGTTCAGCGACAAGGTTAAACACGAAGCCGGCTAGCGTCCCAATTAGGAGCGTCATCCAGAACAGCTTCAAAAATCCTTTAATCTTCATGTATTATCCCTCTACTTTTTCGATGACACGCGCTGCGAGTTCATTATAGTGTGTTTCAAATGGATGGTCATCGCGATAAATCGATGGTGCAAAGTCCGATTCATTCGCATATGGTTGTCCAAGTGGAATCTTAGCTAGAATATCTGTTTTTAGCGCTTCTGACAACTTCTCTCCGCCACCTGATCCGAAGACATACTCTTTTTCACCGGTTACCTTGCTTTCGAAGTACGCCATATTTTCAATGATACCGAGCAAACGGTGGTTCGTCTTAATCGCCATCGCACCGGCACGAGCTGCAACGAATGCCGCTGTCGCATGTGGTGTCGTGACAATCAATTCCTGACAGCTTGGGAGCATCGAGTGAATATCAAGTGCGACGTCACCCGTTCCTGGCGGCAAATCGAGCAAGAGGTAATCAAGATCGCCCCACTCAACATCCGAGAAGAAGTTATTGAGCATCTTCCCGAGCATCGGTCCACGCCAGATGACTGGTGCATTGTCTTCGACGAAGAAGCCCATCGAGATGACTTTTACGCCAAACCGCTCTGGCGGAATGATCCGGTCATTGACGACGGTCGGTCGTGTTTCAATTCCCATCATATCCGGAACACTAAAACCATAGATATCCGCGTCGATCAAACCGACTTTTTTACCTGCCCGTGCAAGGGCAACTGCGAGGTTGACGGAAACCGTCGATTTTCCGACGCCCCCTTTACCAGAAGCGATCGCGATGAACGTCGTCCCTGACTCCGGTTTAAGAATCGATGGTGTCGTCGCTGCCTGAATCCCGTGATCGCCGAGTGCCTCGAAACGAAGTCCGACCGTCTTGAAGCCTTTTTCTTTTAACTCTTTAACGATTTCTTGTTGTAACGTCAACTGTTCACCTGAACCTGCTTGCGCAAGTGCGATTTTCAGGCTGACGTAGTCTCCTTTGATTCGGACATCACGAATCCCGTTCGTATCTGCAAGCGAGCGTTCGATCGTCGGATCAATTAACTGTCCGACTACCTCGCGAATTTCTTGTTCATTCAACATAGTGCCTTCCCCCTGAGAACGTTCGATTTATTCCATTTCAGTATAACAAAAATAAGATAGCGCTTGCACATTTCGGCTCATAAAGGATGACATTTCCTTGTCGACCCGGAAGAATCAGTCCAGCAGCTTCAAAAAAAGAGATCTCCTCCGCGCTGTCGCTAAAAGGGATCTCCCGATCTGTTAAAACATCCGATTCCAGGTTGCCGGTCCGACGACTCCGTCAACTGCTAATCCTTGACGTGCTTGGTAGGCACGGACCTTTTCAACCGTCTCTACATCAAATCGTTTCGTGACGGTTGCCTTGACCGCCCGCTGAATCCGCTCGATGTCCCGACTGTTCATCTGGACGGCCCCTCGATAGAGCGGCTGTCCCGGATAAGGCACTAAAACATCCGTCGTCACTGTATTTAACTCAAAGTGCGGATAATCTTTAAATCCACTCCAATCTCCGCCCCAGGAAAAACATTGCCGTTTCATTGCCTGGACGATTTGTTGAAAGTTGGCATCGGTATTAAAGATCGCTTCCGTTCCGTCCATGGAGTATTGAAACAGATCAACGGCAATCCCGCGGTTATGATTTGATTGTCCTCCACGGGCATGCGTGACAATCGCTCCCGGCGTCGTTCGTCCTTGCGCATAGAGTTTCTCCTGCTCGGCATAGGAACGGAAGCCTTGGGCCACTCCGACATAAATTCCTTTGACATGGAGTTCCCGGATGACTTGGCGTGTCTTTCGGGCGACTTCCGGCGAGAGTCCGGGAACATTCAGTTTTCGATTGGCTCGTTCGAGCAACCAACTGACTGATAGTGTCATCTTTCACCACACTCCTTTCTCCTCTGTTCCCGAAAACAGAATCCGGTATACTTAACGATGGACTTATCCTCACCAAGCATTCGGAAAAAGGAGTTTTTTGATGAAAAAAATGTTAGTCTTCGCAAGCGTCATCACAGTCTTCTTACATATCGGCTATGCGATTTACTTTTATGCAGGGCATGAAGCAAATGTAGCTTATCAACCCGCTCTCCCTGAAAACAGCACGGTGTTAAGTCAGGAGACGTCTTTTACCGGTACAGTCGGTTCACAGACGGCGAATGATCCTCTTGCATTTTTACAGCATCTGTTCCTCTGGAGTATCCCGCTGACGTTTGTTGCTCTCACAGCACTCTTATTCCTCATCCGAACAATACGACGACGTACGTTTTGAACGGCAGACAGTTGCTTGACCGCTTTTTTAATTAGAGAGCGGTCTTTTGGCATAAAAAAATCTCCCACCCGTAAGGATGAGAGATAAAACGATTAACGTTTTGAGAACTGAGGTGCACGACGTGCTGCTTTAAGACCGTATTTTTTACGTTCTTTCATACGAGCATCGCGTGTTAAGAAGCCTTTAGCTTTGAGTGTTCCACGGAAATCTGGATCCGCTTGAAGAAGTGCACGTGAGATACCGTGACGGATAGCGCCTGCTTGACCAGTGAAGCCGCCGCCTTTGACCGTTACCATGATATCGTATTTACCTTCTGTTTCTGTGAGTACAAGTGGTTCTTTTGCAGTCATGATTAAAGTTTCATAACCGAAGTATTCGCTGATATCGCGCCCGTTAACTGTGACTTTACCGTCTCCAGCAACGAGGAAAACGCGAGCTGCCGCGTGTTTACGGCGACCAGTGCCGTAGTAACGTACATCTGCCATCGTGTAGTTCCTCCTAAATTCGTATTAACCGCGAAGTTCGTAAACTTCTGGTTGTTGTGCTTCTTGCTTATGAGTATCTCCAGCGTAAACGTGGAGTTTGTTGAACATTTGACGACCGAGGCTACCTTTTGGAAGCATCCCTTTGATCGCGAGTTCAAGCATACGCTCAGGTTTGTTAGCGAGTAAGTCGCGTGCGACAGTCTGCTTCAAGCCGCCTGGATGACCAGAGTGACGGTAGTAGACCTTTTTGTCGAGTTTGTTACCAGTTAATACGATTTTCTCAACGTTGATGAGGATAACGTGATCCCCACAGTCAACGTGTGGTGTGAACGTAGGTTTGTGCTTACCGCGGAGAAGTGAAGCCACTTCGCTCGAAAGACGACCGAGTGTTTTGCCTTCTGCGTCGATAAGGAGCCATTTGCGTTCTACATCAGTAGCTTTCGCCATGAAAGTTGTGCGCATGTAAAATACCTCCTAAGGAATTTAAAAGTTTCTTTTTTGATTTTTCATTTATTCACTGTGTGAATCTATCAGAATCTTAGGTGTACGGGGCTAAGATTGTGGTTTCATAATAAATGAAATGCCAATAAACATTGTATGTTTTTTAGCGGCTAATGTCAAATGCCTTTTTTAGACTCTGGGTAGAAAACTTCCCAAAGGTACAACCCGTGCGGTGGTGCCGTCACACCAGCGACGTTTCGATCCTTCGCGGCAAGCATCTTCTTGATGTCCGTAGCGGCAAAACGTCCGCGTCCGACATCAAACAAAGTCCCGACCATGATACGAATCTGATTATAGAGAAAACCGCTTCCTTTAAACCGAAAGATCAGCTCTTCCCCGTACTCAATCAACTCCGCTTCATAAATCGTCCGGATCCGATTATCCGTTTCCGTCTTCGCGACACAAAACGAACTGAAATCATGGGTGCCGACTAAATACGTCATCGCTTGACGCATCACGTCGAGATCAAGCGCGTACGGAATCAATACCGATTGATGACGTCGAAACGCATCTTCGGTCCGGCGTACGAAGTACCGGTACTCTTTCCCCACTACATCATACCTTGCTTCGAAGTCAGAAGCGACCTCTTTACAGTCCCGGACACGAATATCGTCCGGTAATAACGTATTTAAGGCCTTGACCATGCTGTCCGGCGCAATCGCAAGTTCCGTATCGAAATGGATGACTTGCCCCTGTGCGTGCACACGAGCGTCTGTACGCCCTGATCCAATCACCTTGACCGGGTGCTTGTGCATCCGCGCAAGCGTCTTCTCGACGACCTCCTGGATCGTTACACCATTCGGTTGGACTTGGTAACCAGAGTAACCCGTCCCGTCATATTGAATCGTACATTTAAAACGTCGCATCAGAAACCTCCCCGTAAGTAAACAAGCAGGAGCGCGACGACGACGAGGAGACCCATCAAACCGGTATCACGTGCCGTCCATTTCGATTCCCGAAGACGCGTCCGTCCTTCTCCCCCACGGTAGCCGCGTGCTTCCATCGCAATCGCGAGGTCCTCTGCCCGCTTAAAGGCCGAGATGAACAATGGAATCAAAAGTGGGATGATTGCCCGCAGACGCTCTTTAATCGGTCCTGCCGCTAAATCAACACCACGTGCCTGCTGTGCTTTCATGATCTTCTCCGTCTCTTCTGCCAATGTCGGTAAGAACCGCAGCGAAATCGAGAGCATCAAGGCAATCTCATGCGTCGGAACGCGGACGACCTTGAATGGCTTCAAAAGCAACTCAATTGCATCTGTCAGCTCGATCGGTGACGTCGTCAAGGTGACGAGTGTCGTGATCGAGACCAAATAGAAGAAGCGGAGCGAGACGATGATGGCGAGACGCAGACCTTCCGAATAAATTTTAAACCATCCAAATTCGAACAAGACGGTTCCTTCTCGCGTAAAGAACAGTTGAACGATGAAGGTGAAGACGATTAGGAAAAGAATCGGACGTAAGCCCTTCAAGACGTAGCGGAGTGGCAATTTACTACTCGCTAACGCTAAAAACGTAAAGATGAGTAAAAAAATGTTCGTCGCTGCATTGTTCGCGAGGAACACGAGCGGGATGAAACAAAATGCAAAAATAATTTTTGCAAGCGCAGAAGAACGATGAAGATAGGACGTACCCGGAATATGTTGTCCGACGATCATATACGTCCCCCCTGTACCTGTAGAATCCAATCCACGACTTCCGGTTCCGTTCGTAAGTTCGGACGCGAAAGTCCGAGTCGGTCTGCCACCGGCCAGGCAAGTGCTAAGACGTGCGGAAGATCAAGATGGAACTGCTTCAGCAGCTCCGCCTGTTGGAATAATCCGATCGGCTCTCCATCATACGCGACTTGTCCATGCTCCATGACGACGACACGATTCGTATATTCGAGCACTTGATCCATATCATGCGTGATCAAGAGTAATGTCAAACCCGTTTCCGCATGAAGCCGGGCGAAAAGACTCAGCATTTGCTTACGTCCTTGCGGATCGAGTCCAGCGGTCGGTTCGTCGACGATCAACACGTCTGGTTGACTAGCGAGTACGCCTGCGATCGCAACACGCCTCATTTGCCCACCAGACAAGTCAAACGGCGATCGGGACCAGAAGACTTCGTCTAGCCCTACTGTGCGTAATGCCTCTTTTGCGAGCCGTTCCGCCTCTTCCTGCTCATGCCCGAAGTTCATTGGACCGAACATGACATCCTTTAAGACTGTTTCTTCAAACAGCTGGTACTCAGGATACTGAAAGACGAGACCGACACGTTTTCGTAGTGCCTTTAAATCTTGTTTTCGTTTTGGTTCAATGATGATGTCATCGACTTGGACTTTTCCTCTCGTCGGTTTCAGCAATCCATTGATGTGCTGGACGAGCGTCGACTTCCCAGACCCAGTGTGCCCTACAAACGCAACAAGCGCCCCTGACGGAATCTCAAGATTCACATCACGCAGCGCGACTCGTTCGAACGGACTATTAAGTTGGTACGTATAGTTCAATTCCTGGATTAGGATTGGCATAAGCGGTTCACCAATTCACTTTCATCTAGTATCGTGTCCCCATACGAGAGACCTCGCGCCCGCAATTGCTCCTGAACTCGAACGATGAAAGGAACATCGAGACCGATTTCTTGGAGAAACGCCGATTTCGCAAAGACTTCTTGAGGTGTACCTTCTAATACGATTTTCCCGGCATCCATCACGATGACACGACTGGCCTGTAAGACCTCGTCTAATTCATGTGTAATGGCGACTACCGCCATCGGATGTCGTTCATATAATTCTTGAACGGTCGACATAACCTCTTCACGTGCGAGTGGATCAAGCATCGATGTTGCTTCATCAAGCACGAGAACATCAGGGCGCATCGCAAGTGCCGAAGCAATTGCGACACGCTGCTTCTGTCCGCCGGATAGTTGATGGGGTTCCCGATCAACAAAATCCGTAAGGCCAACGCGCGCTAGACTGTCGTCAATACGACGAACCATTTCCTCGCGTGGCACACCCCAATTTTCAAGGGCAAATGCCACGTCGTCGCGCACGGTCGTGCCAACAAATTGATTATCTGGATTTTGAAAGACGATGCCGATTGCCCGACGCATCTCCCATAGTTGCTCCGGATTCGCACTCGAGAACGTCTCGCCTACGGTCACCGTCCCTGATTCAGGAAGCAACAAGCCATTAAACAATTTAGTCAGCGTTGATTTTCCAGAGCCGTTGTGTCCAACGATGGCGACCCATTCACCAGAATGAATCGTCAGAGAGACATCTTGTAACGCAGCTTGTTCCTGTTCCGGATACCGATACGTAACGTGATCCAGTTCAATTAGCTTCGTCATGTCTACTCCTCCTTCATCAAATCAATTAATTCCATTTGTAACAAAAGGGCAGAAGCGAGTTACGCACTGCCCTTTTATAACGAATCATTTAAAAATTAAACGAGTTCGATGATGACCATTTCTGCGCCGTCACCACGACGTGGTCCCATTTTCATGATGCGTGTGTAACCACCTTGACGCTCAGCAAAACGTGGAGCAACATCAGCGAATAATTTTTGGATCGCGTCTTGTGCTTTGCCCTCTGCGTTTTGACCAGCAGCTTCACGGCGAACGAACGATGCAACTTGACGACGAGCGTGGAGATCACCGCGTTTACCTAAAGTGATGAGTTTCTCAACGACTGGACGAAGTTCCTTCGCTTTTTGTTCTGTAGTTTGGATACGCTCATTGATGATGAGATCAGTCGCAAGGTCACGCAAAAGTGCCTTACGTTGTGAGCTTGTACGGCCTAATTTCGAGTATGCCATGGATGGATTCCCTCCTTCGTGCAATTAATAGTTTTTAGTCTTCTTTACGCAAACCAAGTCCGAGTTCGTCGAGCTTCGCTTGAACTTCTTCGAGTGATTTACGTCCGAGGTTACGAACTTTCATCATCTCGTCTTCGCTCTTATTCGCGAGTTCTTGAACCGTATTGATACCAGCGCGTTTCAAACAGTTGTACGAACGAACTGAAAGATCGAGTTCTTCGATCGTCATTTCAAGTACTTTTTCTTTTTGATCTTCTTCCTTTTCGACCATGATTTCGGCATGGAGCGCTTCGTCCGTAAGACTAACAAAGATGTTTAAGTGTTCTGTCATGATTTTCGCACCGAGTGACACTGCTTCTTCAGGGCGGATTGAACCGTCCGTCCAAACATCAAGCGTCAATTTATCGAAGCTCGCATCTTGACCGACACGTGTTTTTTCAACTTGATAGTTTACACGTTGAATTGGCGTGTAAATCGAATCAATTGGGATCACACCGATTGGCATATCGTCCCGTTTGTTATCTTCAGCCTGAACATACCCACGACCGCGACGAGCTGTCAGACGCATATGAAGTGATGCACCTTCTGCAAGTGTTGCAATGTGAAGTTCTGGGTTGAGGATTTCGACGTCGCTGTCATGCGTAATGTTTGCCGCAGTAACAACGCCAGCGCCTTGAATATCGATCTCAAGTGTTTTCTCTTCTTCCGAGTAAACTTTGAGGGCGAGTTTCTTAAGGTTCAAGATGATTTGGGTAACGTCTTCTACAACGCCATCAATCGTCGAGAACTCATGAAGAACGCCATCGATTTGGACTGCAGTGACTGCAGCACCCGGAAGTGAAGATAATAGGATACGACGCAATGAGTTACCAAGCGTTGTACCGAATCCACGCTCAAGCGGTTCTACTACGAATTTACCAAACGTAGCGTTTTCGCTTAATTCGACCGTTTCAATCTTCGGTTTTTCGATTTCGATCATCTGAACCCCTCCTTGAATATCGTCCTGTTGGCCATCGCGTTCAATCGCCAACCGTCTCGTGTACGTGTCTACTGCTTGATTTGGTCAAACGATCAACAAAAGTCTACTCGATTTCCCGCTTTGCAGTACAAGACGGGTTACACGCGACGACGTTTTGGAGGGCGGCAACCGTTGTGTGGAACTGGAGTTACGTCACGGATCGCTGTAACTTCGAGACCGATTGCTTGAAGCGCACGGATAGCAGCTTCACGACCTGCACCAGGACCTTTAACGTTGACTTCTACAGTACGCATACCGTTGTCCATTGCAGTTTTTGCAGCTGTTTCAGAAGCAAGTTGTGCTGCGAATGGAGTCGATTTACGTGAGCCTTTGAAGCCCATGTTACCTGCAGTTGCCCAAGAGATTGCATTCCCTTGCACATCAGTGATCGTAACGATTGTGTTGTTGAATGTTGAACGGATATGCACGATACCAGACTCAATATTCTTTTTGACTTTACGTTTACTACGAACGTTCTGTTTACGTTTTGCCATATTAGTTTACCCTCCCTTACTTCTTCTTGTTCGCTACTGTACGGCGTGGGCCTTTACGAGTACGCGAGTTGTTTTTAGTGTTTTGACCACGAACTGGAAGACCACGACGGTGACGAACACCACGGTAGCAACCGATTTCGATCAAACGTTTGATGTTGAGTGAGATTTCACGACGAAGGTCACCCTCAACTTTTACTTTATCTAAACCATCACGAAGTTGGTTGAGTTGTTCTTCAGTCAATTCACGAGTACGAGTATCTTCAGAGATACCAGCTTCTTTCAAGACTTTCTGAGCAGTCGTTTTACCAACACCATAGATGTAAGTGAGTGAGATAACGATGCGTTTCTCACGTGGAATATCTACACCAGCAATACGTGCCATGTGTGCACCTCCTTGTTTAATTACCCTTGTTTTTGTTTATGCTTAGGGTTTTCGCAAATAACCATTACTTTGCCTTTACGGCGGATAACTTTACACTTTTCACAGATCGGTTTAACCGAAGGTCTTACTTTCATTGTGAATACCTCCTCCTGAAAAAATCGGAGTTTTTATTTGAAACGGTATGTGATCCGTCCGCGAGTTAAGTCGTATGGTGACAACTCAACTGTTACTTTATCTCCTGGTAAGATCCGAATGAAGTGCATCCGAATTTTTCCTGAGACGTGCGCGAGGACCGTGTGGCCGTTTTCTAACTCCACCTTAAACATCGCATTTGGAAGTGGTTCGATAACCGTACCTTCCACTTCGATTACATCTTGTTTCGCCATCAATTATACCCCTTTCTCTATAAAGTTGATTGGGAGCCCAGACGATTTGTAGCGCTTAGGGGCTTTCTACAGTAGCCGTTGAGAGATCATCGGTCACAAACACGAGTGGATAGCGGCTTATAGAAAGGTGACACCAATAACGCGCACAGCTCACTCTGCATCGACCGTTAAGATCTCGTAGCCGTCGTCTGTGATGGCGATGGTGTGCTCAAAGTGGGCGCACATGCTACCGTCCACTGTCACTACCGTCCAATTGTCGGATAGTGTGCGAACATAGCGTTTCCCGACGTTGACCATTGGCTCAATCGCCAGTGTCATGCCGGTTTTCAGGCGCGGCCCTTTCCCCGGTGGTCCATAATGTGGGATTTGCGGATCTTCATGCAAATTTTGTCCCACGCCGTGGCCCACATATTCGCGGACTACAGAAAAATTCGCTGCTTCGACATGTGACTGAATCGCATGCGAAATATCTGTCAGGTGCACACCAGCTTTGGCGCGCTCCAATCCTTTATACAGAGATTCTTCAGTTACGTCAAGTAACTGCTTTGTCTCTTCAGAGATTGTACCGACCGGATATGTCCAGGCTGAATCTCCGTGATATCCATTATACTCCGCCCCGATATCAATCGAGATGATGTCTCCATCGTGGAGTACGCGGTCACCCGGAATACCATGGACAAGTTCTTCATTTACTGATGCGCAGATGCTACCAGTAAACCCATTATAACCTTTAAACGATGGTGTTGCCCCTTGACTTCGAATATAACGTTCAGCGATCGCGTCGAGTTGCCCCGTCGTGATGCCTGGACGAATGTGAGCTTTAAGCTCCTTATGCGTCCGAGCGACGATTTGTCCTGCCTTACGCATAATGTCGATTTCACGCGGCGCTTTCGTAATGATCATTACTGACCACCAAGAAGTGCTTGAACATCGGAGTAAACTTCATTAATCGGACGATCACCGTCCAAATTACGAAGATACCCTTTTTCAGCGTAAAAGTCAATCAAAGGTTGCGCTTGCGCGACGTTGACTTCAAGACGACGGCGAACCGTTTCTTCTTGATCATCTTCACGTTGAACAAGTGCTGATCCGTCGATATCACAGACACCTTCCACTTTTGGTGGGTTATAGATGACGTGATACGTTGCTCCACATGTCGGGCAAATCCGGCGGCCTGTCAAACGAGGGACAAGTTTCTCCGGGTTGACTCCGATGTGAATGACGTGATCGATTTGTTTGTTAAGATCCGCAAGTAATGCTTCAAGAGCATCTGCTTGTTTCACTGTGCGTGGGAAACCGTCAAGAAGAAAACCATTTGCACAGTCTTCTTTGGCGAGACGTTCACGTACGATGCCGATTGTGACTTCATCCGGAACGAGTTCCCCTTTATCCATGTACGATTTCGCTTCCTGCCCGAGCGGTGTTTGATCTTTGATCGCCGCGCGGAACATGTCGCCTGTCGAGATGTGTGGAATGGCGTAGTCTTCGATAATTTTCGCAGCCTGCGTTCCTTTTCCAGCACCCGGCAAGCCCATCAATACAAGATTCATGTCGGTAGCCTCCACTTCTATAGACTCTATAGACACAACAGAAAGGAAAGGGATGGTCCCCTTCCTCCCGCCTTATCGGATAAAGCCTTTGTAGTGTCGTTTAACCAGTTGACTTTCAATCTGTTTCATCGTCTCAAGACCTACACCGATGACAATCAGCAAGCTTGTTCCACCAATTTGCACCGAGTTCGGTAAACCAGCGAACTTAATAAAGAACGTTGGCGTTACCGCGATGACAGCAAGGAAGAGCGAACCGAAGAATGTCAGACGATAGAGGATCTTCGTGATGTATTGTTCCGTTTGCTTACCAGGACGGATACCAGGAATGTACCCGCCTTGTTTTTGAAGGTTCTCTGCCATTTGTTCCGGGTTGACCTGAACGAATGTGTAGAAGTACGAGAAGGCGATGATCAATGCAACATAAATCGACATTCCGATTGGACTCGTATAGTCGAAGATGTCACGAATTTTCGTCGCGTTTTCCGGACTCGCAAAGAAACTTGCAATCGTTGGTGGAGTCACCATGAACGATACCGCGAAGATAACTGGGATAACACCAGCAGCATTCAGCTTCATCGGCAAGTGTGTCGATTGGCCGCCTACTGGCGCACGGTTCACCGTACGCTTAGCGTACTGAATCGGAATCTTACGTGCAGCTTGCTGCACATAGATGACACCGACGATGACCGCAATGATGATTAAAAGCAACAGTACGATATAAAGCACATTGACGAACAAAGCATCCCCTGCATTTTGGAGCTTTGTTTCGTAAATCTGGCGGAACGCGTTCGGGAAGCCTGCGACAATCCCAGCGAAGATGATCATTGATATCCCGTTACCAATGCCCTTCTCCGTAATGAGTTCACCGAGGAACATCAAGAACGCTGTACCAGCCGTCAAAACAAGTGCAATCATAACGTACGTCCAGGTGCCAAAATCTTCATTGACAAGACCTGGATAGATACGGTTAAATCCAAGCGCGATTCCAAACGCTTGGACTAAGCCGAGTACGATCGTTCCATAGCGCGTTACCGTTGCTAACTTCTTACGGCCCGCCTCTCCTTGTTTTGCCCATTCGGCAAACTTTGGAACAACGTCCATCTGTAAGAGTTGGACAACGATCGAGGCCGTAATATACGGCATGATTCCCATCGCAAAGAGTGAGAAATTCTGCAAAGCATTCCCGCCGAAGGAGTTCAAGAATCCGAGAATACCATTCTCGTCAATCTTGAATACTTCAGTGTTTACCATCGGCACTGGGATATGCGCTCCGATCCGGAACACGATAATCAGGGCCAAGGTAAAGAGAATGCGCCGACGGATGTCGGCTACGCGCCACATATTGGAGATCGCTTGAAACATTAGATCACCTCAACCGTACCGCCGGCAGCTTCGATCGCTTGCTTCGCAGCTTCGGAGAACTTGTGAGCTTTTACTGTCAGTTTCTTTTCAATCTTGCCGTTTGAAAGGATCTTAACGCCGTCTTTCATACCTTTGACTGCGCGAGTCTCGATAAGAAGTTCAGGAGTTACTTCAGTTCCTTCTTCAAAACGGTTAAGTGTGTCAAGGTTGATAACCGCGAACTCTTTACGAGTCGGGTTGTTGAAGCCGCGTTTTGGTAAACGACGGAAAAGTGGGTTTTGTCCACCTTCGAAACCTGGACGAACACCACCGCCTGAACGAGCTTTTTGACCTTTGTGACCACGGCCAGAAGTCTTACCGTTACCAGAAGACATACCGCGACCTACACGGTTGCGTTCTGAACGTGAACCAGCAGCTGGTTTCAATTCATGGAGTTTCATAGTGGGGCACCTCCTCATAAAATTATATCGTTCTATTACTCTTGAATTTCTTTAACTGTCAATAAGTGTGACACGTGGTTAATCATCCCACGCATAGCAGCGTTGTCAGGTACGACAACCGTTTGGTGCATCTTACGGAGACCAAGCGTACGAGTAGTAACGCGTTGGTTCTCCGGACGACCGATCATGCTGCGTGTGAGGGTAACTGCGAGTTTCGCCATCTGTATTCCCTCCCTTTCTTAACCGCGAAGTTCTTCGACGGTTTTACCGCGGAGTTTCGCAACGTCTTCAGCACGTTTAAGTGAAGTGAGACCTTTAACAGTCGCACGAACCATGTTGATTGGAGTGCTTGATCCAAGTGATTTCGAAAGAATGTCGTTGATTCCCGCTAATTCGAGAACCGCACGAACTGGGCCACCAGCGATGACTCCAGTACCTTCAGAAGCAGGTTTCAAGAAGACGTGACCTGCACCGAAAATTCCGTTGATTTCGTGTGGAATTGTAGTGTTAACGATTGGAACGTTAACCATGTTTTTCTTTGCATCTTCGATTGCTTTACGGATCGCTTCAGGCACTTCCTGAGCTTTACCCGTACCGAAACCTACGTGACCATTCTTGTCACCTACGACGACGAGTGCAGCAAAACGGAAGCGACGGCCACCTTTTACTACTTTCGCGACGCGGTTTACAGTAACAACGCGTTCTTCGAGTTGATCCATGTTAATTTCTAACTGGCGCATGTAGAGGTTCCCTCCTTTTCTATTAGAATTTGAGACCAGCTTCACGAGCTGCTTCAGCTACAGCTTTGATACGTCCATGATAGAGATATCCTCCACGGTCGAAAACGACTGTTTCAATACCTTTTTCAAGAGCGCGTTCAGCTGCGAGCTTACCGACTGCTGTTGCAGCGTCAGCTGTGTTGCCTTTTTCAAGATCGAGTGATGATGCAGATGCGAGTGTTGCATGTGTTGCATCGTCAATGACTTGTACGTAAATGTTCTTGTTCGAACGGAATACGTTCATGCGTGGACGTGTTGCAGTCCCGATGATTGTACGACGTACACGACCATGACGCTTTTTACGCGTAGCGTTTTTGTCTGCCTTTGAGATCATTTATGCCACTCCTTTCCGGTCAATTCGTATCAACGAATTACTTACCTGTTTTACCTTCTTTACGACGAACGACTTCATCACTGTAACGAATTCCTTTACCTTTGTACGGCTCAGGTTGACGGTACGAACGAATCAATGCAGCAACGTGTCCAACACGCTCTTTGTTGATTCCGCGGATGATGATTTGCGTATTCGTAGGAACTTCGACTTCAATGCCTTGTTCCGGAGTGTACTCGATTGGGTGTGAGTAACCGAGGTTGAGTACGATTTTGTTACCTTGCTTTTGAGCACGGTAACCAACACCTTGGATATCAAGTGTCTTAGCAAAACCGTTGTTTACACCTTCGACCATGTTCGCGATAAGCGCACGAGTCGTTCCGTGAATTGTACGGTTAGCCTTTTCGTCGTTTGGACGAACGACAGTCAATTCATTACCTTCTACGTTGATAGCCATAGTCGGGTTGAACTCACGTGTGAGTTCACCTTTAGGACCTTTTACTGTAACTGTGCTGTTTTCAACTGTTACTGTAACGCCTGCTGGGATAACGACCGGCTTTTTACCAATACGTGACATTTAAGACACCTCCGTTCTTTTTATGCGTGAATTACCAGATGTATGCGATCACTTCGCCGCCGACTTTTTGTTGGCGAGCTTCTTTGTCTGTCATAACACCTTTAGATGTTGAAACGATAGCGATTCCGAGACCACCGAGTACTTTCGGGATTTCATCAGCTTTCGCGTAAACGCGAAGACCTGGTTTCGAGATACGTTTGAGTCCAGTGATAACGCGTTCGTTGCTTGCGCCATACTTAAGGAATACGCGGAGCGTACCTTGTTTGCTGTCCTCGAGATATTCAACATCGCGGATGAAACCTTCACGTTTGAGGATTTCAGCGACTTCACGTTTGATTGTAGAAGCTGGCATTTCCAACTTCTCATGGCGAACCATGTTTGCATTACGAATGCGTGTAAGCATATCTGCAATCGGATCTGTCATAACCATGCGATGTACCTCCTTTCACAACTTTAATGAATTACCAGCTTGCTTTTTTAACACCAGGGATTTGACCTTTATGAGCAAGATCACGGAACTTAATACGGCTGATACCGAATTTACCAATGTAACCGTGTGGACGGCCAGTGATACTGCAACGGTTGTGTAAACGAACCGCTGAAGAGTTACGTGGGAGTTTGCTCAAGCCGATGTAGTCGCCTTGTGCTTTCAATTCTGCGCGTTGTTCAGCGTAGCGCTCTACGAGTGCTTGGCGTTTTACTTCACGTGCGATCATTGATTTCTTAGCCATGTGTGCGGCCTCCCTTATTTTTGGAATGGCATGCCGAGTGCTGTGAGAAGCTCACGAGACTCTTCATCCGTATTAGCAGTAGTTACGATAACGATGTCCATACCACGGACTTTAGATACGCGATCGTAGTCGATCTCTGGGAAGATCAATTGTTCCTTCACGCCTAGCGTGTAGTTACCACGGCCATCGAATGATTTCTTCGATACACCACGGAAGTCACGTACACGTGGAAGTGACACGTTGATCAACTTGTCGAGGAATTCGAACATGCGCTCTCCGCGAAGTGTAACCTTCGCACCGATTGGCATACCTTCACGAAGTTTGAAACCAGCGATTGATTTCTTAGCTTTCGTGATGAGTGGCTTCTGACCAGTGAGGAGCTGAAGCTCTTCTACTGCCATGTCAAGTGCTTTCGTGTTCGTAACAGCGTCACCAACACCCATGTTGATTACGATCTTATCGACTTTCGGCGCTTGCATTACAGAAGTATAGTTGAATTTCTCCATCATTACTTTGACGATTTCGTCTTGGTATTTAGCTTTTAAACGGTTCATCAGAAAGTGGACCTCCTTTCTTTAAATCTTCTTATTTATCTAAAGCTTCGCCCGATTTTTTAGCGATACGTACTTTCTTGCCGTCAACCACAGTGAAACCAACGCGTGTTGGAGTTCCTGTCTTAGGGTCGATGAGCATAACGTTCGATACGTGAATCGGTGCTTCTTTCTCGACAATTCCGCCTTGCGGGTTAAGTTGAGAAGGTTTTGTGTGTTTTTTGATCATGTTAACGCCTTCGACGATAACGCGATCTTTTTTAGGCATAGCAGTAAGAATAACGCCTTGTTTGCCTTTATCTTTACCAGTCATAACCTGAACTTTATCACCTTTTTTGACATGCATCGTTAGAGCACCTCCTTGTAGGAATTCTTTGGAATTAAAGTACTTCCGGTGCCAACGAGACGATCTTCATGAAGTCTTTTTCACGAAGTTCGCGTGCGACTGGTCCGAAGATACGTGTGCCACGTGGGCTTTTATCATCTTTGATGATGACTGCTGCATTTTCGTCAAAACGGATGTACGAACCGTCTTTACGACGAACGCCACGTTTAGTACGAACGACTACTGCGCGTACAACTTCACCTTTTTTGACAACGCCACCTGGTGTTGCTTGTTTAACTGTGCAAACAATTACGTCACCGATGTTAGCAGTTTTGCGACCAGATCCACCGAGGACTTTGATCGTCAAGACTTCACGAGCTCCTGAGTTGTCTGCTACTTTCAAGCGAGATTCTTGTTGAATCATACGATTGTACCTCCCTCCGGATGTTTATTCATCCGAACTAATTAGAGTTTAGATGATTACTGCTTTTTCGACGACTTCTACGAGACGGAAACGTTTGTCCTTAGAAAGTGGACGTGTTTCTTGAATGCGTACAACATCACCGATTTTAGCTGTGTTGCTTTCATCATGCGTTTTATACTTCTTAGAGTAGTTTACGCGTTTGCCGTAGAGCTTGTGCTTTACTTTAGTCTCAACTGAAACAACGATCGTTTTATCCATTTTGTCAGATACGACGCGTCCAGTTAATACTTTGCGGTTGTTAGTGCGTTCCATTGAGTGTTCCTCCTCTCAGAATCCGAGTGAATTATGCGTTGTTGATGCCGAGTTCGCGTTCACGAAGAACGGTTTTCGCGCGTGCAATCGACTTGCGCACTTCACGGATACGAGCAGGGTTCTCAAGCTGACCAGTCGCGAGTTGGAAACGAAGGTTGAACAACTCTTCTTTCCACGAACCGACTTTACCGTTGAGCTCTTCTGTAGTTTGCTGACGGAGATCAGTTGCTTTCATTCGTATCACCACCATTTTCTTCACGTTTTACGAACTTACATTTTACTGGAAGTTTGTGTGATGCAAGACGGAGAGCTTCGCGTGCGATCTCTTCCGATACTCCTGCGATTTCGAACATTACTTTCCCCGGTTTAACGACTGCAACCCAGCCCTCCGGAGCACCTTTACCTGAACCCATTCGGACTTCAAGAGGTTTTTTAGTGTATGGTTTATGTGGGAAAATCTTGATCCACACTTTACCACCACGTTTCATATAACGAGTCATCGCGATACGCGCTGATTCGATTTGACGGCTAGTGATCCAGCTAGCTTCTTGAGCTTGGATACCGAACTCGCCGAAGTGTACTGTAGTACCACGTTTCGCTTTACCACGCATGTTGCCGCGGTGAACACGACGATATTTTACACGTTTTGGTAACAACATGTTGTGTTGCCTCCTTCCCTAGACGGATGTGGATTATTGTTCGTTAGATGCTGCTTTTTTAGTAGGAAGCACTTCACCGTGGTGGAGCCATACTTTTACGCCAATTTTGCCGTAAGTTGTATCAGCTTCAGCAGTACCGTAATCGATGTCTGCACGGAGTGTATGAAGTGGAACTGTTCCTTCTGAATACTTCTCTGAACGAGCGATATCAGCGCCACCAAGACGACCAGAAACTTCAGTCTTGATTCCTTTGATACCTGAACGCATAGAACGTTGGATTGATTGCTTCATTGCACGACGGAAAGATACGCGGCCTTCAAGTTGGCGAGCGATGTTTTCAGCGACAAGTTTAGCAACTGCATCCGGGTTTTTCACTTCAACGACGTTAACGTGAACGCGTTTGCCTTTTGCAAGGTTAGTGATGTCTGTACGAAGTGTTTCGATTTCAGAACCGCCTTTACCGATAACCATACCAGGTTTAGCAGTGTGAAGTGAAATGTTCAAGCGGTTTGCAGCGCGCTCGATTTCAATTTTAGAAACACTAGCGTCTTTAAGACGTTTTTCGATATATTCACGAACTACGTAGTCTTCATGAAGGAGATCAGCATAGTCTTTATCTGCGAACCAACGTGATTCCCAGTCTTTGATGATACCTACGCGAAGACCAGTTGGGTTAATCTTCTGACCCACGGTAATCCCTCCTTATTTTTCAGATACCACGATGTGAACGTGGCTCGTACGTTTGTTGATACGGCTTGCGCGACCCATTGCACGTGGGCGGAAACGTTTGAGCGTTGGACCTTCGTTGACGTAAGCCTCTGTTACTACGAGGTTTTCGATGTTCATGTCGAAGTTGTGCTCAGCGTTCGCGATTGCCGATTTCAATGCTTTTTCAACGATTGGCGTTGCTGCCTTGTTCGTGTAAGCAAGAATCGAAAGAGCTTCGCCGATTTGCTTCCCGCGGATTAAGTCTACTACGAGACGTGCCTTACGAGGAGCAATGCGAACCATATTAGCCGATGCTTTTGATTGCATAATGAGTACCTCCCCTCAGATTAACGTTTCGTCTTCTTATCGTTACCAGCATGTCCTTTATAAGAACGCGTTGGCGCGAATTCACCAAGTTTGTGACCGACCATATCTTCTGTCACGTAAACCGGTACGTGTTTACGACCATCGTAGACAGCGATCGTGTGACCGATGAACTCTGGGAAGATTGTCGAGCGGCGTGACCAAGTTTTGATAACATGCTTGTCACCAGCTTCGTTGGCTTTATCAACCTTAGCGAGCAAATGGTGATCTGCAAATGGACCTTTTTTCAAGCTGCGACCCATAGTTGTACCTCCCTTTGGCATGATTCAGGAACGGTTCCTACGAACCGTTCAGAAATCACGTAATTATTTTTTAGAACGGCGGACGATGTATTTATCGCTCGCTTTGTTTTTCTTACGAGTTTTGTATCCGAGTGCCGGTTTACCCCAAGGAGTAAGTGGGCCCGAACGACCGATTGGAGCACGTCCTTCACCACCACCGTGTGGGTGATCAACTGGGTTCATTACAGAACCACGAACTGTAGGACGTTTTCCGAGCCAGCGTGAACGACCAGCTTTACCGATATTGACGAGCTCATGCTCTTCATTACCGACAGCGCCGATTGTAGCACGGCAAGTAGCAAGGATCATACGTGTTTCGCCTGATTGAAGACGAACAATCGCGTATTTACCATCTTTACCGAGAAGCTGAGCAGAAGTACCAGCTGAACGTACCAACTGACCACCTTTACCAGGCTTAAGTTCGATGTTGTGGATCAACGTACCAACTGGGATGTTTACAAGCGGAAGAGCGTTACCGACTTTAATGTCAGCTTCTGCTCCTGACATGATTTGCATGTCAACTTTCAATCCTTTAGGTGCGAGGATGTAGCGTTTTTCACCATCGATGTAGTGTACAAGAGCGATGTTTGCAGAGCGGTTCGGATCGTACTCGATTGTAGCGATACGGCCAGCGATGCCATCCTTGTTACGTTTGAAGTCGATGATACGGTATTTACGTTTGTGTCCGCCACCTTGGTGACGTACTGTCAAGCGACCTTGGTTGTTACGTCCGCCCTTTTTCGAAAGCTTTTCAGTTAACGATTTTTCAGGACGTGAAGCCGTAATTTCAGCAAAGTCGAGTGCAGTCATGTTACGACGACCGTTAGTGGTCGGTTTAAACTTTTTAATTCCCATCGAGAGTTCCCTCCTTTTCTACAGAGTACCGATTAACCGAGGTAATCGAGTTCTTTGCTATCTGCAGTAAGCGTGACGACCGCTTTTTTGCGGCGTGCTGTGTAACCAGCGTGACGACCTACGCGTTTTGCTTTTGGTTTTGAGATAAGTGTGTTGATTTTTTCAACTTTAACGCCGAAGATCGCTTCAACAGCATCTTTAATTTGAGTCTTAGATGCCTTCACGTCTACTTCGAACGTGTACTTTTTCTCAGCCATTTGGTTCACTGAGCGTTCAGTAATTACAGGACGTTTGATAATGTCGTGTGTATGTGCCATTATGCAAGCACCTCCTCTACTCTCGCAACTGCATCCTTCGTGAAGATGACTTTGTCGTGTCCGACAAGATCAAGGACGTTTACTCCAGCAGCGTCAACGACTGTGACACCAGGAATGTTGCGTGTTGAAAGAACGACTGTCTCGTTGTAATCAGCAGTAACGACAAGAACTTTACGTTCGATTGAAAGAGCAGCGAAGACCGAAATCATATCTTTTGTTTTCGGAGCATCGATTGTCAAACCTTCAAGAACGATGAACTCGTTGTTAGCGACTTTCGAAGAAAGTGCTGAACGTAATGCGAGACGACGAACCTTTTTAGGAAGTTTATAAGCGTACGAACGTGGTGTTGGACCGAAGACTGTTCCACCGCCAACCCATTGTGGCGAACGGATCGAACCTTGGCGTGCACGACCAGTACCTTTTTGTTTCCATGGTTTACGGCCGCCACCGCGAACTTCCGAGCGACCTTTTGTATCATGTGTACCTTGGCGACGTGAAGCTTGTTGCATGACGATTGCATCGTATACGACTGCTTCGTTTGGCTCGATTCCGAAAACGGCATCTGCGAGCTCAATATCTCCAACTTGTGTACCTGTTTGGTTAAGCAAAGCTACTTTAGGCATTCGTTATTCCTCCTTTCCTTGCAAACGGATTAGTTGCCTTTAACCGCAGTTTTGACGACAACTTGGCTCTTACGTGCGCCTGGGATAGCACCCTTGACGAGGAGTAAGCCACGTTCTACATCAACTTTTACGATTTCAAGGTTTTGAACAGTGATTTGTTCTCCACCCATGCGTCCTGGGAGCAATTTCCCTTTGAATACACGGTTTGGAGCGACAGGACCCATTGAACCTGGGCGACGGTGGTAACGCGAACCGTGAGCCATTGGACCACGTGATTGGTTGTGACGCTTGATTGCTCCAGCGAAACCTTTACCTTTCGACGTACCTGTTACATCAACCATTTCGCCTGCAGCGAAAGTATCTGCTTTAATCTCTTGACCGATTTCGAAATCTGTTACAGATGTACGGATTTCTTTAATGAAGCGCTTAGGTGTCGCACTTGCTTTCGCAGCGTGACCTTTTTGCGGTTTGTTTTGACGACCTTCTTTGATATCACCAAAGCCGAGTTGGACTGCTTCGTAACCGTCCACTTCCATTGTCTTCAATTGAAGAACAACGTTACCTTCTACTGAAACGACAGTAACTGGTACTACTTCGCCTGACTCGTTGAAGATTTGTGTCATACCGAGTTTAGTTCCTAAGATTCCTTTAGCCATGAGATACACCTCCTAATATTGAATGATTTTGATCTTCTGGCTAGTATCAACTATTTATAGAAGAAAAATTAAAGTTTGATTTCAATGTCAACGCCCGACGGAAGTTCAAGACGCATAAGCGCATCAACTGTTTTCGGTGTTGGGTTAACGATGTCGATCAAACGTTTGTGTGTACGCATTTCGAACTGCTCACGAGCATCTTTGTACTTGTGAACGGCACGAAGTACTGTGTAGATCGCTTTCTCCGTTGGGAGTGGGATCGGTCCAGATACAGTAGCACCAGAACGTTTTGCTGTGTCGACAATCTTCTCAGCCGATTGATCAAGCACGCGGTGATCGTATGCTTTCAAACGGATCCGAATTTTTTCATTTGCCATGTTGTTTCCCTCCTTTTCGCCTATTTCGTAAATAGACATTCTCCGCGGAAATTTCCACACTAGCCATGGCAATGCCGCCTGGTGTGTCATAACCTCCCGCTTCATCGCGTTGTGTTTGTGACCAACATATTCTAGTTTACTTAATTCCAAGCAAGAATGCAAGCAAAATAAATTAGAACTTGTTTTCAAGTCTCTCACCACTCGCACAAACACTTTCCTCAGTATATAAGATGTCTGACCATGTTGCAAGACTGTTTTTCAGAAAACAAAAAAAGGTCTTCCGTCACGGGAGACGGAAGACCTTTTTGCTTAAAAATTACTCAACGATTTCTGTAACTGATCCAGCGCCTACTGTACGGCCACCTTCACGGATTGAGAAACGAGTTTCTTTTTCAAGAGCGATTGGTGCGATGAGTTCAACAGTCAATTCGATGTTGTCCCCAGGCATAACCATTTCAGTACCTTCAGGAAGTTGGCACATACCAGTTACGTCAGTTGTACGGAAGTAGAACTGTGGACGGTAGTTACCGAAGAATGGCGTATGACGGCCACCCTCTTCTTTTGAAAGGATGTAAACTTGCGCTTTGAAAGTTTTGTGCGGTGTGATTGTGTTTGGTTTCGCGAGAACTTGTCCACGCTCGATGTCGTCACGTGATACACCACGAAGAAGAGCTCCGATGTTGTCGCCAGCTTCAGCATAGTCAAGAAGCTTACGGAACATTTCTACACCAGTACATACTGATTTTTTAGTTTCTTCGTGAAGACCAACGATTTCGATCTCGTCGTTGACTTTAAGAACTCCACGCTCAACGCGGCCAGTAGCTACTGTACCACGACCAGTGATTGAGAAAACATCCTCAACTGGCATCATGAAGTCTTTTTCAGTGTCGCGAGTTGGCTCAGGGATGTACTCATCAACAGCTGTCATGAGTTCCATGATTTTTTCTTCCCATTTAGCTTCGCCGTTAAGCGCGCCGAGAGCAGATCCTTGGATAACTGGGAGGTCATCGCCTGGGAAGTCATACTCAGAAAGAAGTTCGCGGATTTCCATTTCAACGAGTTCAAGAAGCTCTTCGTCGTCAACCATGTCGACTTTGTTCATGAATACTACGATGAAAGGAACACCTACTTGACGTGAAAGCAAGATGTGCTCACGTGTTTGTGGCATTGGACCGTCAGTTGCAGAAACAACGAGGATCGCGCCGTCCATTTGTGCAGCACCAGTGATCATGTTTTTAACATAGTCAGCGTGACCTGGGCAGTCAACGTGTGCATAGTGGCGTTTTTCTGTTTCGTACTCGATGTGAGCTGTTGCGATAGTGATACCGCGCTCGCGCTCTTCTGGAGCACCATCGATTTGGTCAAACTTAGTTGCAGCTTTACCTTGTGATTTTGCAAGTACAGCTGAGATAGCTGCTGTTAAAGTTGTTTTACCGTGGTCGACGTGGCCAATTGTACCAACGTTAACGTGCGGTTTAGAACGGTCGAATTTTTCTTTACCCATTCTGAATTCCTCCTCTATGTGTCTAATAATTTTTTATAACTAGGAAGGTGAATCGTCGAATAACGTACACCTTCCTTAGCTTACACTAATCAAATAATCGTGACAACCTGTGAAGGATTAGCCGTTTGATTTTTTGATGATTTCTTCAGCAACTGATTTCGGTACTTCTTCGTAGTGATCGAAGTGCATTGAGTACGTACCGCGACCTTGTGTGCGCGAACGAAGTCCTGTTGCATATCCGAACATTTCCGAAAGTGGAATCATCGAGCGAACGACTTGTGCGTTCCCACGAGCTTCCATACCTTCAACGCGTCCACGGCGTGACGTAACGTCACCCATGATGTCTCCCATGTATTCGTCTGGGATGACGATTTCAACTTTCATCATTGGCTCAAGGATAACAGCGCCGCTCTTATCTTTAAGTTGTTTGACTGCCATTGAAGCCGCGATTTTAAATGCCATCTCGTTTGAGTCGACATCGTGGTATGAACCGAAAACGAGTGCTGCTTTAACGTCAACTACTGGATAACCAGCAAGGATACCGTTTTGAAGTGCTTCTTCGATTCCGTTTTCAACCGCTGGGATGTATTCACGCGGAACAACACCACCGACGATTTTGTTGTTGAACTCGAAGCCAGCACCTTCTTCGTTCGGCTCGAATTCTACGACGACGTGACCATACTGACCACGACCACCTGATTGACGAGCGAACTTAGAATCGATTTTCGCCGCTTGGCGAATCGTTTCACGGTAAGCTACTTGTGGAGCACCAACGTTAGCTTCGACTTTGAACTCGCGACGCATACGGTCAACGATGATGTCGAGGTGAAGCTCACCCATACCTGAGATGATCGTTTGACCAGTCTCTGGGTTTGTTTCAGTGCGGAACGTTGGATCCTCTTCAGCAAGCTTAGCAAGTGCTTGACCCATTTTATCTTGGTCGGCTTTCGTTTTTGGTTCGATTGCGACCGAGATAACTGGTTCTGGGAATGTCATTGATTCGAGAACGACGTTGTCTTTCTCAGAACAAAGCGTATCACCAGTAGTCGTATCTTTAAGACCTACAGCTGCAGCGATGTCACCAGCGAAGACCATTGGGATCTCCTCACGGCTGTTCGCGTGCATTTGAAGGATACGTCCAAGACGCTCACGTTTACCTTTTGTTGAGTTCTTAACGTATGATCCTGCCGAAGCTGTACCAGAGTACACACGGAAGAACGTTAATTTACCAACATACGGGTCAGTCATAACTTTGAATGCAAGTGCAGAGAACGGCGCTTCGTCAGTAGACTCACGAACGATCTCTTCATCTGTATCCATGTTAATTCCTGTGATTGCTTTTACGTCGACTGGTGATGGGAGGTAGTCAAGGACTGCGTCAAGCATAAGCTGGACACCTTTGTTCTTGAATGCCGAACCAACGAGTACAGGGTAGAAATCAACTGTAAGAGTCGCTTTACGGATACCCGCTTTTAACTCTTCGATTGAAATTTCCTCGCCCTCGAGGTATTTCATCATCATTTCTTCTTCGTAATCCGCAACTGCTTCGATTAATGATGCACGAAGTTCTTCAGCTTCGTCTGCGAATTCTGCAGGGAAACCATCCGTTACTTCGATATCAGTACCGATGTCGTTACCATACATGTACGTTTTCTTTTCAACGAGGTCGATGATTCCTTTGAATTCATCTTCAGCGCCGATTGGAATTTGGATTGCGTGTGCGTTCGCTTGAAGGCGATCGCGGAGCGTTCCGACCGAGTACAGGAAGTCTGCACCGATTTTATCCATTTTGTTTACGAAAACGATACGTGGTACGCCGTAAGTTGTAGCTTGGCGCCATACTGTCTCAGTTTGTGGCTCAACACCAGACTGAGCATCAAGTACTGCAACCGCACCATCAAGTACACGGAGTGAACGTTCAACTTCAACAGTGAAGTCTACGTGTCCAGGAGTATCGATGATGTTTACGCGGTTACCTTTCCATTGTGCAGTTGTTGCTGCCGATGTAATCGTGATTCCACGTTCTTGCTCTTGCTCCATCCAGTCCATTTGTGAAGCACCTTCGTGCGTTTCACCAATTTTGTGGATACGACCCGTGTAATAGAGGATACGCTCAGTCGTTGTTGTTTTACCAGCATCGATGTGGGCCATGATCCCGATATTACGGGTGTTCTTAAGGGAGAATTCTCTTGCCATCTTTAAACATTCTCCTTTCGCATTTTAATTTAGTGTCCGTGTGTTGCCACACGTCATGACTATACCCGAAAGCCACCTCATATTTCCATACAAAATGGCATAGATGAGGTGGTTATTTCCGGATTTACCAGCGGTAGTGAGCAAACGCTTTGTTCGCTTCCGCCATTTTGTGCATATCTTCGCGCTTCTTAACAGAAGCACCAGTGTTGTTTGCAGCGTCCATGATTTCATTAGCAAGACGAGCATCCATAGTTTTCTCGTTACGGAGACGTGAGTAGTTCACGAGGTAACGAAGTGCGAGTGTCGTACGGCGCTCAGGGCGGACTTCGACAGGAACTTGATAGTTAGCTCCACCTACACGGCGTGCTTTTACTTCAAGAACTGGCATGATGTTGTTCATCGCCTCTTCAAAAACTTCCATTGCATCGCGACCTGAACGTTCAGCGATAGTTTCGAAAGCTTTGTATAAGATTTGTTGAGCAGTACCTTTTTTACCATCTAACATAAGACGGTTGATAAGGCGGGTAACGAGTTTAGAGTTGTAGATCGGATCAGCCATTACATCACGACGTTCTGCTTGACCTTTACGTGGCATTCCGAGTCCCTCCTTTCATATAGTGAGGTGATATCTTCAGATATCTAGATTATTTTTTTGCTGCTTTTGGACGTTTAGTACCATATTTCGAGCGACCTTGCATACGGCCGTCAACTCCAGCTGTATCAAGTGCACCACGAACGATGTGATAACGTACCCCTGGTAAGTCTTTTACGCGGCCTCCGCGAATAAGAACAACACTGTGTTCTTGCAAGTTGTGGCCGATACCTGGGATGTAAGCTGTTACTTCCATTGTGTTCGTCAAGCGTACACGTGCGTACTTACGAAGAGCCGAGTTCGGTTTCTTCGGAGTCATTGTACCTACACGAGTACAAACACCACGTTTTTGTGGTGAGCTGATGTCAGTACGAGCTTTAATGAAGCTGTTGTACCCTTTGTTCAGCGCTGGCGAATCTGATTTCACAACTTTTGATTGACGTCCTTTACGGACCAATTGATTGATAGTAGGCATCTTTGAGATCCTCCCTTCCTGAATTCATGACAAGTTTCAAAACCACCGAGCCGGGTGGTTCATCGAAAGTCATAATGAAACGTTTTGCGTGGCTCAGGCATTCCATCGCCACACAAAACGTATTATCAAACTTTCTTAATGGCAACAGCAGTTGCCGCGACATCGATTCCACAAACCTTACCAAGCTCAAGCTTAGAAGGCACGTTCACAACCGGAACGTTAGCTTGTTTCGCCGCATCGAGCAATGCTTGTTTTACGTGTTCATCTGCGTCATCCGCGATGATCACTTCCGACGCCTTGCCAGATCGCAATGCTTTGAGCGTTTGCTTTTGACCGACAAACTTCAAATCTGCGCCGACTACTTTTTTGTAAGACATGAAGATATCCTCCAAAATAACACGGCCGGTTGGCAACACTATATCATAGTAGCACCGCCATACCGACGTGTCAAGGCGTTTTATTCTACAGGAGAATCTGCTTCTACAGGTGCTTCACCAGCTACTTCGAGTCCGATTTGACGGTAACGTGTCATTCCTGTACCAGCTGGAACTAGTTTACCGATAATAACGTTCTCTTTCAAGCCGCGAAGGTAGTCGCTCTTCCCTTTGATTGCTGCATCCGTAAGGACACGAGTAGTTTCCTGGAACGAAGCAGCTGATAGGAACGAGTCTGTCTCAAGCGATGCTTTTGTAATACCAAGGAGAACTGGTTTAGCGGAAGCGAGTGCTTTTCCTGCACGGAGCGCTTCTTTACATGCTTCTTTAAAGGTACTGATATCAACGAGTGAACCAGGGAGAAGTGTTGTCTCACCTGACTCGATGACGCGAACGCGGCGGATCATTTGACGAACCATGACCTCGACGTGCTTGTCACCGATTTCAACTCCTTGCATCCGGTATACTTTTTGAACTTCCTGAAGAAGGTAGTTCTGAACACCAGATACACCTTTAACGTTTAAGAGTTCTTTCGGATCAATCGATCCTTCTGTGAACACTTGACCGGCAATGACTTCTTCACCGAGTTGAACACGAAGACGCGATCCGAATGGAATCGTGTATGTGCGTGTTTCGCTCAGACCTTGAATCGTCAATTCACGTTTGTCACGCGACTCTGTAAAGTCGATGACTTGTCCGTCGATTTCCGAGATGACCGCTTGACCTTTCGGATTACGGGCCTCGAACAACTCTTGGATACGTGGAAGACCTTGCGTGATATCATCTCCGGCAACCCCACCTGTGTGGAAGGTACGCATTGTAAGCTGCGTTCCTGGCTCACCGATTGATTGTGCCGCAATGATTCCGACTGCTTCACCGACTTCAACATCGTTACCCGTTGCAAGGTTACGTCCGTAACATTTCTTACAGACACCATGACTCGTGTTACAAGTGAAGGCAGTACGAATTTCAACGTTGTCGATACCAGCGTCCGTAATTGTACGCGCGATATCTTCGTCGATGAGTTCGTTAACAGAAACAAGAACTTCTCCCGTTTCCGGGTGAACGACTTTTTCGAATGCCGTACGTCCGACGAGTCGGTCGTAAAGACTTTCGATTTCTTCCGTTCCTTCGCGAAGAGCCATGACACGGATACCACGATCCGTTCCACAATCATCTTCACGAATGATAACATCTTGCGCTACATCAACGAGACGACGAGTCAGGTAACCTGAATCGGCAGTTTTCAAGGCTGTATCGGCAAGACCTTTACGCGCACCGTGCGTCGAGATGAAGTATTCCTGAACCGTCAGACCCTCACGGAACGAAGATTTGATTGGGAGCTCGATGATCCGTCCACTTGGAGCGGCCATGAGTCCACGCATCCCTGCAAGCTGCGTAAAGTTTGATGCGTTACCACGGGCACCAGAGTCACTCATCATGAAGATCGGGTTTAGACGGTTGAGGGATTTCATCAGACGAGACTGAATTTCATCCTTCGCGTCGTTCCACGACTTGACGACACGCTCATAGCGCTCGTCTTCCGTGATGAGACCACGGCGGTACGATTTCATAACGCGATCCACGTTATCTTGTGCTTCGACCAGGATTTCCTGTTTGTCCGGGAGTACGATGATATCCGAGATACCAACCGTGATACCGGCACGTGTCGAGTGTTTGAAACCAAGGTTTTTCATGCGGTCGAGCATACGGCTCGTCTCCGTCGTTTCGAAACGTTTGAAGACTTCCGCGATGACATTTCCAAGGAATCCTTTTTTGAATGGCTCAATGATTGGACGGTTCTTGATTTCAGCAGCAACATCCGTTCCATTTTCAAGGAAGTACTTCTCAGGCGTTGCTTCCTGTAAGTTACTCATTGTTGGCTCATTCAAGTATGGGAAAGTCGTTGGGAGGATCTCGTTGAAGATCAACTTACCGACAGTCGTAACCAATAATTTCTCGTTTTGTGATTCTGTAAACGTCGGGTTCTTAAGAACGCCGGCAGGAATCGCAACACGTGAATGGAAGTGAACATACCCGTTTTGGTAGGCGATGAGTGCTTCATTCACAGTCGAGAAGATTTTACCTTCACCGATCGCGTTTTCGCGTTCGAGTGTGAGGTAATAGTTACCGAGGACCATATCCTGCGATGGTGTAACAACAGGCTTACCGTCTTTCGGGTTCAAGATGTTTTGTGCAGCGAGCATGAGAAGACGTGCTTCTGCTTGTGCTTCTGCAGAAAGTGGTACGTGGACCGCCATTTGGTCACCATCGAAATCGGCGTTGTAAGCCGTACATACGAGTGGGTGTAGGCGAATCGCGCGACCCTCGACAAGTGTTGGTTCGAACGCCTGAATACCGAGACGGTGAAGTGTCGGTGCACGGTTCAAGAGAACCGGATGCTCGCGGATGACTTCTTCAAGTACATCCCAGATTTCAGGTTGAACGCGTTCGATTTTACGTTTCGCACTCTTAATGTTTGGTGCGATACCACGTGAAACGAGTTCTTTCATAACAAACGGTTTGAAGAGCTCAAGGGCCATTTCTTTTGGAAGACCACATTGATACATCTTCAAGTTTGGACCAACGACGATAACCGAACGACCAGAGTAGTCGACACGTTTACCGAGTAAGTTTTGACGGAAACGTCCTTGTTTCCCTTTCAACATATGTGAAAGAGATTTAAGTGGACGGTTACCTGGTCCAGTGACCGGACGGCCACGACGACCATTATCGATCAAGGCATCAACCGCTTCTTGTAACATCCGTTTTTCATTCTGAACGATGATGTTCGGAGCGCCAAGGTCAAGAAGACGCTTGAGACGGTTGTTACGGTTGATAACACGACGGTATAAATCGTTTAAATCTGATGTCGCGAAACGTCCACCATCAAGCTGGACCATCGGACGAAGTTCCGGCGGGATGACTGGCAATACTTCGAGAACCATCCATTCCGGGTTGTTGCCTGAGTTGCGGAAAGCATCTAAGACTTCAAGACGTTTGATCGCACGTGTACGACGTTGTCCTTGAATCATTCGAAGGTCTTCACGTAAACCAGCTACTTCTTTTTCGAGTTCAACGTCGCGGAGCAATTTACGAACTGCTTCCGCACCCATTTCAGCTGTGAATGAGCTACCGAATTTCTCACGGTATGCACGGTATTCTTTTTCTGAAAGGAGTTGTTTTTTCTCGAGTGTCGACTCGCCCGGATCTGTAACGACGTACGATGCGAAGTAAATGATCTCTTCGAGCGCACGTGGTGACATATCTAAGACAAGACCCATACGACTTGGGATTCCTTTGAAGTACCAAATGTGCGAAACCGGTGCTGCGAGCTCAATGTGACCCATGCGCTCACGACGGACTTTCGACTTCGTGACTTCAACGCCACAGCGGTCACAAATGATTCCTTTATAACGGATTCGTTTGTATTTCCCACAGTAACATTCCCAGTCTTTCGTTGGACCAAAAATCCGTTCACAGAACAAGCCGTCTTTCTCTGGCTTGAGCGTACGATAGTTGATCGTCTCCGGCTTTTTCACTTCCCCGAAAGACCACGAACGGATCTTTTCGGGGGAAGCGAGGCCGATTTTCATATATTCAAATCTATTAACATCTACCAAGGGGTGGACCTCCCTTTCGCTTATTCCTCTTCAGTAACAACTGGTGCGACAGGCGCTTGAACTTCTTCGAGTGCTGGAGTCGCGTTCGGGATGTTGTCCTCGTCGTCGTCCTTCATTTCGATCTCTTCGTCCTCAGCAGACATCATCTTAACGTCCATACCAAGTGATTGAAGTTCTTTAATGAGAACTCGGAACGATTCCGGTACGCCCGGTTGCGGTACATTTTCGCCTTTAACGATCGCTTCATACGCTTTAACACGACCGATCGTATCATCCGATTTGATCGTTAAGATCTCTTGGAGTGTATACGCGGCACCATATGCTTCAAGTGCCCAAACTTCCATCTCTCCGAAACGCTGTCCACCGAACTGGGCTTTACCACCGAGCGGCTGTTGCGTAACGAGTGAGTAAGGACCCGTCGAACGTGCGTGAAGCTTATCATCGACCATGTGGGCGAGTTTAATCATATACATGACACCGACCGAGATGCGGTTATCAAACGCTTCACCTGAACGACCGTCATAAAGAACAGTCTTCGCGTCGCGATCCATACCGGCTTCTTCAATCGTTGCCCAAACATCTTCCTCACGTGCACCATCAAATACCGGTGATGCGACTTTGATTCCGAGTTGGCGTGCAGCCATACCAAGGTGAAGCTCGAGCAACTGCCCGATGTTCATCCGTGATGGTACACCAAGTGGGTTCAACATGATGTCGATTGGTGTGCCGTCTGGCATGTACGGCATGTCTTCTTCTGGCAAGATACGTGAGATAACACCTTTGTTACCGTGACGACCTGCCATTTTATCTCCTTCGTGAATCTTACGTTTTTGAACGATGTACGCACGGATCAACTGGTTGACACCAGGAGATAGTTCGTCGCCGTTATCACGATCGAAGATTTTGACGTCAAGGATGATACCGTCGCCGCCGTGTGGTACACGGAGTGATGTATCACGCACTTCACGTGCTTTTTCACCGAAGATCGCATGTAACAGACGTTCTTCAGCTGTCAATTCCGTTACGCCCTTAGGTGTAACTTTACCGACTAAGATATCCCCATCTTTTACTTCAGCACCGACACGAATGATTCCGCGGTCGTCGAGGTTTTTCAGGGCGTCGTCACCGACGTTCGGAATATCACGAGTGATTTCTTCCGGTCCGAGTTTTGTATCGCGTGATTCACATTCGTATTCCTCAATGTGGATCGATGTGTAGACATCATCTTTCACAAGACGTTCGCTCATGATGACGGCATCCTCGTAGTTGTAACCATCCCATGTCATGAAACCGACGAGTACGTTACGACCGAGCGCAAGTTCCCCACCGTCCATTGATGGACCATCTGCAAGAATCTCGCCTTTATCGACAGGATCGCCTGCTTTGATGATTGGTTTTTGGTTATAGCACGTTCCTTGGTTAGAACGAATGAATTTTTGGATTTTATAACGATCAAGTTCACCTTGAACGATGTTGCCATCGACTTCCGTCGTACGACGGACAAGGATTTCACGAGCCGTTACGCGCTCAGCGATACCAGAGTGTTTTGCAACAACGGCAGCTCCTGAGTCTTTCGCAGACACGTACTCCATCCCAGTTCCAACAATCGGAGATTCTGGATCGAGAAGTGGTACGGCCTGACGTTGCATGTTCGCTCCCATGAGGGCACGGTTCGAGTCATCGTTCTCAAGGAACGGAATACATGCTGTCGCTGCCGAAACAACCTGTTTCGGAGAAACATCCATGTAATCGACACGTGATGGCTCAACAGACAAGTTTTGTCCACGGAAACGTGATAGGACGTGTGTATCTTGGAACGTCTTCTCTTCCGTCAACAACATGTTTGCCTGCGCAACGACGTAGAGATCTTCTTCGTCTGCCGTCATGTAGTGAATTTCATCCGTGACAACACCCGTTTCCGGATTGACACGGCGGTATGGTGCTTCGATGAAACCATACTCATTGACTTTCGCGAACGAAGACAGTGAGTTGATCAAACCGATGTTTGGTCCCTCTGGCGTTTCGATTGGACACATACGGGAATAATGCGAGTAGTGAACATCTCGAACTTCAAAGCCAGCACGCTCACGTGTCAAACCACCGGGTCCGAGAGCAGATAGACGACGTTTGTGCGTCAACTCAGCGAGCGGGTTTGTTTGGTCCATGAACTGTGATAACTGTGAGCTACCGAAGAACTCTTTAATTGACGCGATAACAGGACGAATGTTGATCAATGCCTGTGGCGTGATCGCATTCTGATCTTGAATCGACATACGTTCCTTAACGACACGTTCCATACGTGAAAGACCAATACGGAACTGGTTTTGGAGCAATTCACCGACAGAACGGAGACGACGGTTACCGAGGTGGTCGATATCGTCTGTTGTTCCTACTTCATGCAACAAGTTGAAGAAGTAGTTGATTGCAGCAATCATGTCAGCAGGCGTAATGTGCTTGATGTCACGATCGATGTTACCGTTACCGATGATATTGATGATGCGTTCACCTTCAGCATCGTCCGGTGCGAACACCTTGATCGACTGTAAGTTGAAGGCTTCGCCTTGTGTTACGCCGCCAGTTGGCGTCGCTTCGATGTAACCGACAGATCCTTCAAGGAATGGCAAGACTTTGTCGAGCATACGACGGTCAAGAACCGTTCCAGCTTCTGCGATTACTTCACCTGTTTCAGGGTCAACGAGCGTTTCCGCAAGCTTTTGTCCGAACAGACGATTCTTCAGATGAAGCTTCTTATTGATTTTATAGCGACCAACGTTTGCCAAGTCGTAACGTTTCGGGTCGAAGAACCGTGACACGAGAAGTGCTTTCGCATTTTCAACTGTCGGTGGCTCACCCGGGCGTAGACGCTCATAGATTTCGATGAGGGCTTTTTCCGTTGATTCTGTATTATCTTTTTCAAGCGAATTCCGGAGGTACTCATCATCTCCAAGGAGATCGATGATTTCCTGATCCGTACCGAAACCAAGAGCACGTAAAAGAACCGTTACAGGAATCTTACGCGTGCGGTCGATTCGGACATATACGATATCTTTCGCATCTGTCTCAAGTTCGAGCCATGCTCCACGGTTCGGGATGACCGTTGCCGAGAATCCACGTTTACCGTTCTTATCTAACTTATTGTTGTAATACACACTTGGCGAACGAACAAGCTGAGAAACGATAACTCGTTCCGCACCATTAATAATGAATGTTCCCGACTCCGTCATAAGCGGGAAGTCACCCATGAAGACTTCTTGTTCCTTCAATTCACCCGTCTCTTTGTTTTGAAGACGGACTTTAACGCGCAGTGGTGCCGAATAGGTCACGTCGCGTTCTTTCGATTCATCAATCGAATACTTCGGCTCACCGAGCGAGTAATCGATGAATTCTAATACGAGATTTCCTGTGAAGTCGGAAATCGGCGAAATGTCATGAAACATCTCACGAAGACCTTCCCGTAGGAACCATTCGTATGAATTCGTTTGAATCTCAATTAGATTTGGAAGTTCTAATACTTCGCTGATACGTGCATAGCTTCTTCTCTGACGGTGACGACCGTACTGAACAAGTTGACCAGTCAACTGATTCACCTCTCAGACCCACTTCTTCTTCTAGAGAAGGACGGGTGTAATATCGAACATTGAAGCCATTTTTTGACCGATAAGCGCAAAAAAGCGACGTCTTGTCTACTCAATCATCTGTAGTCGAGAACGCCAGCTACTTTCAACCTGCTTATCCAAAAATCACTCCAATGGCATTTTATAATACTATCATAGACACAACACAAGGTCAACGACAAATCACCCGATTTGTCAAGACCGAATTGATTTAAATATTGAATACCCTTTATCGCGGGTTACTGTCTCGCAAGAACCGAAGACTTCTTCCATCAGTTTCTTCGCTGATGGTCCCCCTTGTTTTTTCTGAATGACGACCCAGAGGGCGCCCCCTACTACGAGGTGATCATAAGCTTCACGTAAAATCCGATGAACAACTGCTTTTCCTGCCCGAATCGGTGGATTCGTCACGATCGCTGCAAATGTCTCATCACCTACGCCAACATACCCGTCACTTACACCGGTCGTCACGGAAACACCATTCGCACGTGCATTTTCAGCCGCTAGTTCAAGTGCCCGTTCGTTAACATCAACGAGTTTCGCGTCACGCCCGGTCGCTTTTGCCAGTGAAATCCCCATCGGTCCATATCCGCAACCGACATCTAGAATCGCACCCGGTACATCCGGCTCAACGAATGCCTCAATCAATAGACGCGAACCAAAGTCGACGCCACCTTTTGAGAACACACCGTGGTCCGATGTGAAGCGGAACGTTTCGCCGCGTAGGACGAACTCCCATGATTTCGGATCTCGTTTTGAGGAGGGATCATTCGTATAATAATGGTCTGCCATGTTTCCTTCCCCTCTCTTGATTAAAGATGAAAACAAAAGAAGCCCGCAAAGCGAGCTTCTTTTGTCTGCGGAAGAAGAAAATTACTTAACTTCTACGCTTGCGCCAGCTTCTTCAAGCTTAGCTTTGATTGCGTCAGCGTCTTCTTTCGAAACGCCTTCTTTAACTGGAGCCGGAGTTCCGTCAACGAGTGCTTTCGCTTCTTTAAGACCGAGGCCTGTCAATTCGCGAACTGCTTTGATGACGTTGATTTTACCAGAACCTGCGTTAGTAAGGATTACGTCGAATTCAGTTTGCTCTTCAGCTGCTGCTGCGCCTGCACCTGCTGCTGCTACTGGAGCTGCTGCTGATACGCCGAATTCTTCTTCGATTGTTTTTACGAGTTCGTTAAGTTCAAGAACAGTCATGCCCTTGAGGTCTTCGATAAATTGCTCTTTGTTGAAAGCCATTATGGTTTTCCTCCTTTGATTTAGCCCACGTTGGGGTTTGAAAAATTGTGTGTTTGCCTATCCCGCTAAGCGGACATTAAGCAGATTGTTCTTCTTTTTGCTCTGCGATTGCGTTCGTTGCCACCGCGAGACCGCGGATTGGCGCTTGAAGCACGCTGAGGAGCATTGAAAGGAGACCTTCGCGTGATGGAAGTTCTGCAAGGGCTTTGACATCTTCTACTGAAGTGACTTTGCCTTCGATGATACCACCTTTAAGTTCGAGAGCCTTGTGTTCTTTAGAGAAGTTGTTCAAGATCTTAGCTGGCGCGATAACGTCTTCATTGCTGAATGCGATCGCACTAGGACCAGTGAATACTTCGTCAAGACCTTCAAGGTTGCTTTGAACTGCTGCGCGGCGAAGGAGACCGTTTTTGTAAACTTTGAATTCAACACCCGCTTCGCGGAGTTGTTTACGAAGTTCAGTGACTTCGTCTACTGTGAGACCACGGTAGTCGACGACGATTGTTCCAGCGCTCGCTTGCATTTTCTCAGCGATCTCAGATACGAGATCCGCTTTGACAGCGATAACTTTTTCGTTTGCCATTTCTGTTGCACCTCCTGGTAAATAAATTGTACCGGCGCGAGGGGCTGCTCGATTTCAAATAAAAAGCCTCCTTCTGCAGGGCAGAGGAGGCGTAATCGTCAAAAAGGATACCTGAACAAACAGGCTCTCTGAGCAAGAACACCTCGGAAGGGTTTAAGCTCAATCGATGAGCACCTTCTGTCTACGGTATGTCGAATATATCAACGTTTTATACTGTAACAGCGTTCTTAGAACGTTGTCAAGTTCGTTTTAGACGAAATTATTTCGCGAAGTCAGCTGAAGATACTTTAACACCAGGACCCATTGTAGAAGCGATCGCGATGTTTTTAAGGTAAACACCTTTAGCAGTAGCAGGCTTAACTTTTACGAGAGTTTCCATAACGGTAGTGATGTTTTCAACCAACTTCTCGTTATCGAATGATTTTTTACCGACAGGAACGTGGATGTTACCTGATTTGTCGACACGGTACTCAACTTTACCAGCTTTGATATCGTTGATTGCTTTTGTGACGTCAAATGTAACAGTTCCTGTTTTCGGGTTAGGCATGAGGCCTTTAGGTCCGAGAACACGACCGAGTTTACCAACTTCACCCATCATGTCAGGTGTCGCAACGATAACATCGAAGTCGAACCATCCTTTTTGGATTTTAGCGATATACTCAGAATCACCAGCGTAATCTGCTCCAGCAGCTTCCGCTTCTTTCAATTTCTCACCTTTCGCGAAGACGAGAACGCGTTGTGTTTTACCAGTACCGTGTGGCAATACGACTGCTCCACGGATTTGTTGATCTGCTTTCTTCGGATCGACTCCGAGACGAACAGCAAGTTCGATCGTTTCATCGAATTTCGCTGTTGCAGACTTTTTAGTTAAGTCTACAGCTTCAGCGAGTTCGTATGAAACCGTACGATCGATAAGTTTAGCAGCTTCTTTGTACTTCTTACCCATTTTAGGTTCCTCCTTTGTGGTTGTGCGGAAAATCCTCCCACATAATGAAAGGGTAGCAAGGCTTCAATTAACTATCCGCCTGCGACCCTCATCGTTGTTCATTGTAATTCGAAAGACTTAGTCTTCGATTACGATACCCATAGAACGTGCAGTACCTTCAACCATCAACATCGCTGTTTCAACAGATGCTGCGTTGAGGTCTGGCATTTTCGTTTCAGCGATTTCGCGAACTTTGTCACGTTTGACAGTCGCTACTTTCTTACGGTTAGGCTCGCCTGAACCGCTCTCGATTCCAGCTGCTTTCTTCAAGAGAACTGCTGCTGGTGGAGTTTTAGTAATAAACGTAAATGAACGATCTTCAAAAACCGTGATGACTACAGGGATAATCAAGCCGGCTTGGTCTTGTGTACGAGCGTTGAACTCTTTACAGAAGCCCATGATGTTCACACCTGCTTGACCGAGTGCCGGTCCAACTGGTGGAGCTGGGTTTGCTTTGCCCGCAGGAATTTGAAGTTTAACTAGTTTCATAACCTTCTTCGCCACGAGACACACCTCCTTAATTCTTTAATGTGGTTTAATTGGACGTTGCGCGTCCTCCCACTCATTCTATTCGACGAGTTATTTATCGAAATAAGCACAACATCAAACAGGAAAAATTGTACCATTAAAACAAAACATTCGCAATAGGAAACTTAATCGATTTTTTCAACTTGTGAAAAATCGAGTTCTACTTTCGTTTCGCGACCGAACATATCTACAGAAACTTTCATTTTTTCTGTTTCTGTATCAAGCTCTTCAACCGTTCCTTCAAGGTTCTCGAAGGCACCCTCTTTGATTCGGACGATTTGACCGAGTGAGTAGTCATAACGACTCTTCATGTCGACAAGTCCCATTGAACCAAGGATGTTTTCAGCTTCTTCAGGAAGAAGCGGCGTCGGTTTCGATCCACCACCCACTGAACCGAGGAATCCGGTTACGTTCGGTGTGTTACGAACAACATACCAAGAATCATCCGTCATGACCATTTCAACGAGGACATACCCCGGGAAAATCTTAACTTCACGCTCTTTGATTTTTGTTTCGCCTTTTTTATTCGTTACTTCTTCCTGTACCGTTTCAATCGGAACGAGTACACGGAAGATTTTCTCGTCCATGTTCATAGACTCGATCCGACGTTCAAGGTTAGCCTTGACGTTGTTTTCGAATCCAGAGTACGTTTGGACGACAAACCACTGTTTATCCATGGTACGCCACCTCTTCTTTTACTTAATCAACCAACTCATGAGTGCGCTGAGACCAGAATCGATACCAAAGATGAAGACGCCCATGAAGATAACCATACCGATTACCGTCAATGTGTACTTCGTCAATTCTTTTCGTTTTGGCCAGCTCGTCTTTTTCAGTTCATTCCATACGTCACGCAAAAATTTCATCGTACTTTCCCTCCAGGATGTATTAAATCGGGATAGATGAAGCCTTATTTCGCTTCTTTATGAATCGTATGCGCGTTACAACGCCGACAGAATTTTTTCAATTCCAAGCGGACTGTGACATCCTCTTTTTTCATCGTCGTATAATCGCGGGCACCGCAAATATCACAAGCAAGGCCTACTTTCTTCGCCATCTCAAAAGACCTCCTTCTTTGCCGCTCTCTCTCTCGAACGGAGGAGATTCCTCCAAAAAAGAGCGTAAAAAAAAACGCCTATGAGCGGCGTCTCGCTAGTAAGGCGCTATTTATACAGTAGCATACGGTAGTCGGATTGGTCAATCTACCTCGCGGTTAGACAATCAACTCACGTGCCTCGAGGTATCGCTCCAGTTTCCGTTTGACACGCTGTAACGCGTTATCAATTGATTTGACGTGGCGATCGAGATCATCCGAAATCTCTTGGTACGTTCTTCCGTCGAGATAAAGTGCCAACACTTTTCGTTCTAAGTCACTAAGAATTTCATCCATCTTCGTTTCGATGTCTGCATACTCTTCTCGGTTGACGATCAAGATTTGCGGATCCGATGGTGCCGTTGAAGTGATGATATCAAGCAACGTCCGTTCAGAAGATTCATCATCATAAATTGGTTTATCGAGCGAGATGTACGAATTGAGAGGAATATGTTTTTGACGGGTCGCCGTCTTGATTGCCGTGATCATTTGCCGTGTGATGCAGAGTTCGGCAAATCCTTTAAAAGAAGCCAACTTATCAGTCCGGTAGTCACGTACTGCTTTGTATAGGCCAATCATACCTTCTTGAATGATATCTTCGCGGTCCGCACCAATCAAAAAATATGACCGGGCCTTCGCACGTACGAAGTTACGATAGCGCTCGATCAAAAATTCAAGGGCATCGCTATTATCGAATACCTTCGCTTGTTCCACAAGCGCCTCATCAGACATGCACTCAAACTGGTCGAACGAAACCAAACTCATCCTTCATCCCTCCAAGCTTCTATGACGAACTAATCAATTGCCTACAATTATACAATAATTTCCTATCCTGCGACAGTGAAAATTGGCATGACCTCTTTTTATCTGTATTTCGCCCTTAAAAAAACCGCCTTCTCGACAGGTACGTCAAGAAAACGGTTTACTTTTAAGGGGAGACCCCCTTACTGATCTGAATTTTTTCTTCTTCGGATTTGTTCAAGCCGTTCGATGACATCTGCCGGCAAATCGATAGTCGACCGCGGTTTCTTGCTCGTCTTCGACATCGTCGTCTGTCCCTGAATGACGGCGACCGCTGCTTTCCAGTCCCGTCTCAACTCTTGTGCCGAGATGCGGAGTGCGCCGAGCGTAAAGATCACCCATTGTTCCGTGAAGTCGTTCGTCGCGACCGTCAGCTTGACACGGATGTCTTGTAACCACTCGGCTGCCGTTTTTTCTATCCATTCGTCAGCAGTTTCATTCTCGCGTGTATAAATGACCTCGAGTCCACTCTTTTTTAAGCGTGACTCGCGCCCCGGCTGAAGATAGGCATCAAAGACGATGGTGACACTAATTCCTGTCACTGCCTGATATTCCGCCATTGCATCGACCAATCGTTCCCGTGCTAATTCAAAATCTTGCTCCCGCAATGTCCGGAATTCCGGCCATGCGCCAATGATATTGTAGCCATCAACGATCAGACGGTCATATTTCATCGCGCGTACGGCTTTCTCGTCCGGTACACTTCATACAATAAGAGTGACGCGGCAACGGAAGCATTGAGTGACGTGACATGGCCCGCCATCGGAAGGTGGACAAGGAAATCACATTTCTCTCGGACGAGGCGACTCATCCCTTTTCCTTCACTACCAATGACGATTCCAAGCGGCATCGTTCCGTCAAGCGTCCGGTAATCATCACTTTCACGCGCATCCGTCCCGACGAACCAAAGTCCTTTTTTCTTGAGGTCTTCCATCGTCCGCGTTAAGTTCGTCACGCGAACGACCGGAATATGCTCGATTGCACCCGTCGATGCTTTTGCGACGACTTGTGTCAATCCGACCGAGCGCCGTTTCGGAATGATGACCCCGTGCGCACCGACAGCGTCTGCCGTCCGAAGAATCGAACCGAGGTTATGCGGGTCTTCCAGCTCGTCGAGTAAGACGATGAGTGGTGTCTCATCCTTCTTCTCTGCTAAGGCAAAGATATCGTCGAGTTCCGCGTATTCATAGGCGGCAACTGCCGCAACGACACCTTGGTGGTTGTCGCTTCCTGTCAGACCATGCAGTTTTGAACGGGGGACGATTTGAATTTGGACATTCGCTTCTTGCGCCATCGCATGGATGACGGCGAGTGGACCTTTTTGTTGACCTTCCTGGATAAAGAGTTTATTCATTTCGCGTCCACTTCGTAACGCTTCGAGAACGGGATTTCGTCCGTAAAGGAAATCCTGCCCTTCCGCGAGTGGTTCGATGACGACCGGGTCCTCTTGTTTCTTTTCAACACGTTTTCGTTTTTCGCCAGTCTTAGGGCGCTGTCCTTGATCGACTGGGTTATTTTCCGTCTGTCGTTTCGGCTTCGAGTAATTCGAACGCTTGCCCGATGAGTTCTTCAAGACGATCCCCTCCTTCTGAAAGATAAATGTAGCCTAACAATGCTTCGAACGCCGTCGCGTAGCGGTACGTATGGACATCCGTACTTTTTGGTACAGAACCGGACTTCGCATTTTTCCCACGCCGGACGACGGCTTGTTCCTCTTCTGTCAGTGTTCCCTGATTGAGCCAATGTGTAACGACGGTCGCCTGTGCTTGCGCCCGGACATACTGGACCGCTGCTTTATGCAACTCGCCTGGTTTGACGAAACCACGGTCAAGTAGTCGCTCTCTTACATGCATCTCATAGACGACATCTCCCATATAGGCGAGCGCGAGCGCGTTCAATTGTTTATAGTTCTTCATCCGCGCTTCCACCGCATCCCTTGTGCTGTATCTTCAAGCAAGATGCCCTGGTCGCGTAACTGATCGCGGATTTCATCTGCCCGTCCGAAATCACGATTTTTCCGTGCTTCGTTTCGTTCTGTGATCAACTGTTCGACTTCTTCGTCGAGCAGTCCGCGGTCGACCGTCAACGTTACACCTAATACGCCCGACAATTCATTGAAAACGGTCAGGAAGCGCTCAAGAACTTCTTTTGACACTTGTGCTTCTGCAAGATAAAGATTTGCTTCTTTCGATAAATCGAACAAATCCGTTACAGCGTTCGCTGTATTGAAGTCATCATCCATCGACGTGATGAAATGTTGCTTGATGTCTTCAATCCGCTTTAACCATTTTTCGTTTGCCGTTCCGAGATCTGCCGTCATCGCGAGACGATGCTCGACGTTTGCGACCGACTCCCGAATTCGCGCGAGACCGTTGACCGCTTGATCAATCAGCTCACGGCTGTAGTTGATCGGATGACGATACTGAACAGACAGCATGAAGAAGCGTAAGACCATTGGATCAACGACTTGAATCGCTTCATGGACCGTCAAAAAGTTTCCGAGTGATTTCGACATCTTCTCGTTTTCGATGTTGACGAATCCATTGTGCATCCAGTAGTTCGCGAATTTTTGAGAATTGCATGCTTCCGACTGGGCAATTTCATTTTCATGGTGCGGGAATTTCAAGTCTTGTCCACCGGCATGGATATCAATCGTATCGCCAAGGTATTTCTTTGCCATCGCCGAGCACTCGATGTGCCAGCCCGGACGTCCTTCACCCCATGGACTTGTCCAAGACGGTTCGTCCGGCTTAACGGCTTTCCAAAGAACGAAATCGAGTGGATCTTCTTTTTTCTCGCCGACTTCAATCCGCGCGCCCGATTGTAATTCATCAATCGATTGCTGACTCAACTGACCATACGTCTCAAAACTCCGTGTCCGGAAGTAGACATCTCCGCCTGAAGCATAGGCATTCCCTTTTTCAACGAGAACTTTGATGAAGTCGATGATATCATCCATCGTCTCCGTAACGAGCGGATGGACGTCCGCTTGTTGCACGTTCAAAGCTCCAGTATCTGCATGATACGCGGCAATGAAACGTTTCGTTAAGTCATGATAATCTTCACCGAGTTCATTTGCCGTCCGAATGATTTTATCATCGACATCCGTAAAGTTCGAGACGTACTGAACCTCATAACCGCGGTACGTAAAGTAGCGGCGGACTGTATCGAAGACAATTGCCGGGCGGGCATTACCAATGTGGATATAGTTATAGACGGTCGGTCCACAGACGTACATCTTGACCTTACCTTCTTCTAACGGTTTAAATGGTTCCTTTTTTCCGGTCATGCTGTTGTAGAGTTGTATCATTCCGAAGTCCTCCTTTGATTCGTTCAATTTCCCGTTTTAGTTCATCGATTTCAATTTCAATCCGTTCCTGGCACTCACTAACGGGATCCGGTAGACGGTGATCGAGAGGGGCCTCGACTTTCATTCCGTCCTGGATGACGACACGTCCCGGAATCCCGACGACGGTTGCGTTAGCAGGGACGTCTTTCAGGACGACTGAGCTTGCCCCGATTTTTGATGCATCCCCGACCGAAATATCACCGAGTACACGTGCTCCGGCTGAAACGAGCACGCCGTTCCCGAGCGTCGGATGACGTTTGCCCGTCTCTTTGCCCGTCCCGCCGAGCGTCACGCCTTGGAAAATCGTCACATCGTCGCCGATGATGGCTGTTTCTCCGATGACGACACCCATCCCATGGTCGATGAAGAAGCGACGACCAATCGTCGCACCCGGATGAATTTCGATCCCTGTCAAGAAGCGGCTGAACTGTGAAATGCTTCGCCCCAGTAACTTTAAGTTCAACTTCCATAACCGATGGGCTACACGGTGCATCCAAATCGCATGTAAGCCGGGGTACGTCAAGATGACTTCAATGCTACTGCGTGCAGACGGGTCTTGGTTGAATACATTGCGAATGTCTTCTCGTATACGTGTCATGTTCAATCTCCTCTCCATAAGAAAAAGCGCCCCCGTGCATCGCTGCACAGAGACGCTAATTAGCGCGGTCCCACTCTGTTTGGACGAATCAATCGTCCCTCTCCGTGTCCGTTAACGCCGGAGATACGTCTACGCCTACTCTCACTGATTTCGGGTAGCACTCAGAGGGGCATTTCATGACAATTTTCTTCAAGCTCTCGCACCACACAAGCTTGTCTCTGGAGAAGAAACATTGACACTACTTTCCTCATCTACGCTTTATTTATACGTCTAGTCGCGCAAGTACGCGGTCTTTTCCTAATAGTTGAATCGTATTCGGAAGTTCTGGACCATGTGTTTGCCCCGTCGTTGCGACGCGGATTGGCATGAACAGATTTTTTCCTTTTTGACCGGTTGCTTTTTGTGTTGCCTTAATCGATGCTTTGATCGCTTCCGGCGTCCACTCTTCAAGTGTCCGCAATTGGTTCGCGAATTCAGCTAAGACGGTCGGAACCGTTTCGCCACTCAAGACAGTGTTTGCTTCTTCATCATACACCACTTCATCTTCAAAAAACATCTCTGAAAGCTCAACGACTTCCGCTCCGTGTGTCATCTGCTCACGGTAAAGTCCGACGAGGTTCTTCGCCCAGTCGAGTTCTTCTGCTGACGGCTCGTTTGAGACGCGTCCTGCTGCTTGAAGGAATGGAAGACTCGCTTCGAATACTTCTTCGAACGATTGATGTTTCATGTACTGCCCATTGATCCAAGCGAGTTTTTGTTGATCGAAAACAGCTGGACTCTTCGACAGGCGGGACGCATCAAAGATTTCGATGAATTCTTCTTTCGTAAAGATTTCTTGTTCTCCGACCGGCGACCAACCAAGCAACGTCACGAAGTTAAGTAACGCTTCCGGGAGATACCCGAGGTCTTTATACTGCTCGATGTACTGAATGATTGATTGATCACGTTTCGACAGTTTTTTATGCTCTTCGTTGACGATGAGCGTCATGTGACCAAATGTTGGATACTCCCAACCGAACGCATCATAAATCATCATCTGTTTCGGCGTGTTTGAGATGTGGTCGTCTCCACGTAAGACATGGCTGATTGCCATCAAGTGATCGTCGACGACAACGGCGAAGTTATACGTCGGAATCCCGTCTTTTTTGACGATGACCCAGTCCCCGAAGTCTTTTGATTCAAACGATACGTCTTCTTTGACGATATCGTTCCACGTATATGTCACGCTTTCCGGTACACGAATCCGAATCGATGGTGTCCGTCCTTCCGCGACGAATGCGTCTTCTTGTTCTTGCGATAAATCTCGGTGTGCACCTGAATAACGCGGTGCTTCACCACGTGCGATTTGTGCTTCACGTTCCGCCTCAAGTTCTTCCGAGGTCATGTAGCAACGGTAGGCGAGTCCTTTTTCAAGTAACTCGTCTGTGTATTTTTGATAAAGATCAAGCCGTTCCATTTGGAAGTAAGGACCGTAATCGCCACCGCGGCCTGGACCTTCATCCCAATCGATTCCGAGCCACTCGAGGTACTTCATCTGACTTTCAACGCCACCATCAATGTTTCGTTTTTGGTCCGTATCCTCAATCCGTAAAATCATTTTCCCGCCCGCATGACGTGCGAACAAATAGTTGAATAAAGCCGTCCGTGCATTCCCAATATGAAGGTGCCCGGTCGGACTTGGTGCATAACGTACACGTACTTCTGCCATTGCCGATCACTCCTTTAGTCTCAAATTCGCTTAATTAGTATACCTTATTCTTCGATTCGTTTCAGCAGAATCACAGCTTGGCACGCAATTCCTTCTTCACGCCCTGTAAACCCGAGCCATTCCGTCGTCGTCGCTTTGACATTGATCTGCTCGATGTCCGCTTCAAGCAGTTCCGCAATCCGCGCACGCATCGTATCGATGTACGGGCGTAATTTAGGCGCTTGCGCGATGACGGTCGCGTCTAAGTTACTCAATTCATATCCTTTACGCTTGACGAGTGCATAGACATGTTCGAGCAGTTTAGCAGAGTCCGCATCTTTGAACTCAGGATCGGTGTCCGGAAAATGTTTGCCGATATCCCCTTCTGCAATCGCTCCGAGTGCTGCATCCGCAATCGTATGGAGCAAGACGTCCGCATCCGAGTGACCGAGTAATCCTTTCGTATGTGGGATTTCAATCCCACCTAAAATGAGTTTCCGATCTTCTGCGAATGCATGTACATCAAAACCTTGTCCAATTCGAATCATCGTTATTTCCCTCGTTTCATTAAGATCGCTTCACCAAACCATAAATCATCCGGTGTCGTCACTTTAATATTTTCATACTGACCGGTGACGAGCGTCACCTTTCCTCCGTCCCATTCTATCAAACTTGCATCATCTGTACCTAAATAGTGTTCTGCTGCTTTTTGATGGACGGTTCGGATCGTGTCGAGATCGAAGGCTTGCGGTGTTTGAGCTGCCATCAGTTCGTCACGCGGAACCGTTTCGACGATCGTCTCTCCGATGATCCGTTTGACCGTATCTTTGACCGGGACGGCGAGAATCGCTGCTTTGTGCTCGACTGCCGCCGCGACGACGGCATGAATCGCTGTCTGTTCGATGAATGGCCGGGCGCCGTCATGAATCAACACGATACCGGGTGCTTCGATGACTTCCAGTCCGCGTAAGACACTTTCTTGCCGTTCTCGTCCTCCGGCAACAAGGCGTACAGGCGTTGCGTATCGGTCCGTCACTTGCTCAAACCAGACTTGTTCCGCCGGATTGATGGCAAGAATGATTTCTTCACATAAGGGATCGGCTTCAAACACATCGAGTGTCCACTCAATGATTGAACGGTCCCGTAACAGCAGCATCAGTTTATTACGATCTGCGCCCATTCTTTTTCCGGCACCAGCTGCCGGAATGACGACGCGGTATGTCTGTTCTATCACTGCATTCCCTCTTTTCTCATAAGTAAAGACTGCCACAGTTGTGGCAGTCCCTTATTTTTCTTGTGGCTTCGCAAAAATCATCCGTCCAGCAGACGTCTGAAGGACACTCGTCACGACAACACCAATCGTTTTCGAAATCAAGTGTTTACCACCTTCGACGACGACCATCGTGCCATCTTCGAGGTAGGCAATCCCTTGCTTTTGCTCTTTTCCTTCTTTGATGACAAGCACCATCATCTCTTCACCCGGAATCACAACTTGCTTGACGGCATTTGCTAAATCATTGATGTTCAAGACGGGTACGTTCCGGACTTCACACACTTTATTCAAGTTGTAATCGTTCGTAACGACAATTCCTTTCATCAACTCTGCCAGCTTAATCAGTTTGATGTCGACTTCTGGTACATCCTCGAAGTCACCATCATAAATTTCGACTTCCATTCCAGGGATTGATTGGAGTTCTTTTAAGACGTCAAGCCCCCGGCGTCCACGATTTCGTTTTAATGTATCCGATGAATCGGCAATGTATTGAAGTTCCCCAATCACGAACTGCGGAACGATCAGTTTCCCTTCAACAAATCCGGTCTTCGCGATATCTGTGATCCGTCCATCGATGATAACACTCGTATCGAGTACTTTACTGTTTGATTTTGCGACAACAACGGGTTCCGGTGTCGACTTTTTATCCGAGTTACTACTGTTTGACCGTAAAAAGATTTTCGTCAACTCATGCCGTTTGCGATATCCGACCGTAAAGCCGAGGTATCCGAATAAGGCAGTCGCGAAAATGGTTAAGACATTACTAAGCAGCGGAATCCCGACAAGTTCAATCAACATGCTGACGAGAAATGCCATCACGAGACCTAGCAAGAGACCAAATGTTCCAAAGAATAAATCTGCAGCGGGCGCCTTTACTAGTTTTTCTTCTAAAAATCGGAGAAGTCGAATAACCGCATCCGTAATGAATAATCCAATTAATAAAAATATGAGTGCACCAATCGTTCCGGTTACGTATGTCGTCATCAACCATTCCGGGAAAGTCATCCCTGTCGCCGCTTCAATTAATTGAAATAACTGGGGCAATAACAAGACACCAAGCGCAAGACCGAGTAACGCGAAAAAGATTCGAATGATGATTTTCAATCTTCCCACCTCCTTCTATTATTTTAAGTTCATTGTAACATGTATTTATTTGAATCACCTACGCCTTAAGGTGGGGAAACTGTTTACATATCCATTACAGCCTCCCCATCTTTTCCTACATTTCAGGCGTTTAAAACGGGATGGTTTCGCGTAACGCTTCGTCAACACTTTCGACACCGATGACCGTGATGCCGTCCGGATAGGTCCATCCCCCGAGATTGTTTTTCGGAATGATGGCTCGTGTGAATCCGAGCTTCGCAGCTTCTGCGACGCGTTGCTCAATCCGTGAGACGCGCCGGACTTCTCCCGTCAAACCTACTTCACCAATGACGACATCTGTCGGACGTGTCGGCTTGTCGCGAAAACTCGAGGCAATCGCGACACAGACGGCGAGGTCAATCGCCGGTTCATCGAGCTTGACGCCACCAGCTGCTTTCAAATAGGCATCTTGTGTCTGGAGCAGTAAACCAGATCGTTTCTCAAGCACTGCCATCAGCAAGGCCACTTTATTTTGGTCAATCCCTGTTGCCATACGGCGTGGATTACCGAATGATGTCGGTGAAATCAGGGCTTGTAACTCAACGAGAACAGTCCGTGTCCCCTCCATCGAAGCAACGATTGTCGAACCCGATACACCGGACGTCCGCTCCTCGAGGAAGATTTCCGATGGATTCAAGACTTCTTCTAAACCAGACTCCCGCATTTCAAAGATTCCAATCTCGTTCGTCGAACCAAACCGGTTTTTGACGGCACGGAGAATCCGGAACGTATGGTGACGTTCCCCTTCGAAGTACAGGACGGCATCGACCATGTGTTCGAGCAAACGGGGTCCGGCAATCGAACCTTGTTTCGTGACGTGACCAACGATAAAGATGGCAATGCCGCGACTCTTCGCGATTTTCATCAGCATCGCCGTACATTCACGTACTTGCGTGACGCTACCAGGGGCAGACTGAATTTCATCGATATAGACCGTTTGAATCGAGTCGATGATTAAAAAGCCTGGTTTTTCTTCGTCGACGACCCGCTCAATCATATTCATGTCCGTTTCACTGAGCACGAATAAGTCTTGAGTCGGTAAACCGAGCCGTTCAGCGCGGAGTTTTGTCTGTTTGAGCGATTCCTCACCTGAGATATAGAGGACTTTTTCGCCGCGTTGTGCAAGGCGAGCACTTGTCTGTAACAGAATCGTCGATTTCCCAATCCCCGGGTCACCTCCGACGAGGACCATCGATCCGGGCACAATCCCGCCGCCGAGCACACGGTCAAATTCACTACTCCCCGTGAAGACACGACTTTCTTCTTGTGAGACGATATTTGCGAGACGTTCCGGTTTCAATTGTTTCGTCGTCGTATGGACAAAAGCGGAACCGCGTCGTGCTTTCTTCTCCTCGACGACTTCTTCGACCATCGTATTCCATTCCCCACAGCCGGAGCAGCGTCCCATCCATTTCGGTGACTCCGTCCCACAGCTTTGGCAAACAAATTTCGTCTTCATTTTAGCCACTCTGTTCATCCTTTCTCTATCCAAGAAAAAGCCCAGCTTTCGCTTCGTACTTGCGAAAGCTGGACCCTGTTGATCACTTATTCTGTCGTTGCCGGTTCCACTTGGTGGCGGCGGACGACGAATTCATCGTTTTCTACATCAAGTGCAACACGTTCTCCTTTTTGAATGTCTCCCGCAAGCAATGCTTCCGACAAACGATCCTCAGCTTCTCGTTGAAGTGCACGACGGATTGGGCGAGCTCCGTATTCTGGGTCGTATCCGATGTCGGCAATCTTCGAAAGCGCGGCAGGTGTCAATTCAAAGTGAACCTGTTGTTCCGCAAGGCGTTTTTCGAGAGTCTTCGCCATGAGTTTGACGATCTCTTCGATGTGTTTTTTCTCAAGTGAGTGGAAGACGATCGTTTCGTCAATCCGGTTCAAGAACTCAGGACGGAAGGCTTTCTTCAGTTCGTCCATCACTTTCCCCTTCATGTCTTTGTATTCGCGGTCCGTATCGTCCGACACTGTGAACCCGACGTATTTATTCCGTTTGAGGGCACTTGCACCGACGTTCGACGTCATGACGATGATCGTATTACGGAAATCGACTGTCCGGCCTTTTGAATCCGTAAGACGTCCATCATCGAGCACTTGAAGCAAGATGTTGAAGACTTCAGGGTGAGCTTTTTCAATTTCATCAAGCAAGATGACGGAGTACGGTTTACGGCGTACTTTTTCAGTCAATTGACCGCCTTCTTCATATCCGACATATCCAGGAGGTGAACCGACGAGTCGGCTTGTTGCATGTTTCTCCATGTATTCTGACATGTCGATTCGGATGATGGCATCCTCGTCACCAAACATCGATTCTGCGACGGCACGGGCAAGCTCTGTTTTACCGACACCCGTTGGACCGAGGAAGATGAATGAACCGATTGGACGTTTAGGATCTTTGAGTCCGGCACGTGCGCGACGGATTGCTTTTGAGATTGATTTGACCGCTTCATTTTGACCGATGACCCGACTATGAAGAATTTCTTCGAGACGGAGCAAACGATCGGTTTCTTCTTCAGCGATTTTCGTTACGGGTACGCCCGTCCAGCTCGCGACGACCTGCGCGATATCATCTTTTGTGACTTCAAGCTTCTCATTGCCTTGTTTGTTCTGCCATTCTTCTTTTAAGCGCTCGAGCTCATCGCGAAGTTTTTGCTCTGTGTCGCGTAAGCTTGCTGCTTTTTCGAATTCTTGGCTTTGGACGGCTTCGTCTTTATCTTTTCGGATGCCTTCAAGTTTTGCTTCGACTTCTTTTAAGTTCGGTGGTGCTGTATATGAACGAAGACGAACTTTTGAAGCCGCTTCGTCAATCAAGTCGATTGCTTTATCCGGTAGGAAACGGTCTGAGATGTAACGGTCAGAAAGCGTCACCGCTTCTTGAATCGCTTCATCCGTGATCGTGACACGGTGGTGGGCTTCATAACGGTCACGAAGACCAAACAAGATTTGTGTTGCTTCGTTCGCTGTTGGTTCAGCGACTTGAATTGGTTGGAAACGACGCTCAAGCGCTGCATCTTTTTCGATATATTTGCGGTATTCGTCAAGTGTCGTCGCACCGATACATTGGAGTTCACCGCGCGCGAGTGATGGTTTTAAAATGTTTGACGCATCGATTGCGCCTTCTGCTCCACCTGCACCAATCAATGTGTGCAATTCGTCGATGAAGAGAATGATGTTTCCAGCTTGACGGATTTCATCCATGACCTTTTTCAAACGGTCTTCGAACTCACCACGGTATTTCGTCCCGGCGACGAGCGTCCCCATGTCGAGAACCATGACGCGTTTATTCCGTAACGTTTCCGGCACTTCATTGTTGATGATTTGTTGAGCGAGTCCTTCGACGACAGCTGTTTTACCAACACCTGGCTCCCCAATCAAAACCGGGTTGTTTTTCGTCCGACGACTCAAGACTTCGATGACACGTTGAATTTCTTTTGCGCGTCCGATGACTGGGTCGAGACGTGTCTCACGTGCTTGTTGCGTCAAGTCGCGTGCCAAGCCATCTAGCGTTGGCGTCGCGACGCCTGAGCCTGCTTGTGATGCGTTAGCTGTCGTTTCGCTGTTCCCAAGCAGTTGCAATACTTGCTGACGTGCTTTAGAAAGACTGATTCCAAGGTTGTTTAAGACGCGTGCCGCAACACCTTCACCTTCACGAATCAAGCCGAGTAAGAGGTGCTCCGTGCCGACATACGAATGACCGAGCTTACGTGCTTCATCCATTGAAAGTTCGATGACTTTTTTTGCGCGCGGCGTATAGTGAATCGTCGTCGCACCATCTTGTCCACGACCGATCAATGCTTCGACTTCCATTTGAATTTTATCTGAACTGAGTCCGAGTGCTGTTAAAGCTTTCGCAGCAATCCCGTCTCCTTCACGTACAAGCCCGAGTAAAATATGTTCTGTCCCGATATTATGGTGTCCGAGTCGTACTGCTTCTTCCTGTGCAAGTGCGAGTACGCGTTGGGCACGTTCTGTGAATCGTCCAAACATCATTACGCAAAACCTCCTTGTGTGTGATCCCTGTGTTTCTGTTCGGTTAACATCTGACGAATCACATTCGCTCGCTCGATGTCCCGTTCTCTTGTTGTTAATTGATTCCCGAAATGCTTTTGTAGAAAACCTGTTTGTAAGGATACAAGTAAATGATGAAACACATTCGGTGCGAGATTGACAGCTAATCCTAGCCCATCTGCTAAGCGAACATCGGATAGACGTTCCGTTGCTTCTCGTGCCGTAATTAAACGGGCGGATGTTAAAATGCCATACGACCGGTATAACCGGTCTTCTAGTTCTTCTTGATACATCTCCATTAATCCTTTTCTTGCGGCCTGTTCTGCCTCAATTAATGCTTCAACAGCAAAAAGATAATCCGTAATCAGCATATCTTCACTCGCTCCAAGAGTCCGTTGATTCGACAGTTGAAACATCCGCCCAGAGGCGTCGCTGCCTTCACCATACCGGCCACGAATCGCAAAACCAAGCTGTCTCAAGTGCTTGACGTATCCTTGAATTTGATTCGTCAAGACAAGTCCAGGTAGATGCAGCATGACAGAAGCGCGAAGTCCCGTCCCGACATTGCTCGGACAGGTTGTCAAATAACCGAGTGTATCATCAAAGGCAATCTTAAAACGTTCACTAATCAATTGATCGACTTGTTTCGCGATCCGAAAAGCTTCTTCGAGTTGTAGACCCGGAAACAATGTTTGAATCCGGAAATGATCTTCTTCATTCACCATGACGCTAATCTGTTCATCTTCACTAATGAACAATCCCGTCCGTGGATGGGATGCAAGTGCGGGACTGATTAAGTGTTTTTCCACTAAAGCAGTCCGTGTCAGCGCATCCGCCTGGTCGACCCGTCCAAATCGGAATCCTTTTAGTCCACTCAACTGGCGTTCCGTTTCATCAATCAGTTCATTCGCCTCTTTTTCCGACAGCATCGTCGAGAACGGATATTGCATCGCATTTCGAGCTAAACGAATCCGTGTCGAGACGACGATGTCATCATAAGGGGCTTGTTGATTCATTTTTTCACTTAAAGGATGCGTCAATAATTCTTTAAACATGGCGCAAATCCTCCTCGACGCTAACAATCTGTTGTTTAATCAGTTCAGCTTCTTCGTAATCTTCTGACAAGACCTTCCGATTGAGTTGTTCTTTTAACCGGCTTAACTGTTGCTTCAAACGCTTTTCGACTGATTCTTCATCAGGGCGTGATCCATAATGTTTGGAGTGGCCATGCTGGAATTGACGGACCATTCCATCGACTTCATCCTTAAATACGGTGTAACACGTCGCACAACCAACTTTTCTCAAATGCAACAACTGTTGTCGTGTCATACCACAAGAAGGACACGTTGTACCTTGATACTCGCGCGCAAGCTCTCGGACACATACAGAACATAAAACACGCTCTGCTCCTTCCGTTTCTTGTGGAAGTTTGACACGTACGATTGCCTCGCGCTCTAAACAACGTTGACATCGCATATGGCATTCCTCCAATGCTACAATCGCTTGATGGTTTGGAGAAGTGATTGCATCAGATGCGCTCGCATCCGGTGTTGATCTTCTACATCCATCGGTAGACTTTCTTTTCGTAACAACGCTTGGATGATAATCGCTTCACGTCGCGTTAATAATTGTTCATTCATTAATCGAATCAAATAATCTTCAGCAGCCTGTTCGGTTAATTGATCACCGACCCAGGCACTCATCTCGTCTAAGAGATCGTGACTATCTAGCAAAACGATTTTCTGAATCCGGATATACCCTCCACCACCACGCTTACTTTCGACAAAATAGCCTTTTTCGACTGTAAAACGTGTGTTGATGACATAATTGATTTGGGAAGGAACACAATCAAAACGCTGGGCAATTTCTTGACGTTTGATTTCAACTTTTGTTTCATCATTTAAGATTTGTTTTAAATAGGCTTCGATGATATCTGTGATGTTTTGCATGGGCACCACCTCTCTGACCATCTTTGACTATTGTTTGATTTAATAGTAATCATCTTAAAAGTGAATTGCAAATAATTTAACTCTAAATGAACATACACAAAAAGACCGACCTGCAAGATGCAGATCGGTCTTTTTCAATTGCCTGGCAACGTCCTATCCTCACAGGGGGAAGCCCCCAACTACTTTCGGCGTTCAAGTGCTTAACTTCCGTGTTCGGCAT
>NZ_JACSMI010000010.1:0-41840 GCF_018618605.1 Exiguobacterium sp. s125
ACGCCGAAAGTAGTTGGGGGCTTCCCCCTGTGAGGATAGGACGTTGCCAGGCAATTGAAAAGGACCGATCTGCATCTTGCAGGTCGGTCTTTTGTATTTTAAAAACAAGAGGTGTATTTCATGAAAAGTCAGCTTCCAATCATTGAGGCACTTAAGCGACATGTCGAACGTAAGGCAACATCTTGGCACGTTCCTGGTCATAAAAATGGATCAATCGTATTAGGTCTACCTAGTTTTTTGGAATGGGATAAAACAGAACTAGCTGGCTTAGATGATTTTCACCATCCGACAGAAGCGATTCTAGAAGCAAAAGTATTGTTGCGTGAAGTCTATGATTCGGAAGATAGTCATTTTTTAATCAATGGTTCAACAAGTGGTAACTGGGCAATGCTTGCGGCTGTGACTAAACGAGGAGATCGCGTCTACGTTCAGAGAAATTCACATAAGTCGATTTTTAATGCACTCGAATGGTTAGGATTGTCTCCAATCTTCATGAGCCCTGAGTATGATGAAGAAACACAAATCGCCGGCAATGTTTCACGTGAAACATTAAAGGAAGCGTTAACATCTTATCCGGATGGAGTCGCGGTATTTTTAACTTCACCGAGTTACTATGGAGAAACAGCAGCTATCGAAGAAATCGTAGCAGTGACAGCACGTTATAAAATACCATTATTAGTTGATGAGGCACATGGTGCACATTTTGGAGAAGCAGTTGGAATCCGCTCAGCCTTTGAACAGGGTGCTACAGCTGTCGTCCAATCTGCTCATAAGACGTTACCGGCATTAACGATGGGGGCTTGGATTCATGAGCGATTAACGGACGTACAACGTCGTAAGCTCCACCATGCACTCCAGTCGTTTCAAACATCAAGCCCTTCGTATCTCATCATGGCTTCGCTCGATTATGCTCGATACTATCGACAGCAGTGGACGATTGATGAAATGGAAGAGGTCCGGAACAGTCATCAACTGTTCAAAGACGAACTCGACGGACTAGATGGAATGCATGCTTTTACTTTTGATGATTGGTCACGCGTGATTCTTTCCTATGAGGACTATTCCGGAGAACAGTTACTCGATGCATTAGCCAATGAAAAAATAGATGCAGAGTTTGCTTTAGCTTCATTTGTCGTCTGCATTTTACCTCTTCACAAATTATCGGAAACTGTCCGAACTCAGTGGTTAAGACAGGTAAAAGATGCGATTGAAAAGTTGAAAATGAAAGGAATTCCCTCAAAAAGGTATATCGAGCAATCAATTATGGGTAAAATAAAAGTATCTTCACTCGCTTGCCCACTGGATCAGTTAGAGGAGAGGGAATATCGGATTCTTCCGCTTCGTGAAACGATTGGTCAGATTGCACTTGAAACGATTATTCCATATCCGCCAGGTATTCCAGTCTTGTTGCGAGGAGAGCGTGTGACAAAAGAACAGATAGTATGTATTGAGCATCATATAGCCGCATCCGTCCATCTTCAGGGTGGAGAGTCTTTGCAAGAAGGTACGTTGCGTGTCATAGAGGAAGGGTTTGTTGAATGAAGGGAACGTTTATTACAGTCGAAGGACCAGATGGCGCAGGAAAAACGACACAGCTTCAATTGATGGCAGAAGCATTAAAAAAAGAGGGTTATCAGGTCATCATGACACGAGAGCCAGGCGGCACACGCGTTGGGAATGAAATCCGTTCGTTGATTCTGAATCCAGATTTCACGGAGATGGATGAAATGACAGAAATTTTATTGTATGCGGCGTCACGGGCGCAGCACGTCAATGAATTGATTCGTCCGTCACTTACAGCTGGGACTGTCGTTTTATGTGATCGTTTCGTTGATGCCTCGATTGCGTATCAAGGATATGGACTCGGGTATTCAATTGAACAGATCCGTAACGTCAATCAGCAAGCAACAGGAGGATTAACCCCTGATCGAACGTACTTGTTTGACTTGACGGTCATGGACTCGAAAAGACGAATGATTGAACGAGGGGCGCTTGACCGGATCGAGCAACGTGATGATGCATTCAGAGAGCGTGTCTATCATGGCTTTTTATCATTAGCCGCGTCAGAACCGGAACGCATTCGATTGATTGACGCCAATCAATCGATTGAAGCAGTCCAGTCGCTATTGTTAGAAGATGTGTTAGCCTATTTGAAGAAAAGGGAGAGATTATCATGAAAATGGTCATTACGATTGTTCAAGATAAAGATAGCTTACGTTTAGCAGAAGCGCTTGTTGAAAATGATTTTCGGGCAACTAAACTTGCGACGACGGGCGGCTTTTTAAAAGAAGGTAACACGACATTCATGATTGGGGTTCAAAGTGAACGCGTTGACGATTTGATGCGTTTGATCAAGAAAAATTGTTCGAGCCGCGATCAAATGGTCTCGCCGATCTCACCAATGGGAGGACACGCCGACTCGTATATTCCCTATCCGGTTGAAGTTCAAGTCGGAGGCGCGACAGTCTTTGTCTTGCCGATTGAAGGGTTTCATCAGTTCTGATGCGGACATTTCATGAGCTCGAACAAACACAATCTGTCATCTCGACGATTCTTCAAAATTCTTTACGAGCAAATCGAATCAATCATGCTTATATCTTTACGGGAGACTATGAGCCGCTTCTTTTGGAAGCGGCTCAATTGTTCGCCAAGAGTTTATTTTGTGAGCGGAAAGATCAAGTAGAGCCGTGTAATGAATGCCGAAGCTGTCGACGGATGGATAGCGGAAATCTTGTCGATTACTACCAGATTGAGCCAGATGGGGCAACCATCAAAAAAGAACAAATCCAGCAATTGATGCATGACTTGTCACTTCGGGGGTTAGAAGGGGATCGGCAAATCTATGTCGTGACGCAAGCGCACCGGATGACTCCACAAGCAGCGAATAGTTTATTGAAGTTCTTCGAAGAACCGGGCGAAGGAAAAGTAGCGATTCTACTAACGAATCAACCGCAACTGTTATTACCGACGATTCGTTCTCGTGGACAACTGTTAAGTTTTCGACCGGCCGATCGTGTGATGATTGGACAAGTTTTATCGGATAAAACGTCCCGAGATGCGGAGTTAACCCAACTTGCAGCGCGCGTCTATTCAAAAATTGATGATGCGGAGCAAGCCTTAATCGAAGACTGGTTTGTAAATGCGCGAGCGTCAGTGTTACAATTGATGGAGGAATTAGCGAATCGTCCGGCAGATTTGCCTTTGTTCGTTCAAGAGAAGTGGATTAATCAATTTAAGAATCGGCAAGACGTCCGGATTGGTCTAGAACTCGTGACATGTTTCTTCGAAGATGCCTTGCATCTGAAGTTGAATCCATCATGGGAGATCATTACGTATACAAATAGCCGACCATTACTTGAGCAGATGGGTGGAAAGAGTCAGGCGACGATCACCCGCTGGTTGCAGGCAGTACTTGCAGCCGTCAAACGGGTCGAAGCGAATGTTAATCCTCAATTAACAGTTGAGCGTCTCATGTTTGACTTACAGAAAGGGTAGAGCGATATGCTAGAAGTAGTAGGCGTTCGCTTTAAAGAAGCGGGCAAAATTTATTATTTTGCACCTGGACAAGAGTCATTATCACGAGGACAAGCCGTCATCGTGGAGACAGTACGGGGCATTGAATATGGCGAAGTGGTAATCGCCGATAAACAAATGGACGAGGAAGATGTGGTCTTACCATTAAAATCAATTCTTCGGATTGCTGATGATAAAGATGCAATGATCGTCCGTGAAAATAAAGTAGCAGCACTTGATGCACATGCAGTGTGTGTCGAAAAGATTCGCGAACATAAGCTCGATATGAAACTCGTGGACGTCGAATATACGTTTGATCGTAATAAAGTCATCTTTTACTTCACAGCGGAAGGTCGCGTCGACTTCCGGGAACTCGTTAAAGATTTAGCAGCAGTCTTCCGGACACGGATTGAGTTGCGCCAAATCGGAGTTCGTGATGAAGCGAAATTGCTCGGTGGAATCGGTCCGTGCGGCCGTGTCCTTTGTTGTTCATCGTTCTTAGGTGAATTTGAGCCGGTCTCAATCAAGATGGCGAAAGATCAAAACTTATCACTGAACCCAACGAAGATTTCCGGGGTCTGTGGCCGTTTAATGTGCTGTTTGAAATACGAGAACGATACGTATGAAGAAATGCGACGTGATCTACCGGATTACGGAAAACGTCTGACTGTACCAGAAGGCGAAGGTCGTGTCGTCGGATTGAACATCCTCGATCAAGTAGTTCAAATTGAACTGAAAGACCGTTCCCGCGTTCTGACTTATTCGATGGAAGAATTGTTATCCGTCGGTGCCGTAAAACAAAAACGACCAAAAGAATGACGGGGTGCATACGCGTGGAGAGAGTCGATAAAAAAGAAATCATTACGCGTGTCGATGCGATCGAGCAACAGATTCATTTGCTGACTGAGCATCTGAGCGTATTAAAAGATCAGCTTGCTTACATGATGGAGGAAAATCAACACCTCTACCTCGAAAATCATCACCTGCGTGAGAAGGTGGAGCGAGACGAACAACAACCGATTACAGAAGAAGCGGAAGCCGAAGCGTTAGTAGGTGCCGGATACGATAACCTCGGTCGCCTCTATCAAGAAGGATTCCACATTTGTAACTTGCACTACGGTCAAGTCCGTAAAGACGGGGATTGCCTGTTCTGCTTGTCCATGTTAACGAAACATTGAGAGGCTGACTTCCTAGGAGTCAGTCTTTTTTTCAGAAAGGAAGACACCTATGCTTGAATTATTACCAGATGAGCGACTCGATCATCTCCTCGGAAGAGACGGTCGCATCATTCAAAGTCCGACCGTCTTTTCGTATTCACTGGATGCCGCGTTACTCGCGCAATTCGTCTGGGTCCCGATCCGCCAAGGTAAGTTGGTCGATTTGTGTGCCGGAAACGGTGCGATTCCGCTCTTTTTATCGTACCGGACGAACGGAACGATCACGGGACTCGAAATTCAACCGCGCCTCGTCGAGATGGCACGCCGTAGTATCGAGTTGAACGAAAAAGCGGGACAGCTCCAAATGATTGAGGGGGATGTCAAAACGGCCGGGAAACAACTCGGATACGGTGCCTATGATGTCGTGACCTGCAATCCGCCGTATTTTTTAGCACATGAATCATCGAACCGAAATGAGAGTGAACACTATACGATTGCCCGGCATGAAGTGTTATGTACACTTGAAGATTGCATTCGTTCAGCCGCCGACTTACTTAAACAAGGCGGGAAAACGGCATTCGTCCATCGTCCGGAACGTTTACTCGACATCGTGACGCTGATGCGTCAGTACCGGATTGAGCCGAAGCGGATGCAATTGATTTATCCGAAGGCAGGGAAAGAAGCGAACATGCTGTTGATTGAAGGCATCAAGGATGCAAAACCGGGCTTGAAGATGTTACCCCCGTTCATCGTCTACGAGCAAGATGACACGTATACCTTACAAATGCGGGAACATCTGAATGTCTAAGCATGCGGTGTATATCGTGCGTTGCCGTGATGGGAGTCTGTATACGGGATATGCCGTCGATGTCGAGAAGCGTGTTGCGACGCACAACACGGGGCAGGGTGCCAAGTACACACGGGCGCGGCTACCGGTCGTCCTTGCGTACACAGAGACGTTTGAAACGAAATCGGAAGCGCTGAAACGCGAGTATGCGATCAAACAATTGACGCGTGCGAAAAAAGAACAGCTTATTCAAGGAGGGACGTCATGAAGGCGACCAGCAGTTTTAAGGATCAAACGAACGGCTTATATATCGTACCGACGCCAATCGGGAACTTAGAGGATATGACGTATCGAGCCGTCCGCATCTTACAAGAGGCCGATATCATCGCGGCAGAAGACACACGCCAGACGATGAAATTGTGCAATCACTTTGAAATCGACACGAAACTCGTCAGTTATCACGAACACAATAAGCAAGTTAGCGGTGAACGGCTGCTCGAAGACTTATTGTCGGGGAAACAGGTCGCCCTCGTCTCCGACGCTGGAATGCCCGGGATTTCCGATCCGGGGAGCGACTTAATCCGACTCGCGATTGCAGCAGACATTCCGGTCGTCGTCTTACCGGGTGCGAATGCGGCATTGACGGCCCTCGTCGCGTCAGGTCTACCGACGGAACGTTTTTTATATTACGGCTTTTTACCACGCAAGAAAAAAGAGCGGCGTGAAGCACTCGAGACGTTACGTTATGAGCAAGGAACATTGATATTTTATGAAGCACCCCATCGGCTAAAGGAAATGCTTGGAGGTGTCCTCGAAATACTCGGTGATCGCCAACTCACGCTCGCCCGTGAATTGACGAAACGTTATGAAGAATACATTCGTGGATCGGTGACGGAAGCGTTAGACTGGGCGTCAGAAGAGGTCCGGGGCGAATTTGTCGTCATCGTCGAAGGAACGACGGAAGAACGTCCGAGTGAAATCCAGCAAGAGGCAAATCCACTCGATCAAATCGAACGGTATATCGCAGACGGTGAAAAACCGAATGCAGCGTTAAAACGTGTTGCGAAGGAACGGGGACTTGACCGACAAGCCTTATACCTGTCTTATCACGAATCGAAATGAAAAAAGGAAGCGTACCGAATCGGCGCGCTTCCTTCTTGGTTTTATTCGTTTCCTGCGTAATGACGATCGAGGAAATCTTTTAACTCAACGAGGACACGTTGTGCGCCGTCTGGAGAGAGAATTAATTTTCCGTCTGCCAATTTGAAGTTATCTTCTGATACTTCACCAGTAACTTGGCAAGTCATGTTTGGTTTGTATTTTTTAAGAATGATTTGCTCGTTATCGACGTAGATTTCGAGTGCATCTTTCTCTGCGATTTGGAGTGTGCGGCGAAGTTCAATTGGAATGACTACCCGGCCGAGCTCGTCTACTTTACGTACAATACCTGTTGATTTCATTTTGTTGTTCCTCCTCTGGATGTCTAAGTCTCTGTATTTTTTAAAAAATCGTCAAAATTCGACATCACTTCTATAGAATGTAGAATACTAAACTTTCCAAAAGTAGTCAACCAATCCGAATAGCTTGAAATCAAAATGTCATTTATTTCTCAAAAAAGCCATAATTGAAACGATTTATTAATAGATTTTCCCTTTTTAAAGGAATTCAAACTATTGAGTGTGTTTTTTTGTAATTTGATGTCTGATGTCAAAAAATGTTTTGATTCGACAAAAAACGAGTTTCGACAGCGGCGATAGAACAGCGTATAATAATGGAATGAACAATAGAACGGAGGAATAACATGTCAAAAACATTTTATATCACGACACCGATTTATTATCCTAGCGCGAAGCTACATATCGGTCATGCGTACACGACGGTCGCAGGAGACGCGATGGCCCGTTATAAACGTCTTCAAGGATTCGATGTACGTTACTTAACAGGAACGGATGAACACGGACAAAAAATTCAGGAAAAAGCAGCTGAAGCAGGTATTTCTGAACAAGCATTCGTCGACGGTGTCGTCGAGCAGATTAAAGTCCTGTGGGATCGTCTCGACATCTCGTATGACGATTACATTCGAACGACAGAACCACGCCACAAGAAAGTCGTCGAACACGTTTTTGAGACATTACTTGAAAAAGGTGACATCTATCTTGGTGAATATGAAGGCTGGTATTCGATTCCGGACGAGACGTATTACACGGAATCGCAGTTAGTGGATGGAAAAAGCCCAGATAGCGGCCATCCCGTCGAACTTGTTCGTGAGGAATGTTATTTCTTCCGAATTAGTAAGTATGCCGATCGTTTAGTCGAATACTTTGAAGCGAACCCATCATTCATCTTACCGGAATCACGGAAGAATGAAATGATCAACAACTTCATTAAACCAGGTCTCCAAGATCTCGCCGTCTCACGGACGACATTTGACTGGGGCGTTAAAGTCCCGTCGAATCCGAAACACGTCGTCTACGTTTGGGTTGATGCCTTGACGAACTACATCTCGTCACTCGGTTACGGAACGGATGATCAAGGGAACTTCGACAAGTACTGGCCAGCAGACGTTCATCTCGTCGGAAAAGAAATCGTTCGTTTCCATACGATCGTTTGGCCGGCACTCTTGATGGCACTCGATCTCCCATTGCCGAAACAAGTTTTCGCGCACGGCTGGTTGTTGATGAAAGATGGGAAGATGTCGAAATCAAAAGGCAATGTTGTTGACCCGATTCCGATGATTGACCGTTATGGTCTTGATGCTCTTCGTTATTATCTCTTACGCGAAGTTCCTTTCGGCTCAGATGGGATGTTCACACCCGAAGCATTCGTTGAGCGGATGAACTTCGATCTCGCGAATGATCTCGGGAACTTACTCAACCGGACGATTGCGATGGTCACGAAATACTTTGATGGGGTCATCCCGACCTATGCGGGAAATGTCACGCCGTTCGATGCGACATTGTCGACGCTTGCGAAAGAAACAGTCGAGAAGGTCGAGGCTTCGATGGAGCATATGGAATTCTCGGTTGCCTTAGCGCACGTGTGGCAATTAATCAGTCGCGCGAATAAATATATCGACGAGACACAACCGTGGGTACTCGCGAAAGACGAAACGAAGACGGATGAACTCGGCTCGGTCATGGTCCACCTCGTCGGAACGCTGCGTCACGTCGCGATCATGTTGCAACCGTTCATGACACAATCTCCGACCGAGATGTTCCGTCAGCTTGGTCTTGCTGGTCAGCCGATGAACTGGGAAGCACTCGCACAGTTCGCGTCGATTGAAGAAGGAACAAAAGTCGGGATTGCTGAACCGATTTTCCCGCGCCGCGACATGAAAGAGGAAGTTGAAGCAATCGTCGAAATGATGCAACAGGCATCTGCTGCCCGAGTTGAGGAAGAAGAAGTCGAAGAAACAGATGAGGATGTTCGTCCGGAAACGACAATTGATGTCTTTGATCAAATTGAGCTGCGTGTCGGCGAAGTCGTCACAGCAGAAAAAATCAAAAAAGCAAAAAAACTGTTAAAGTTAACGGTCGACATGGGGAAAGAAACACGCCAGATCGTTTCAGGCATCGCTGAATGGTACGAGCCGGAAGACCTGGTCGGTCGGAAGGTCATCGTCGTCGCGAACTTGAAGCCGGTCACTCTCCGTGGCGAATTATCGCAAGGTATGGTGCTTGCGGCTGAAAAATCAGGTAAACTTGAACTAGCGACCGTCCCGTCAACGATGGCGAACGGTGCCAGTGTAAAATAATTCAGATGCCTGTGGACTTCACGTCACAGGCATTTTTTTGAAAAAGGAGTTGAGGATATTGTTAATCGATACACACACACATTTAAATTCCGATCAGTTCGACGGAGACGTCGAAGAAACGATTGAACGCGCACGCGCGAACGGAGTCTCACCGATGATCGTCGTCGGATTCGATCATAAGACAATCGACCGGGCGATGGAACTTGTTGAACAGTATGATGATCTGTATGCCGTCATCGGTTGGCATCCCGTCGATTCAATCGATTTCGACGATGCAGCGTACGCGAAAGTCGAGCGCCTCATGGACCATGAGAAAGTCGTCGCCCTCGGTGAGATTGGTCTTGATTATCACTGGGATACGTCACCAAAAGATGTCCAGGAAGCTGCGTTTCGTAAACAAATTCAACTTGCGAAGAAAAAGAATAAGCCAATCGTCATTCACAACCGGGAAGCAACGGAAGATACGTTACGTATTCTCGAAGAAGAAGACGCGAAAGAAGTCGGTGGGATTCTCCATAGCTACAGCATGAGTGCCGAGCTCTTACCCCGTTGCCTAGCGATGAACTTTTATATTTCGCTCGGTGGACCGGTAACGTTTAAAAATGCGAAGATGCCAAAACGTGTCGCTCAAGAAGTTCCGCTTGATCGGTTACTCGTCGAGACAGATTGTCCTTACCTGACACCGACACCATACCGCGGCAAACGGAATGAACCGGCGTACGTCCGGTTCGTGGCGGAAGAAATCGCGCAACTGCGTGGCATGATGTATGCCGATATCGAACAAGCGACAACAGAAAACGCGAAGCGGGTCTTCCGTTTACCATGATGCGTTCGTTCTCTTATATCGCGACAGGGTGTGCCTTATTGTTAATTGCGATTCTAATCTACTTGGCGATGGATCATCCGCGTGACGTCACTATCATGATCGACGGACAAGAACAACACGTCAAGACGATAGAAACATCAGTCTATGGTGTCTTACGGGAAAATGGAATCGAAGTGCGAGCGGAGGATAACATCGAACCTTCGCGCAGTGCGGATTTACCAAAGAATGGTTTGATTGTCATCCAACGTGCAAAAGAAATTACGATGATTGTCGGATACGGGCAAGCACAGACGGTTCGGACACATGCTCGTCTTGTATCGGATTTATTGAAGGAACGTGGCATCGTCCAAGCCGATACCGATGATGTATACCCTTCGATTCATGCCGTCTTGACGACCGGGATGACAGTCCGATTCCGTGAAGCATTTCCGGTTGACATCGTCATCGGAGGACGAGCCAGTCAAGTCTATACGTACCAAACGACCGTCCGTGAGCTCCTTGCGAAACAAGGAGTGACGTTACAAGCAACAGACCGTGTTGCGCCGAGCCTTGATACCGTTGTCTCGGAAGATACGCTCGTCACCGTCAATACGACGCGACGGGCGACCTTAACGGAAGAACAGTTGCTTCCGTTCGATGTCGAGCAAGTAGAAGATCCGACATTACCGAAAGGACAACAACTTGTAACGACGACGGGGCGTCCTGGAATCCGGACCCAAAAGTACGAATTGACGCTCGCTGACGGGCTCAGTAAAGAGAAGAAGTTACTGACCGATGAAGTAACGAGTGAACCGGTGAAACAAATCATTAAAGTCGGAACAAAACCGATTGAACGAGTAGAAACACCGGCACCTGTCTTCAATGAAGAGGAGGCAACGACGCCATTGACGGTCGCACCGGAAGTCACGGCAGACTTAGACTTCAAGAATGCGAAGACGCTGATGGTCGAGGCGACGGCCTATACGAATGACCCGGCATCGAACGGGAGTCAATTGTATGATGGGCGCGCATTGACAGCGACGGGGTACGATGTCACGGATACAATCACCTATCAAGGGTTACCGATCGTCGCCGTCGACCCGAAAGTAATTCCGCTCGGGACGAAAGTGTATGTCGAGGGGGTCGGACTGGCGGTCGCGCTCGATACGGGCGGTGCCATTAAAGGCAATAAAATTGATGTCCTCGTCAGTGACGAACAGACGGCGAAGACGTTCGGGCGGAAGACCGTCAAGCTTTGGGTCATTCCGAATGAGTCGGGCACGGAAGCGGGCAGTTGACGCTTCCTTGTTTTTTTCGTGGAAACAGGTACAATTACGGAAGTGTTTGAAGAAGGTGGAGAAGAATTGATGCAAAAACGCTTAAAAGAAGTCATCGTCGTCGAAGGACGTGACGATACGACACGACTACAGGAAGTATTCAATGTCGATACAATTGAAACGAACGGCTCTGCCGTCAATGAGCAAACGTTACAACGAATTGAAAAAGCACTCGAACGCCGAGGCGTCATCGTCTTCACGGATCCAGACTTTCCGGGTGACCGGATTCGCGCACGTATCAATGAACGTGTTCCGGGATGCAAACAAGCCTATCTGCCACGTGCGGACGCAAAAGATAAACGCGGTAAAATCGGTGTCGAGCATGCTTCACCGCAGGCAATCGAACGTGCACTCGCAGCCGTTTATGAAACAGAAGAAGTCCATGTCGCAGAAGTGACACGGGATATGATACTTGCAGCAGACTTAATCGGTGGTCCATCAGCATCGTCACGCAGACGTCGGCTCGGACAGTTGCTCGCAATCGGTGAACCGAATGCGAAACAACTCGTCAAACGCGTCGCTTCGATTCGGATCACAAAAGAGGAATGGGAAGCTGCACTGAGACAGTTAGAGGAGGAACAAGATTGAAAGACATCGCAACACTACACCGGACGAAGGAAATCCTCGCGCGACACGGATTTTCATTTAAGAAGTCCTTAGGACAAAACTTTTTAATCGATTTGAACGTACTCGCGAACATTGTCGGCGCTGCTTCGTTAACAAAGGAGAGCGGTGTTCTTGAGATCGGACCGGGAATCGGGTCGTTGACGGAACAGTCCGCGAAACAGGCGAAAAAAGTCGTCGCCCTTGAAATCGACCAACGGCTGTTACCGATTTTAGATGATTCGCTCTCACCTTATCCGAACGTCAAAATCATCCATGGAGATGCACTTGAACTGGATCTCGAAACGATTGTCAACGAGGAGTTCACACAAGAAGGAATTACGGATCTTGCGGTCGTCGCAAACTTACCGTACTATGTCACAACACCTATCATCATGCGGATATTAGAGGCGAAAGCACCATTCCGGACACTCATCATGATGATTCAAAAGGAAGTCGCGGAACGGATCGGTGCGAAACCAGGTACAAAAGCGTATGGTTCATTATCGATTGCGATTCAATACTATGCGGAAGCGGAAGTCTGTTTCACGGTGCCGAAGCAAGTCTTCATTCCCGCTCCGAACGTCGATTCGGCTGTCATCCGCTTGAACATCCGAAAAGAACCGGCCGTCCAAACGAAAGATGAAAAATTATTCTTCGAAGTTGCGCGTGCGAGTTTTGCCCAGCGCCGGAAAACGATTTTAAATAATTTGTCGAGCCACTTCGGAAAAGCAGAAAAAGAAGCTGTCGAAGCCGCGTTGCATGAAGCAGGTATCGACCCAAGACGTCGTGGTGAAACGCTCAGCTTGCAGGAATTCGCACAGCTCGCGGACGCACTTTTGCCGATTAAAAAACGTTGACGGTAGCGGGAAGAAAAGATATAATATTTGCCCTTTCTAATATTTAATTAATATGCTATAATAAATATTAGTGAGGTGAAGCGTATGCCAAAGACGTTGAACGAAATCAGACATGTTTTCGAAACACATGTTGGTGAAAGACTGACGCTAAAAGCAAGCGGCGGTCGTAAAAAGGTCGTAACCCGAATCGGAACGCTCGTTGAGACGTATCCTTCGGTGTTTGTAGTCAAGCTAGACGCAGAGCGCCACAATGTCGAGCGAGTTTCTTATAGCTACGCTGACGTGTTAACCGACTCCGTACAAATCGAATTTGCGAATTCGTAAACTTACCTTCCGAAGCGGACAGAAATGTTCGCTTCTTTTTTTGTGGAAAGGTTGATACAATTCGTACAGGATACGTACTAGAGGAGGAACGGCACGATGACGATTATTGTAAAGGCACCAGCGAAAATCAATTTAGTGTTGGATGCGACGGCGAAGCGGACAGATGGTTACCATGATGTACATATGGTGATGACGACAGTGGACTTGGCAGACCGCTTAGAGTTGACGGAACTTTCGTCAGGCGAGATTCGAATGAATGCACAGCACGCCTATGTTCCGAACGATGAGCGGAACTTGGCTTACAAGGCGGCAGCCGTCTTGAAGAAAAAATTTAACATCCAGGCTGGAGTAGAGATTTACCTTGAGAAACAAATTCCGGTCGCAGCGGGTCTCGCGGGTGGATCGAGTGACGCTGCCGCGACATTACGCGGTTTGAATGATTTATGGCAGCTCGGATTGACGCTCGAACAACTCGCAGAAATCGGCGCGGAAGTCGGTTCGGATGTCCCGTTTTGTGTCATGGGTGGGACGGCGATCGCGACAGGACGTGGTGAAAAGCTTGAAAAATTGATTGCTCCGCCTCCGTGCTGGGTCGTGCTTGCGAAACCAACGATTGGTGTGTCGACGGCAGACGTTTATGGCGCACTCGATTTGACGACGGCCAAACGACCGGATGTCGAAGCGATGATTACAGCTGTTAAAGAGCAGGATTTTACGGCGATTTGTCAATCACTCGGAAATGTTCTTGAGTCGGTCACGTTACCGATGCACCCGGAAGTCGAGCAAATCAAGGATTTCATGACGAGTTGCGGGGCGGAAGGTGTCTTGATGAGCGGGAGTGGTCCGACGGTCTTCGCGTTGACGGAACACGAAAACCGGGCCCAACGTCTCTATAATGGCTTAAGAGGTTTTTGTAACGAAGTCTACGTCGTTCGTCTTTTAGGCGAAAACCATTGATAATATCCGTATGAAAATGATATATTCACTAGTGAATATTCGGAATTACGGAGAGGTGGAACAATTTAGATGAAAATTCGGAGAAGTGGTCGGTTAGTCGATATGACACGTTATCTACTCGACCATCCGCATCATCTGATCTCATTGACAATTTTCGCAGAACGCTATAAATCTGCAAAATCGTCAATCAGTGAAGATTTAGATATCGTGAGTGAAATGTTAGAGCATGAAGGAACAGGACGACTCGTCACAGTCCCGGGGGCTGCGGGCGGTGTCATGTTCATTCCGACATGGAGTAGCGAAAAAGCATTACCGTTCATCGATGATTTATGTGAACGCGTCGCACGGCCAGATCGTCTGTTGCCGGGTGGGTATTTGTATCTGACAGATTTACTTGGCAATCCACGGATGGTCAAGCAGATGGGACAAGTTTTTGCATCTGTCTTCAGTCAGAAAAAAGTGGATGTCGTCATGACGATTGCGACAAAAGGAATCCCGCTTGCTTACGCCGTCGCTGAACAACTCGGTGTACCGTTCGTGATCGTTCGTTCGGACAGTCGTGTTACGGAAGGGTCGACCGTCAGCATCAACTACGTATCAGGCTCATCAAAAGCGATTCGGACGATGGCACTGGCGCGACGAAGTCTTCCGCGCGGAGCGAACGTCTTGTTGATTGATGACTTCATGAAAGCTGGGGGAACGATTCGTGGGATGATGAGTTTACTGAGCGAGTTCGAAGCGAAAGTAGCCGGTGTCGGGGTCTTGATTGAAGCAGAAGGTGCCGAGAAGAAGATGGTCAGTGAATACGTCAGCTTAATGAAACTTGCCGACGTCGATGTCGATCTCGGACAGATTCAAGTGAAGCGTGGGAACGTCGACCAGTATTTCACAAGTGATGGGAATACCTGAATTTGACACGTGATTTCTTTGAAACTATACTGTGATTATCAAACTTTTGGAAATTATGCCTAAAAAGATTGGAAAAAGCTAAACCTTTATTTGTTTTGAACCGTAAGTAGAAGTAGACAACGAAGAGTTGTGACATCGGTTACTAAAAGGGGTGCGGACAAAATGAACGTTACGGACGTTAAAATTCGTCGCGTCGTGGCAGAGGGGCGCATGAAAGCACTCGCCTCGATTACGCTCGATCACGAATTCGTAGTACACGATTTACGTGTGATTGAAGGGAACAGTGGTCTCTTCGTCGCGATGCCGAGCAAACGGACGCAAGAAGGCATCTTTCGTGATGTCGCTCATCCAATCAATGCATTAATGCGAAAAAAGGTCGAAGATTCAGTACTAGAAGCATATGTGTTGCGTGAAGAAAATGAAGAGGCGCTCGATTTAGAGCTGACATCAGTCGAATTGACAGATCGCCCTTAATAGAGAAGACCGGTTTCCCGTATTGCGGCGGACCGGTCTTTTTTTTGCTGTTAAAAAGGTTTGCTGCAATCTTCTTACAAAACAACAACGGGTTGCGCCTCTTTCGATGAAAGCAATGAAAAGAAAAGCCCGTCCATCACAAAGGTTGATTTTAAAACGACTTATGAGTCAGCCTCCTCACGTTGTCTACAGTCTGTTTTTAATGGATGTTTCATCAATTTGACTCGGTCCTGTGATTGAATAGTGGCCTCATTTTCGTTATAGTTGGTACGAGTGTACTATTTCTGAACGAAATCAACACTAATTTACGTGGAGGAGCGACAAGGATGAATCATTTCGCGGTAATTCTAGCAGCTGGTAAAGGAACACGCATGAAATCAAAACTCTACAAAGTACTCCACCCAGTAGCTGGGAAACCTATGGTACAACACGTCGTGGACCAACTCGCGACACTTGGCGTCAAACGTCAAGTCGTAATCGTTGGGCATGGTGCGGAGTCTGTAAAAGAAGTGCTTGGCACATCGGTGGAATATGCGCTTCAAAGTGAGCAGCTTGGCACGGGTCATGCTGTTCAAATGGCAGAACCGGTACTTGGAAACGAAAAAGGATCGACGCTTGTCGTCTGTGGGGATACACCACTCTTAACGAGTGAGACGTTAGCCGCGTTACTCGACCACCATGCAGAAACGGGTGCAAAAGTGACCGTCTTGACGGCTCATGCGGATGATGCGACTGGATATGGTCGGATTATTCGTGGTGAAGAGGGACATGTTTCAAAAATCGTTGAACATAAAGATGCGACAGAACAAGAACTCGCGATTAAAGAAATCAACACAGGAACGTACGTGTTTGATAATGAGTTGTTGTTCGCTGCGTTAAAACAAGTCAAGAACGATAATGTCCAAGGAGAGTATTACTTGCCGGATGTCATCGAAATCGCGAAAGCCGATGGCGAAACGATTGCTGCCTATGCGGCGCCGACGTTTGAAGAGACAATCGGTGTCAATGACCGTGTCGCACTCGCGCAAGCTGAGACGTCGATGCGTAAGCGGACGAACGAGCATTGGATGCGTCAAGGTGTCACATTCATCGACCCGGCATCGACCTATATCGGACCAGATGTTACGATTGGTTCGGATACCACGCTCTACCCAGGGACACAATTGCTTGGGAAGACGATCATCGGGTCTGAATGTATCATCGGACCGAATAGTGACATCCGTAACAGTGAAGTGGCAGATGCTGCCGTCGTCCGTCAGTCGGTCGTAACCGATAGCCGGATCGGGCAAGCGGCACAAGTCGGTCCATTCGCGCACTTGCGTCAGCAAGCGGTGCTCGGAGCGAACACGCGTGTCGGTAACTTCGTTGAAGTCAAGAAATCGACGTTCGGTGAAGGAAGTAAATCGGCACACTTGAGTTACGTCGGAGACGCAACGATTGGTAAAAACGTCAATTTAGGATGTGGATCAATCACCGTCAACTATGATGGAACAAACAAGTTCGAAACGGTCATCGAGGATGATGCGTTCATCGGTTGTAACGTCAACTTGATTGCCCCCGTCACAGTCGGTAAAAATGCACTCGTCGCAGCAGGTTCGACAGTGACAGATGATGTTCCGGAAAACGGTCTTGCGATCGCCCGTGAGCGTCAAACGACAAAACCTGATTATCGTTAATTCAGCTATACCTTATTCATTACTTGTCGCTCTACTCGTCTAAACCAAACAAATGGAGGCCACCTAAACATGTCTACTGTCTTAGAACATGAAATTCGTATTTTCGCACTCAACTCGAACAAACCACTGGCAGAGGAAATCGCTAAGGTCATCGGAATTCCCGTTAGCGAAAGTTCAGTCAAACACTTCAGTGATGGCGAAATCTCGATGAACATCGAAGAAAGCGTTCGCGGAGATGATATCTACATCATCCAATCGACAAGTCAGCCGGTCAACGAGAACTTGATGGAGCTCCTCATCATGATTGACGCATTAAAACGTGCTTCTGCACGGACGATCAACGTCGTCATGCCGTATTATGGTTATGCACGTCAAGACCGTAAAGCACGTTCGCGTGAGCCGATCACAGCAAAACTTGTTGCGAACTTACTTGAAGTCGCAGGAGCGACACGTGTCGTCACGATGGATCTCCATGCCGCTCAAATCCAAGGTTTCTTCGATATTCCAGTAGATCAGTTAATGGGTGTTCCACTTCTTGCTACTTACTTCGAGAAGAAAAACATCGACCCAAATGAACTCGTCATCGTTTCTCCAGACCATGGCGGTGTTACACGGGCACGTAAATTAGCAGAACAATTAAAAGCACCGATCGCAATCATCGATAAGCGTCGTCCGAAACCGAACGTCGCGGAAGTCATGAACATCGTCGGTCAAGTCGATGGCAAAATCGCCATCATCATCGATGACATCATCGATACGGCAGGAACGATTACACTTGCTGCGAACGCTTTAATCGAAAATGGGGCGAAACAAGTTTATGCTTGTTGTACGCACCCTGTTCTTTCTGGTCCAGCGATGGAACGGATTGAGAACTCAGCGATTGAAGAGCTCGTCGTCTTGAACACGATCGACTTGACGCAACGTGAATGCGCAAGCAAAATCAAACAAATTTCTGTCGCGCGGTTACTTGCAGAAGCAATCATCCGTGTCCATGAACAAAAATCAATCAGCCCGCTCTTTAGCTGATCAACAAACAGATACGAACGATGAGGTCCGGTTTTTTGAAATCGGACCCTTGTTCGTGCTTTTTTTTCATCAAAGGAAATGAACAAAAGGAGGTAGCGATATGAAATGTATCGTCGGTCTAGGGAACCCTGGAGCTAAATATACGAACACACGTCACAACATCGGTTTCCTCGCGATTGATGCGTTGGCGGAGGAACACGGAATAAAATTATCCGAGTCGAAGTTTAAAGCAGTCTTCGGAACGGGAATGATAAATGGGGAACGTGTTGTGCTCGTCAAACCATTGACTTACATGAATCTATCCGGGGAAGCAGTTCGTCCGCTCCTGGATTTTTATAAAATCGCGGTCGAAGACGTCCTCGTCATCTATGATGATCTCGATTTGCCGCTTGAAAAGATGCGTCTTCGCTCAAAAGGAAGCGCCGGTGGGCATAATGGTGTCAAGTCGCTTATTCAGCATTTAGGCACACAAGAAATTAAACGCTTAAAACTCGGTGTCGGTCGTCCGCCTGCTCCGATTCAAGTCATCGATTGGGTCTTGATGCCGTTCTCAAAAGCAGAACAACCTGTCTTGCGGGAAGTATTGGCGGACGCTGTGAAAATCGCGACAGACTTTACCGATACACCATTTTTGGCTTTGATGAATCGCTATAACTGAACGAAACGCTTTGGAATTCCAAAGCGTTTTTGCTGTCGTCTTAGGAGGGGAAACTATGAAACAACTACAAAATCTGTTGCTCGGAATACCAGAAATAAAAACGGTCCGTGAGCGTTTTCGACAAGGGGTCGATGCCCAACTCATCACAGGCTTGATGAATAGCGGGAAAGCGTTGTTCGTCGCAGGCATTTATCAAGAAACAAAAAAACGGTTCGTCATCGTCACCCACAATATGTTTCAAGCGCAAAAACTGTATGATGATTTGATTGAACTAGTGCCTGAACAGGAAGTGATGCTCTACCCGGTCGACGAGACATTGGCCGCTGAATTATCGTACGGGGCGAGCCCGGAATTACGGGCGACACGGATTGAAACGCGGCACCGGCTCCTGACGACCGATGATGGTATTTTAATCATCCCACTCGTCGGTCTCAGACGGTATGCTCCACCTGCAAGTGATTTCTTAGCACATACGAAACGGATTAAGCCGGGCGATATCTTGGCGATTCCGGACTTCATTCAAGAATTAGTCGACGCCGGATATGAGCGGACGGCGACCGTGACGACACCGGGAGAATTTTCAGTCCGCGGGAGTATCATCGATATTTATCCGTTGACGGTCGACCGTCCCTATCGATTGGATTTATTTGATGAAGAAGTCGACTCGATTTATACATTCGATGCAGAAACGCAACGATCACTCGGTGTGGTCGCAGAAGCGTTGCTTCCACCGGCAGCTGAACACTTTGCGACGACGGAAAATCTCCGTGCCGCGGGTGAACGGTTGCGTGCACTCTATGAAGCGACGAAAGAACGTGTCCAAAGCACGGAAGTCCTTGCAGCACTTGAAGAAGGGATCGCCTATGACGTCGAATTGCTCGAAAGTGGGGAGCGACCGAAACAACTCGCGAAATACGCGCCGTTACTGTATCAGAAGACATTACTGGCTGATATCACAGATGCCGTCTTGATCGTCGATGAAATCGCACGGATCGAAGAAGCGGCGGAAGTTCAGGATGCGGAAGAAGCGGAATGGATGGCTTCGTTGATTGAACGGGGGCAAAGCGTTAGTGATTACATTCTCTCGGTTCCGATGCTCAAAGTCTTCGAACAACGTCAGCTACTCTACTTGTCGCTCCTTCCGACACGCAGAAGCGGCGTCCCTGAAAGTGCAGCGATTCACTTCAACATCAAACCGATCGCTCCGTTTCATGGCCAAATGGAACGTCTGAAACAGGAAATCGATCGGTATGCCCGGGCAGACATGTGGATGGTCTTTCTTGCGAGTAACAAAGAGCGGGCGGAGCGGATGCGGCAGACACTTTCCGACTACGGTGTCGAAGCGTCCTTGCATACGGCAGAAGAAGATATGCGTCGGGGACATCCGTCGATTTTAATCGGTGGCATTCATGGTGGTTTCGAAATGACGAATGCACGACTCGTCGTCGTGACGGAAGAAGAAGTCTTTAAGCAACCGACCCGTCGCCGGAAACAGACGACGAAATTGACGAACGCGGAACGGATCAAAAGTTACCAAGAGTTGAAGACGGGTGATTATATCGTCCATATCCACCATGGAATTGGTCGTTACCACGGCATCAAAACGATTGATGTCGCAGGGAACCATAAAGATTACTTGCACCTTGTCTATGCCGGTGACGACTCCTTGTATGTTCCGGTTGACCAAATCGACTTGATTCAAAAATACGTCGGAGCAGAAGGAAAAGAACCGAAAATCTATAAACTCGGCGGAACGGACTGGAAGAAAGTCAAAGCGAAAGTCCAAAAATCAGTTGAGGACATCGCAGATGAACTAATCAAATTGTATGCGACACGAGAAGCGGCAGTTGGATTTGCTTTCCCGGAAGATGATGACAGCATGCAGGCATTCGAAGCCTCGTTCCCGTACGAGGAAACGGTCGATCAAGTCCGGTCGATTGAAGAGATTAAGAAAGATATGGAACGGCCGCGTCCGATGGATCGTCTGTTATGTGGAGACGTCGGATACGGGAAAACGGAAGTCGCGATTCGGGCGGCATTTAAAGCAGTTATGGCAGGGAAACAAGTCGCTCTCCTTGTACCGACGACTGTTCTTGCCCAACAACACTATGAAACGATGCTCGAGCGATTCAGCGAATGGCCAATCAATGTTTCAGTCATGAGTCGGTTCCGATCGGCGTCAGAACTGAAAGCAACAAAAAAAGGCTTGAAAGAAGGAACGATCGACGTCGTTGTCGGAACACACCGTGTCTTATCAAAAGATGTTCAGTTCGCTGACATTGGTCTGTTGATCATCGATGAAGAGCAACGCTTCGGTGTTAAACATAAAGAACGATTGAAACAACTCAAAACGAATGTCGATGTTTTGACGTTGACGGCGACACCGATTCCACGGACCTTACACATGTCGATGATCGGGATTCGTGATTTGTCGGTCCTCGAGACACCGCCTGAAAACCGCTATCCTGTCCAAACGTACGTGATGGAGTACGACGGAATCATCATGCGTGAAGCACTTGAACGTGAACTTGGTCGAGGGGGGCAAGCCTTTTTCCTCTACAATCGCGTTGAAGGGATTGAACGGAAGGCGGAGGAAATCCGGGCGCTCGTTCCGGAAGCACGTGTCGTCACGGCACATGGTCGGATGACAGAGACGGAACTTGAAAGTCAATTGATTGCCTTCTTCGAGGGGGATGCCGATGTTCTTGTCAGTACGACAATCATTGAAACGGGGATCGATATTCCGAACGTCAATACATTGATCGTCAACGATGCCGATCAAATGGGTCTATCACAGCTCTACCAACTGCGTGGTCGTGTCGGACGTTCAAGTCGTGTCGCGTATTCCTACTTTACGTACCGTCCGCAAAAACGGTTGACCGAAGTCGCCGAGAGTCGTCTTCAGGCGATCAAGGAATTTACGGAGCTTGGAAGTGGCTTCAAGATTGCCATGCGTGACTTGTCGATTCGCGGTGCCGGGAATCTGCTCGGATCCCAACAATCCGGTTTTATCGATTCAGTCGGGTTCGATTTGTATTCACAAATGTTATCGGAAGCCGTCGAAGAACGGAAGGAACGGATGAAAGGGAAACAACGTGTCCAAAAATTCGTACCAGACTTTACGTTCAGTCTCGATGCGTATATTCCGAGTCATTATATGTCGGATTCTGAACTGAAAATTGAGTTCTATAAACGCTTGAAGTATGTTGATACGACAGAAAGTCTTGATGCACTCGAAGGAGAGATGCTGGAGCGCTTCGGTGAATTCCCGAATGAAGTCGCACGATTGATTCAGTTGACGCGGATGCGGATTTTTGCTGAACGGGCTCGGATTGAGCGGGTCAAACAAACGGACCCGAAAATCGAGATCGTCTTATCCGAACAAACGACTCAGACGCTCGATGTTGCGGATTTCGTCAAGTGGACGGTACCGATTGGTCGCGGACTCGGCATGGGACAACAAGAAGGAAAACTTGTTTTGACGTTGAACCGTGGCAAACAAACCGTTCAACAAACAACGGAACAAGCAGAGCGGTTGCTCGCTGAACTTGACCGCCGGATCTCGATGCGATGAGTCAACGGCGAACGATTGCGCAAGGGGCAGCGCTCCTGGCGATCTCGAGTTACGTCTCAAAGCTGCTGAGCTTTTTTTATAGGATTCCGTATCAAAACATGGCAGGGGATTTTGGATTGTACGTCTATCAGACGGTCTATCCATTATTCGCGATTGCGGCAGCACTGGGGATTTATGCGCTACCCGTCATCGTCGCAAAGTTGACGTTGCATCACCCGGAAGAAAAACGAGAGGTTCTCTGGTCGATTTTCTTTGTCCTTGCGAGTCTTTCGTTAGTGTTCGGTCTGCTCGGCTGGATCATCGCACCAGAACTTGCTTTACTGTTCGGAGATCCGAAGCTCGTCCTTCCGTTACGTGCTGTGACGTTGACGTTTTATTTATTGCCGGTCATTGCCGTGTTACGAGGAATGTTTCAAGCAGACCTTGAGATGCGACCGACCGCCTTTTCACAAATTACGGAAAATGCCGTGCGTGTCTGTCTATTGTTACTCGTGACGTATTATGGTGTCTCGATCGGAGCGAATCCTTATCAAATCGGTGCTGCGGCACACGTGACGGCGCTCGGTGGCAGCGTCGCTTCATTGTTGTTGCTCCTTCGCTTCGCGAAAGGGCGGATTGGTCGCCCGGTCGTCTCGAAGCGTCATTTAAAACGTGTCGGGAAAGTCTTATTGACGAGTGGGATGGCGGTCAGTATCGCGTCGCTTGCTTTACTGTTGATGCAGTTGATTGATGGATTGACGTTCGTCAACTTGCTCGGGGATACGATGGAGACGAAAATCGAGAAGGGGATTTTTGATCGTGGTTATCCATTGTTGCAGTTCGCAATTTTATTTGCGACGTCAATCAGTCTGGCCAGTGTTCCGACGTTGCTGACGGAGTATCGTAAACAAAATGACGCGGCGACACGGTTGCACCTTGAAACACTCCTTCGTTCTGGTCTATTGGTCGCGGCAGCTGCGACGGTCGGATTGTTTAGTGTCATGCGTCCACTCAACATCGCGCTCTATCAAGATGATAAAGGGACGATTGCGCTCAGTTGGCTTGCTGCGACGGCCTTTACGGCATCGCTCTCGATGATTATCATCTCTTGTCTCCAGTCCGTCGATGCTGAAAAATATGCCTTTGCAGGCGTCGTGCTCGGACTGGTCGTCAAGCTGTTATTAAACATCTACTTGTTGCCCCGTTATGGTATGATCGGGGCGGGAATGGCGACATTCGGCGGATTCGCAATGATGGCATCAGCACAACTCATCTTATTGAATCGGAAATTCGGACGTGTAACAGCAGGACGAATTTTCTACGTCCGATTGCTCCAAGCAATCATCCCGATGGCGTTGTTTTTGTACGTGGTCGAACGTCTGTTTCAATGGGCAGGTTTCGAGACGCGGATTGGAGCGATGTTTGAAGTGGGTCTACTCGTCATCGGTGGTGCTTTGATCTTTTGTATATTTGCACTGCGCAGGCGGGTCCTGACAGAGCGGGAGTGGTCTTTATTGCCGTTCGGAGACAAACTTTATCGAATTCATCATCGGAGGAAAATCATATGACACACCGTATTACAGTCGTCGGCTTAGGTGTTGGCGAACTAGAGCAATTGCCGTTTGGCGTTTATAAGTTATTGAAAGAAACAACACAACCTGTTTATTTACGGACAGCAGATCATCCCGTCGTTTCAGAACTGGCGACAGAGGGAATGAAATTTACATCGTTTGATTCGATTTATGAGCGGCACGACCGTTTTGAAGCGGTCTATACGGACATCGTCGAAACACTGCTTGATCAGGCGACACAAACGCCAATCATCTATGCGGTACCGGGACACCCGCTTGTAGCAGAAAGTACCGTTCAACAACTACTTGCGCGTGCGACTGACATCGACATCGTCGGTGGACAAAGTTTTCTTGATCCGATGTTCGCAGCGGTCGGGGTAGATCCGATTGAAGGATTTCAATTGCTTGACGCAACGGCCTTCCGTGTTGATGAAGCGCAAATTCGTCAACACGTACTGATCGGACAAGTGTACGATGCGTTTGTCGCAGGTGACTTGAAAGTCATGTTGATGGAACGTTATCCGGATGAACACCCGGTGACGCTCGTCACAGCAGCGGGGACGAGCAAGCAACACGTCATGACAGTTCCGCTCTATGAACTGGATCGTGTGACGATGCTCAGTAATTTGACGACGGTCTATGTGCCGCCGGTGACGGAGGAAAAGGCGCTGAATCGGGATTTTGCGACGCTCAAGGACATCATCGCCCGTTTACGTGGTGAAGGAGGGTGTCCATGGGATCAAGAACAGACGCATGAATCGCTCAAAAAACATTTAATCGAAGAATCTTACGAATTACTGGAAGCAATCGACCTTCAGGACGATAACTTAATGATAGAGGAATTAGGGGATGTCTTACTTCAAGTCATGTTACATGCACAAATCGGTCTCGATGAAGGGTACTTTGATATCCGGGACGTCATCGGCAGTGTCAGCGATAAGATGATTCGTCGTCATCCACACGTCTTTGCAGAGACGACGGTTGATTCGGCGGCAGACGTCGTTGCGAACTGGCAAACGATCAAGTCGCAGGAGAAACCAGAGCGGAAATATCTGCTCGACGGTGTCACAAAAGGGGCACCTGCCTTGATGCGTGCTGAACAGATTCAGAAAAAAGTCGCAAAAGTCGGCTTTGAGTGGGACACAGTCAGTGGTGCGCTTGAAAAGGTACAAGAAGAAATACGTGAACTACAAGAAGCAGCGCCAAAAGAGCAACTTGCTGAATTCGGAGATCTCTTATTTTCGTTAGCACTTGTCGGAAAATATATGGGATTATCGGGAGAAGAAGCGTTGCAGCTGACGAACGATAAGTTCATTCGCCGTTTTACGCGGGTGGAACAACTCGCAAAGCGACCAATTGAAGAGTTGTCGCTCGACGAACAAGATCAGTTATGGAATCAAGCGAAGCAGGAGGAACAGTCATGAGACTCGATAAATTTTTAAAGGTATCCCGTTTGATTAAACGACGGACACTCGCAAAAGAAGTAGCCGATCAAGGCCGTATCACGATCAATGGTTTAGTCGCCAAAGCAAGCAGTAACGTCGCAGTCGGCGATGAGATGACGATTCGATTCGGAAACAAAATCGTCACCGTTCAAATCGACGGCATTAAAGAGCATGCGAAAAAAGAAGAAGCGACGGACATGTATAAGATTATTCGTGAAGAAAAAGTGAATTCTGAAGAATCAATGTAATTTACCTGAAAAAGGAAGTATACTAAAGAGTGTCAGAGATGACCACTCGGATAAGGAGGGATGATATGCCGGCACCGTTAGAATCAGGTCGTCAAACACCACCAAAGATTAAACCGCTCAATGATCGTAAAAAGCAATTAAGCCAAAATGCGATTGAGAACCGATCGCGCTTAAAAAAACGTTTCTTGATTTGTATGTCAATCTTTCTCATCGTCCTTTCTCTCATGGGGTGGTCATACATCGAAAAGAAACAATTGATTGCTGAACAAAATCAATCGTTCCAGGTCGCTCAACAAGAGCAAACAAAAGCGAAAAAAGAGTCGGCACGCCTGAAAGAGGAAATCGAACGGCTGAACGATAAAGAATATGTTGCGAACTTAGCGAGAAGTGAGTTGTTGTACTCGAAAAAAGGCGAAACAATTTTCTATTTCTCACCTGAAGATTAACCGATGGTTGCCGATTGATTGAAAAAATATGTAATCACTCGTATAATAAGAAATGAATCAACTAAAAAGGAGCAATACAATTTATGTCGATTGAAGTAGGCAGCAAAGTGCAAGGGAAAGTTACAGGCATCACTAATTTCGGAGCGTTCGTAGAATTACCGACTGGGAAAACCGGTCTCGTTCACATCAGCGAAGTGGCAGATTCTTACGTTAAAGATATCAATGATGTCTTGACGGTTGGACAGGAAATCACAGTTAAAGTCTTGAGTGTAGAAAACGATGGTAAAATCGGTCTTTCAATCAAGAAGGCTGTTGACCGCCCTGAAGGCGAACGTCCTCGTCCTGCACGTCAATTCGACCGTGGCCCACGCCCGGCCGGTCAAGATCGCGGACCACGTCCGTTTGATAACAAAGGACCGCGCAGTGGCGGCGGTGGTGGAAATCGTGGAGGATTCAACAAAGGTGGTCGCGGAGCACCTGCTCCACGTAAAGAGCAAACGTTCGATACGTTGATGACGAGTTTCCTCAAAGACAGTGAAGATCGTCTTGCGACACTCAAACGCCAAACGGATTCAAAACGTGGCGGACGCGGTGCTAAACGTCAATAACTTGCTGACCTGTTCTTTATAAGAATAGAGATGGAATGACGCTGTTCATTCCATCTTTTATTTTTTTGAAATTATTTTTATAAAAAGCGTTGACTTTCATTTGACTCCACCGTATTATAGAAAATGTGCTTAAGACGCACGAGTTAAAAATATGGCGGTGTAGCTCAGCTGGCTAGAGCGTACGGTTCATACCCGTGAGGTCGTGGGTTCGACTCCCTCCGCCGCTACCATATTTTTTTGGCCCGTTGGTCAAGCGGTTAAGACACCGCCCTTTCACGGCGGTAACACGGGTTCGATTCCCGTACGGGTCATTCTTTAAAAGCTATCTCTATTATATAGAGGTGGCTTTTTTTAGTATAGTAGATTCGAAAAGGGGATGCGTACATCATGGAAACGATTGCTCCTGTTCCGAATGAACCGCTCATCGTCGGCGTATCCGGAGGCTGCGACTCGATGGTGCTCGCGCATCTGTTGCACGAGGCGAAGTTTGATCTTTTAATTGCCCATGTCCACCATGGTCTTCGTGCAGTATCGGATGAAGAAGCCGCGTTTGTCGAAAACTGGGCCTTTGAACGTAATATCCCGTTCCGGACGATCCGTTTAGAATGGGGTGGACAACGGGTGAGTCAAGCCCGTTGTCGCGAGAAACGGTATCAGTTTTTTGAAAACTTAATGGAAGAGACGAACCGGAGTCACTTAGTTTTAGCACATCATCGTGACGATCAACTCGAGACGTTATTGATTCAGTTGTTGCGGGGTGAAGCGACGATCGACGGGATTCCGATTCATCGCCCGTTCGGTCCCGGTCAGTTGCATCGTCCGCTGGTGAACTGGACGAAACAGGAACTGACGGCTTATGCGACGCGTCAACAAATCGAGTGGCGTGAGGATGCGACAAATGCGGAAACGAAGTACTTAAGAAATCAAATCCGGCACGATATTTTACCAAGGCTCGCTCAAGTGCGCCCGGGGTTCGAAGAAGCGGCGGTCCGTGCCGCACGGCTTCGTCAAACGATACAGGACGAGCACTTAGCGTACGTCGAAGCATTAGTAGCGCGACATACGACGGAGGATGGGATAGTAATCGATGAGATCAACCAGCTGCCGACAGATTTGAGACGACTCGCTTTACAAGTGCTCTTACCGGATGTCCGGTTGACATCAGAGGATTTCGATCGCTTTTTAGCATGGCTCCGAGTAGATATGCCCTCGAGCGAAGTGTATTATGGAAACTGGAGGATTCGCCGCGCGTACGGATACTTGACCTGTATCGAGAAAGATACGACAGATTCTGCACTTGAATCGTTTCAAGTAGGGGCTGATTTGGGAACATACCGTTATGGTGAACGAGATGTGACGTTTTCATACGGGGATGCAGGGATTCCGTTAGCGGAAGTTACTTTCCCGCTGACGGTACGAAGTCAGTTGCCAGGGGACCGGATACAGCTAGAAATCGGAACGAAAAAAGTAAGCCGGATTCTAATTGATGCGAAAGTACCACGTTATCTTCGGGCAGAAGTTCCGGTCGTCGTCGACGCCACGGGTCAAGTTTTAGCGGTCGTCGGACATCGAATTGCAAAATTCGGGTCATTTGAACTCCTCGCACGGTCTTATTTAATGATAGAATGGTAATGTAGTGTTTAAAATGGAGGAGGAATACCTAGCATGACCTTAATGAATGATATGGAGAAAGTACTGATTTCGGAAGAAGAGATCCAACATAAAGTCGGTGAACTCGCGGGTGAACTGACAGCAGATTATGGTGATCGTTTTCCACTGCTCGTCTGTGTCTTAAAAGGCGCAATGCCATTCATGTCTGATCTCGTCAAAAAGATGGACATGCACCTTGAGATGGATTTCATGGATGTTTCGACATACCACGGTGGAACGACATCGACAGGCGAAGTTAAAATCGAAAAGGATTTGAACACATCTGTAGAAGGACGTGACATCCTGATTGTCGAAGATATCATTGACAGTGGATTGACGCTTGGATACTTGGTTGATCTCTTCAAGTACCGTAAAGCAAAATCTGTCAAAATCGTGACATTGCTCGATAAGCCGTCAGGTCGCAAAAATGATCTTCACGCGGATTATAGTGGATTTGTGATTCCACACGAGTTTGTCGTCGGTTACGGTCTCGACTATGAAGAGAAATATCGTAACCTGCCATATGTTGGTGTGTTGAAGCCGGCAGTCTACGGTGGCTAATTATTTTTAATCTTGACTGTCACATGATAAGATGAAACCAATTACAAAGCGCGCTTTGCCGCGTCAGGATTCGTATCAGTTGATGAAGGTATGTCAGTTGGTGCGGAGAGGAGGCATAAGATGAACCGAGCAGTGAAGAATACCCTCGTGTTTGGGGTCATTTTTCTAGCTTTGATCTTGTTTCTGCAATACTTGCAGAGTCCAGTGAACAAAAGCAAAGAAATCAATTACACACAGTTTGTCGAGTCGGTTGAAAAAGGTGAAATTAAGACGGCTACCTTCCAGTACGAAGGACAGACGTATAATGTGACTGGTGATTTACGTGAAAAGGATTCGACGTATGAAACGGTTGTTCCAGCTGTTGATACGGAGTTAACGGATCTTTATACACAATTGCGCAGTCAAGGTGTCAATATGGACTTTAAAGCAGCAGAGACGAATGGCGGTTGGATCGCGTTACTGACGACGATCGTCCCGTTCATCATCATATTCATTCTCTTCTTCTTCTTAATTAATCAAGCACAAGGTGGCGGCGGCGGTGGCCGCGTGATGAACTTCGGTAAATCAAAAGCGCGCCTCTATGATACGGAGAAAAAGAAAATTACGTTTGAAGATGTCGCTGGTGCAGACGAAGAGAAGCAAGAACTCGTCGAAGTTGTCGAATTCTTGAAAGACCCACGTAAATTTGCACGTCTCGGTGCACGTATCCCTAAAGGGGTCCTTCTTGTCGGTCCTCCAGGTACAGGTAAAACGTTACTTGCACGTGCAGCAGCGGGTGAGGCTGGCGTTCCATTCTTCTCGATTTCAGGTTCTGACTTCGTTGAGATGTTCGTTGGTGTCGGGGCGTCACGTGTACGTGATCTCTTCGAAAATGCAAAGAAAAATGCACCGTGTATCATCTTCATCGATGAAATCGATGCAGTCGGTCGTCAACGTGGCGCAGGTCTCGGTGGCGGACATGATGAGCGTGAACAAACATTGAACCAACTTCTCGTTGAGATGGACGGATTCAGTGAAAATGAAGGCATCATCATGATTGCAGCAACGAACCGCGCTGATATCTTGGACCCAGCCTTGCTTCGTCCAGGTCGTTTTGACCGTCAAATTACGGTTGAGCGTCCAGATGTCGTCGGTCGTGAAGCAGTTCTTAAGGTACATGCACGAAATAAACCACTCGACTCAACAGTCGATTTAAAAGCAATCGCACAGCGGACACCAGGATTCTCTGGTGCTGATCTTGAAAACCTGTTGAACGAAGCAGCACTCGTTGCAGCGCGTACCGACCGGGATAAGATTTCCATTGTCGATCTAGAAGAAGCGATTGACCGCGTTATCGCTGGACCAGCGAAGAAGAGCCGGATCATTTCGCCGAAAGAGAAAAAAATCGTTGCGTGGCATGAAGCAGGTCATACGATCATCGGTGTCACACTTGATGATGCGGATGAAGTGCATAAAGTAACAATCGTTCCTCGTGGGAATGCCGGCGGTTACGTCGTCATGCTTCCGAAAGAAGATCGTTACTTCATGACAAAACCAGAACTTGAAGATAAAATTACCGGATTGCTTGGTGGTCGTGTCGCGGAAGATATCGTCTTTGGTGAAGTATCGACTGGGGCAAGCAACGACTTCCAACGTGCGACAGGACTCGCCCGGAAGATGGTGATGGAGTTCGGGATGAGTGAAAAACTCGGACCGCTTCAGTTCGGTTCAGGTCAAGGCGGAAATGTCTTCTTAGGACGTGACTTCCAAAATGAACAAAACTATTCGGACGCGATTGCGCATGAGATTGATACAGAAATCCAAGCGATCATCAACCGCTGTTACCAAAAAGCGAAAACGATCTTAACGGAAAAACGTGATCAGCTTGATTTGATTGCGACAACGTTACTTGAAGTTGAAACGCTGGATCAAAAACAAATTCACCACCTCATTGAGACAGGTGAATACAAAAAGAACGAGCCAGAAGTGGTAGCTGAACAAACAGAAGACGAGAAAAAACCGGAATCGACGACTCCTGTCATCGATGAACCGACAGAATCTCCGACACAACGTGGTTCAGTCATCGACGAAGGTCAAAATGTGGATGTAGAAAAGCCTGATCAACCACGCCGTGATGATCAAATTTAATCGCTGACACAACGAGACAGGATCAGTACCCGCTATGCGGGTGCTGGTCCTGTTTTTATATGCCGTGATGCTTGCGCACTTCGGTAGGTGAAGCTTAGACGACGTGGTATAATCACAACGTATATTGCAGGTATCGTATAGAAAAGTGGGGAATCAGTCAAATGATCTTAGTAATTGATGTTGGAAATACGAATATCGTACTGGGTGTCTATGCTGGCGAGACATTGGTCGAGCACTGGCGGATCGCAACCGATCGGACACGGACGACCGATGAGTACGGGATGCTCGTCAAAGCCTTGTTCCGGGATGCAGAGTTAAACGTGGAAGAAATCGAGGGAATCGTGTTATCATCTGTCGTACCCCCCGTCGTGTTTCCACTGGAGAATATGTGCGTCCGTTATTTCAATCGACGCCCGTTCGTGATTGGACCAGGTATTAAAACCGGGCTCGACTTAAAAGTCGATAACCCAAGGGAAGTCGGGGCGGATCGAATCGTCAATGCGGTCGCCGCGACGGTCAAATATGATGGTCCATTGATCATCGTCGACTTTGGGACAGCAACGACCTATTGTTATATCGATTCACAAAAACGCTATTACGGTGGAATCATTTCACCGGGTGTCATGGTGTCGACTGAGGCACTCTATAACAAAGCAGCAAAACTGCCGCGCATTGAGATTGCGAAACCACAATCCGCGATTGGGCGGAATACGATTCATGCGATGCAGTCAGGGACGTATTTTGGATATGTCGCGCAAGTGGACGGTCTTGTCCACCGGATGAAAGAAGAAATGGGTGAAGCAAAAGTCATCGCGACTGGTGGGCTTGCCCGATTAATCAGCGAGGAATCCGCAACGATTGAAATCGTCGATCCATTTTTGACGCTTGACGGGTTGCGTATTATCTACGAACGAAATAAGTGAGGGAATAAATAATGAAACGTGAAGAATTATTAGCACAACTAAAAGATGATTATTTAGTACGGGCGCTCGGTTTTAACGGCGAAGTCCGTGCATTTGCAATCCGTTCGACAAAGTCGGTGTATGAAGCACAGCTCCGGCACCAAACGACTCCGGTCGTCACGGCGGCGCTTGGCCGGACGCTGACAATCGGTGCGATGATGGGAACGATGCAAAAAGGCGACACACGTGTGACCCTGAAAGTTGAAGGGGACGGTCCGATCGGAAAAATCATCGTCGATGCCGATGCAAAAGGAACGGTCCGTGGATACGTCAGCCATCCACGTGTCGAAATGGATACGTACGTCAATGCAGACGGTCTGACGAAATTAAAAGTCGGCGATGCAGTCGGTCGCGGAAATATTTCCGTTATCAAAGATTTAGGACTTCGTGACTTCGTCGGAGGGCAATCACCGATCCAAACCGGTGAAATCAGTGAAGACTTTACGTATTACTTCGCAGTCTCAGAACAAAGTCCATCTGTCGTCGGTGCAGGTGTGCTCGTTTATCCGGAAGATGAGTCGGTCATCGCAGCAGGTGGGTTAATCGTGCAATTGATGCCAGGTGCATCGGAAGAAACGATTGCCGCACTCGAAGCACGAGTGGCCGCATTAAAACCAATCTCGATTCTTGTCGGAGAAGAAAAAACACCGGAAGAAATGCTTGAACTCGTCCTCGGTGAATCATACGAAGTCCTCGATACAGTGCCGGTTACGTTTGGTTGCACATGTGATCGCGAAAAGCTCGCGACAGCCATCGTGGCGCTCGGACCTGACGAGATTCAATCGATGATTGATGAAGATGGTGGAGCAGAGGCAGTTTGTCATTTCTGTTCAGAACACTATCAGTATGGCGTCGAAGAATTACAATCACTTCGTGAAAAATCGCTCGAACGAGCATAAGAGGGTCTGAAAATGGGAAATGTAAACTCTAAGTACTTGTGGATGTTGATTTTCATCTTACTGTTGACGAACTTTTTAACGGGAGCATATGCCTTCATGGGAGAACTACCGAAAGTTGATTCTCCGAAGATCGTCCAAGAAAGTATCGGTGGACCGCTTGAAGACGTCGTCGCGACAGTGGGAGACGAAGACATCACACGAGCGGATGTCTATCAAGTAATGCGTAAAGAACACGAACAAGATACACTCGATCGTTTGATTCAAGAAGCGATAGAACGTCAATCCAAAAATGGAACGAAACCTACCGTGGAGCGCTTTGATTGACAGATTTCATCCAGTCCATTGATAATTGATTTATCGGATTACTTGGAATTAAAGGTTTTTCATTATGAGGAGGAATGGTCATGCGTATTGCAAATTCAGTACTAGATTTAGTCGGCCGCACGCCGATCGTCAAATTGAACCATCTGACAGGACCAGAGGATGCAGATGTCTACTTGAAACTGGAGTACATGAATCCCGGGTCAAGTGTCAAAGACCGGATTGCGCTGTCGATGATTGAAGCGGCAGAGGATGCTGGGAAACTGAAAGCGGGCGATACGATCATCGAACCAACGAGTGGCAACACCGGGATTGGTCTAGCGATGGTCGCAGCAGCGAAAGGATACCGGGCCATTCTCGTCATGCCAGAAACAATGAGCATGGAACGTCGAACTCTTCTTCGTGCGTACGGCGCGGAGTTGATTTTAACACCTGGTCCGGAAGGAATGAAGGGTGCAATCGCGCGAGCGATGGCGGAAGCAGAGGAACATGGTCATTTCATGCCGCAACAATTCAACAACGGAGCGAACCCCGTCGTTCACGAACAGACGACAGGACCTGAAATCGTTGAAGCGTTCGAAGGACTATCACTGGATGCCTTCATCGCCGGAATCGGAACAGGTGGGACGATCACGGGTGCTGGTAAAGTATTACGCGACGCCTTCCCGGGAATCGAAATCATCGCTGTCGAACCAACGGATTCACCTGTTCTTTCGGGTGGTAAACCGGGTCCGCACAAGCTCCAAGGAATTGGTGCTGGATTCGTACCCTCGATTCTCGATACACACATCTATGACGGTGTCGAACAAATCACGACGGAAGAAGCATTTGATCATGCGCGCCGTGCCGCGAAATCAAACGGAGTTCTCGGTGGGATTTCTTCAGGTGCTGCAATCGCTGCAGCTCTTAAAACGGCCAAACGTCTTGGAAAAGGCAAAAATGTGTTAGCGATCATTCCTTCGAATGGAGAACGTTACCTCAGTACGCCACTCTATCAAGTCGAGGAAGAAGAAGGTTCGAAACTATAATTTTTTTCAGGCACACGGAAGTCATTCGACTCCCGCGTGCCTTTTTTTTGCGTATAATGAGGACAGAATACGTACAGAGGTGGGGGACGCAAGTGCGACAGACGAGATATGTAGCATTTACATGGACGAAGGAACAATTTTATAACCGTTATGTGGAGCGGACAAAAGAACAAACCGGTCATATCTGGCTCGAAAGTGGTCGTATCGGTTCCTATACGATGGCTGGTGTGCACCCGGTCGGGCAGTTACGCACGAAATCCGGACAAACGACGATTACAACACGTGATGGTGTCGAAGAACGAACAGATTCTCCGTTTTCATTAATTGAAGAAGTACGCGCACGTCATGCATCGGCTCGTCCGGACGGGATGCCTGCATTTTTCGGTGGACTGGCAGGCTACGTCAGTTATGACGCTGTCCGGTATTTAGAGCGATTACCGGACGAAGCGGAGGACGATTTAGAAACAGCAGATATTTCGTTGTATTGGTACGATGAAGTCGCCGTGTATGACGAACAGGCAGGTCAGTTATTCGTTGCCGTGACGCGTGATACGGTCGAGGCAGCGGAAGCAGCACTTGAAACTGAAGTACTTGCTTGGAAAGTGGAGAGTCCTGCGCCAGTCTTTCGCCCGGTTTCGAATGAACGGTTAGAGCGGGGTCGGTCGTTCGAACAAGCCGACTTTGTCGAGGCGGCAGACCGCGTCAAACGTTATATTGAAGCGGGTGACGTCTTTCAAGTCAATCTTGCGGTTCGTCAACATGAACGTCTCTTAACATCGCCGGCTCATGTCTATGACGTGTTGCGGCAGGTGAACCCGTCGCCGTACATGGGCTACTTCGTCGATGAAGAGTTGACGCTCGTCTCAGCGTCACCCGAGTTGCTCGTCGAAAAAATTGGAGACGATCTCGCGACGCGTCCGATTGCTGGGACACGTCCGCGCGGGAAGGATGAAGCAGAAGACTTAGCGCTTGCGAAGACGCTGCTCGATAATGAAAAAGAGCGGGCGGAACACGTCATGCTCGTTGATTTAGAACGCAACGATTTAGGACGGGTCAGCCGGTATGGGTCCGTTCATGTCGATGAATTGATGGTGATCGAAAAATATTCTCATGTCCAACATATCGTCTCGAATGTCCGTGGGAAAGTAGCGGAACACCAAGGTGCGAGCGATGTTCTCGCAGCGATGTTCCCCGGTGGGACGATCACCGGTGCACCAAAAATCCGGACGATGGAGATCATCGAGGAGTTAGAACCGGTCCGGCGTGGTATTTATACAGGGTCACTCGGATTTATCAGTTGGGCGGACGATGCGATCTTCAACATCTTGATTCGGACGCTCGTCGCCAAAGATGGCGTCGCTTATATTCAGGCGGGAGCAGGAATCGTCACCGATTCTAGTTCAGTGAGCGAATATGAAGAATCACTCAGTAAGGCAAAGGCACTTTGGGTCGCAAAAGAAATGGCGGAGGGAACGACATGATTGTATTGATTGATAACTATGACTCATTTACGTACAACTTAGTCCAATACTTTGGGGAGCTCGGGCAAGAGATCCAGGTGTTTCGGAATGATGCGATTACACTCGAGGAGATTGAACAACTCAAACCCGATCACCTAGTGATTTCGCCAGGACCTTGTACTCCGAACAAGGCGGGCATCAGCCTTGCTGCGATCGAATACTTCGCAGGCAAGTTGCCTATCCTTGGTGTCTGCCTCGGTCATCAAGCAATCGGACAAGTCTTCGGCGGACAAGTCGTCCGGGCACAAGACTTAATGCACGGAAAAGTTTCGTTATTGTCTCACGACGCGACCGGGATGTTTGAAGGCATCGCTCAAGATACACCAGTGACACGGTACCATTCGCTTGTCGTCGAGCGGGAGACCTTTCCGGATGCCCTGGAAGTGACAGCGGAAGCAGGGGGAGAAATCATGGCCCTGCGACATCGCGAGTTACCGATCGTCGGTGTCCAGTTTCATCCGGAAGCAATCTTGACCCGAGACGGGAAACGGATGTTAAAAAACTTTTTGGAGTTGAATCGATATGTATCTTTGGCATGATGGACAGGTAGTAAAAGAAGAAGACGTTCGGATTTCACCATTTGACCATGGTTATTTATATGGAATGGGGATTTTTGAGACATTTCGTACGTATGCAGGACATCCATTTTTATTTGATGATCATATTAAACGGCTACAGATGAGTTGTGCCGCGATTGGAATCGTCATCCCCTATACGCGGGATGAACTGTTAGTTGCGATTGAGACCTTATACCGTGCCCATGCGACGACTGATTTATACATCCGCTTAAATGTCTCGGCTGGTCCCCGTGATATCGGACTCTCCGTTGAGCGGTATGACACGCCGACGGTCGTGATTTATGCGAGACCGATTGGTGCGCGACAAGCGACGGAGCGGGCGCTTGAAACGGTCCGGTTGCCACGCAGTACACCGGAAACGGCGTATCGCTTAAAGTCGCATCACTACATGAACAATCTAGTTGCGAAACGCCAACTGTTTAATCCGGAAGCGGAAGGGCTCTTCTTGACGAAGGAAGGATTCATTTGTGAAGGCATCACTTCGAACATTTTTTGGCGTTATGGGGAGAAGTGGTATACACCGTCGCTTGAGACGGGTGCCTTGAATGGGATCACCCGCCAGTTCTTGATGGAGCAACTTATGGTCGAAGAACGCCTTGCTTTATTGCCACAGTTGATGGAGGCAGACGAAATTCTCTACACGAATTCCGTTCAAGAAGCAGTCGCCGTTTCATCACTTGACGGACGAACGTTCTCGGGTCAATCGGGAAGCGGCTATCAACGTGTGCGTCAGCTATTCGATGAGGCCGTCGAGACGCGGTGGTCGAGGAGGGAAAAACGTTGACAAAAATCATGGGAATTTTAAATGTGACGCCGGATTCGTTTTCAGATGGTGGACAATACGTTGATGTCGAACTCGCTGTTCGTCATGCTAGGCAACTTGTTGCGGACGGGGCAGATGCAATCGATGTTGGTGGAGAATCGACGCGACCGGGTGCGGCATTTGTTTCAGCAGCAGATGAAATCGACCGCGTTGTTCCAGTGATTCGTCGCTTGAAGCGTGAGCTCGATGTCTTGATTTCGATTGATACGTATAAACCGGAAGTCGCTGAAGCCGCTGTCCGTGCCGGTGCAGATCTCATCAATGACGTTTGGGGTTCGAAATGGGGGGATCGTTCAATGGTAACGGTCGCCGCCCGGCACGAAGTCCCAATCATCCTGATGCATAATCGGACGGAACCACACGGAACAGACGTCTTAGCTGAAGTCCGCGCCGACCTTGAAGAATCAATCCGATTAGCGAAACAGGCGGGTGTCTCGGAAAATCGGATTTGGCTTGATCCAGGGATTGGTTTCATGAAAACGTATGAAGAGAATTTATTTTTGATGCGTCACCTCGCGATTGCGACAGATTTTGGATACCCGGTTTTACTTGGGACGTCACGCAAGTCACTGATCGGATTGACGCTCGGGCTCCCGGCGGCGGAACGGGTGGAAGGGACGATTGCGACCGTCTGTTACGGAATCCAACAAGGTTGCGAGTGGATGCGTGTCCATGACGTGAAAGAAATCAAGCGGGCCGCTCTGATGATGGACGCGATGCTTGCAGCAGAATTACCGAAGGGGGAATGAAGATGGATCGCATACACGTTTCAGGGATGCGTTTTTATGGTTATCATGGAGTGTTCGCAGAAGAAACGAAGTTAGGACAGCGCTTTAATGTGGATTTATCCATCGGACTTGATTTATCACGCGCCGGCGAGACGGACGATTTACGGGAAAGTGTCAATTATGCGGAACTCTATGAAGCGACGAAACATGTCGTCGAAGGGGAGGCCGTTCAGTTGGTCGAGGCGCTCGCGGACCGAATCGTCCGACACGTCTTTTTGCTCGATCCACGAATTTTGGAAGCGACCGTCAAAGTCATCAAACCTGATCCACCGATCGCAGGGCACTATGAGCATGTCGCGGTAGAAATCAATCGGGTTCGGGGGGATTATGCATGAACCGTGCTTACATCGCCCTTGGGTCGAACATCGGGGATAAGGCCGGGCACTTACATGCTGCAATTGAAGCGATGACGGCGTACCCGGAGATTCAAGCGATTCGCCCGTCCTCGATTTATGAGACCGTTCCTGTCGGTTACCTCGATCAAGATTTATTCTACAACATGGTCGTCGAACTTGAGACGAGTTGGTCCGCGGAGGTGTTGCTCGAGCACTTGCAGGGCATCGAACGCCAAGAAGGACGGAAGCGATTGTTCGAGAATGGACCGAGAACGTTAGACCTTGACATCATCCTTTATAATACAGATGATATACATTCAGAAGGATTAACGGTGCCGCATCCACGGATGCAAGAGCGGGCATTTGTCCTCGCGCCGTTGCAGGAATTGAATCCGCAATATGAGGTACCGCATTTAAAGAGGACGGTCGAGGAACTCTACGCGCAACTACCGGAAACGGAACGAGCGGGCGTCAGACGAATCGTGAAGGAATAGAGGGTATTGAAGAAGAGAGGAAGAGCGCTACATGTCAGGTTTTAAGATTGGTGACGTCGAACTGAACAATCGTGTCATCCTCGCACCGATGGCGGGCGTCTGCAATCCTGCGTTTCGTTTGATTGCAAAAGAATTCGGGGCAGGACTCGTCTGTGCGGAAATGGTCAGCGATAAAGGGATTTTGTATGAAAATGAACGGACGTTAGAGATGCTGTATGTCGACGAACGCGAAAAGCCGCTCAGTCTGCAGATTTACGGCGGATCGAAGGAGACACTCGTAAAGGCGGCACAGTATGTCGATGCCAACACGAATGCGGATATCATTGACATCAACATGGGATGCCCGGTTCCAAAAGTCACGAAATGTGATGCCGGTGCAAAATGGTTGCTTGATCCCGATAAAGTATATGAAATGGTTCATGCTGTATCGCAAGCGGTCGAGAAGCCCGTCACGGTGAAGATGCGGACAGGGTGGGACAGTCATCATATTTATTGTGTCGATAATGTCCGGGCAGCGGAAGCGGGTGGAGCAAAGGCGGTTGCTATTCACGGGCGGACCCGTTCGCAAAAGTATGAGGGCGTTGCGGACTGGAACATCATCGGGGAAGCAAAACGGGCAGTGCAGATTCCGATCATCGGAAACGGTGATGTGCAAACGCCGCAAGACGCGCAACGGATGATTGATGAAATCGGTGTAGATGGTGTGATGATTGGTCGGGCGGCGCTCGGCAATCCATGGATGCTCTATCAGACGATCCAGTATCTCGAATCCGGGACGTTACCAGCCGAGCCGACACCACGTGAAAAGATTGATATTTGCTTGTTGCATGCGGCACGACTCGTTGCACTGAAAGGTGAGAAACTAGCCGTTCGTGAAATGCGTACCCACGTCGCGTGGTATCTCAAAGGATTAAGTGGGAACGGGCAAGTCCGAAAAGCCTTATTCGATATTGATACCCATGCCGGTCTTCAAGAGTTGTTACGTCAGTATGTCGAAACCTTGGAAACAACCGCAGTACATGCGTGACAGGTAAAGTATAGTCGGCATTACCCGTTTTATGGTACGCTAATTGCATTAAAGATGAGCGAATCGGTTTTTTCAAGGTGCTGTCGGTCATGCCGGCAGCTTTTTGATGCAGAATGATGAAGACCGTCGTGAACAATTTTTAGAAGGAGTGAATACAGTGAGTCAGGACATGGAAATGAATGATCAAATGCAGGTGCGTCTCGGTAAGATGAACGCGATGCGTGAGCAAGGACTCGACCCGTTCGGTGCTCGTTTTGAACGGTCAACGGATACAGCAAGCATTCGTTCAGCTTACGGCGAGAACGAAAAAGAGGAATTAGCTGAATTAAAACCGGAAGTAACGATTGCGGGACGTGTCATGACAACACGCCGTAAAGGGAAAGTTGGATTTACGAACGTTCAGGATGTGACAGGTCAAATTCAGTTATATGTCCGGAAAGACGATGTCGGAGAAGCAGCATATGAAATTTACAAGACATGCGATTTAGGTGATATCATCGGAATCAGTGGTTATGTCTTTAAAACGAACGTCGGCGAGTTATCAGTCCATGTCACGTCGTTTACATTGTTGACGAAAGCACTTCGTCCGCTTCCAGATAAATATCATGGATTAAAAGATGTGGAACAACGGTACCGTCAACGTTATCTCGATCTCATTACGAACACGGAATCACGGGAGACATTCATCGCCCGAAGCAAAGTAATTCGAGGCATCCGTCAATACCTCGATAGTCTCGGCTACTTGGAAGTCGAAACACCGATGTTACACACAATCGCAGGTGGAGCATCTGCCCGTCCGTTCATCACGCACCACAATGCTCTTGATATGACGCTTTACATGCGAATCGCGATTGAGTTGCACCTAAAACGTCTTATCGTCGGTGGACTCGAAAAAGTATATGAAATTGGTCGTGTCTTCCGAAATGAAGGAATTTCAACACGCCATAACCCAGAGTTCACGATGATTGAGTTGTATGAGGCATATGCGGACTATGAAGATATCATGGATTTAACAGAAAACCTGATTGCTCACGTCGCTCAAGAAGTACTTGGGACAACAAAAGTTACGTATGGCGAAGACGTCATCGATTTAACGGTTGGTTGGAAACGTGCCCATATGGCAGATCTCGTTAAAGAAGCGACAGGAATCAATTTCTTTGATGATATTTCGAAAGAGCGGGCCCATGAACTTGCCCATGAACACGGAATCGAAGTTCAGTCACATATGTCGACGGGGCATATCTTAAACGAATTCTTCGAACAAAAAATCGAGGAGACACTCGTTCAACCGACTTTCGTTTATGGTCACCCAGTTGAAATTTCACCACTCGCGAAGAAAAACCCAGAAGATCCACGCTTTACGGATCGTTTCGAATTATTCATCGTGCGTCGTGAACATGCGAATGCCTTCACGGAGTTAAACGATCCAATCGACCAACGTGAACGTTTCGAAGCACAGCTTGTTGAAAAGGAAGCTGGGAACGACGAAGCACACGAGATGGATAATGATTTCATCGAAGCATTGGAATACGGAATGCCGCCAACGGGTGGACTTGGAATCGGAATCGATCGCCTTGTCATGTTGCTAACAAATGCACCATCGATTCGGGACGTTCTCTTATTCCCAACGATGCGCCACCAACAAAACTAACAAACACGTTTGCTCCCTTTCTTCTATATATAGTAGAGAGGGAGCTTTATTATGAAAAATGAAGGCTCGAAAAGACATGATGGATTGGAATCAATCAGCAATAAAACGGGTAAATAATCTTTTTAAATGTTTTTCTAATAAAATGCTTGTACAATCGAAAAAGCCGTGGTATATTATTTCTTGTGCCGCAAATGGTTGTGACACACCGAAAAAAATATCAAAAAAAGTTGTTGACAATTGTGTTGATAACTTGGTAAGATATTAAAGTCGCTGAAAACGACACGACGAACTTTGAAAACTGAACGATGAGGCAAAAAACGTATCTTCGGATACAAACAATGAATGAAGCGCAAGCTTCGTCAACG